>CATKYJ010000009.1 GCA_949840885.1 uncultured Acetatifactor sp.
TACATCGGTTTTGTTGACGGAGACGACTGGATTTCGGAGCGGATGTATCAGGAGCTGCATGGGCTGCTGAAAAGGTACGATGCGGAAGTGGCCGTCTGCAAAAAGAATATCTACAGCGATGCCACGGGAGTATGCTTCGCGGAAAACGATGTGATAGCCGCAGGTTATTATGCGGACTGCCAAAAAGCTGACCTGTCAGATAATTTATTTGACCAGATTGGCGCAGAATCAGGCGTTCCATTGAACTTGTGTGACAAACTGTTCGCCAGGGAACTGATATTACAGAATTACGGAAACGTGAATCAAGGACTCCGGTATTTTGAAGATTTGGCATTGGGATTTTTATGTGTTCTGCAGGCAAAAGGAATCGTGATAATCAATGAACCGTTTTACTACTATCGGCAAAGGAGCGGATCCGCCTGCCACAGTACAGACCCGCAATATCTGGAACAGCTGATGGCATTTTATCAGTCTGTCAGTCAGCAGGCAAGCGCTGGGTCTGACAGACTAAAGCATCGATTGGACATGTTCGCTGCAGACCGCGCCATATATGGTGTGAACTACATGATGGGTCTGAACCTGAAGAACAAGATACCCTATTACATCCCGCCGTTCAAAAGCATCCGGCCTGACGACAAAGTAGTCCTGTACGGAGCCGGTGAAGTGGGAAAGTCCTTTTACCGTTTTTTAGAATTGACCCGTCCTGGACAGGCAGTCCTGTGGGTGGACAGGCAGTATGAGAAGCTGCAAAGGGAGGGGCTGCAGGTTCAGGACGTGGAGTGTCTGAGGAATCAGGCATTCGATAAGATTATCATAGCGGTGAAGTTCAGAAATAACGCGGAGGGAATCATTACTTCCCTGAAGGAAATGGGAATTGCGCCGGAAAAAATAATCTGGGAGCAGCCCCAGACTCTCATAGACGGTGAAGAAAGGGACAAGTGAGAACAGATGAAATACGGAAAATGGATAATTGGCCTGGCAGCAGTGGGAGCCCTGGCCGTGGGCGCTGTCCTGCAGAAGAGGCATAAGAAAGAGAAAGGGGCATTGCTGTCTGCCAACAACAAGCTTTCGGACAACTACCAACTGCTGAACCACTGGCTGGAAGTCAAAAACGGGGGTAAGAGCCTGGCCGGATATTTTCAGGAGATGGGCTACAGATGTATTGCAATCTACGGCATGGCGGAGCTGGCGAACCGCCTGACAGAGGATTTGGCGGGAAGCGGTGTGGAAATCGTCTATGGAATCGACAGGGACGCCGGCTGCTCCATTTCCAGGATTGCCGAAGTCTATTCCCCCCAGGAAGACAGTCTGCCTGAAGTGGATGCCGTGATTGTAACCCCGTATTATGCATTAGAAGCCATTAAAAAGGATCTGTCAGGGAAAGTGGACTGCCCTGTGGTCTCGATAGAAGAAGTGGTATGGAGCGTGTGAGGACATGAAATTAATTTCATTTTATCTGCCCCAGTTTCATGAGATACCGGAGAATAACGACGCATGGGGAAGAGGATTTACGGAATGGACCAATGTAACAAAAAGCAAGCCCCTGTTTTTGGGTCATAACCAGCCCAGAATTCCGCTGGGCGGGAACTACTATAACCTGCTGGACGACGGCGTCATGGAGTGGCAGACTGCCCTGGCCCGAAAGTATGGCATCTACGGCTTCTGCCTTTACCACTACTGGTTCAACGGCCGACTTGTATTGGAAAAACCTGCGCAGCGTCTGCTGGGAAACGAGGGGATTGACTTCCATTACTGCTTCGCCTGGGCCAATGAGCCATGGACGAAGACCTGGCATGGAGCCGGAGGAAACAAGGAAATCCTGATTCCCCAGACCTATGGCGGGGAGGAGGAATGGAGCAGGCACTATGCGTATTTCCGCCCCTTTTTCCATGATAGGAGATATATAAAAGAGGGAGGCCGCCCGATGCTGCTCATCTACAGGCTGCGGAACATCCCGCATTTCAACGACATGATTCGCTATTGGAACACAAGAGCCAGGGAAGACGGATTCCAGGGGCTGTTTATCGTTTCCATGAATGTGTGCCGGGAACATGTGGCAAAGAGCATATGGGTAGACGGATCCGTTGACTTTGAACCGAACCGGACGAAATCCGAGATGCTGGGAACGGAATCCGCTGTCGCGCCGAAAGAAAAGGGAGGATGGCTCTGGAACCGATTTGCGGTAAAGGCCATTCAATACGACGCAATAAATAGGGAAATGCTCAGGACGCCCCATGAAAAGAACCATTTCCGGACAGTATTCGTCGATTACGACGATTCTCCCAGACGGGGCGTCAGGGCAGTGGTGACCAGGGGGGCTTCCCCGGAGAAGTTCGGCAGATATTTGAAAGCCACCCTCCGGCAAAGCCTGGAAGAAGGGAATGAATATGTGTTCCTGAACGCATGGAATGAATGGGGAGAAGGAAACTATCTGGAACCGGACAAGCGGCATGGCCATTCCTATCTGGAAAAGGTCAGGAAATGTATGGATTTTACATAGGATTCCACAGGAGCAGGGAGTATGGCAGAGAGAATCTACATTTTTGGCGCCCATTCCAGGGCGCAGACATTGGCGGCATATCTACAGGCTCTATGCCCCGGCGTGGCCATAGAAGCCTACCTATACAACAATGAAGAAGAGAACCCGTCCAAGGTGGGAGAGGTGCCCGTGACAAGGCTGGAAAAAGGGAACCTCCATACGGAATATCCGGTCTACATAGGGACAAGGGGGATCTATCATGGGGAAATTGCCCATGCGCTGGAATCTCTTGGCTTCGATAAGATAACGCCGGTGGACGTAGAGCTGGATCTTCGGCTGCGCAATGCCTATCTGGAGAAGCATTTCGCGGAGAGCGGAAAGAATTTTTTAAAAATAGAAAAAATGAAAGCCGACGGGATATCGGCTGCCATATATGTGGCGAAATCCGTTTACGATGCTCCTCTGAAACGGCAGTACAGGGAAGAGCCTTACGAAAAGCTCATCCAGGTGGGGGCGGCCTTGACCGACAAACGCTTTTCGGATTGTTCCGTGACAGATGACATTGGCGATAATATTTCGACGAAAAATCGTCAGTTCTGCGAGCTGACAGCCCTTTACTGGATCTGGAAGAATGCCTCGGAGGACATTGTGGGTCTGGCACATTACCGCAGGCACTTCATCCTGCCGCCGGACTGGCTGGAGCGTATGCTTGTGAATAGAGTGGATGTCATCCTTCCGGTTCCCCTGTATGTGGCTCCCAGTCTCAGGGAAAATTTCAGGAAACGCCATAATCCGAAAGACTGGGATTATATGATGGCGCTTCTGAGGGAAAGGGACTTTCGGGAGGCCCAGGAGGCAGAGGCCTTTTTTGCGAAAAACCTCTATTCGCCTTGCAACATGTTCATCATGCGAAAGGAAGTACTGGAGGAGCTGTGCGGATGGCTGTTCCCCATTCTGTTTGCGGCGGCGGAGCATGGCGGAAACAGAGAGGATAGTTATGACAACCGGTATCCGGGTTTCCTTTCGGAGCGCCTGATTTCTTTCTTCTTTGAGAAGAATATGGATAGATATAAAATGGTATATTCCGACAAGAATTTTCTGGACTGAAAGCCGGGTGACATGGTCGGTGCCACTGTTTCCAGCCGGGATGAAGAGAGCCGGAAACCGGATGTTGACAGAGCTCGCGAAGCGGTTCCTGTAATATGTTTAGGCAAAAGCCCAGAAATACAATAAAAACTGCTATAGACTTGCAGCAGTTGTTTGGAGACAATTCCTTATGTCTTCGCAGAAGGAGAGACTTATGCAATTTGAACTCACAGCCTCCATGATGTGCGCCGACTACGGCCACCTGGAGCAGGAAGTAAGAAACTTAGAACAAGGCGGCATAGACTCGTTCCACATAGACATCATGGACGGCCGCTACGTCCCTAACTTTGCCATGTCCCTAAACGACATGCGATACATAGCTTCCGCTACGTCCAAGCCTCTGGACGTGCACCTAATGATAGAGCATCCCAACAACCGCATAGGCATCTTCCTGGAGCATCTGCGAAAAGGCGACACAGTCTACATCCACCCGGAGGCAGAGTACCACCCCTCCACCACCCTCCAGGCCATTATCAATGCCGGAATGATACCCGGCATAGCCATTAATCCCGGCACCTCCGCGGAGACCGTGATGGAAATGCTGCGCATCGTGAAGAAAGTTCTTGTCATGTCCGTGAACCCAGGCAACGCGGGCCAGATGTATCTGCCCTACGTAGGCAAGAAGATCACGAAGCTCCTCTCCATGAAAGAGGACATGGGCTTCGAACTCTACTGGGACGGCGCCTGCAGTGCGGACAAAATCATAGAATACGCCCCCAAAGGCGTGAAAGGCTTCGTCCTTGGCACCACGCTCCTTTTCGGCAAGGACAAGCCTTACGGGGAGACCCTGGCGGACATACGGCAGCTAAAATTTTAGCGAACTACATTTTGGCGCAGCGGTTTACAGCCTTGAAAGGAAAAAATAATTCGCACTAAATCTCTGCGAGGAATAGGCCCCTTTGAGAAAAATTGCCTGTTCCGTGATTTTGCAGAAACAAAAGACCCAAGGAACCAGAGTTATATAGGGTATTCCAACGATGAGCTGCTGGGGACCATGTTCTACAAAGGGATAGGCGGGATCAGGAGCATGCAGTCGATGACCTAGGAGTTCAATCAGGAAAAAAGGAAGTGATGCCTGCCAAGGGGGAAATGTGAATTTTATCCACAAAAAATCGAGTGGCGGTAGAACTGGAGTCAATGGATGTGGATAACTTTCCGATTTTCCTGGAAAACTCAAAAAACCAAAATTTGAGGTTCCCGGGCAGGCTATAATGGAATTTACCTTTCAGAGCTGAGCGGTTTAATATTCTCTTGACAAATCTCCCAGATATGCTAAGATAAAAACAAAGCATAACACTTTCTAACAAACGGCCGGTATCCCGGATTCGTCATTCTTTTTTCAGAAAATCTATGCTTTTATTCAAATTTATCAATATTATAAAAGCAGAAGATTTTCAACACATAGAGTGACATTTCTTCTGCTTTGGACAGGAGGAGAGATGAAACTGATATCACTAAAGTACGACTACGCGTTCAGAGAACTGTTCTCTTATGAAGCTGTCAGGAAACAATTCCTGAGCGATGTGCTGGGAATTCCACTGGAAGAGATCAAAGAGGTGCGGATAGTCAGCCCGTTTCTGTGGAGGCGCCGGGCCAGACAGAAGCAGGGAATTCTGGATATGGCGCTGGAGATGTACGAAGGGACGAAAGTGAATGTGGAGATGCAGGTGCGGCGTCAGACGAGTTGGACGAAGCGGGCTTTGTTCTATCTGGCGAAGATGTTTACGGAAGATCTGAAGACGGGGCAGGACTATGAGAGGCTGCACAGATGTATCAGCATCAGCCTGCTGGATTTCCCGCTGTTGGAGGGGGAAAGATACCACTCCGTCTACCGAATGAGGACGGCTGACGGTACAGAACTGACAGATCTGCTGGAGATGCATATCGTGGAGCTGACGAAAGGCCTGCAGGGGAGGTCAGCCATAGATGATTGGATTCGTCTGTTTAATGCGGAGAGGGAGGAGGATCTGGCAATGATCAAAGTAAGGAATACGGGAATCAAAGAGGCCATTGGGGCCATTCGGGACATGAGTTTGAGGAAAAACCTGCGCTATTTATACGAAGAGCGACTGAAGCGAATCAGGGATCGCAGGGCGGAAGATGCATATATAAGAGAAGTGGCTATAGAGGAGGGAAGACTTGAGGGGCAACGCATAGGAAAGCTGGAGGGAAAACTGGAAGGAAAGCTGGAGGGAAAACTGGAAGGAATACGGGAGGGCGAGCTTCAGGGACGAATCTGGGGAAAACGGGAAGATATCCTGGGATTTTTAAATGAACTGGGTGATATTCCCCAGGAACTGTCTCAGCGGATCATGGTTGAGAAAGATATTGCCATCCTGTCTGCCTGGCTTAAAGCGGCAGCCAGGGCCAGTGACATCGGCCAATTCAGGGAGGAATGTCAGATTTGAACGCGAGAGAAGAGAAAGCGCATAGAAGAAATATAGCATTGCTGCTATCCGGCGGTACAGGCACACGTATGGGGACGGATATCCCGAAGCAGTATCTGGAGGTTGGCGGCAGGCCCGTCCTCTCTTGCTGCATAGAAACCTTGTCCCGTCACAGCAAAATAGACGCTATTCAGATTGTGGCAGAGGCCTCATGGCAGGAAAAGATTTCAGAGTGGCTGGAAACCGCCGATGTGGAAAAGAAGTTCCGGGGATTCTCTCTGCCCGGGAAGAACAGACAGCTGTCCATTCTCCATGGGCTGGAGGACATGCATCGATACGGAAAGGATACGGATTATGTGCTGGTGCATGACGCGGCCAGACCTATGCTGTCCGCGGATCTGATCACAGAGTGCCTGGAGGCGGCAGCCGGCCACGATGGGGCTATTCCTGTGCTTCCCATGAAAGACACAGTCTATTGCAGCAAGGACGGGCGCACAATCACCTCTCTGCTGGACAGGGGGGTAATCTTCGCCGGACAGGCGCCGGAGGCGTTTGTCCTTGGCAAATATCTTGAGGCAAATAGGTCTCTGCTGCCGGATAGGATTCTGAGGATCAACGGCTCCACGGAGCCTGCGGTGATGGCGGGCATGGACATTGCCATGATTCCGGGGGATGAGAGAAATTTTAAAATCACCACGAAAGAAGACATGGAGCGATTTCGCAGGATGATTGCCTTGGCGGACAAAGCCGGGCGTCAATGACAGGTATTGACTGCAGGGGAAGTAGAAAGGCAAAGCGGCAAGGTACCCGGTAGGGGAAGATCTGCAACGGATAGAGGATGGGGACAGAGGCAATGAAAGCATGGGTTCTGCACGGCGTAAATGACATACGGTATGAAGCAATAGAAAGGCCTGCCCCAGGCAATGGAGAAGTCTTGGTGGCCGTAAAGGCGGCGGGCATCTGCGGCTCGGACATTCCCCGGATATACAAAACCGGCGCCCATGCCCACCCGCTGGTTCCCGGGCATGAATTCTCCGGTATCGTGGTGGAGGCTGGGCTGAGTGTAGAACCCGGCTGGCTGGGGAAGCGAGTGGGTGTGTTCCCGCTGATTCCATGTGGTCTGTGCGGTCCTTGTCTGGCCGGACGATGCGAAATGTGTCGCAATTACGGGTATCTGGGCTCCCGCAGGGACGGAGGTTTTGGGGAGTATGTGACGGTCCCCGCCGATAATCTCATAGAACTGCCAGACAGCGTTTCTTTCGAGGCGGCGGCCATGCTGGAGCCTATGGCAGTGGCTACCCATGCCATGCGGCAGGTGCTGGCAGGTAGCTTCCGGTCGAAGACGGCAGCGAATTCCAGAGCATCCCATACTACAAGGCAGAGCATAGGTAAAGAAGCGACAACAGACGATACAATCATAGTCTGCGGCCTGGGAACCATAGGGCTTCTGCTCACGGCGCTGCTGTTTGAAAGAGAAAAGTCCGGCGCAAGTTCCGCCGATTCTGCCATCAGAATTCTTGTAATCGGCAATAAGGAGTTCCAGAAGCGCAAGATTCTGGAACTGGGGCTGCCAGCGGATGCTTACTGCGACAGCAGGAAACAGGACGCGGGCAGATGGATTTCGGAGCGCACAGGCGGCCGTGGCGCGGATGTCATCTTCGAGTGCGTGGGAAGGAATGAGACGGTGCGCCAGGCGGTGGATTGTGCCGCTGCCGGGGGAAGCGTCTGCCTGGTGGGGAACCCGGCCTCGGACATGACGCTGGAAAAGGAGGTATACTGGAAGATCCTGCGCAACCAGCTGACGATCAAAGGAACCTGGAATTCTTCCTTTACCCATGGCACATCGGATGACTGGCATTATGCGCTGGAGCGGTTATCTCGCCTGACGCCTGGCCAGTTCATTTCTCACCGATTCCCGTTGGAAGAACTGGAAAAAGGGCTCCACATCATGCGGGACAAGTCGGAGGATTATGTAAAAATTATGGCGGTAACCTGATGCGGATGGATTTCTGGCTTTAGCTGGCAAAAAGGCGTTTGTAAAATAATTTCGTAATTGCTAAACGGAGACGGAGCAGCATTCACGGAGAAATACTGGATTTATCCCAGATTTTAGAAATTCAGAATTTCTCGAGCCTGGATACCGTCCGCTCCGCCATCTAAATCAGCGAAATAAAATACTCCAGCACTTTCCGCCCATCCGTGCCGGATATTCCAAAATCAATCCGTTCCGGATGCCATTGTACGCCGATGAGGGGCAGGTTCTCATGGGCAACGGCTTCAATGCAACCGTCCAGAGGACAGCGGGAGACTGCGCAGAGCCCTTGCCCCAGCTGGTCGATGGCCTGGTGATGGGCGCTGTTTACCCAGGTGGCGCCGCCGTAGAGTCCGTGCAGCCAGGAAGCCTCTCTGATTACGGATTTGTGATATTTATCTCCGTTATCATACCGATGCCTTTCTCCCATGGGCGGCTCCAGATCCTGAATCAGAGTGCCTCCCAGCCCTACATTGATTACCTGCAGGCCCTTGCAGATGCCCAGAACCGGCATGCCCCTCTGCACGGCCAAGTCGAAGATCTGCAGCTGCAGGATGTCCAGTTCAGTATCGATGTCGGCAGAGCCGCGGTTGAGCTCTCCATAGAAAGCGGGAGTGATGTCGCCGCCTCCCGGCAGCAGCAGTCCATCACAGTCCGCTGCCTCGGATGCAAACAGCGTTACAATCGGCGTAGCCCCCGCAGTTTCCACGTATCTCACATAATTCCCGGTTTTCCCGGCTCTCCCGGCAATAGCTATCTTCATGACAATCCCTCCAAAGTAAACCCACACTATTATATGCCTTTCATGCATAAGGCATACTGACAATTACTAAAATTTGCCATGGAATGCTTTTCTTCCATGGCGGCCCCACTCACCGGCAGAAGATGCTGTAAATTTGTGGCAAACTTTATTACTGATGAGTATGGCATGTAAAAACGGATAATGATAAAAATGATAAAATGAAAAATCGGAGTGAACGGTAAAAGCCGGTAGACATTTTTTGCCAATTGGGCTATAATGGCCTTGGCATCAGCCATGTGCTGTGGAATCCACCCAGGCGAAAAGCGTTGATGCAGGATGCCGCTTAAGAAAGGCGGACTAAGGGAGGCAAGTGCCGGCTCCGGGCCGGCCGGAGACGGAAACTGACAATTATGAAAAAGATAAGACAGAAAACCAGGGGAGAATTCAGGTATGCAGCGCCTGTGCTGTCGATGCTGCTCCCTATTATGATAATGTTGGCATTGTTTGTGGGCAACGGGATTTATCCCTTTGGGGACAGGAGCTTCCTGTTTGGCGATTTGTACCACCAATACATGCCTTTTTTCAGTGAGCTGCTCCACAAAATCCGCGGGGGAGAGAATCTGAGTTTTTCCTTTAACGTGGGGATAGGCTCTAATTTCCTTGCGCTTTTCGTATATTATCTGGCAAGTCCTTTCCATGTCTTTTCCCTGTTTGTGCCGGAGAGCCATCTGATGGAGTTTATGAGCTATTTGATCGTATTTAAGATCGGGCTTGCGGGTCTGACCTCTTATCTCTATCTGAGCAGACGGGCAGCGGCAGGAAACGGGGGCGCAGAGACTCCCTGCAAAAAGATGGGCACAGAAAAGATGGGGGCGCTGTTCTTCTCCTGCTTCTACGCGCTGTCGGGATTCATGGCGGCCTACAATTACAATATCATGTGGGTGGACTGCGTGGTTTTGCTGCCCCTGATTGTTCTTGGGTTGGAGCGGCTTGTAAGGGAGGGGCGCTGCGGGCTTTACTGTGTCAGTCTGGCGCTGTCCATCTTTACCAATTACTATATTTCCATTATGATCTGCATCTTTCTGGTGCTGTATTTCGGGATGCTTCTGGTGACGGAAAGGAGAAGCCTGAGCCGGATTTGCAGGAGGGACATTCCGCGTTTTGCCCTGTACTCCCTCCTGGCTGGGGGGATGGCGGCGGTGCTGTTAATTCCCGAGGTGTGCGCTATTTTGCGGACGGATTTCGGGGATATGGATTTTCCTGAAAAGGCGGAGTCCTATTTTTCGGTACTGGACATGCTGGCAAGGCACTGCGTCTGCGTCCAGACGGAGCGGGGGTTGGATCACTGGCCCAACATTTACTGCGGAAGCGCGGTGCTGATGCTGATCCCTATGTATGTAGTGAACAGGCGCATTCCCATCCGGGAGAGATTCTGCCGCATGGCGCTGGCGGGCTTTATGCTGCTTGGATTTGGCACGAATATTCTGGATTTTCTCTGGCATGGGCTGAATTACCCGGATTCCCTGCCGGGGAGGCAGTCTTTTATCTATATTTTTCTGGTGCTGACCATGTGCCATGATGCTTATCGTCAGGTAAAGGAGACGGATGAGCGACAGATTCTTTACGGCTATCTGTGGGCTGTGGGATTTTGCCTGTTCTGTGAGAAGTTTATTGATCATGAGGACTTTGGACTGGGCGTGAAGCTGTTGACGCTTGGGTTTGTCAGTGTGTATGCGGTGTTTTTGTATCTGTACCGGACAAGGGAGGACAGGACGCTG
Source organism: uncultured Acetatifactor sp. (assembly GCA_949840885.1). GTDB lineage: Bacteria > Bacillota > Clostridia > Lachnospirales > Lachnospiraceae > Acetatifactor. Next base: position 10,565 of record CATKYJ010000009.1, read on the forward strand.
CACAGGGGGCTGGCGGTGATGGCACTGACGGTGGTGGCGGCGGAATGTGCCATCAATACCGGCGCTACCAGCGTGGGTACGGTGAGCCGCAGCGCCTATCTGGGGCAGCAGGAGGACTATAAGGCCCTGTATCAGGCGAGCAGAGAAAAGGAGGAGGGGTTCTACCGGCTGGAGAAGTTTACCAGAAAGACAAAAAATGACGGAACCCTTACCGGGTATCCTACGGCCAGCGTGTTTTCCTCCACGCTGAACTCCCATGTGATGGATATGTACAAGCGGCTGGGCATGCGCCATAGCAAGGTGTACTACGGCTTTGACGGCGCTACGGCGCTTACCTCTGCCATGCTGAATGTGGACTATATGTTCGGGGAGTCTCCGGACTATGAGAACGGACTTTATACGCTGACTGCCCGCAGCGGGGACATCTGCCTCTATCAGTGCAATGCAGCGCTGCCCTTTGGCTATGTGGCGCCTACCGGCTTTGACCTGCCGGAGGGCTTCGAGTATCAGGGGCTGGAACTCCAGAATCAGATGGTAAGGGAGCTGGGCGTAAAGGGGACGTTGTTTCAGGAGGCAAAAAGCGAGAGCAGGGGAGATGACGTGGTGTTCACGGCCGGGGAGGGCGGGTATTACTATGCAATTCTCACAGCCTCAGGTACGGCAAAAGTGGACTGCATTGGCGGCAGCACAGGGGAGGAGAAATACAATGACCTGAAGAAAGGCGCCATTCTGTATCTGGGGTACCTGGAAAGGGATCAGACCATTACCCTGACCAATGGGGACGAAAAGGATGAATCGCCCAAAATCCAGGCAGAGGTGTTCCGGATGGACGAGGAGGTGCTGTGGGAGACTTTGGAGCTCCTCTCGGCTCAGCACATGGAGCATGTGACCTGGGAAAATGACACCCTGACAGGCAGCATTGCCATGGAAGAGCCGGGGCGGCTGATTCTCTCCGTGCCTTATGAGGCGGGGTGGGAGATTTCCGTCAATGGGGAGGAGACGGAAGGGAGCCTATTCGGCGGCTGTCTCATGGCCTTTGACTTAGAGCCCGGGGAATACCGGTTTGAAATGAAGTATGTGCCGGAGGGCAGCAGGGCCGGAATCTTGGTGAGCATCGGTAGTATCCTGGTATTCTGCGGGATGACGGTGATGGGGAGACAGGGGAAGCTGCTGCGAAAGCCCGGGGAGCCCAAAGCTCCGGGGGACAAGGATGCGGCCGAGGAGAGGTCGGATTTTCAGGAAGAGCAGACCGCCACGAGACAGGAGGCAGGAGGAGACTGGGGAAAGGAAAGTTCTGCAGGGAGTCAATCCCGGCAAGGGAATGAAACAGGAGGAGAAAAGGAAGAAAGATGAAGACAAAAGTGGAAAATGCGATGCTGGATACCGCGAAGCGCACGATCATGATTTTGCTGGCATCGGTGCTCATGGCTGTGAACCTGAAAACGTTCGTGCGCACGGGGGGACTGATTCCCGGAGGTTTTACGGGGCTTACCAGGCTTATACAGGAAATCTGCGACCTGGCATGGGGCTTTGAGCCTCCATTTACTCTGATCAACCTGACCCTGAATGCTATTCCCATCGTGGTGAGTTTTAAGTTCATCGGCAAGAAGTTTACTCTGTATTCCTGCCTGATGATCGTCGTATCCGGCCTGATCACCGACTTTATCCCCAGCTATGCGGTGACCACGGACATGCTGCTGGTTTCGGTATTTGGAGGGCTGTTCAATGCCCTTGCCATGATCATCTGCCTGATGGCGGGAGCCACGGCGGGGGGGACGGACTTCATCGCCATTTTCCTGTCGGAGAAGATGGATATTGACTCCTGGAACTACATTTTTATGGGGAATGTGGTGATTCTGGGAATCGCCGGCGCATTGTTTGGATGGGACAAGGCGCTGTATTCCATTATCTTCCAGTTTACCTCCACACAGGTGCTGCATGCGCTGCACAGGCGCTACCAGAAGCAGACCCTGCTGATCGTCACCAAGAAGCCCGATGAAGTCTACGAGGTCATCAAGGATATGACCAATCATGATGCCACGCTGATCAAGGGGGAGGGATGCTATATGAAGCAGGAGTGCAACATCCTATACTCTGTAGTGGGGCGGGACGAGGTGCGCAAGGTGCTCAATCGTGTCCGGGAGACAGACCCCGCCGCTTTCGTGAACATGATCCGCACGGAGAGCCTGGCTGGGCGCTTCTACCAGAGACCCAATGACTGACGGAAAGCCGCGGGGCATCCGGGTTCAGCGGGATTGTGCTTTGGTCTTGCGCAGGACCGGGACTATCCGGCAGGAAACGCAGGAAATGGAAAAACAGCTTGGCAAAGCTGCTGGCGGCAAAGCGCCTGGTAGCATAGCGCCTGGTGGAAAAGCGTCTGCCGGCGCTTGGAAAAAGAGGGTCTATATAGAGATAGGGAAGCGGAAAAAGAGCCGCTGTGGCAGGGAGCCGAAAACCGGGATTCCTGCCGCAGCGGCTTTTGAAATATGGGCGGTATGGAAAAGGCGGTATGGGAAAGATGGTATGAAAAAGATGGTTTCGAAAAGATAGTTCAGAAAAGGGCGTTCCCAAAAGAATCCGCAAAAGTTCCGGATAAGAGAATTTGTTTTGCTTCAGAGATTGTTGACATTGTAGACAGCATGTGATACGATATGTCTACAATGTAGACAGCAAATGGTAAGGCCAGTCCTGAAAAGACGGGCAGAGATGGGAAGAAATCCGGCCCAAAAGGCGGAGAGTTCAACAAAGAGGAAAGTCCAGAAAGAGGAAGGCGGATTGCGATGAAACCATTAAGTGAGGCAGAATGGAATATCATGGAGAGTCTGTGGGCGGAATCTCCGAAAGTAGGCAGCAGAATCGTGGCGGACATGGCGGGGCGGGTAGGATGGAGTCGGAGCACTACGCTGACCATGCTGAGGCGCATGACAGAAAAGGGTATGATCGCCTGCGAGGACAATGGACGGATGCGGGTCTACGTGCCCCTGATCGAGCGGGAGGCTGCCGTGAAGAAAGAGACGGACAATTTCCTGAAGAGGGTGTATCACGGCAGCGCCAGCATGCTGGTGAGCAGCTTTATCAAGAAGCAGCGACTGACTACGGAGGAACTTTCAGAACTGCGGCAGATTCTGGACAGGGCAGAGGAAGAGCGGAATGATTGAGTGGATAATTTCTTCAAGTGTATTGATTATGCTTGTCATGGCCATGCGGAACTTCTTGCGCAGGAAGCTGACCATGCGGGCATGGTACGCCCTGTGGCTGTTGGTGGCAGTGCGGCTGTTGGTGCCGGTATCTTTTGCGGAGAGCAGCTTAAGCGTACTGAACCTCTTCCGGTTTGCAGACACGGCTCAGGAGGCCGGGCCGGAGGATGGACAGGCGGGGGCAGATGGCCTCTATGGGGGAGCATCCGCCGGAGGGATAGCCCCGAAAGGCAATGCAGGGCTGCAGGGAACGGCAGACAAAGCAGTCTCACCTGTAGGGGATGATATGGAAAAAGCAAATGACGCGGGGAAGACGTCTGTGCCAGTGACGGACAAGGCGAAGGAGCCGGGAGCGGATTCCGGCGCTGGTTATGGGCAGTGGACAGAGTCGGGAGCCGCTGTCGGAGGAACTGCAGGAGCGGATTCCCAGTCCGTCCGCGTCCGGGGAACCGAAACGGACGCCGTGGACGGGTCAGGGGAGAGCGTGAAAAGCAGCCAGCCGCTGCCTGCATGGAAAAAGGCGCTTATGAGCCGTTCTCCGCTCTGGTATGTCTGGCTGTCAGGCGTCCTTTTGTCCGCCGGGAGCATCCTGATTCTGAACACAAGATATCGTAAAAGGGTATACCGCTCCAGAAAACGGTACAGAGCAGGGGACAAAAGCCGGCTTCCGGTGTATGTGTGCCCGGTGGTGGACTGCCCCTGCATGTTTGGCCTGGCCCATCCTGCGGTATATCTAAGCGCAGAGGCGGCAGCCAGGCCCGAAGTCCTGGGGTATGTGCTCTGTCATGAAAACGTACATTTCTGCCATCATGACAATCTGTGGGTGGCAGTGCGGGCGGCATGCCTTTGCCTCCATTGGTACAATCCGCTTGTGTGGATTGCGGCCGCCATGTCCGAACAGGACGGGGAGCTGGCCTGCGATGAAAGGACGCTGGAGCTTCTGGGACAGGAGGAGCGGATCCGGTATGGCAGGGCGCTTTTGGACTTCAGCGCCGGAGGCGGCGTGTGGCAGAGGGGCTGGAAGCTTTCCACTGCCATGTCCAGCGGGAAGAAGCTGTTAAAAGAAAGGCTGATGGTCATTGTGGGAGAGCCCAGGAAACATGCCGGCGCAATGGCGGCGGTGCTGCTTTTGGCGGTCCTTTTCGCCACTGCCACTTTCACCGGAAAGGTAAGCGGAAAGGAACCGGATGGGGAAGATCCTGCCGCAGGATACGGCCAGGGATCCGGTATGGAGCCTGGCGGGGATGAGGACGACGGAGAGGTTTGGAAGCCTGGCGCAGGAACCGGAACAAGAGGCGGAGAAAATAATCAGGAGAGCTGTGCGGAAAGCAGCGCCATTGTATCCATAGACTTAAATGATGGGGAGGAATACACACTGAAGATCAGCGGAGAAGCCATTCTGGAAAGCGGAGAGTACAGGATCCGCCAGATACAGCTAAACCGCCTGAAGGGCAGGGAGGAGGAAGTCCTGCAGATCATCCGTCTGGAGGATGTGCGGACTCTGTATACAAGATCTCTGGAGGAAATCAAAAACGATGACGGGCAAATGTATTCCTATGCCTTGAAAGGGGAGCCCCTGTTTGCGAAGCCCCTATGTACGGCGGCGGACATCCCTGCCAGAGAGGTGGGGAAATTTCTGGAGGATGAGAACGGGGAAGTGCTTTCCCAGGCGCCGGACGGCCAAATAGTGGTGGCGGATCTGAATTTTGACGGCTATCAGGATTTCTGCATACAGGCCGGTACGAACACGGTGAATGTTCCATACTATTGCTATCTGTGGAATCCGGCAGAGGGCCGCTTTGACGCGGGCTATATGATTCCCAATGTGGAGGTGGACAGGGAGGCGCAGCTGGTAAAGAGCGCCACCCGGGACGGAGACGGACAGCGCAGCGTGAAGTATTACAGCTTTGACCAGTACAATTTGCTGCACATGGTTCGGTATGTGGAGGAGAACCAGTCTCCGGAGGCCTTTTTCCGGAAGCTTGACCTGACTTACTGCGAGGTGTACTATGGGCTGCCTGCGGTGGACGAGTGGGACTATGGCACCCGCTATGGCGGCGCGCTGCCGGAACGGTTCGTCTACTGGGCGAAAGAGGCGTTGACAGAGCTTTATGAATGGAGCGGTACGAAGATTGACAGGGCCTGCTTTACCATGACCAGCTTTGGGAGTGTATCCTTTGGAAATACACCGGAGGAGTTGAATGCGTCTTTGGTTTACTATGACAGAAGCTATGGAGCAAGGGCCGGATTCGAGGATATCATTGAACAGATGGGGGTGGTTACGGAGCGGACGGTCTGGTTTTCTCCCATAGTACAGTGGAACAAGCCGGACAACCTGAATGAGATGCTGGACATAGAACTGGTGGAATGGTATTTTGAGCGATCGCCCTTATCAGAGGGAGAGAAGCTGGAGAGTGTGGAAAGGGTTGACATGGCTGTCTATACGATAAAGGCAGAATCAGGGAAATACTATCAGATTTTTCTGACAGATGCCACAAGGGAGATGAGTGCCATGTACGGACCTTATGACAGCCGTCCGGAATGACGGCGGGAGATGGGGGCGTTTGGCAGGGGACAGACAGAGTAATCGGACAATGAAGCGGAAGACGGAGACTTAGGTTCGCCAGGGGGCGGACAGGGAGGATGCGGATGAAAAAGGGAATATGGAAATGGACGGCTTTGTGTCTGGGAGCGGCTTTGCTTGGAGGCTGCGGCAGCCAGGACAGCCAGGAGGGGATACTGGAGGAGCTTGGAGTCCCCCTGAATGACGGGCCAGCAGGCGCCGCAGGAGGAGTAGGGAGCAGACAGGAAGCCGGTGAGGGCAGCTTAGAGGCATCAAAGGAAAATGGGGGAGAAAATGCCGGTGAGGGCAGCGCCGGGACGCCGGAGGAGAATGGCGGAGGCAGCAATGGAATTGGCAGCGGGCAGGAGAGCCCGGCCCTAACCCTGTCGCCGGAAGAGAAAGCCATGTATGAAGCCTATATCAAGGCGCTGGAGGATATCTACTTTGACCAGAATTTTCCAGGGGGAATGCAAGGGGATCTCCAGCCGGAGGATGCGGACATCAGCGAAAATAAGTTCGCGGTCTGTGACATCGATTCCGATGGAAAGGAGGAACTGATCATCTCCTATATCACCACTTATATGGCAGGAATGGTGGAAGCCGTTTACGCCTATGACAGCGGCACGGGAGAGCTGCGGCAGGAGTTTCTGGGGTTCCCGCTGCTGACTTATTATGACAATGAAGTAATAGAAGAGAAAGCCTCCCACAACCAGGGCATGGCCAGCGACGGCGGGGCAGACGGGAATTTCTGGCCCTACAGCCTGCACCGGTACGACCCGGTGGCGGATACCTATGTGTCTGTGGCTTACGTGGATGCATGGAGCAAGGGATATAATGAGAAAGACTGGAATGGAAATCCTTTTCCCGAGGAGGCTGACATCGACGGGGACGGCGTGGTGTATTATATCATGGAGGGGGACTATCAGCTGGTAAACCCAAAGGACGGCGAGGAATACAACCAGTGGCGGGACTCCTGTCTGAAAGGGGCAAAGCAGTTGGAGATTCCCTATAGAAATCTGACCACGGACAATATCTACGCCCTGGGCCGGGAGGGCGGCGTAAAGGCCGGGGAGTATACGGCCATGAACGGCCTGAATGGGAAGCAGATTGCAGAGCAGTCCTTTCCCGTGACGCTGGATGGCTGGGGTGAGGTGATTTTTGCGTCCTTTGCGCCGATAGGGGACCGGAAAGATGAGGCAGGGCAGGTTTGCTTTGGAGATGTGCGCTTTGCGCTTTTGAAAGAGGGAAAGCAGGTGTATGTGTTCCCCGGCGAGAACGAGGAGAATGTCTTCTATGGGCAGCAGTTCGGGCAGGTTTTGTCGGTGGCATTCCGGGACTACAATGAGGACGGCAGGACGGATATCCTGGTGCTTCTGGAATACGCCGGCGTACAGGGGCCCAACATAGACGTGCCGGCCCGGACGGTGCGGGCTTATACCCAGGAGGAGGGAAAAACAGAATTTTTTTACGACCAGGCTTTGTCAGAGTATCTAAAGGATTACACGGACAGTATGGAAGAAGTATCCAGGGGGCTTGAAAGCTATGCCGGAATTTACGCCGTGGCTACGGACAAGTCCGCCTGGGAGGTGGAACGTTTTGCCAGAAAGGTGAAGAGGCAGATTATGGCCGGGGATTTCGAGGGTCTGTGCGAGTCCATTGCCTTTCCCGTCACCATAGACGGAACGGTCTATCAGGACAAAGAAGCCATTTTGGGGGCAGATTTCATAGACAATCGAAATCCGGCCTTTCTGGAGGCTGTGTGGACGGAGCCTTGCGGAAATATGTTCGTGAACTATCAGGGCATTGCCATGGGAGACGGATGTGTGTGGATCTCGGAGATCCTGGACGAAAATATGGTCTCCCAGGGGCTTAAGGTGTATGGGATAAACGGATTGAGCAATGGCGGTGAGCCGTAACAGGCAGACCAGGAGAGATCCTCTTCCGGCACCGTATTCTGGCACCGCCCGCGATTTTGTTCTTGACGAAAGAGGAAACAATTGGTAGACTAAATATTGATGTGAAAGAACGAAAAGCCTACAAGGAGATAATGCAATGGATCGATATTTAGCGATTGCCGACCGTTTCCGGCTGGACGGCAGGGCGGTGAGCGCGGTAAACCATGGCGGCGGCCACATCAATGACACCTTTCTGGTAAAGACCGCCGCAGGGGAGAAGTACTATATCTTGCAGCGCATCAACACGTCCGTCTTCCGGAATGCGCAGGCCCTGATGGAGAACATTATCCTGGTGACGAACTTTTTGCGTGAGAAAATTGCGAAAGCCGGCGGGGACCCTGCCAGGGAGACCATGAACGTAGTCCTTACAAAGGACGGCAAAACCTTGTACCAGGATGAGGAGGGCTGCTGGCGGGTCTATATGTTCATAGACGGCACAATGACTATGCAGACTTGTGAGAACGAGGAGCAGTTTTATCTAAGCGCCTGCGCTTTCGGGCACTTCCAAAAGCTACTGGCAGACTTTCCTGCGGATAAGCTTTACGAGTCTATCCCGAATTTCCACAATACGAAATCCCGTTACCTGGACTTTGAGGCGGCGGTGGAGCAGGATGTCTGCGGCAGGGCAGCCTCGGTAGCGGAGGAAATCGCTTTCGTGCGCGCGCATAAGGACTTTGCGGCGACTTTGGTAGACATGCAGGAGCGGGGCGAACTGCCCCTAAGGGTCACCCATAACGATACGAAGTTAAACAATGTACTGTTCGATGAGAAGACCGGCAAGCCCCTTGCAGTGGTGGATCTGGATACGGTGATGCCGGGGCTTTCCGTCAATGATTTCGGGGACAGCATCCGCTTCGGCGCCACCTATGCGGCGGAGGACGAGCCGGATCTTGGCAAGGTCAATTTTGAGATCGAACTGTTCGACTGCTATACGAAAGGGTTTCTGGGAGAGTGCGGGTCGCTTCTGACGGAGAATGAGAAGAAAATGCTTCCGGTGGGCGCTATGATGATGACCTTTGAGTGCGGCATGCGATTCCTTGCAGACTACTTAAACGGAGATACCTATTTCAAAATTCACCGGGAAAATCAGAACCTGGATCGGTGCCGCACCCAGTTCAAGCTGGTGCGGGACATGGAGAAAGCCAGGGATCAGATGGAAAAGATAGTGGAAAAGTATAGCTGATCCCTCTTCGGGGACAGCACAGAAAGGCCGTATCCGATTGCCAGCGAGGGCATCAGATGCGGCCTTTGCCGCGGTTTTTGACAGTGGCGGGATGGCAGAAGCCGTAAGGGATGCCGGGGAGAGGATACCATGGACGCAGTGCTGACTGGGATGGCAGTATTAAACTGCGGGGGCGGATCGCAGGAGTGGCTCGCAGAGGCGGACGGCCAAGGAATGCGGCAGAGAGAAATTGGAAAGAGCAGGGAGAACTTGGAATGGAAAAATGGTATGTGGCGGCAAAAAAGGCAGATTTTGATGCATGGGCGAGGAAGTTCCAAATCAGCCCGGTGGTGGCCAGGATTCTGCGAAACAGGGATCTTGTTGGGGAGGAAGAGGTGGAAAAGTTCCTGCAGGGGACACTTTCGGACTGCTATTCGCCCTGGCTTTTAAAGGATATGGACAAAGCGGTGGAGGAACTGCTTTCGGCTATAGAGCAGGGAACCCGGATCCGGGTCATAGGGGACTATGACGTGGACGGCATCTGTTCCTCTTATATCCTGACAAAAGGCTTAGGGGTGCTGGGCGCAAAAGTGGACACGGCCATTCCCCACAGGATTCACGATGGCTATGGGCTAAACGACCACCTGATCGAAACGGCGCGCCAGGACGGCATCGGCATGATCGTGACCTGCGACAATGGCATTGCTGCAGCGCCGCAGATCGCGCTGGCGAATTCCTGCGGCATCCGGGTCATTGTGACAGACCATCATGAGGTGCCTTTTGTGATGGAGGAGACAGAAAGCCATGAAAACCGCGGCACAGGTGCGGGGGAGGGCGGAAGCGCGCCGGTCCGCCGGGAACTGCTCCCTCCTGCCCTGGCAGTCATTGATCCCAAACAGGAGCAGTGTCACTATCCTTTCCCCGGTATCTGCGGCGGCGTGGTGGCATACAAGCTGACAGAGGCGCTGGCGCAGCGGTCGGGGAGCCGGGCGCTGGCAGAAGCCATGGAGGAATTTCTGGAATTTGCCGCCCTGTCCACGGTCTGCGACGTGATGGAACTAAAGGACGAGAACCGGATTCTGGTAAAGGAGGGATTAAAGCGCCTGCGGCAGAGCCGCAATCAGGGAATCGGAGCTCTGATGGAGGTCAGCGGTATCGAGCCGCAGAAGCTGAATGCCTATCATCTGGGATTCATTATAGGCCCCTGTCTGAACGCCACGGGCAGGCTGGATACGGCCAGGCGCGCTCTGGAATTGCTGCAGAGCAACGCCAAAACAGAGGCCATGAGCGCCGCCAGGGAGCTGAAAGAACTCAACGACAGCCGAAAGAATCTGACCCTGCAGGGGGTGGAGCAGGCACAGCAGTACCTGGCCGGGCACCGTATGGAACAGGACAAGGTCTTTGTGATCTTTTTGCCCCAGGTGCACGAAAGCCTGGCAGGCATCATCGCAGGCCGCATCCGGGAGAAGTACCACCATCCTGTCTTCATACTGACCAGAGGGGAGGAGGGGGTCAAGGGCTCCGGGCGCTCCGTGGAGGGATATCATATGTATGAAGCCATGACCAGGGTGAAGCAGTATTTCACCAAGTTCGGAGGGCACGCCATGGCAGCAGGGCTTTCCATGCACGAACCGGACATCGAAGCATTCCGGCGGGATCTGAATGCGGACTGTAAGCTGGGGGAGGAGGATTTTATTCCCAGAGTACACATTGATGTGCCCATGCCGTTGGAATATGCGGACGAAAGGATCGCGGATCAGATGGAACTTCTGGAGCCCTATGGCGTAGGAAACCCAAAGCCTCTCTTTGCCCAGAAGAACCTGCGTTTTTTGGCCGGGTACAAGATGGGGGCGAATAAAACCTGCGCCAGATACCGGGTGCGGACAGAGGGCGGCTTTGGGGCGCAGCTGGTCTTTTTTGGAGATCTGGAGGGATTCGGTGCATTTCTCGAAGAAAAATTTGGCCCGGGGAGCGAGCAGGCGCTTTACGAGGGGCGCGGGAATTTCGATATCTCCGTAGTCTACCAGTTGGGGAAGAATACATACCGGGGTAAGACAGAACTGCAATATGTGATGCAGTATTACGCCTGAATGTTTGTGGACACGGGATGGACAAAAGGATGCATGCATGGGGCTATAGGGCATATGCCGGACTTGACGCCAGCCGTTTTGCCGATTTGGCTGGAGGTAAGGAGGGGCACGTCAGGGCCGGGGCAGCCGACAGCTGACGGCGGCAGACCTGCCTTAGGCGGCGCGGGGGCAGCGGAAATGTGTCAGGCAGCAGTATGGGGTGATTTGACGGGAAGGAGAAAACCATGTTTCTGACAGTAAATTTGAATCCGGCAGTGGACAAAAACTGCGAGATAGACGTGCTGAGGCCGGGAGAAGTGAACCGCCTGACAAGGAGCGGCAGGGTGGCGGGCGGCAAGGGCATCAATGTGACTAAGATCCTGCGCCAGTTCCGCATGCCCGTGGCTGCCGTAGGGTTTCTGGGCGGGCCCGGCGGCAGGTTCATAGAGGAGGCCATGGAGAAACTGGGAGTGACGGGGTATTTTACAAGGATAAAGGGAGATACCCGAACCAGCGTGAATGTGCTGTCCGATGGCGGTTTCGTGACGGAGATTCTGGAGCCGGGGCCGGTGATATCGGAGAAAGAACTGGCGGCATTTAGAAAGCAGTTCTCGGGCTGCCTGGAACTGTGCCGGATGGTGGTGCTCTCCGGCAGCATACCCCAGGGCTTGCCGGTGGACATTTACGCTGAGCTGATTGAAGAATGCCATGAGGCAGGGCGTAAGGTATGCCTGGATGCATCGGGGGAACTGCTGCGCCAGGGACTTGCGGCAAAGCCGGACTTGGTCAAGCCCAACCGCAGGGAACTGGAATACCTGGCGGGCCGGGAACTGAGCGGAATGGAGGAGATCCGGGCAGAGGCGGGGAAGCTGCTGGAGCAGGGCGTGGGCAAGGTGGTAGTCTCTTTGGGCGCGGAGGGTCTTTTGTACATGGACAAAGAGCAGGAACTTTATCAGGAAGCTTGCCGGGTACGGATAGTGAATACGGTGGGCTGCGGCGATACGGTAGTGGCGTCTTTGTGCATGAGCGAGCTGGCAGGAGAGGAGGCTGGGATCGCGCTGAAAAAGGCGGCAGCGCTGGCGGCTGCCAATGCTTCCACCAGAGAAAACGGCCAGATTCCCATGGAGCGCTACCTGGAGCTTTTATGAGGATATTGCCTGGATTGTTATTTCACTCTATTGTTATATGAAATTCCGTTTTGCAGGATTTCCATTCTTTATATTGCCCGGCCTTTTCTTATGTGCTATAATGAAACGAATGTCCGGACAGGCAGTTGGAAAAGGGCAGAACTGCGCTCTGATGTACTTGACACCGGAAATTGTTTTCTGGTGTATGTGCCGCTGAAGCGGCATGATGGGAAGTATGCAAAGCCGTCCGGTTTGTCAGCCGGAAGCATCGTGAAGCGGCGGCAGATATAACCGCTTGCGAGTTTGACAGAAATGAGGGACAGATGAAAGCTTTTTTGATATTGGAAGACGGCACTGTATTTGAAGGAATCCATATCGGTGCCCGAAAGGAAATCGTCAGTGAGATCGTGTTCAACACCTCCATGGCGGGCTATCTGGAAGTGCTGACAGACCCGTCTTACGCAGGACAGGCCGTGTGCATGACCTATCCCCTGATTGGTAATTACGGCATCTGCAGGGACGACATGGAATCCGGGGGGCCCTGGCCGGATGGCTTCATCGTAAAAGAACTTTCCCGGGTTGCCAGCAATTTCCGCTGCGACATAGGCATACAGGAATTCCTGGAGGAAAACGGCGTCCCCGGCATTGCGGGGATTGACACCAGGGCGCTGACCAAGATTTTGCGGGAAAAGGGCACTATGAACGGAATGATCACCACGGATGAGGGATACGATCTGAAAGAGGTGCTTCCCAAGCTAAAGGCTTACACCACGGGCAAGGTGGTGGAGAGAGTGACCTGTAAGGAGAAATATGTGGTGAAGCCTGCCGCTTCCCTGGAGGAGAACGGGCCTTTGTCCGGCGCTGCCAGGTTCGACAGGGGGGCTTACGAAAGCGGGACTCGGGAGAAACGGCCTGCACTGGTGAAAGAGTTAAACGGCGCGGGGCTTCGGGTGGCGCTTCTGGATTTTGGTGCAAAGACGAATATTATCCGCTGCCTGGCAGAGCGGGGATGTGAAGTGACGGTGTATCCGGCGTTTACTGCAGCAGAGGAAATCATCGCATCGAAACCAGACGGCATTATGCTCAGCAATGGCCCGGGAGACCCGAAAGAGTGCGGCGCCATCATAAAAGAGATCCGGAAACTCTACGACACGGACATTCCCATTTTCGCCATATGCCTGGGACATCAGCTGATGGCCCTGGCCACCGGGGCTGACACCTATAAGATGAAATACGGCCACCGGGGCGGAAATCATCCCGTGAAAGACCTTTCTACCGGCAGGGTGTATATTTCTTCACAAAACCACGGCTATGTAGTGGATACTGACAAGCTGGATCCCAACGTGGCAGTACCGGCATTCATCAATGTCAATGACGGCACCAACGAGGGGCTTTCCTATACAGGCAAGAACATTTTCACGGTGCAGTATCATCCTGAAGCCTGTCCGGGCCCCCAGGACTCCCGGTATCTTTTTGACAGATTTATCCAAATGATACGAACGAGCGAAGCGAGAGAGAATCATTTTGCAATACAGACGGGCGAAGCAAAGGGAGGTGATTTCCATGCCTAAGAATCCAAATGTAAAGCGAGTCATGGTCATCGGCTCCGGCCCCATCGTCATCGGCCAGGCGGCGGAGTTCGATTACGCCGGTACCCAGGCCTGCCGTTCCCTGAAAGAGGAGGGGGTGGAGGTCATCCTGGTGAACTCCAACCCGGCCACCATCATGACGGATGGGGACATTGCTGACAAGGTATATATCGAACCTCTGACCGTACAGGTACTGGAACAAATCATTGAAAAAGAAAAGCCGGACAGCATCCTGCCCACCCTGGGAGGTCAGGCCGGCCTGAATCTGGGAATGGAACTGGAGGAATCCGGTTTTCTGAAAGCCCACGGCGTGACCCTTTTGGGCACTACGGCCGCCACCATCCGAAACGCCGAGGGGCGGCAGGAGTTCAAGGATTTGATGGAGCGCATCGGAGAGCCCTGTGCGGCCTCGAAAGTGGTGGAGACCGTGGAGGAGGGGGTGGAATTCACAAATTCCATCGGCTACCCCGTGGTGCTGCGCCCGGCCTATACATTGGGGGGCTCCGGCGGCGGCATCGCCTACAATCAGGTTCAGCTGGAGGAAATCTTAGAGAACGGCCTGCGCCTTTCCAGGGTGGGGCAAGTGCTGGTGGAGCGCTGTATCGCGGGCTGGAAAGAGATTGAGTATGAGGTCATGCGGGACAGTGCGGGCAACTGCATCACGGTCTGCAACATGGAGAACATTGATCCGGTGGGCGTCCATACCGGAGACAGTATTGTAGTAGCGCCCTCTCAGACCCTCAGTGACAAGGAATACCAGATGCTGCGCACTTCTGCGCTGAACATCATAAACGAACTGGAGATCACAGGGGGATGCAATGTGCAGTTCGCCCTGCATCCCACCAGCTTTGAGTACTGCGTCATCGAGGTGAACCCCCGGGTGAGCCGCTCCTCCGCATTGGCATCCAAGGCCACCGGATACCCCATTGCAAAGGTGGCGGCCAAGATCGCACTGGGCTATACCCTGGATGAGATCAAAAATGCCATCACCCGGAAGACCTACGCCAGCTTCGAGCCTGCCCTGGACTACTGTGTGGTGAAAATCCCAAGGCTTCCTTTCGATAAATTTCTGACGGCAAAACGTACCCTCACCACCCAGATGAAAGCCACCGGGGAAGTCATGGCAATCTGCGACAGCTTCGAGGGAGCCCTGATGAAAGCCATCCGTTCCCTGGAGCAGCATGTGGACTGTCTGCTTAGCTATGACTTTGGCGGACTTTCCGCGGAGGAGTTATGGGACAGGCTGAAAGTGGTGGATGACAGGCGGATATGGATGATCGCAGAGGCCCTCCGGAAAGGCATCAGCTATGAGGAAATCCACGCCATCACCATGGTGGATGTGTGGTTCATTGACAAGATCGCCATTCTGGTGGAGATGGAGGAGGCTCTGAAGACGCGGGAACTGACTCCTGCCCTGCTAAAGGAGGCCAAGCGCATCGAATTCCCGGACAGTGTGATTGCCAGGCTTACGGGAAAGACGGAGGCGGAAGTTCGGGCCATGCGCCGCGAAAACGGCATCCGCGCCTCCTATAAAATGGTGGACACCTGTGCGGCGGAATTCGCGGCGTCCACGCCTTATTACTATTCTGTCTACGGCGGGGAATGTGAAGCCAATACGGAGGAAAATACGAAATTCGAAAGTGCTGGGATAAGTGAGTCCGGTATCCGCATGGAAGAACGCAAAAGCGGCGTTTTTGCGGATTCGGCGAATAACCGCCGAAAGAAAGTCCTCGTCCTGGGCTCCGGCCCCATCCGCATCGGACAGGGCATCGAATTCGACTATTGCTCTGTCCATGCCACCTGGGCCTTTTCCAGGGCAGGGTACGAGACCATTATCATCAACAACAATCCGGAGACAGTGAGCACGGATTTTGACATTGCGGACAAATTGTATTTCGAACCCCTTACTCCGGAGGACGTGGAGTCCATTGTGAACATCGAGAAACCGGACGGCGCGGTGGTGCAGTTCGGAGGCCAGACCGCCATCAAGCTGACGGAGAGCCTGATGAAGATGGGCGTGCCCATCCTGGGCACAAAGGCAGAGGATGTGGACGCCGCGGAGGACAGGGAGCTGTTCGACAAAATCCTGGAGGAGACGGGAATCCCCAGGGCGGCAGGAGGCACGGTGTACACTGCGAAAGAAGCCAAGGAGGTTGCAAACCGTCTGGGGTATCCGGTGCTGGTGCGGCCCAGCTATGTGCTGGGGGGACAGGGCATGCAGATTGCCCTCTCCGATGAGGAGATCGAGGAGTTCATGGCCATCATCAACCGCATTGCCCAGGATCATCCCATTCTGGTGGACAAATACCTCCAGGGCAAGGAGATTGAGGTGGATGCGGTCTGTGATGGTACAGATATCCTGATACCTGGCATCATGGAGCATATTGAACGGACCGGCGTGCATTCCGGCGACAGCATCTCCGTATACCCGGCCCATACCATCGGCAAGCTGGTAAAGGACAAGATCGCGGAGTATACAAGGAGGCTTGCCAAAGCGCTCCATGTGAAAGGCCTGATCAATATCCAGTTCATTGCCATTGGAGAAGACGTATATGTCATAGAAGTAAATCCCCGCTCCTCCCGTACAGTGCCTTATATCAGCAAGGTTACGGGGATTCCCATTGTGGATCTGGCCACGGAGGTGATTTTAGGCAGGACCATTAAGCAGCTTGGGTATGAGCCGGGGCTACAGCCGGAGGCTGCCTATTATGCTATCAAGATGCCGGTATTTTCCTTTGAGAAAATCCGCGGGGCGGAGATCAGTTTAGGGCCTGAGATGAAGTCCACGGGGGAGTGCTTAGGCATAGCAAGACAGTTCCATGAGGCGTTGTACAAGGCGTTTTTGGGGGCAGGGGTGAACCTGCCAAAGCATAAGAACATGATCATTACTGTAAAGGATGCTGACAAGGGGGAGGCCATTGAGATCGGACGGCGCTTCGCCAAGTTGGGCTACACCATCTATGCCACCAGAAGCACTGCGGCTGCGCTGAACGAGGCGGGGGTAAAGGCCAGAAAGGTGAATAAGATTTCCCAGGAATCCCCGACAGTGATGGATTTGATCCTGGGGCACAAGATCGACCTGGTCATCGACACTCCTACCCAGGGGCGGGACAAGTCCCGGGACGGCTTCCTGATCCGCCGGACGGCCATTGAGACAGGAGTCAATTGCCTGACCTCCCTGGACACTGCCAGGGCGCTGGTTACCAGCCTGGAAAACGCCGGGCAGGAGCTGACGCTGGTGGACGTGGCGCAGCTGTAGGCGCGCAGCAGTTTCGACAGCTCCTCCCGCGGAGCCGAAATTGTGTTTCCAAGCAATTTTGCGGGATTTGCGGGCAAGAATGCGGATAGGGAGGCAATGCTCTTCGCAGGCGCATGCAGACAAAAGGCCAGACCGCGTCAGGCGTGAGCGGTGACCGGCAACGGACTTTGGAAAAGGACAGACAGGAATAACCAGGAGGACGATGAACGTGACCAATGCACCTAAAATACTGAAGAATAAGACTTTTCTGTATCTGACGGAATTTTTTGCCGGGATGTCCGTGATGGCGGTGGAGCTGGGGGCCAGCAGGCTCCTGGCGCCGTATTTCAGTTCCTCCCAGATCGTGTGGACCATCATCATCGGCACCATCATGATTGCCATGGCTCTGGGGAACATCTATGGAGGGCGCAGCGCGGACAAAAATCCGGATCCGGCAAGGCTTTACGGGAGAATCCTCATAGCCGCCATCTGGATCGCGGCCATTCCGGTGCTGGGGAAGTATATCGTCCTTGGTATTTCGGCTGTACTGATCTTTTCCGTGAGTTCAAATTTCCTCATTATCGCGGCTTTCGCGGCATGCATGGTGATTTTTGTGTTCCCACTGTTTTTGCTGGGGACAGTGACGCCTTCGCTGGCGAAGTACTCTGTGGGGAATCTGGAGGAGAGCGGGAAAGTTGTGGGGACGCTTGGGGCTTTCAATACCATCGGCAGCATCATCGGCACCTTTGTGCCCACTTTTGTGACTATTCCCTCGGTAGGGACTTCCATTACATTTCTGATTTTTGCGGGGATACTGCTTTTGCTGGCTGTCGTCTACTTTTTAAGCGCTTTCAGGGCAAAAGGGGCTGACGAGAGGGCAGGGAAATCCGGAAAACCGGAGAATTTGGAAATGCCGGAGAAGTCTGGAAATTCGGAGAAATCCGAGATGCCGGGAAAGCTTGGAAAATCCGCAAAACCCGGTGGCAGGGGCAACCCGGCAGCAAAAATCGGCGCGTCCGCGCTATGTTTTCTCCTCTGCTGCGGCTTTGGGTATTCGGACAGCTTTGCTTTCTGGGAGAGCGGTCTGACCTATGAGGGGGAATCGGTCTATAACTATCTGCAGGTAAAGGAAAATGACAGGAGCGTCATACTTTCCACCAATGTGCTCTTCGGCGTCCAGTCCATCTATATGAAAGAGGGCGGGCTCACGGGCATGTATTATGATTACGCCATGGCGGCGCCTCTGATGGTGGATGGCAAGAAGCCGGAGGAATGCTCCGTGCTGATACTGGGCATGGGAACCGGCACCTATGCTACCCAGTGCAGGAAGTACTACGGCGATATGGACATAGAGGGCGTGGAGATTGATGACAAGATCACTGCCCTGGCCAGGGAGTATTTTGGTCTGCCGGAGGAGGTGCCTGTCACCACTTATGACGGCAGGGCCTTTTTGAACGCAGTGGACGAAACCTACGATGTGATCATGGTGGACGCCTATCAGGACATCACCATTCCTTTCCAAATGTCTTCGGCAGAATTTTTTACTTTGGTAAAAGACCATCTGGCTCCCGGAGGCGTCATGGTGGTGAACATGAGTATGCGGGGAAGCGGAGAGGGCAATATCAACCAGTGCCTGTCCGATACCATTTCCTCCGTGTTCGGGGAAGTCTATACGGTGGAGGTGATAGGTTCCACCAATCGGGAGCTGTTTGCCTCGGACAATGGGAACATGCTCTCAAATCTGGAGGCTGGCAGAGCGCTTCTGGAGAATGAGGGGCTTTATGCCATGATGGAGAGGACGGCGGGGGCACTGTCGAAATACCAGCCCGGGGATTATGTCCTGACGGATGACAAAGCACCGGTGGAGCTTCTGGGCATGCGGGTCATCGATGAGCTGATCGGGGCTGAGGTGGCCCATTACAAGGCGATTTATGAGGAAAAGGGCATAAAGGGGCTGCTGGAGGCGTTTTGAGCTGAGGGGCGTCAATGCCTTTTATCAACCCCATGAATAAAAAGGAAGCATTTACATATACTACCAGTAGAAAAGCAGCCGTCACGGGACGGCCGATGGCAAAAGCCCTGGCGGCAGAAAGTGAGGAACATGATGAGAGACGAGACATATCCCTTTGTAGTACGCCCTTTGCCCTATGAATATGACGCGCTGGTTCCCATACTGGATGAGGAGACTCTGACCTTTCACCACGACAAGCATTACAAGACTTATGTGGACAATCTAAACAGCGCATTGTCGGATTATCCGGAGCTGCAGAAGATGAGCCTGACGCAGCTTTTGTCCGATATTACCGCGCTTCCCGCTGCCATCCAGACGGCAGTGCGCAACAACGGGGGCGGGGTCTATAATCACGAACTGTACTTTGACTCCATGCGGGAGCCCATGGGACAGGAGCCCGAGGGAGCCCTGGCGGAGGCCATAGAGAGGGACTTCGGCTCCTACAGGCAGTGGAAAGAGAAGATGAAGCAGGCGGCCGTGGGAAAATTCGGCTCCGGCTGGGCATGGCTGGTGGCGGATAAAAAAGGTGCGCTCTCCATTGTGCAGACCTCCAACCAGGACGTGCCGGATCTGGAGGAGTACACACCGGTCCTGCTGGTGGATATATGGGAGCATGCCTACTATCTCCAGTACCAGAACAGACGGGCGGATTACGTGGATGGATGGTTTGAACTGATCAACTGGCGCAAGGCCGGGAAGAGATATGAGGAGACAATGGCTTCCTGATACGGGAAGGCGCAATGGTATGAACCAAGTAAATTACCAGAAAGAATTAGAAAAAATATTGGGCCGGCTTGTGGGCGCGCAGGACAAAACCGCGCCCACGCTGTTCCTCCATAGCTGCTGTGCACCCTGCAGCAGCTATGTGTTGGAATATCTCCGTACATATTTCCGGATAACTGTGTTTTACTTTAATCCGAATATCTCACTGACGGAGGAATATCAAAAGCGTGTGGCGGAACAGAAGAGGCTGATAACGGCTTACAATGAGGAGAGCGGCAAGACGGGGGCAGGATATGCCATTGCCGTGGTGGAGGGAGACTACCAGCCGGAGCGGTTCTTCCGGATGGCAAAAGGGCTGGAGGAGTGCCCGGAGGGCGGAGAGCGGTGCTTTCGATGCTTCGACTTGCGCCTACGGGAGACTGCAAAGCAGGGGGCGGAGGGCGGTTTTGACTATTTTGCCACTACGCTGACCATCAGCCCCTTAAAAAACGCAAGCAAAATCAATGAAATCGGACAGGCTCTGTCGGGGGAATACGGAATTGCCTGGCTGCCCTCGGATTTCAAGAAAAAGGATGGGTATAAACGCTCTATCGAATTGTCGGCCCAATATGGCCTGTACCGGCAGGACTACTGCGGCTGTGCCTATTCCCGCGAGAAACGAGCCAGATTAGGACTTTCACAGTAAATATCCTTACCCGGCGGTTTCCTCCGCCGGATAAGGATATTGCAGCAGATTTCTGCCTACTCTTCAATAGCCGCTTTCCTGCTGTTGATCTGCCGGAAGATGGCTATGTCCATTTTGGGCTTTCTGTCATAAGTATAGAGCCCGTTGACCTCCTGCTCCACATCATAAAGCTGGGTGTAACAGAAGCCGAACATGCGGGGATTGTCCAGCAGGACATCTGTCAGGCCTTTGTATCTGGCGATATATTCCTCCTCTGTCTTGGGCCCGTCTCCGTATCCCCAGCTGTTTCCCAATCGTTTCTCTACGTCCCATTTGATTCCGCCATATTCGCTGATGAATACCGGAATGCCGGGTACGGGAGTCTGCCTGTCTGCCATGCGGTCATTCAAAGGCCCTCCCTTTGCAAAATTCTCGTAAAAGGAGGCGAATACCGCCGGATCCTGCTCGTAGTCGTGCATGTCGTAAATATCCGTCACCACATGGAAGTTGCCGCTGGTATCGATGCAAGGTCTGGTAGTGTCGAAAAGCTTGGTCATCCGATAGACATTTGCCAACAGGTCATTGTCCTGTCTGCGTCCGGCGTAGTCCCAGGTCTCGTTAAAGGGGCACCATCCCACAATGGCAGGGTGGTTGAAGTCCCGGTCCAGAGCCTCCATCCACTCGGGCAGGAAGCATTTGAGCCCGTCCGGTCTGCTGTAGTCCAGCCCCCAGTTGGCCTGTTCTCCCCATACCAGATAGCCCATCCGGTCGCAGTGGTAGAGGAACCGCTCCTCAAAAATCTTCTGATGAAGTCTCGCCCCGTTGAACCCGGCTTCTATGGAAAGCCGGATATCCTGCTGCAGCGCCTCATCGGAGGGGGCGGTATAGATGCCGTCCGGATAGAAGCCCTGATCCAGCACCAGGCGCTGGAAGACAGGTTTGCCGTTGATCAGGAAGCGCTCGCCGTCCAACAGAAGCTCCCGCATGCCGAAGTAGCTGTCTACCCGGTCCTCCCCGAAAGAAAGCTTCAGGTCATAGAGTCTTCCCTGGCCGGCTTCCCATAGATAGAGCTCGGACAGAGGGAGGGTGAGGGCCACATTTCCGGCAGCTGCCTTGGCCTTGGCCTGGCCGCAGATTTTTCCGTCATAGACGGCCTGGGCGGAGAGAACTCCCTCCCCGGTTACGATTGCGCGGATAGTTACAGAGCTTTCCGCGATATTTGGATAATAATATACCTTTTCGATATAGGCTTTCGGGACAAACTCCAGCCATACGGTCTGCCAGATTCCGGTGGTTCTGGTGTACATGCAGCCATAGGAATGGAAAGCTTCGCTCTGCTTTCCGCTGCACTGTCTGCTGTTTCTCACATCGTCCTTTGCGTAGACGGTCAGGATGTTTTCTCCCTCTTTCACATACTTGGAGATGTCCAGGCAAAAAGAGACATACCCGCCGGTGTGGGTGCCGGCTTCCTGCCCGTTCACCCAGACATGGCACTCATAGTCCACGGCCCCGAAGTGCAGGCGCACGACGCCTTCCAGCTGTTTGGCAGTGAGGGTCACCTTTTTCTGATACCATACTGCAGGAATGAAGTCCTTGTAGCCGATGCCGCTTAAGTCGCTCTCAGGACAGAAAGGGACCTGGATCTTTTGATCAAGCCCGTCTCTCTCATAAAATTTCCGCTCCACGCCGCTGCAGCTAAAGTCAAAGGCGAAATCCCATTCTCCGTTGAGATTCTGCCAGTTTTCCCGCTGCATCTGGGGCTTGGGGTGCTCTTTCCTTGCCGCTTCCACGAACTGCGTTTTTTCCATTGATGAACCTTCCTTCCCGGGTGCCTCTGGCATCCCGCTTTCTGTAATTGCTTCAGTACCCATCTCTTCATACCGGTGCCTGAATTTGGTTGATTTCCTATTTAGTATAAACCCGTCCTGTTTGGATTTCTATGGAAATTAAGCGCAAGTATGTATAAAATAGTGCTATTTTCAAGGGAAATGTGGTACAATGGAAAAAGAGTTTACGCTTTAGGGCCATCGCAAAAGGACTTTACACTTTAGGGCCATCGCAAAGGGACTTTACACTTTAGAGCCATCGCGCAGCGATTTTATTAGGAGGTGCTGTCATGCCGGAAACGCAGCCGGTCAACCGTCCGGGACGGGGAGAGGAATATGCAATCTATACAGGGCAGGGCCTGCCGCACTTTACCCCAGGCCTGGCCGGCATTACCTACCCAGATCCTTTTTACGAAATCTATCGCCCCCGTGCAGATTTATATGTGTTTGAATATGTCCTCTCCGGCATGGGCCATGTCCGCCAGGACACAGAACAGGTCACTGTCACTGCAGGGGATGCCTATATCCTGCAGCCAGGCAGATGCCATCATTATTATTCGGATCAGAAAGAACCCTGGACGAAGATATGGTTCAATGTGGGCGGGAGCCTTGTAGGGCATCTGATTTCCGACTATCAGCTGGACAATATCCTGAAGATTCCGGCTTTTTCCGACAGCACCTACCTTTATGCCATCCTCCATGCCATCGAAAGAGATCCCATACACTGCTGCCGGGAATTGGCTGTCTTGCTGCACCAGTATATTCAGGCCCTCTCGGTTTTTCTGGGCAGTGAGGCATCCGGCCAGTCCAGGGCGCTGACGATGAAGAATTTCATTGAGCAGAATGCGGCGCGCTCCCTTACCATTGACGACATTGCAGGATGCATTCCTCTGTCCCGTTCCAGAGCCATCCATCTTTTCAGGGATACCTATGGCACAACGCCCTACCGATATTACATGGAACTTCGGCTTGCTCTGTCCAAGTCCTTGCTGGAGCGCACGGTTCTGTCCATTCAGGAGATTTCAGACCGGCTGGGCTTTATGGATTACCATCATTTTTCAGGATTCTTTAAAAAGGAGTGCGGGATTTCGCCCAGCAGTTACAGAAGACAGGTGAGTAATCACACAACGCCAGAGGCGGATGACTCTTTATGAAGCATTCTTCGTGGAGAACTTTTACGCTACCTGTAGGAGCTTTCCGGAGGGGACTTTTTGGGGAAAGAATGGGTTGCAGGAATCTTTGGATTAAGCTATAATGTTGGCATGCAGGGAAACATGCGGTTTGAAGCGACAGGCGGCCAATCGCATTTAACATAGCATGGGAATAGATGTCCCTGTTTCAGGCGTAAAGCAAAAAGCCATCTGTACAAATAAAAAGGAACGGAGAAACGAAATGAAAAAGATATTGGATGTATTGTCAGAGGAAATGGGAAAGGCTTTCGAGGCGGCGGGGTATGAGGCGTCTTTAGGCAGGGTAACCCTGTCCAACCGCCCGGATCTGTGCGAATATCAGTGCAACGGAGCCATGGCGGGAGCCAAAAAATATAAAAAGGCCCCTATCATGATTGCAAACGATGTGGCTGCCCGCCTGGCAGACAGCTCTGTATTCAAGGAGGCGGCAGTGGTGGCGCCGGGCTTCCTGAACCTGAAATTGTCCGAAAGCTTTCTGCTGAGAATGGTAAAGGCTATGGCGGAGGAACCGAAATTCGGCTTGGAGATGCCTGAAAAACCGAAGAAGATCATGATTGACTACGGCGGGGCCAATGTGGCTAAGCCCCTCCATGTGGGCCATCTGCGCCCTGCCATTATTGGTGAGAGCATCAAGCGCATCAGCCGCTATGCGGGCCATGAAGTCATCGGCGACGTGCATCTGGGAGACTGGGGCACGCCTATCGGCATGGTGATCGGGGAGCTGCAGGAGCGCAAGCCGGATCTGGTGTATTTTGATGAGAACTATGAGGGAGAATACCCGGAGGAAACGCCC
The DNA here is from genome assembly GCA_949840885.1 of uncultured Acetatifactor sp. GTDB lineage: Bacteria > Bacillota > Clostridia > Lachnospirales > Lachnospiraceae > Acetatifactor. The sequence goes on from CATKYJ010000009.1 coordinate 34,672, forward strand.
ATTACCGAGGCGGAGTTCGCGGAAATCTATCCCCTTGCAAGTGCGAAGTCAAAGGAAGACCCGGAGTTCAAGGCAAAGGCTTTGGAGGCTACCCGTAAGTTCCAGAAAGGAGTCCGGGGATACCGGGCTTTGTGGAAGCACATTGTGGATGTGTCTAAGGTGGACTTGAAGCGCAATTACGACAGCCTGAACGTGGAGTTTGATCTGTGGAAAGGCGAGAGCGATGTGAACGATCTGATTCCCGAGATGGTGGACTATATGAAAAAAGGCGGCTGGGCCTATATCAGCGATGGCGCTCTGGTGGTGGATGTGAAAGAAGAAAGCGACACCAAGGAAGTGCCCCCCTGTATGATCTTAAAATCCGACGGCGCATCCCTGTACAATACCACGGACCTGGCCACCATCATGGAGCGTATGCGCCTATATGCTCCCGATGAAATCATCTATATCACGGACAAGCGCCAGGACCTGTACTTTGAACAGGTATTCCGCTGCGCCCGCAAGACGAAGCTGGTGAAACCGGAGACAGAGCTGAAGTTCCTGGGCCACGGCACCATGAACGGCAGCGACGGTAAGCCTTTCAAGACCAGGGACGGCGGCGTCATGCGGCTGGATGTTCTGGTGCGGGAGACCAAAAAAGAGATGTACCGGAAGATCAAAGAGGGCAGAGAGATGCCGGAGGAAGAGGCAAAGGCCGTGGCGGAGACGGTAGCTTTGTCCGCGCTGAAGTACGGAGATCTGTCCAACCAGGCGGCCAAGGATTATGTGTTTGATATTGACAGGTTTACTTCCTTTGAGGGAGATACAGGGCCCTATATCCTGTATACGATCGTGCGCATTAAGTCTATCTTAAATAAGTATATAGAACAGGGCGGGCAGACAGAATACCTGACATTTCTGGAGGCGGGAAGCAGCTCGGAGAAAGAACTGGAGATGGCTCTGGTGCAGTTCGGTGCCATGGTGCAGAGCGCTGCCGAGGAGATTGCCCCCCACAAGGTATGCGCCTATATCTATGATTTGGCCAATGCGTTCAACCATTTTTATCATGAGACCAAGATTTTGGCCGAGGAAGACAGTGCAAGGCGGGAGAGCCTGATCGCATTGCTGGCGTTGACCCGGGACGTGCTGGAGACTTGCATCGATCTGCTGGGATTCTCCGCGCCGGAGAAGATGTAGATAAAAGCGATATGGTAATGGGTGGTGGTAGCTAGGATGATGGACACAAAGGCAGCGGACAGTGAAACATGTTAAAAGCTTAAATGTGCCTCCACCCTCAGCTTCAGCAGAAGATTGCAAGAGTCTTGTGTCAACTGGTGAATGCCGGGGTGCAGATGAATGTGACCACACACAGCGATATCATACTGCAGCATATTAATAACATGGTTTGTCTGTCCGGAAGAGAAGACAGCCAGGAAATATGCCGTCAATTCGGATATACACATGGAGATCTGCTGAGACCTGAAATGGTAAAAGTCTACCAGCTTAAGGCAGAGCCGGGAGGAAAAACGAAAGTGGAGGAATTGTGCTGTGGTATGAACGGTTTTGCAGTGCCTACATTCAATGATGCCCTTGACCTGATTATGGAGGAGGCCTATACGATTCAGGAGTAATATATCATGGGGAATATGAAGAGAGAGTTCATTATAAATGATTTGATGGTACAGGATTTTATCTTACATGAGGGTCGGGAAATACTTTTGATGGAAACAGATGAAACCGGAAAAAGTGAATTGCATGTACGGCTCACATCGGATGACAATCTATGTATCGCGAATATAGATAAGAAAAAGACGGAGTGTTGGCCGGAAAACGGGAAATTTGATTTGCATGCAATTGCCGGAAGCACTTTCTTGAAAGAGAACAATATCGTAGAATAGAAGGAGGCAGGCGTTATGAAGACAGTCATTATTGGCGGCGTGGCTGGGGGGACGAAAGTGGCTGCAAAGCTGAAAAGGGAAAATCCCCAGGACGAAGTGGTCATCTATACCAAAGGAAAGGATATCTCTTACGCCGGGTGCGGGCTTCCCTATTACATAGGCGGAGCCATCGAGACGGAGGGGGAGCTGATCGTGAACACCCCGGCCAAATTCATGGGCCTCACCGGCACCACGGTACATACATCCAGTGAAGCGGTGGCCGTAGACCCGGCGGCGAAGACGGTTTCCGTGCGGAGGAATCATGGGGCCGGGGATACCGCGGGAGCGCAGACATCGGGAGCCGGGGGAAATGCCGGCCTGGGACAGAGGACCGCTGCAGAGGACGGCGGCGCCATGCCGCAGGAGACAGAGACGGTTAGCTATGACAAACTCGTCATTGCCGTAGGTGCAGAAAGCTCCGTCCCCCCTGTGGAGGGCACAAAGCTTCCCGGCGTGTTCACCGTGCGCACGCCCCAGGACGCCATCGGCTGCAGAAAATACGCGGAGGAGCAGAACTGCAAACGCGCCGTAGTGGTAGGCGGTGGGTTCATCGGCCTGGAGGTGGCTGAGAATTTGATGGCAAGAGGCTTGTCTGTCACCGTGATGGACATGGCCCCTCAGCTGATGCCAAATATTTTCGATGCGGAGATGGCGGATTACATCCGGCGTAAGCTCCAGGCAAAGGGCATGCGGATCCTCACAGGGACGGCCCTGCAGAAAATCGCGGGCGCGGAAAGGGTCACAGGCGTCCAGACCGGGGCAGGAACTCTGCCTGCAGACATAGTCATCCTGGCAGCGGGCATCCGCCCGGCCACGAAGTTCCTGGCGGACACAGGGCTGGAGATGGACAGGGGCTGCATCCTTACCGACGAATACCAGCGCACCAATCTGCCGGACATCTATGCGGTGGGCGACTGCGCTCTGGTGAAGAACCGCATCACCGGACGTCCCCAGTGGTCTGCCATGGGCTCCACCGCCAATATTGCAGGGCGGGCCCTGGCCCTTTCCCTGAGCGGAGATGCGTTCGGCTACCCCGGCGCAATGGGCACGGGCGTGGTGAAGCTGTCCGACGGTCTGAACGCGGCCCGCACGGGCCTCACCGAAGAGCAGGCGAAAGCGGCGGGTTTCCGGCCGGTGTCCGCCCTGTGTGTCACCGACGACAAGGCCCATTACTATCCGGATTCTGACCTGTTCATTACGAAACTGATTGCGGACGCCGATACCCATAGGCTGCTGGGCCTCCAGGTCATCGGCGCTGGCGCGGTGGACAAGATGGCGGACATTGCCGTGACAGGGATTTCCTTTGGCGGTAAAGTGGAAGACTTCCTGGCCCTGGACTTCGCCTACGCGCCTCCTTTCTCCACGGCCATCCATCCTTTTGCGGCGGCCTGCGGGGTGCTGGTGAACAAGATGACAGGACGGCTGGAATCCTTTACCCCTGCGGAGTATGGGGCAGGGGCGGCGGCAGGGTATCGCCTTATCGATGCCCATCCGGCCCCCACATTGCCCGGCGGAGAGTGGTTCGATTTGACAAAACCGCAGGAATCCTCCGCGAAATATGACAAAGGGGAGAAACTGCTGCTGGTCTGCGCCAGGGGCAAGAGAGGGTACTTGACTCAGAATAAACTGAAAGCTCTCGGATTTACGAATACCCGTGTGCTGGAGGGCGGCGCTACGTTTAATGTGATAAAAAGAACCGTTCCCGCAGGCGGCAAGCTCCCTCCCGAGGAGATCAAGCGGGTGAAAGGACTGGGCTGCCTCCAGGACAAGCGCTACGGCGATGTGTTCAATGTCCGCGTGATCACCAAGAACGGCAAGATCACTACGGAAGAGCATCGTGCCATCGCGGAGGGAGCGGAGCGCTACGGCAGCGGGGAGATCACCATGACCACCCGCCTTACCATGGAGATTCAGGGCGTGCCCTACGCCAACATTGATCCGCTGATCGCTTTCCTGGCGGAGCGAGGCCTTGAGACCGGCGGCACCGGCTCTCTGGTGCGCCCGGTGGTGTCCTGCAAGGGTACTACCTGCCAGTACGGTCTCATCGATACCTTTGACCTGAGCGAGAAGATTCACGAGCGGTTCTACAAAGGCTACCACAGTGTGACTCTGCCCCATAAGTTCAAGATCGCCGTGGGCGGCTGTCCCAACAACTGTGTGAAGCCCGACCTGAACGACTTAGGCATTGTGGGCCAGAGGGTGCCCCTGTTCGACTACTCCAAGTGCAAGGGCTGCGGGAAGTGCCAGGTGGAGACCGCCTGTCCCATCAAGATCGCCAAGGTGGAGGAGGGCTGCCTGAAAGTAGACACCGAAAGCTGCAACGGCTGCGGGCGCTGCAAAGCCAAATGTCCTTTCGGCGTCACGGAGGAGTACATGGAGGGCTGTAAGATCTACATCGGCGGCAGATGGGGCAAGAAAATCGCCAACGGCCGTTCCTTGGATAAGCTGTTCACTACAGAGGAAGAGGTGCTGGACACCATAGAGAGGGCCATCCTGTTCTTCCGGGACGAGGGAATCACCGGCGAGCGCTTCGCGGATACGGTGAACCGTCTGGGATTTGACTATGTACAGGATAAGCTGCTCCACGCCGAGATTGACAAGTCGGCGGTGTTGGGGAAGACGGTCAAGGGCGGGGCCACTTGCTGATGCCTGGATGATTGGTCTTGTCAGCTGCCCGGGTGGAATTCTTTGCAGCTCTGTCATGTGACGAATGCATGCCAGTGAGGCGAGTCCCGGGCACATACCTGGCGGCTTTGCTGTAGGGAGGACTTTAAGAGGTGGAATATGAAAAAGAGATGGATTGTATATGTGGCAGCGGTCTGGGTGATATATAGCCTGGCTGGTTGCGGCCAGGTGCCGGGTGCAGAAGAGAACCGGGACGGCGCATATACATTCACGGATGACCTGGGCCGTGAGGTCACCGTGGACTCCCCTGAGCGGGTGGCATCGCTGCTGGGCAGCTACGCGGACATGTGGGTACTGGCCGGGGGAAATGTCTGCGCTGCGCCGGAGGACGCTTTTGACGATTTCGACCTGGGGCTGCCGGAGGAGACAGTGAACCTGGGGGAGACGAAGAAGCTCAGCCTGGAGCTGCTCCTGGGGGCAGACCCGGACTTCGTGCTGGCCAGCACCAATACCCAGCAGCATCTGGAGTGGCAGCAGTCTCTGGAGGGAGCCGGAATCACGGTGGCCTATTTTGACGTGGCATGCTTCGAGGATTATCTGCGGGTGCTGAAAATCTGCACGGACATCACAGGACAGCCGGAGAGATATGAACAGTACGGAACGGATATACAAATTAAAATTAACGAAATATTAGAAAAACATAAGACAGAAGAACCGAAGACCGTGCTGTTCCTGCGGGCCTCCGCCACCAGCATTCGGGCCAAGGGAAACGAGGGGAACGTGCTGGGGGAGATGCTGGAGAGCTTTGGCTGCGTGAACATTGCGGACACGGACGACAGCCTCCTGGAGAACCTGAGCCTGGAGAGCATCCTGCTGCTGAATCCGGATAAAATCCTGATCGTGCAGTCCGGGGATGACATAGAGGGAACCCGGGAGAACGTGGAAACCATGTTCCGGGAGAATCCCCTCTGGAACGAGATGGACGCGGTGAAGAACGGGGAGGTACACATCCTGGACAAGCATCTCTACAACCTAAAGCCCAATGCCCGTTGGGCGGAGGCCGTGGAGAAGCTGGGGGAGATTTTATACGGAGAGTAGTCCGACGATTTTGCCGGAGCCGATGGGAGCTTGCGTAAGGATGCGGCTTAAGAGGCGGCAACTGAGGATTGGGAGGCGATGGGGCATTTTCAGGGAGAGGGAGCAAAATGACGGGAAACAAAGGCCCGGGCAGGGACGGGGAAAAGCATAAATGGCGGCTATGCCTCTGGGGCGGGGCTGGGGCCTGTGTGGTAATCGCCTTGTTTAGTCTGTGCCTGGGGAATATCCGTTTTTCGCCCATACAGCTGATAGGGCTTCTCCAGGGAACCGGGGACAGGGTGAGCCGCAGCATTTTGCTGTATGCCAGGATTCCGCGTACCCTTGCGGCACTGGCAGCCGGGGCAGCCCTGGCGGTGTCCGGGGCGGTGCTGCAGAATGTGCTGGCCAACCGGCTGGCCTCCCCAGGCATCATCGGGGTCAATGCCGGTGCGGGCCTGGGGGTAACCCTTGCCTGTGCCGCAGGAATCCTGTCCGGCCTGGGGGTGTCCTGCGCGGCTTTCGGCGGCAGCCTGATTACTGTTTTGTGCATCTTTCTCTTTTCCCGCCGTACCAATGCCTCTAAGACCACGGTGATTTTAGGGGGCGTGGCGCTGAACAGTATTCTGAACGCTGTCTGCGAGTCCGTGACTGTGCTGGATACGGATTTGGCCATGCTGAGCATTGACTTCCGGGTGGGTGGGTTTTCTGCGGTGTCCTACACGCGTCTGCTCCCCGCCGTGTGCCTGATTCTGGCGGCGCTGGCCGTCCTGTTTACGCTTTGCAATGAGCTGGACGTGGTGACGCTGGGGGACGAGACAGCCCGGGGCGTGGGCCTGGCAGTGGGGAAATATCGGATGGTCTTTCTGGTGCTGGCTGCCATGCTGGCCGGGGCGGCGGTGAGCTTTGCGGGGCTTTTGGGGTTCATCGGCCTGATTGTGCCCCATTTCGTCAGGCGGTTTACGGGAAATGAGAGCGGCAGGCTATTGCCTTTGTGCGCCCTGTCCGGCGCGGGGTTTGTGACCCTCTGCGACATGGTGGCCAGACTGGCGTTCGCGCCCTATGAGCTGCCGGTGGGGATACTGATGTCAGTGATTGGGGGGCCGGTGTTTCTGTATATGCTGGTCTGTCGTAAGGGTGGGCATTTTGGGTGAACATGTTTTGCAGGAGGTTTACTGTAAAAGTCCTGTAACTTACCAACGGAAAACGCGAGAATAAAAAAGTGATGAAATGTGTTGCGGTATGGCTATTGTTCTCAATAAGAGATTGCCATACCGTAACTTTGTTTTGATAATGGCTGAGGGGATAGATTTTTAGCCAAGAACAGGAATTTCAATCTGTACAATGTAATCTTCAATCCGGTCAATGACATTTTCGTTGATTCCCATTTCATAGGAAAATCCATGTAGCGTCAGATTATATTTTTCTGCAAATGCAAATATTTCTTCATACCGTTTTGGTATTTTATCCCAGTTTCCTTTGTGGAAAGCTCTTAAGTATTTACCGCTGGGCGCCATATGCAGTCCGGCCTGGTATGTGAGCAGGGGAATCTCTATAAACAGTTTGGAATAATCATCATAATTGCCGCTAAGGAGGCTGGAAACGGGGATCATGGAGCCATAGGTAGCATGATGCAGGCGTCCGAGATGGTATTTTTCTGTTTCGGCCGTGATGAGCTCGATTTCGTCTTCAAAGGTAATGTCTTCGCTGACATCTACTGTGACCAGGCATCGTTTTCTTTTCTCTATTATATTGATTTCGGAAAGATCCATTGTCAGCAGGGTAGACATATTCTGGCGGTGTGTGCAGAGGGTTGTCCGGACTGCCTGCAGATGGGAGATCCGCAGGTCAAGGTCAGCGATCTTTTCGTCCAGAAGGCCTTTCAGGTTTTCGGCGGAGCGGTTCTTCATGAAATCCTGTATGACTGGGATGGGGACTTCCAGCTCCCGGAGCAGCAGAATGGTTTCCAGTATGGGGCTCTGGTGGTAATTATAGCAGCGGTATCCGTTTTCAGGGTTGATAGAGGCAGGCCGGAACAGGCCGATCTCATCATACCACATCAGTGTTTTTTTGTTTATGCCATGGAGTGCGGCGAATTGTCCGATGGTAAGCGATTGGTTTTTGCTCATTTTTCTGTCTCCTGTTGAAATAATAGAATTTTTTCAATTTGCTATTGACCGTACTGTTACTGTACGGTCTATGATACTGTATACAGGAAGAAAATACAAGGTGATTGGAGGAAAAATATATGGAAAACTCAAATGCATACGAAAAACCTGTGACACTGAAAAACATTTTGAAATTTGCCGTGCCAACGATTGCTATGACGGTGTTTATGTCCTTTTATACAATGGTTGACGGTTTGTTTGTATCGAATCTGATCGGTACGGATGCGCTTTCGGCAATCAATCTCACAGCGCCGATTATCCAGCTTGTCACAGCGATTTCTACCATGCTTGCCACCGGAGGCAGCGCTGTCATCATGAAAAAGATGGGTGAGCAGAAAACAGATGAGGCAAAGGAAGATTTTACATTTCTGATTTTGGTAAATGTCATTGTGGGGATTGTCATGTGCGCGGTCGGGTATCTGGCAATGAATCATATTTTTGCCGGTATGAACCTTTCTGCTGATGTAGAAAGGTATTGTGTGGAATATTTGAGCCGTTATCTGGTGTTTACGGTGCCTATTCTTTTGATGAACAATTTTACGCTTTATATGATCGCCAGCGAAAAAGCGAACCTTTCCCTGATCTGTTCAGTGACGGGCGGTGTTTTGAATATGGTGCTTGATTATGTGCTTATTGCCGGATTTGATATGGGGATTAGTGGCGCGGCGATAGCGACAGGGCTTGGATATTCTGTGACAGCGGTTGTTGGCCTGTTTGTTTTCAGCCGGAAAAAGAGCCTGCTGCATTTTAAGAAACCAGTATTCCGATTCAGGGTTCTTGCGGGTGCGGCTACAAACGGATGCTCTGAGATGGCGACTGCGCTCGTTACCGGTATTATCACAATGATGTTCAACTGGACGATGCTTGCGTTTGTCGGGGAAGACGGGGTTGCCGCTGTTACCATCATCATGTATGTGCTGATGTTTGTAAGTTCTTTGTATACAGGGTATTCTTATGGGGTTGCTCCCATGCTGAGTTTTTATTATGGGGAGTGCAGTTTGAATGAAGGGAATATTCAAACCCATGAAAAATTAAAAAAGCTGGTTGCGTTGAGCATGAAAGTGATCGCAGTGATCTCCGTGGTCACGGTTGTGTTTTCCTTTATGCTGACAAGGCCGCTGGTATCCGTATTTGCCCGGCCGGATAATCCGGTGTATGATCTGGCGGTAACGGGAAACAGGATATGCACGGTAGCATTGCTCTTTATCGGATTCAATATTTTTGCCAGCGGAATGTTTACCGCGTTATCCAACGGGATTGTTTCGGCTGTCCTTGCATTTTCCAGATCGTTTGTATTTATGCTGATTACCATGATCGTGCTTCCTTTGCTTCTTGGCGTGAACGGAATCTGGCTGGCAACGCCGGCAGCGGAACTGATGGCTCTTGTTTTGTCGTTTTCCATGTTTGTGAAATATAGAAAGAGGTATGGATACTAAGGAGGGGCTGGATGGAAGACTATGCATTGACGAGTACAAGGCGGGGCTGGTGAAGGATACTTCCTATAAGGGGCTTTGGAAAGTGTCGTTTACGTTGAAAGAGTTATAAGAAATTGGTGATTTTTATGATAACATGCTATATAATGGAAGATGTGGCAATCTGACAGAAGAAGCGATTAAGAAGTATATAGCGGAACAGTCAGAAGAGTCAAGAAAAGAAGATAGTGAATGAGCCGCTTTTTAGCGGTAGCCAGTAAAAGGGCTTGCGCCCCAGCCGTTCAGGCGCGCAAGTATCAAAGGCTCCTTGGGGGCCTCTGGCATCCCACTTGAAGTGGGGGTGACTAGAAACAAGGGTGCAATGGAAACGGAAGTGCAAGAAACAGAAGTGCAATGGAAACGGAAGCAAATCGGGCAGTTCCCGGATGGAGGGCGCAATGATTGAAATGGAGCAGGTCCGGGCCGGATACGGGAAAACGGAGGTTCTGCACGGCGTGGACTTCAAAGCAAAGCAGGGCGAAATCACCACGATTATCGGAACCAACGGCAGCGGGAAGAGCACCTTGCTGCGCACTCTCCTGGGATTTCTGCCCATTTCGGCAGGGAATGTAAAGATTGACGGAATTTCGACAGAAAATATGTCCCGGGCAGAGCTGGCCAGAAACATTGCCTACCTCCCCCAGGGAAAGAACGTGCCCGACATCTCCGCAGACCGCATGGTTCTTCACGGGCGCTTCCCCTATCTGAACTACCCCAGGAGATACAGGGAGTCGGATTTTCAGATAGCCAGAGAAGCTATGAGACAGATGGGAATAGAGGACCTGGCGGGGATGCAGATGTCCCGGCTATCCGGCGGCATGCGGCAGAAAGTGTACCTTGCCATGGCTTTAGCCCAGGAGGCCCCTGTCATTGTCATGGATGAGCCCACCACCTACCTGGACATCGGGCAGCAGGTGAAGTTGGCGGGAATCGTCCGGCAGCTGGCAAAGGAGGGCAAGACAATTGTCCTGGTGCTGCACGACATCCTGCTGGCCCTGAAGATTTCCCACCGGATTGCCGCCGTGGCAGAGGGGAAAATCTTCTGGAGCGGCACACCGGAGGAAATGTTGGAGCAAAATGTGGCGGAGAGACTCTATGGCGTGGCCGTGGGAGCCGTGAGGACGGATAGGGGCATGGAGTATTTTTACTCCATTTCCTAAATTGTGTATCTGTGGAAATAAGCTGCAAGTATATAAGTTGTTTTTAAAGAAGAAACCTTTTGCCATTCCCACGGCAGAGGGCGGGCTGCTGGATCTGGAGAACCCGGACACGGCCAGAGCGCTGATCCGTTCCGCCCATGACAACGGCGCCAAGGCATTATTGTCCGTAGGCGGCTGGAGCTACAATGATACCCCGCTGGAAAATGTATTTATGGAAGCCACTGCCGACGAGGCCCGGCTGGCGTTTTTTGTGGAAAGTATCCTGTCCATGTGCCAGGAATATGGCTTCGACGGTGTGGATATGGACTGGGAACACCCCAGGGTAGACGGCAGCAGCGCCAGGCAGTACGAGGCTCTGATGCTTGCGCTGGCGGAGGAACTTCACGCCCAGGGCAAGCTTCTGACAGCAGCCGTGCTCAGCGGAGCCACCGCTGACGGCAATGTCTATTATGATGCCGCCGCCCACACGAATGCCGTGTTGAACGCCTTGGATTTCATCAATGTCATGGCCTATGACGGTGGGGACGGTGAGAGGCACTCTTCCTATTCGTTTGCCGTGGACTGTGGGATATACTGGAGAGAGCCCCGTGGTCTTCCCGCCTATAAAATCGTCCTGGGCGTCCCTTTCTATGCCCGTCCCAGCTGGGCTGATTATGGAACGATTCTGGTGGCAGCGCCCGATGCCTATAAAGGGGACCTGGTCACCTATAACGGCATGGATGTCCATTATAATGGGCCGGACACTATCGCCCAAAAGACACTGTATGCCGTGGAAAACCTGGGCGGCATCATGATCTGGGAACTGACCCAGGACACTACGGAGGCGGACAAGAGTCTTTTACAGGCCATCGGAAAGGCGATAGCTCCGTGACCCACAGTTAGGGAAGCCGGTGTCGGTTCATTGCCGGCCAGACAGGGGAGGGCTAAAATTCCCGCCTGGCATACAGCCTTGCGGACAGGAGATAGGAGAGGCACAACAATATCCCTCCTGCCGTAAACATTCCGGCGCTGACTGCCAGGATGTGATCGGAAGCATACACCAGCAGATTAAGGATAAAGGTTCCGTTTCCCACCAGAATGTCATATTCCAGCACCGCGATGTAAATCAGGCAGATGAACACCGCAGGCACGTAATATCCCCAGACTTTCCCCTTTTGGTATCCCATTTTGAAAAGCAGGGGATACATGGCCAGGCTCATGATCCCATAGACCAGGAAGCTGAACGAGACCAGAGCCAGGCTCCATTTGAAGTCCAGATACCATTTGGAGAGGGAGACCAGGTTGGCCAGGGGCATCATGGCCAGTCCCAGCAGGACCCCTATCATGTACAGGAGGAGGGACAGGGCATACCTGCCCATGACCACACTGCGCCGTGGCACCGGCAGGGTCAGATAGAGCCGGTTCAAATCACCCTTTTCCTCTACGGCGAAAGGGTTCAGGGAGAAAGAGAACAGCTGAAAGGCTCCCATGGGCACCAGGAGGATGGGGGAAAGACATCCCACTACGAAAAGACATACAGGGATTATCAAGAAACGGATACGATAGGATTTCATTGCCGACCAGTTCAGTCTTAACATATTAAGCATTCTTTTTATTCCTTTCCATATAAACTACCACATCGCCTATTGTAGCCGGCTCTGTGAGGTTATCCGGGGGAAGCCCGCCTATCTGTGCCAGCTCCATGAGGCATTCGTAGCCGCTGGCTGACTGGCGCAGCCCGATGGCAAAAGCTTTTTTATCTTCGGGAAGCACATTGCCCCGCACCATGCAATAACGGGAAACCAGCTCCTCCGTGTCGCCGGCATAGGAAATGGCGCCGCCGCTGATATAAACGATACGGTCGGCAAGCCGTTCCAGGTCGCTGGTGATATGGGTGGAAAACAGAATCGTGCGGTTTTCCGGAATCATATATTCCCGCAGGATGTCCAGCAGCTCGTCCCGGGCGGCAGGATCCAGTCCGGCTGTGGGCTCATCCAGCAGAAGCAATCGGGTATTGCGGGAGAGATGGACGGCAAAGGCCAGCTTCTGCTTCATGCCTCTGGAGAAGCCTTTTACTTTCTTCCGGGCATCCAGGCCGAAGCGGGACAGATGCTTTCTGTACTGGGCCTTGTCCCAGCCGGGATAGAAAGGGGCCAGGCTCCTTTCGATATCCAGGGGCGTCCATTCCTCCTGATAATAGGGCTGGTCGAAAAGGATGCCGATTTCCCCTTTTACGGCAGGGTCACAGACGGGCCGGTCTAACAGCCGGATGTCCCCGCTGTCGGGAAAGGCCAGTCCTGCCAGCAGGCGCAGGGTGGTGGATTTCCCGGCCCCGTTGGGTCCCACAAAGCCGCAGCACAGGCCCTGGGGCACGGTGAAGCTGACGTTCTTTAAGGAAAATCCCGGATAGGTCTTGCATAAATCATGGATTTCAATGGCATTGTTCATGGAAAGCTTCCTCCAATCTGTCTTGTAATTCGGATAGGGTCAAGCCGGCTGCTTTCCCCTTTTCCACGGCTGTGCGAAAGTTTTCGTCGATGCTGTGGAGGTACTGTAGCCGGACCATCTCCGCATCCCCTTTCACGAAGCAGCCCCGCCCCTGTACGGTGTAAATCAGTCCCTCCGCCTCCAGGTCGCTGTAGGCCCTGGTGGTGGTGATGACGCTCACCCTTAAGTCCCTGGCCAGCTGGCGCATGGAAGTCAGGGGCTGATTGGGGGCCAGCTGGCCGTTCAGGATCTGGGCTTTGATCTGCTCATAGGTAGGGATATGGCTTTGCAGGGATATGTGGATATTCATTTTGTGCATCACCTCCTGGCTGTTCGCATGCTTTTTGCGGTTCCGCCTGTAGTTTCAGGCAGGGTGGAGCCTGTTTTACAGTAGACTTACTGTATATATTGAGTATATGCACTATGGGCGATTTTGTCAATGGGAAAATGAAATAATGTGGGGATTCGCCGGCAACCGTAGGATTAGACGCAAATCCTATCGCTTTTTGTCCATGCCTATGCTATACTGAATAAGGAAGTGCAGTAGATTTATCTGACAGGCCAGAAGAGAGGCGGCGATTTGCCATTTGCCGTGGATAGGGGGCTTGCCGCCCGAGGAGGCCAGTGTAATGTTGAAAATCATATTTGGAGAAGTGGAAGATTCTGTCTGTCATTCGCCCATTTATTTTGGCAATCGATATGAGGACGAGTGGATTACGGATCCATTGACGGTTGCCATGATTCAAGATATCGACAAAGCAGAGGTAGTGGGGATGCACCTGATAGAAAGCCCGATGCCGGGGGCCGATTTCAGTGAAAGAGATTTCAGGTGGCGTCAAGACATTGATTTTTGATGGCATTTGACCAAAGCGGTAAGGTTTTAAACGTATGATTTATATTAGATATTTTTACGGCTTTAATGTGGATTATAAGGTGTATTATTGTTTTGGTGCAACATCCTTTTGCTACTTTAATTTGAATGTAGTTATGTGAATATTATGCCCAAACTGGAGAGGGGATTAAATTATATGTATAAGAATTTATTAAAATTACGTCCATGCGATAAATGTTCGAGCAGAGATATCTGCTTTTTACGAAAAATATCATTGAATCGTTATCCAGAGCATGTGCAGGAATTTGTATGTCAATCTGTTATACGAGGGAAAGCTGCAATACATTGAGATTATTGTGGATAAGTACCCCTCGCTTATCAGCTATCATGGGAAATATTTTTACCGTTCTGGCAGCACCATGAGAACGATAACCGGAAAGGAACTGGATAAAGCAATCATGAAATCACAGGGCAGAACATGGGATGGTATGCCAATACCCAAATTACAGGTAACGGATTTAAGGAGAGAGACGATTGACCTGTTTAAGGAAAAGGCTCTGCGGAGACACAGGCTGACGGAGGAGGAAACAAGAGTTGATGATACCATACTGATGGAGAATCTTCACTTATTTGATGGGGACGGTTACCTAATCAGAGCGGCAATGCTGGCATTCTATAAAGATCCGGAGAAGTGGGTTACAGGTTCTTATATTAAGATTGGTTATTTTGGCGATTCCGATTCTGATCTGAAATATCAGGACGAGATACATGGCTCCCTGATTGAGCAGATTGATAAGACGGTTGACTTGGTTTATACGAAATATTTGAAAGCGTTAATCTATTATGAAGGGATTCAGAGAATTGAGCAGTTTATGTTTCCGCAGGAAGCATTCCGCGAGATTCTGCTGAATGCGGTGGTTCATAAGGATTATAGCGCCTGCAATCCGATCCAGATCAGCGTATACAAGGATAAAATATATATCTGGAATGATGGTGAGATGCCGTCAGAGCTGGATTCAGCGGAGAAGCTGTTTGAGAAGCATGCTTCCAAGCCGTATAATCCTAAGCTGGCAAATGTTTTCTTTAAGAGCGGTATGATAGAAGCATGGGGCAGAGGATTTGACAAAATCAAGGAGGCATGCACAAAGTACGATGGACGTCTGCCGGAATATAATATCAGCGCATCTGGAATTATGGTGCTGTGTAAGGCGTGCGATAAGTATTTTGAATTGCTGAATCATGTGGAAAATCTGCATCTTGGTCAAAATGACCAAGATAGTGACCAAGATGTGACCAAGATGATAACTGCTTTTTGTAGACAGCCACATTCTGCTAAAGAAATCATGGATTATATAAAAATAGATGACAGGAGCTTTTTTAGAAGACATTATCTTAATCCTATGATTAAAACAGGACAGTTAAAAATGACAATTCCGGATAAGCCCAAAAGTGGAAATCAGAAATACTATGTCTAGTAACTAATCCGCGCATATCTTGGTCAAAGTGACCAAGATAATGACCAAGTTGATGATCTGGCCGGCCGTCAGACCGTTTTGCAAAAGCACAGTCCGGGAGGCATCTGCGTGCAGAACGATGACATCAAGTCCTTGAAAAAGGCGGAGCTGTGAGATATTTTTACCAGCAAACAAACCATATATGTGTCCCATAACCAGGTTGATGCCAGAGAGGATAAGGCGAATACGGAGAATGAAGTATTCGTGGCCTGCGAGGAGGCGGTTGCTGAGATTATGGAGCTGATTCGGGGCGCATCTCCGGAGATAAAAAATATTTTGAAACCCCAGTTGACAACGCTGGACTATTGTGATAGTCTATAAATGAGCTCAGACTATTGCAATAGTCCATTTTGTATTTAAAAGCATAAACATACGATGTAAAACAAAAAGCAAGAAAAAACAAAAGCAAGAAAAAACAAGTCAAAAACAAAAACAAGAAACCGAAAGAAAGGAGATTCCATGGACGGAAAGCTGTTTGATTCGGAACTGAAAGTCATGGAGGTTCTGTGGGAGCAGGGCCCCAGCTATGCCAAGGATATCGTAGACATATTGGCCGGCCGTATCGGCTGGAACAAAAATACCACTTACACAGTCATCAAGAAATGCATGGAAAAAGGCGCCATTGAGCGCAGCGAGCCGGGATTCCTCTGCACGCCCCAAGTCACCAGGGAGGAGGTGGCAAAAAGCGAGACGGAGCAGCTCATTGACAAGATGTTCGGCGGCTCCAGCGAGCTGTTCTTTTCATCATTTCTAAAGAATCAGGGAATTTCGGAGGAAGATGCCCTCCGGCTTGCCCGCATGATAGAGGAGGCGAAATAAATGCTGCATTTTAGAATGAATATGCCATTTTTTCTCATGGCTTTTTATGGGAGCATCATGATTGTGGTGGTGCTCTTGCTGCGGGCGCTGCTTAAGAACAAGCTGCCCAAATTCGTGTTTCCCGTTCTCTGGGGCGTGGTGCTGGTGCGCCTGCTGGTGCCTTTTTCCTTAAGCAGCCCCTTAAGTCTGCCTGTGCCCGCCTGGCTGTCCGGATTTTCCCTGGCACAGTTCGAGGAGGCAACGCTTTCAGAGGATGTGGCGCAGCTGCAGCCTGGCGGGGCAGCACAGTGGGAAGGGGGAGGGGCTCCCGACACCACAGCGCCGGAAGCCACCGGTATGGTACAGCGCCCCTCGGTTCGGGAGAATCCGGATGGTACCAGCGCAGAGAGCATAAGCCAGACAGTGGCGGAGGAAGTGGTATATGGCGCTGCCGCGGAGGGGTCTTCCTACAATGTCATAGACGCAAGTCCGCTCTTTTCCCTGAAGACAATGAGAATGGCATTGCCCGCATTCTACCTCCTGGGACTGGCTGTGGCGGCGGGAATCCTGGCATGGCAGAAGATTACCTACACGAAAAAGCTGCGGGGCGGCCTGCTGATGGAGCACAATGAGACTGTGAACGAACTGCTGCGGGACATGGGGATGGGGCATGTGCTGGTGTTCTCCAGCGATGAGATTGCCTCCCCGCTGGTGTGCGGGCTGCTAAGTCCCCGCATCTATCTGCCCACACGGATGGACTTTGGAAATGCCGTGCTGCTGCGCCATGTGCTGGCACATGAGGCCATGCATATCAGGCGCAGGGACAATCTTGTGAAAGCCGTCATGCTGGCGGCCATCCTGCTGAACTGGTACAATCCGCTGGTGTGGCTGATGGCGAAATGTCTTGCCAGCGACCTGGAAGCGGCCTGTGACGCGGCCGTGCTTAGCCGATGCGGGGAGGATGAGCGGAAAGGTTACGCTTACAGCCTGCTGGCCATGGCGGTCAGCGCCAGCCGCAGTTCCCTGCTTTACAGCGCTTTCTCAAAGACAGAGGTGGAGAGGCGGGTGAAAGGCATTCTGGCATTTCGGAAAGCTTCGGCCTTTGCGTTGCTGACTTCCGCATTGCTGCTGGCAGGGGGCACGGTGGCCTTTGCCACAGGGGGACAGGCGCCTTTTTCCCATGACCTGACCAGCTACTGCGCCAGTTCCAATTCCAGATGGGGCGTGCGGGTGGAAATCGCCCGGGACATCGCTTTGGGGGAACGGCCCCAGAAGCGGGCGGAGGAGGTAGTGTTCTCCGTGCTGGACGTGGACGCTACCCAGGATCCGGACATCATCCGGGAGGAGATCCAGGCAGCGCTTGCCCGGGAGTTCGGCGTGGAGCGGAGCGCTTTTGACGTGGCAGTAAGCCTGTGCCTGGACTCGGAGACAGTGGATGCCCAATATGCCGATTGGGGGATCACCCGGCTGGACAACGGCTTCCTGCGCTACCAGGGGGAGCAGGTGCGCACCTATCGGGACGAGATGCTGGGCTCCTATCAGAGCCGGGAAGAGGGGCCTGTAGATATTGTTGTGGAAAGAAATCGCCTGGGCGAGATTACCGCCGTCTCAGCCGTGCATGAGGGAGACGCGGAGTACGACAGGCGCACCAGGGAACTGGGGCAGTACGTTTTCTATTATTTTTGAGGAACATGGACGTGACATAATAATGTGTCCGGACAGGAAATGCCTGCAAAGGACTTAACCGGCATCCGATTTTTGCCGATATAAAAATGGAGGAAATCACTGGACCAGAAGATACCTCCCTAAAAGATTTCAAGTTCTACAGGATAAAAGCAGCCCCGATGCGCAGGAGACGGTTACTTCGACAGATAATCGCGGTGTTATGGGTTCGAGCCCCATCTGCCGGGAGACCGGCGGTAGCTCAATGGTAGAGCACGACACACCGTCTCCGTCCTTTCTCGGGGCTCTTTTCATGCAATGCTCAGTAAAAGGCACTTGTGCCCGGAAAGGTCTTAACAGATTTTCAACTCCGGCCGATATAAAGGTAAAAGAAATCACTAAGGCAGGCGCCAGGTGATTTCAAGCTTCACAGGATACAAACAGCCCCGATGCGCAGGAGACGGTTACTTCGACTTTGGATCGCGTTGTTATGGGTTCGAGTCCCATCTGCCGGGAGACCGGCAGTAGCTCAATGGTAGAGTACGAGGTAGAGCACGACACACCGTCCCCGTCCTTTCTCGGGGCTTTGTTTTTTGGAAAGAATTGAATACCACTACAAATTCGTAGGAAAAAATCTGCATAGGGAACGCTGGAAAAGGAAACGCCGGAAATAGGAGAAAAGATGATTATATTGATAACGGGCGCATCACATACAGGTAAAACCGTGCTTGCCCAAAACCTGCTTGAAAAATATAAATATCCGTATTTGTCAATAGACCATTTGAAAATGGGTCTCATCCGCAGCGGCTACACCAGGCTTACACCTGAGGATGATGATGAACTGACAGATTACTTGTGGCCTGTGATTCGCGAAATGATGAAAACAGCCATAGAGAACAATCAGAATCTGATCGTGGAGGGATGCTATATTCCTTTTGACTGGGAAAGGGATTTCGAAAAGGAGTACCTCAGGCACATTAGATACTATTGCCTTGTATTTAGCCAGCGCTATATAAGGAACCATTTTGCCGATATAAAAAGCTACGCAAACGCTGTTGAAAACCGTTTGGACGATGCAGGGTGCACGATGAAAAGCGTTTTGGAAGAAAATTCTAAATTTTTAGAGCTTGCCCAAAAGCACAATGTAAATTATATGCTTATTGAAGACAAGTATGAGATAAACATTGATTTATGCTAACAACCACCTGCCATTGGAATGCCTTTCTTCCATGGAATGCTCTTCTTCCATTGGTCCCCGGCTTGCCGGCGGCAGATGCCAGCGCCATAATCCGTGGGCAAACTTGATGGCTCGCGTGGATAGCATGAAAAGAGGACAGGAGGTCAAAAAATGAGCCGTTTTCGAGAGGTTCTTAATTCAGCCAGAAAAAACGAGACAGTGGAAAACTTCATGGGAGGGGAGTCCTACCGCGTAAGCCCGCTGGAAACCCTGAAGATGATCACGGCTTCCTCCATCTTCGGCGAGCCCTCCTACTATCGCGATGGCGGACTGGGCAGAGCCGTCCGGGACGCAAAATACAAATGCTGTGCGCTCCTGGAGGGGTATCTGCTCTTCGGCAGCGCATGGGACGGCCGCACCACCACGGAAATCATGGAGAGTGCCATAGATCAGGCTCTGGAGGCGGATTTCGAGGGGACCCTGCGCTGGGCAGTCACATTGCGGACGGACTTTTTCATGCGCCTGAACCCCCAGGTCATCATGGTCAGGGCGGCGCTGCATCCCGGGCGGCAGGAATTTACCCGGGCGAATCCGGGCCTGTTCGGAGAGCTGGAGCGCCAGGTCATGAGCCGGGGAGACGATGGGCTGTCCCAGCTGGCCTATTTCCTTTATAGCAATCAGGGAAAGCAGAAGATGCCCAGCCTCCTAAAGCGTTCCATAGCGGCAAAGCTGGAGCGGCTGGACCCCTATGAAGCCGCAAAGTACAAAAACGCGGAGATGGGCTTGAAAGACGCTGTCCGCATCACCCACGCCCATTCCGCTGTTATAGACGAGTTTATGCAGACCGGCGGCATCCAACTGCCTCCCGGGAAGAAGACCTGGGAGAACCTGCGCTCGGAGGGAATGAGCTGGAAAGAGATTTTTTCTCAGATTTCCATGGGCCATATGGCCCTGATTCGAAACCTGCGGGGCGTATTTTCCGAGATAGAGGACGCCGTTTTCTGCGAAGAATATCTAAAGCGGCTGAAAGCCGGCGTGGCGGGGGGCAGGCAGTTTCCTTTCCGGTATTACAGCGCCTATAAAGCAGTGGAGAAGAGCGAGTGTGCCCACAAGCCCCGCATCATGGACGCCCTGGAGGAATGCATAGACCTTTCCATGGAGAATATCCCTAAGTTCCGGGGCAAGACCATGTGCCTTTCGGACAATTCCGGCTCCGCCTGGGGCGCCATCCCCTCGGAATACGGCACAGTCCAGATAGCAGTCATCGACAACCTCTCATCCGTCATTGCCGCCGCGGCCTCGGAGGAGGGCTATGTGGGCAAATTCGGGGACCGTCTGAAAATCTTCCCCATCTCCGGACGGGGGCAGATTCTGCGCCAGTGTAAAGAAATATCCGAACCGACGTATACGGATGTGGGCTCGGCCACCGAGGGCGGCATCTGGGAATTCTTCAAAAATGCCATCCAAAAGAAAGAGCACTGGGACCAGATCTTCATCTACTCCGACCAGCAGGCAGGCCATGGCGGCCTGTACGGAACCGATGCCCAGAAGCGGGAATACCGGGAAAAGGGCTTCGCATGCCGGTGGGGCAGCCGGGGACAGGGAGACTATATCAATGTCTTTGAACTGGTCCTGGAATACAGGAGGAAAGTGAATCCCCGGGTGAATGTATTCTCCGTCCAGACGGCAGGCTACAACAATATCTGCATCCCGGAGTACGCCTACCGTACCTGCATCCTCTACGGATGGACCGGAAAGGAACTGAACTTTGCAAGACAGATGATTGATCTTTGGGATGGACAGCAGGGCTGAGCAAGTCCGGGATGACACGGAGGAGTCCCGGAGAGGCTTCCGACAAATCCAAAGGACACATGCAAGACTATTTAGAAAGGATATTTCCCCAAAAGATATGGGGGTATCCTTTCTTTTTTGCGCTCTGCACGTCACTGTGGAAATTAACATAAAACAAAGAATCCCGTCATAATAAAAAGAGGGGTATTGTGTAATATATACAAAAATAAATTGCGGATTATATACATATAAGATAAGGTTTTTATACTACAAAGTCACTTTTTTTAGATTGTTGTATAAAAGATGCCATGTTATACTAAAAACCATGAAATTACATATAAAACTTGCATATCACCAAAAGTAAATGAAAAAAGCAAGGAGGACAGGGAATGGCAGGAGACAAGAAGAAAGTAAAGGGAAAGAGACGCCGCTGGAGGCGTGATGACACGGAACTGACTCTGTTGGCGCTGCCGACGACGATCTGGTATTTTCTATTTTCTTTTTTGCCTATGTTCGGTATCGTGATCGCATTCAAGGAATTCAAGATCAACGGCGGATTTCTGAAGAGCTTCTTCACCAGCAAGTGGGTGGGGTTCAACAATTTCAAGTTCCTCTTTGCGTCAAAGGATATTTGGCTCATTCTCAGAAACACGCTGGCCTACAATATCGTATTTATCATCCTGGGAATCGTGATTCCCGTGGCGGCAGCCATCGCCATCGGACAGATCCATTCCAAGCGGATGGCAAAGGTCTATCAGACAGCCATGTTCATGCCCTACTTCCTGTCCTGGGTGGTAGTCACTGCGCTGGTATGGGCATTCCTGAGTTTTGACAAGGGCCTTTTGAACAATCTGCTGGAGTCATTGGGATATGACCGTCAGCAATGGTATATGAAGAAAGAGATGTGGCCGCCTTTCCTCGTATTTATGAATCTGTGGAAAGGTGTGGGCTATGGTATGGTAGTCTATCTGGCCACCATCACGGGCATTGACAAGACCTATTATGAAGCCGCAGGGATTGACGGCGCCACGATCTGGCAGCAGATCCGCTACATTACTCTGCCCCTGATGAAGAATGTTATTATTATGATGTTCATCATGAAAGTAGGAAGCATTTTCTACTCCGATTTCGGTCTGTTCTACCAGGTGCCCAGAGACTCCAACTCGCTGTATGACGTGGTCTACACGCTGGATGTCTATGTATACAAACAGTTGCGGACTTCTACCACAGGTATGTCGGCTGCCGCCGCATTTATACAGTCTGTGGCCGGATGTATCACGATTCTGACCGCTAATGCCATCGTGAGAAAGATTGACCGTGAGAGCGCGATGATTTGACAATAATCGTCCAGCCGGCGCCTGAGGAATGCAGGAACGCGCGCACTTCGCGGCAGGAGATTCTCCGCTGACGTCAGGACCGGGCAGCTAGGGAGCTGGAGCAAAGGAGAGAAGATTATGGCAGATAGAATTAAGAATAAGAAGAAAAATGAACCAGACGGATTTGACCGTTTTAACCGGGTCTCAAAGCCCACGAATGTGGTCCTGAATATTATTTTCGCGCTGGCGGCATTGGCCTGTGTGATTCCGGTGCTGCTGGTGGTGGCGATTTCTTTCTCGGCGGAGGAGTCCATAATGGAATACGGCTATCAGTTTATTCCGAAGATTCCGTCCATGGAGGGATATGTCTTCCTGGTCTCCCAGGGAAAGATGATCGCGAGAGCTCTTGGCATTTCGCTGTTCGTGACCATAGTGGGCACTGTGCTGGGAGTGCTTTTGACCACTCTCATGGGGTATGTGCTCTCCAGGCCGGACTATAAACTGAACGGATTTCTGACTATGGTGGTATTCATACCCATGGTATTTAACGGAGGTCTGGTTTCCACCTATTTCATCGTGAGCCAGTTCCTGGGATTGAAAGATACCGTGTGGGCTTTGATATTGCCGCTGTCGGTATCCTCATTCAACGTAATCGTCTGCAGGACGTTCTTCAAGACCACGGTACCGGAATCCCTGGTGGAATCCGCCAAGATGGACGGCGCCAATCAATTGGTGATCTTCAGCAGAATCGTGCTGCCGATTTCCCTGCCGGTGTTGGCTACCATCGGACTGTTCTTAAGCTTTGCCTACTGGAATGACTGGTATCAGTCCATGCTCTACATTGACAACAGCAAGCTGCTGTCCCTGCAGGCGTTGCTGAATCAGATTTTGACGAATATACAGATGCTGGTAAAAAATGCGGCCACCATCGGTGTCACGGCTGCGGAAATGCTGGCCAATATGCCCCAGGAGGCGGCCCGCATGGCTATTGTGGTGGTGATTGTATTTCCCATCGCATGCGCCTATCCGTTTTTCCAGAAATACTTTATCTCCGGCCTGACTGTGGGGGCTGTGAAAGGGTGATGAGATGTCTTTAATCGGATATCAGGCCGGCTTTTGCCGGAAGATATAAATTTATGAAACGAGGAGGATTACCATGAAAAAGAAAAGTTTAAGCAAGATTCTGGCACTTGGAATGACTGCGGCTATGACAGTGGGTATGCTGGCAGGCTGCGGAAATGACAATGCGGAGTCCAAGCCGCTGGAGAGCGGAAGCAGCGAGGAGTCAGGGGGGGCGGCTGAGGAGTCGTCATCCGCGGAAGAGTCGTCTGCTGAGGAGTCATCTGCTGAGGAGAGCAGCCAGGAAGAGGCATCAGGCAGCGGCGAAGTGCCTACGCTGGTCTATTGGACAGTGGGCGGAACAACCCCCGACGACTTTGAGGAAAGCATTGCAAAGATCAGCGATTACACCGAGGAGAAGATCGGTGTGAGGCTGGACGTAAAGATCGCCAGCTGGAACGACTATGATACCAAGATGAAAAACATTGTGAATACGGGCGAATATTTCGACCTGATGTTCACAAACAATACGAATTACGGAAATTTCGTAAATCTGGGCGCTTTCGCCGACATTACGGACCTGGTGCAGACCGCCACGCCGGATCTTTACAGCTTTGTTCCCGAGAAGCTCTGGGCAGGCGCACAGATACACGGAAAGGTGTATGCGGTTCCCACCTACAAAGATTCTTCTTTAACACAGTTTTACTATATTGACGATACCTATGTACAGAAGTATAATATCGATATGACCAAGATCGACTCCATGCAGGCTTTGGATCCGGTAGTACGCCAGGTTAAGGAAGCGGAGGGCAAGTCTTTCTATCCGATTAAGCTGGATCAGGGCTCTCTGTGGAACGGATTCTTCAACAATTATGACGGACTTGCCGGCGGCATCCAGGCCATCGGTGTGAAGATCGACGACTCTTCCCGTCAGGTTGTCTGCACTTTGGAGCAGGAAGACATCGTAGAGAACTTAAAGCTTCTGCACAGCTGGTACATGGACGGCATTATCAATCCTGACGCCAATGTCCTGACAGAGGGCGATAAAGGCCATATGTTCGGCAATGCCCAGGGATGGCCCAGCGCTGCAGCCAGCTGGGCAGTGGGACAGGGAATTGATAAGTACATTGTCAACAAGGTATTTGGCCCCATTTACACCACAGAGACCATACAGGGTTCCATGAATGCCATCTCCGTAAATTCCAACTACAAGGAAGAAGCGCTGAAAGTGCTGCAGCTGATGAACACGGACAGCAAATTCCGCGATATGTGCGCATACGGCATCGAGGGCAAGGACTTTGAATACACAGAGGACGGATTTGTAAACAGGATCACGGACAACTGGCCTTGGCCCAGCTACACACAGGGAACTTTCTTCATCATGACCAATCAGGTGGGAACGGATCCGAACCAGTGGGACGAGGTAATTCAGCAGAACGAAGAAGCCGTAGCTTCCAGCTGTCTGGGATTTGCGCTGGATGTCAGCAATATCTCCAACGAGGTGGCAACGGTCAATCAGGTATGGGATAAATACAAATATGATCTGCTGACAGGGGCTTCCGATCCGGAGGAAGTGCTTCCTAAGTGTATCCAAGAGATGAAAGATGTCGGCTTAGATACTATCATAGCAGAGGCTCAGAAGCAGATCGACGAGTTCTTTAAGTAAGACAAGTACAGCCGGAAGACCGGTCTGGGAAAGAAAAATGCCGAAATGAAAATTCCTGTGGGGCTCTGACCTGGAGCCCTGCAGGTTTTTGTGGTTTTCGGAAAAGTGCGCGAAAGGGCCATGGAGGAACATTTTAAGGTCAATACAAAACCAGGAGGTACATTTATGAAGTTCGTGACATTCAATATCAGGTATGACTGCGGGGAGGACGGCATCAATAATTTCGACTTGAGAAAGCCGTTTATCCTGAAAAAGATCCAAAAGGAACAGGCGGATATTATCTGTTTTCAGGAGGTGCTGCCCCATGTGGCCGTGTGGCTGAAAGAGAATCTGGAGGGGTACTATGTGATCGGATGCGGACGCGGCGAGGATCTGCGGGACGAGCAGTCCGCCATTGCCTACCGGAGGGACTGTATCAATTTGATGAAAATGGACACTTACTGGCTCTCCGACACACCTGCGGCGCCGGGTTCCCGGTATCCCGAACAGAGTCCCTGCCCCAGAATCTGCACGGAAGCCGTCTTTGAGGATATGCGGTGCGGAAAGGTATTCCGGGTGGCAAATGCCCATCTGGACCATGAGGGGGAGAGTCCCAGAAAGCTGGCTCTTGAGCAGATTCTAAAGAGCGTATCCACGGATTCCTTTTTCGGGGAGGTTCCGGTAATCATCACGGGAGATTTTAACATGGAGCCGGACGCAAAAGAGATGGAAGTGCTGAAAGCCTATCCGGGATTTACCAATGTCACGGAGAATATCGGCGTGACCTATCACGGATATTGGGAGGGTGACGGGCAGTGCAGCATTGACTTCATCATTGTCAGAGGGGATATCTGCTGCGAGAGCCTGACGAAGTGGACGGATGAGGAGAACGGGCTTTATCTGTCGGATCATTATCCGGTCTGCGGAGAGTTTTTCTTTGGCGGAGCCAAATAGGCAAGGGACAGAGGGCGCTGTATGGGCAGACATCACGGCAATTTGTTTGGCTACCGGATTTACCGGAGGAAATTTTGGGGAACCGTGGTGGTCATGCTGCTGATGAGCACGGCGGTGTTTTTGGGGATGACAGCGTTTTTTGTCAATACCTGGGTGACCACTTTGGGCAATGAGGCCCAGAGCCGCTTTTTGGAGAGAGAACAGCAGCTGGCGGATATCCAGGGATGGGCCATGGAATATGTCAACGGCCTGTATGGGAACGAGAGGCTCATGGAGGATCTGTCCGCCCTGTTTGCGGCGCAGGACGAGAGGGAGTACATCAGGCTGCGGCAGCAGAACAGTCTGGGAAGCGCTTCGCAGATCCGATACATTCCTGCGGACATTAAGAATAGCCTGTTTTACAGCCGCAATAAGATAAACAGTGTGGTCCTGCGCTCGGACAGCGGGAAGAAGACCATATGGCTCCAGAGCATGGATGCCTGTCTGTTCTTTGACGAGGATGTCGGGGAGGAGAATCGGTTCGGGGATATTCTGGCTGCAGTCTGCTCTGTCAGGGATCCCCTCTACATGGGGCAGACCATGGGGACCATGGAATTCTGGGTCAGCAGCAGGGATATCTACGGAACGGATCAGGACATTCGGGTGGCGTGGAAGATTCTGGAGGAGGACGGAAGCGTCCTGTGGGACAGCGGTCTGGAAACCTATCAGGAGCACTGGATAGAGCTGGCCTCCGGCGAGACGGAGATGAGCGGCTGGCTTCGGGACGAGAGAGGCGTCAGAGTGTACTATGTGCAGCAGGAATCCGGTTCCAGCGGCCACCGCTATGTTGCGGCCAAGGATATTGTCTCTGCCATGTGGGACAATCGCTATGTCCTGTGGATGCTGTTTGGGGCTCTGATGCTGATCAATGGAGGCATCCTCTTGAGCAGCTATGCCGGGATCCGGTCCGACGCTCATTTCCTGTCTCTGATTCTGGCAATGCTCTCGGATCTGGAGGGCGGAAGCTTTGATCAGATGCAGAGACGGGCACTTCCCGCCAGGCACCGGGAGACAGAATATGACATGATCGCAGCTGCCCTGAAGGATGTGGGCAGGAAGCTGGAGGGATACATAGAGACAGAGTATATTCTGAAGCTGAAAGAGCAGGAGACCCAGATGCGGGCCCTGCAGCATCAGATCAATCCGCATTTTCTGTATAACACGCTGGAGATGCTGCGCTCCAAGGCTCTGGTCCAGGGGGACAGAGAGACGGCAGATGCCATCTTTATGCTGGGAACGCTGTACCGGACAAGAATGCACAAAAAACAGACTATTTCTCTGGGGGAAGAATTCGAGCTGCTGGAAATGTATCTAAAGATCATGGCTATGCGCTATGGGGATAAATTTGTCTACCAGATGCAGTTGGAGCAGGCCGTGGGGGACAGGGAGACCATCGTGTTCTGGCTGCAGCCGCTGGCGGAGAACTTTTTCGCCCATGGATTTGACCGGGAGAGCGAGTATAATCTGCTGATTGTCACCGGCGGACAAGAGGACGGGGGAACCCGGATCGAGATTCTGGACAATGGGGCCGGGGTGCCCCCGGACAAGCTGCCGGAGATCCGGAAGAACATGTATGAGGGAAACGACGGCCCGGAGGCGGATATCGGGCTGCGCAATGTCTATATGAGGCTGAAGTATTTCTACCGGGACGGCTTTCGGATGGAAATCGGAAACAGGGAGGCGGGGGGATTTTTCATCTCGCTCTTCCTGCCATCCGCCGCCGGAGAAGAGAGGACATAGGAGAATCCCGGGAACCTGCCGAAAAGGAGGATAAATGTATACATTGCTGATAGTGGACGACGAACCTGCGATTTTAGAGGGAATCAGCAGGATTCTGGACTGGAGGGCCCTTGGGTTTGCGCGGGTGCGCACGGCCAGGAGCTGTGTGGAGGTCATCTCCCATGTGGTGGACTGGAAGCCGGACGTATGTCTGGTGGATGTGCGGATCGGCGACGAATTCGGATACCAGCTGATCAACCATCTAAACAGCATGGGAATCGAGTCCAACTATGTGATGATGAGCGGGTATGACGAGTTCGACTATGCCTGCGAGGCCCTGCGCTGCGGCGCCCTGGATTATCTGCTGAAGCCCGTGGATAAAAGCAGGCTCCAGAAGAGAATCGAGCAGATCATTGTGGAAAAGCTCCACGGCACGCTGCCAAAACAGGAGGAGGAGAGCCGGGATCCGGTATTGCAGCGACCTTATGGGGAGTTGTCACCCCTGATCCGCAAGATTGTCATGATTACGGCAATGGAATACACTCAGCATGTATCCCTGAAAAGCATAGCGGATCGGTTCCGGATGAATGCCACTTACTTAGGCCAGATTTTCATCAAGGAGACCGGGATGAAATTTTCGGAATATCTGATGGCCTACCGTATGCAGGTAGCCAGAGAGAGAATTCTGAACACGGACGAAAAGATATCTGCTATTGCGGCGGGTGTGGGCTATCCCAATTTGAATTATTTCTATCAGCATTTCCACAGTTACTATCAGCTGACGCCCTCGGAGATACGCCAGGGAAGCGAGTGAGCCGTAATGTTGACTTTTCAGCCGGGAATCAGTATAATGTAGACATACAGCGGAAAAGAACGGTCCAACGAAATCAACGTCAATAGAAAAATAAAACAGTCTCGGTACGGACATGCCCGGGAGAAAATTGCTCTCCCCCAGGGGCATGGAAGCGAGGAGACGGAAGCGGAACAGGAGGAACGAAAATGGAATTATTAAAGGGCAAGACCGCCATGGTTACAGGCGGCACCAGGGGCATCGGCTATGCCATCGTGAAGATGTATCTGGACAACGGGGCAAGCGTCGCTCTGTGCGGCTCCAGGCAGGAGACCGTGGACAAGGCGCTGGACAAGCTGCGGGCAGAGAATCCGGACTACAAAGTGATCGGACTGTGCCCTGATCTGCAGAATCCGGCGGAGGTGGAGAAAGCAGTGGCCACCGTGAAAGAGACTTTCGGCAGCCTGGACATCATGGTGAACAATGCGGGCGTGTCCGCAAGGGACCGTCTGTATGACTACAAGCCGGAAGATTTCGCCAAGACCATGGCGCTGAACGTGAACGCCGTGTTCAACTGCGCACAGGCAGCGGCTAAGGTGATGAAAGAGCAGGGGGGCGGCGTCATCCTGAATACCAGCTCCATGGTCAGCATCTACGGCCAGCCTGCGGGCGTGGCATATCCGGCTTCTAAATTCGCCGTAAACGGCCTGACCAAGTCCCTGGCCAGAGAGCTGGGCAAGGACAATATCCGTGTGAACGCAGTGGCGCCCGGCGTCACCAGGACCGACATGGTGGCGGCGCTGCCAGAGGAGGCCATCAAGCCCATCGTGGCAGGCATTCCCTTAGGGCGCGTGGGCGAGCCCGAGGACGTGGCAAATGCTTTCCTGTTCTTGGCCAGCGACATGGCCAGCTATGTGACGGGCGAGATCCTGTCCGTGGACGGGGCTGCCAGGACCTGACGGATTGCGAAATACTTTCTGCTGTGCGAAAGCGGCGCGGCAGGCAACGGTCCCGCTGCCAGGCAGGATACTGTCCGGCAGCGGGGCATCAGACTGCGGTCTGAAAAAACAGGTAAAAAAACAGTAAAATAATGAAAAAAATTTGTTGACAAAAATCGTTTCTCATTGTATACTAACAAAGTCGGCAGCGCGGACAAGAGAAAAAATGTTTTGTGAATATGGCGAGATAGCTCAGTTGGCTAGAGCATGCGGTTCATACCCGCAGTGTCGAGGGTTCAAATCCCCCTCTCGCTACTAGAAAGAATGCTGGGAAATGGTATATTTTTCGGCATTCTTTTTAAATGTCTTGGCATTTGACTGATACGGATACATCACGTTTTGCACGCAGGGCCATATACGTTCCCTTGCATCAAAGGAGGGTTTATGTGGACGCCTGGAAGTGCGGTCAGAATGTGGTCAGCCGGACCCTGGAGACCTGGAAAGAGAGGTTTTCAGGATTATTTTTTGGGTTGCAGGTGGGATGGAAAGTGCTTCCGGAGGGAAAAATATGGTTATCAGACGTGGGGAAGAAAGGGATCTGATAGGAATAAACAAGCTGCTGGGCCAGGTGCTGGCCGTGCATCACAATGGGAGGCCGGATCTGTTCAAGGGCGACACGAAAAAGTATACAGACAAGGAGCTTCTGGCTATTTTGCGCGATGACACAAGGCCCGTTTTCGTTGCGGCAGATGCCGATGGAAACGTACTGGGCTATGCATTCTGCGTATTTCAGCAGCACTTTAACGACAACATATTGACGGATATCAGGACGCTGTATATCGATGATCTATGTGTGGACGAGAGTTTAAGAGGGAAGCATATAGGCAGGAGCCTGTATGAGTATGTGCTGGGGTTTGCCAGAAGAGAGGGCTGCTATAACCTGACATTGAATGTATGGGAGTGCAATCAGGGTGCGAAGAGATTCTATGAAAGCTGCGGGCTTGTGTCCCAGAAGACCGGAATGGAAAAGATACTGTAGGCAGCACATTTTTTAGGAAGGAAAGATCAGGTAAACACAGAATGAATGAGTGGAACAATGCGTCGGCGCAGGAGAGGCCGGCGGAGCAGGCAGCGGCAGAGCGTGCTGTGGAGCCCATGGAGGCTGAGCGGTTGCCGGAGAGAGATGCGACAGAGCATCTGGAAAAGGCGGCAAAGTCGGAAGATGCACACAAGCTGCAGGAGGATGTGGCAAAAGATGCGGTGAACGGAACCGATGCCGCGCAGGAAGAGGACAAAGAAGAGCTGCATTTGGAAGAAGCAGCAGGAAAAGGAGAGTCAGACGTGACGGAAGAAACAGAAGACTTGGATGCCGGGGAAGATGCCTGGGATAGGGAAAACGAGGCGGCATATCCGGCTGGAACTACAGCCACAGAAGAACATGCAGGCAGCGCAGCGGAATATGCGGCCGCGCATAAGGAAAAGGCAGATGCGGTAGATTCCGCCAGCCTGGCTTCCATCGAGCCCCTTTTGGATGACCGAATCGTGCGCGCAGTACGGGAGATGGGCTTTGAGAAGCTGACGCCCATCCAGGTTCAGGCCATCCCCTACCTGTTAGACGGCGAAGACATCATCGGACAGGCCCAGACGGGCACGGGCAAGACGGCGGCTTTCGCCATACCTGCCCTGCAGAAGATCGATCCGGATTTGCGCAAGCTCCAGACGGTGATTCTCTGCCCGACCAGAGAGCTTGCCATGCAGGCCGCAGAGGAGATTCGGCATATCGCCAAATATATGCACGGCATCAAGGTGCTGCCCGTCTATGGCGGACAGGACATCAGTAAGCAGATCAGGGGACTGAAAGACGTGCAGATCGTGGTGGGTACCCCCGGGCGTGTGATGGATCATATGCGCCGCCATACCATCAAACTTGACTACGTCAATATGGTAGTACTGGATGAGGCGGACGAGATGCTGGACATGGGCTTCAGAGAGGATATGGAGCTGATCCTGGGTGAGATTCCCAATGCCCATCAGACAGCGCTGTTCTCCGCCACCATGCCCCAGCCCATTTTAGAGATCGCGAACCAGTTCCAGAAAGACGCCAGACTGGTGCGGGTGGCTGCAAAAGAACTGACCATACCGTTGGTGTCCCAGAGATACTACAGGGTAAAGAGCCAGGACAAGGATGCGGCCTGCGTCCGCCTGCTGGAATATTACCAGCCCAAGCTCTGCCTGATTTTCTGCAATACGAAGATCAAGGTGGACGAGGTTTCGGAGATGCTCAAGAAAGCCGACTTCCGCGCGGAGGGGCTTCACGGCGACATGTCACAGCATCAGAGGGACGTGGCCATGAACCACTTCCGGAACGGCAGTACAAATATCCTTATTGCCACGGACGTGGCAGCCAGGGGCATTGACGTGGACAATGTGGAGGTGGTAATCAATTATGATCTGCCTCAGGACAACGAATATTATGTGCACCGCATCGGCCGGACCGGGCGTGCGGGCAAGACAGGGCGGTCGTTTACTTTCGTCAGCGGCAGGGAGCTTTTCCGCGTGAAGCAGATCGAGCGTTTCTGTCATACCACCATTGAGGAGAGGGAACTTCCCGCTGCCTCCAAGGTAATGAAAGCAAAGGCCGAGAAGTACCTGAACCAGTCCTGGGAGCTTCACGGGCGTGAAGACATGGATCTGATGAAGAACTATGTGGAGCGGAAGATGGAGGAAGAGGGGTGCGATGCTCTGGATCTGGCCGCCGTGATGCTGAAGTTCCATATAGGGGACGTGGGGCCTGAGATAGAGGCGGATGACTACGAGGCCAGAGGTGGCCGTGGAGACCGCGGCAGGAGCAGAGGCGGCCGCGGAAGGCGCGGACGCGGCGATGAGCGCCGTATGGGCGAGCGCGGCGAGGCCAGGGAGGGCCGCCGCAGGCGCGACCGTGACGAAGAGCGTGGGGAGCGCAGAGGCCGTGGCCGTGACGAAGAGCGCAGGGAACGCAGAGGCCGCGAGCGCGACGAGGAGCGGGAGATTCGCAGAAGCCGCGAAGTTGGCGATGAGCGTGAAAGCTATCGGAGAAACGACCAGAACGAGGCGCGCGGTAACCGTGAGGAACGCAGGAACTCAGACTGGGCCACGGAGAGCCGTGTCCGCGAGGAGCATGAAATCCGAAAAGGCCGCGACTGGGAGGAGAGCCGTGAAAGCCGCCGCAGACGTGACCGTGACGAGGGCAGCGATAGCCGGCGCAGACTTGGCCGCGCTGAGGTTCGTGACGACCGTGTAAGGCGGGGCCGGGAGGAGGATCGCGACAGCCGCAGGAAGCGCGAAAGGAGCGAGGAACGTCCGGTTCACGGGAGATTCGAGAGGGAGAGCAGCCGTGACCGCGACAGCCGCAGGAAGCACGACCGCGAGGAGAGCCGTCCGTCCAGACTGCGCGATGTGAGAATGGACGGCAGCGACAGAGGCCTGGCATTCTCTTTCCCGAAAAAGAAAAGGAAATAGGGAAAAAACAGGATCCCATTGGGAAGAATTTTGATTGATATGCCCGCCGAGGGCGGGCATAGGGGTATAAATATGAGAATCGGAACAGGATATGATGTGCACAGGCTTGTGCAGGACAGAGACTTGATCATCGGAGGCGTGAAGATTCCCTATGAGAAAGGCCTGCTTGGCCATTCGGACGCGGACGTGCTCCTCCACGCTGTCATGGACGCCCTCCTTGGGGCGGCGGCGCTGGGGGACATCGGAAAGCATTTTCCGGACAGCGACCCTGCTTACAAGGGGATTTCCTCCATGGCTCTTTTGGAAAAGGTAGGGGAGCTGCTGGCCCAAAAAGGCTTTATCGTGGAAAATATTGACTCCACCATCATTGCCCAGGCGCCGAAGATGCGCCCTTATATCGAGGCCATGCGGGAGAACATTGCGGGAGCCTTGGGGCTGGAGAAAGATTTTGTCAGCGTGAAAGCCACCACAGAAGAGGGAATGGGCTTTACGGGAGCGGGTCAGGGCATTGCGGCCCAGGCAGTGTGCCTGCTGACAAGCCCTTTTGACCTGACGGCACAGCAGATCCCGGGCGGCTGTGAGGGATGCGGCGGATGCCAGAAAGCGTAGGAGCTTTTGGTGGGAGCTGCAGTCTGTATGAAATTTTACAAAAGCATTGACAGAATGGACTTTTTTGCATATTCTGTAAGTAGAGATTTACCATTGTGTTTTGCAAAAATAGGAAATGCAGAGAACGGAGAGAGTACTTTTCCGGGTGACAGGGATGTGAGCATCTGCTGTTGCAAAAAGGCGCCAGAGAGGGACTGCAAATGGAAGACGCGGATTCCCATGAAAGAAAAGCAGCTTGGATGCAAAAGCTTTCATGGAAGAAAAGCATTCCGATGCTGGGAGCGGTCCTCGCCGGGGGAAAAGGAAGTGCATCCGGGAGCAGGTCTGCCGAAAGTTTTGCGCGGCGCTATCCTTAAGGGATGAGCGGCCGCGGGAGCGCTAGGCAGGCACGTAGGCGCGCGTTAGGCGTATGGAGTGAAAGGCCCTTGGGCCTTTAAGTAGAGTGGAACCGCGGGAAAATGCCGTCTCTAAGGAGAGGGATTTCCCGCGGTTTTAGCGTGAGAAGAAGTTCGGGATTGTGAGCGATCAAGTTCGCTTAGCGAGCCGGTTTCACGGTGCGAAAAGTACATTCGCACGGAAGAATGCCTATAATGCGGGCATTCTTCCAGGTTTCGGTTTGTATTGGGGGTAGATATGGTGTTTCAGGTTTCGGCTTGTATTTGGGGGATTTGGGATATGGGTTTGATTTGGGAGGGGTTGTATGGGGATAATTAAGAATATTACGGAGGAGATTCGGATTATCAGGGAGCGGGATCCGGCTATTCATTCCGCTATGGAGGTTTTTCTTTATCCCAGCTTTAAGGTGATGATTCATTACCGGATTGCCCACAGGCTGTATGAGAAAGGGCATTATTTCTGGGCCAGGTGGGTGTCTCAGAGAGGGGTTCGCAAGACGGGGATTGAGATTCATCCCGGAGCGAAGATTGGGAAAGGGTTTTTTATTGACCACGGAAATGGCGTCATTATTGGGGAGACTACGGTTATTGGGGAAAATGTGACGCTGTATCAGGGGGTGACTTTGGGGGGCACTGGCAAGGAGCATGGAAAGAGGCATCCCACGGTGGGCAACAATGTGATGATCAGTGCCGGGGCGAAAGTGCTGGGGTCTTTCACCATTGGGGACAATTCCAAGATCGGAGCGGGGAGCGTGGTCTTGAGCGAGGTGCCGCCCTGCTCTACGGTGGTGGGGGTGCCGGGGCGGGTGGTGAAGCGGGGCAACATGGCCTTGCCCCAGGAGACCCTGAACCAGACCGATCTGCCGGATCCTATCAAAGAAGACATCGTGAATTTACAGCATGCCAATTCTGAGATGGTGAACCGCATCCTGGAACTGGAGCAGCAGATCAAGGAGCTGAAAGCAAAGCCCTGAGGGGAAAGCCCTGAGAGGGCTTAAATATATACGATTTGGAGCCTGCCCCAGGGCGGGCGGAGAGGAGAAAAATGGAGAACAGGTTAAGAATCTACAACACACTCACGAGAAAGGTGGAACAGTTCATTCCAAACACAGAGGGGAAAGTAGCCATGTACACTTGCGGCCCTACGGTGTACCATTTTGCCCACATCGGGAATCTGAGAAGCTATATCATGGAGGATTTGCTGGAAAAGACTCTGCGGTACATGGGCTATGACGTAAAGCGGGTCATGAATATTACGGATGTGGGACATCTGTCCAGCGATGCGGACACGGGCGAGGACAAGATGCTTAAGGGCGCGAAGCGGGAGCACAAGACGGTGATGGAGATCGCGAAGTTCTACACGGATGCCTTTTTTGCCGACTGCAAAGACCTGAACATCAAGACCCCGGATGTGGTGGAGCCCGCCACCAACTGCATCCCGGAATTCATTCACATGATAGAGGGCCTCATGGAGAAAGGCTACGCCTATGAGAGCGGCGGAAATATCTACTTTGACACCTCCAGGCTAAAAGACTATTACGCACTCTCCAATCACAGCGAGGAGGAACTGCTGGTAGGCGTGCGGGATGATGTGGACGAGGACGAGAACAAGCGGAACAAGACGGATTTCGTGCTCTGGTTCACCAAGTCCAAGTTCGAGGATCAGGAACTGAAGTGGGAGAGCCCTTGGGGAACGGGGTATCCCGGCTGGCACATCGAGTGCTCCTGCATCTCCATGAAGCATTTGGGCGAGTACATGGACATTCACTGCGGCGGCGTGGACAATATCTTTCCCCACCACACCAACGAGATTGCCCAGAGCGAGGCCTATGTGGGACACAAATGGTGCAACTATTGGTTCCATGTGCACCACCTCAACGACAAAGCGGGCAAGATGAGCAAGTCCAAAGGGGAATTCCTCACCGTGTCCCTGCTGAAGTCCAAGGGCTATGACCCCAGAGTGTACCGCCTGTTCTGCCTCCAGTCCCATTACCGCAAGCCTCTGGAGTTCTCCTTTGAGGCCCTGGACAATGCAAACGCCGCTTATGATAAGCTGGTGAAGCGCATGGGCAGCCTGCAGAAAGGGAATGGGAAAGAGGTGGATCAGGAGAAATTCGCGACCTACAAAGCCCGCTTTGAGGAGGCGCTGGGCGATGATCTGAATTCCTCCATGGCGCTGACCGTGATCTACGATATGCTCAAAGACGATATATCAGACGCCACGAAATATGCTCTTGCGGAGGACTTCGACAGGGTGCTGTCCCTGGATCTGACCACGGCTTACGCCGCGAAAGAGGCGGAGGCAAACGGGGATGTGGATACTGCCATGGAAAGCTATATTTTGGAAAAGATAGAGGAACGTAAGGCAGCCAAGAAAGCGAAAGATTTTGCCAGGGCAGATGAAATCCGGGCAGAACTTCTGGAGAAAGGGATTGTCCTGGAGGACACCCGTGAGGGCGTGAAATGGAAGAGGGCATGACGGAAGAATTCATAAAACCCCAAAGCCTCCTGGAACGGATATGGGACACTTTCCCGGGAAAACGCCAGGACATCCGCAGCTATTCCGGGCTGTCCCTGGCCTATATCGGGGATGCGGTGTACGATCTGGTCATCCGCACCGCAGTGGTATCCCGGGGGAACCGGGCGGTGAACGAACTGCACCGCGCCACAATCCGGTATGTCAGCGCCAATGCCCAGTCAAAAATGGTACAGGCCCTCATGGACAGTTTTACCGAGGAGGAAAAAACGGTATACAAAAGAGGGAAAAATGCAAAACCGCACACTGTTGCCAAGAACGCCAGTGTGGCAGACTATATGAGAGCTACGGGCTTTGAGGCAGTGATAGGATATCTATACCTGACAGATCGGATGAACCGGGTGCTGGAGCTGATCGGAAAGGGCATTGAGCTGACCGGGCTTGCGATATAAAGCAAAAGGATAAATGATAAGGCGCTTACACATAAACCGGAAAGACGTATGACTTGTTCTGCCGCTTCTATAGATTGTAAAAAGGGAAGCGGCAAGCTATGAAATGGACGCTTGCAGGCAAGAACAAAACAGCCGGGCATGGAATAAGCGCGGAATGGAGGAGAAAAGCAGACAATGAGATACGAAGAATTTACAATAGAGGGAAGAAACGCAGTGCGGGAGGCATTCCGTTCCGGCAAGACCATAGACAAGCTCTATGTCCAGGACGGCTGTCAGGACGGCCCTATTGTGGCCATCAAGAAAGAGGCCAAAAAACAGGACACCATCATCCGGTACGTGACCAGGGAGCGCCTGGATCAGATGTCCAACACAGGCAGGCACCAGGGGGTAATAGCCATGGCTGCAGCCTATGAATACGCAACCGTGGAGGAAATCCTACAGGCAGCCAAAGAAAAACAGGAGCCGCCTTTCCTTATCCTCCTGGACAACATTGAGGATCCCCACAATCTGGGAGCCATCATCCGGACTGCCAATCTGGCCGGAGCCCATGGGGTCATCATCCCCAAGAATCGGGCAGCGGGGCTGACGGCAGGGGTAGCCAGAGCCTCCGCAGGAGCCCTGAACTATACCCCGGTGGCAAAGGTCACCAACCTGGCCAAGACCATTGAGGAACTGAAAAAGCAGGGCCTCTGGTTTGTCTGCGCCGACATGAGCGGCACTGTCATGTACGATGTGGACTTAAAGGGCCCCATCGGGCTGGTCATCGGAAGCGAGGGCGAGGGCGTGGGCAGGCTGGTGAAAGAAAAATGCGACATGGTGGCCTCCATTCCTA
The DNA here is from genome assembly GCA_949840885.1 of uncultured Acetatifactor sp. GTDB lineage: Bacteria > Bacillota > Clostridia > Lachnospirales > Lachnospiraceae > Acetatifactor. The sequence continues at coordinate 72,049 of CATKYJ010000009.1, forward strand.
TGAAAGGAAACATTGACTCCCTGAACGCCTCCGTGGCAATGGGAGTGCTGACTTACGAGGCAGTGCGCCAGAGGAGCGGGGGAAATAGCTGACCTTGACTCAGGTATTGTCCGCCTGATTTTGCCGGACAGAGAGCAGATAGAGAGAAATATAAAAGCAGGGGAGACAGAACATGGCGGGAAAATATGCGGATTATGAGCAGTATACCGATGATGAGCTCATAGACAGGCTCCGCCGGGGAGAAACGGCCATTACGGACTACATCTGCGACAAGTACAAGAACCTGGTGCGCAGCAAAGCCAAATCCATGTTCATTTTGGGCGCGGACAACGATGACCTGATTCAGGAGGGCATGATCGGACTGTTTAAGGCAGTCAGGGACTATGACATGGGCAGAGATGCCAGTTTCCATACCTTTGCCGAACTGTGTATCAGCCGTCAGATGTACACGGCGGTGCAGGCTGCAAAGCGCCGCAAACATCTGCCCCTGAACACCTATGTCTCCCTGGACAGCAAGGGAAGCTTTTCCGGGGAAGAAGAGCGGGAAAGCCCGAATCTGGCCGAGGTGCTGGCAGACCGGGTGGAAATGAACCCGGAGGAGCTGTTTCTGGACAAGGAGCGGGTGGCCTATCTGGAGAAGACCATTGAGGAGGAGCTGAGCGATTTCGAGCGGCAGGTGCTGGACTTATATATGACCGGAATGAGTTATACGGAGATTGCGAAAGTCCTGGGCAGAGACGGGAAAGCCACAGACAATGCGCTCCAGAGGCTGAAAGCGAAGATACGGAAGAGGCTATGAAAGAAAGAAAAGTGGCAATAGAAAAAATTACAAAAGCGGTAGTCATTCTGGGGGGGCTGGCGGTTGTGGCGGCGGTAATCTGTATAGGCATCTGCCTGCAAAAAGCCAGATATTATGTCACGCAGTATGCGGACACCACAGGGATGCAAGCCATGTTTTATACCATAGAATCCGACCGCGGCGATCTGATCGTCATAGATGGCGGCAATGCGGGAAACGCAGATTATGTGAGACAGGTGATTCAGGAAAAGGGAGGCCATGTAGATGCATGGATTCTGACCCATCCCCACCCGGACCACATCGGGGTTTTCAATGTGCTCTGGAACGAACTGCAGCCGGAGATTGACGTAATCTATACGCCGGAAATTGATTATCTGACTTATCGGGACAGGGCGTTCGAGTGGGACGGTTTCGATGGGTACGACCTTTTCCTGGATTTGACGTCGGAGACCGACAAGCTGGTGTACCTGCATACAGGGGACGAACTGGAAATCTGCGGGCTTGCCTTTCAGATTCTCCATGCCTGTGATGACTATGTATATGAAGTCAGCCACGATATCGGCAATGACTGCGGCCTGATGGTGCGGGTGACGAACAGGGAAGAAACCATGCTTTTCTGTGCAGACGTGGGCATCGGTATGGCCGACAAGATCATGAGTCAGTACGGCAGCCGGATCGCCTGCGACTATATCCAGATGGGGCATCACGGCAACGGCGGGCTGTCCGAAGCGTTCTACAGACTGGCGGCTCCCGGGATTGCTTTCTTTGACGCCCCGGACTGGTTGATGAATCCGGGGGAGGAGGGGCGCTATACAACGCCGGAAAACAGAAAGCTCATGGAGAGCCTGGGGGCGGAGGTCTATTCCTATGACACAGCGCCCAACCGGATTGAACTGAAATAAGGAGCGGTGTTTGTAAAGCGGTTTTTGCTTAAAAAGCAAAGGCCGCTTTTAATGTTTTTTGGTTTATTCTTTTTTTAGAAACAGAAAAGATTTCTTATATTGACTTTGGAGAATTATGAGGTATATAATCAACAACGGAAAACCGACCGGCGGGTCGGATAAGAACGCAGGGGCAGCGTTCTTACGGGTACTGGCGGGTGCCAGATTGTATAAAGGATTTTAGGATGCTTTCGGATGTCCTTTTTGTTGAGATAATGATATGTGCTGATAAAAGACAGGGAGGTATGGACGTGATATCGAAATTCAGTGTGAAGAAGCCTTATACCGTGCTGGTGGGGGTAGTGCTGGCTATTGTGCTGGGAGTGGTGTCCTTTACCAGGATGACTACGGACTTGCTGCCAAGCATCAGCCTTCCTTACGTGATCGTGATGACGACTTATCCGGGAGCCAGCCCGGAGACTGTGGAGATGGCGGTGACTCAGCCAGTGGAGGCTTCCATGGCCACGGTGAGCAATATCGAGAGCATCAGTTCCGTATCCAATGAAAACTATTCTATGGTCATCCTGGAGTTTGCCCAGACCGCGGATATGAACGCGGTGTCTTTGGAGATTCGGGAGAGCCTGGATCAGATCAAGAGCTACTGGGACGATTCCATCGGGAATCCCATTATCATGAAGCTGAATCCGGACATGCTGCCAGTGATGATCGCGGCAGTGGGCGTGGAGGGCATGGACAATGCCAGGATCAGTACATATGTGCAGGATCAGGTCATGCCGGAACTGGAGAGCATCGAGGGCGTGGCCAGCGTCAGCGCCACCGGACTGCTGGAGGAGAGCGTGAACGTGGTCATCCGCCAGGACAAGGTGGATGAAGTCAATGAGAAGATATTTGCCGCCATTGACGAGAAGATGAAAGAGGCCGAGGAGGAGCTGGCCAACGGGCGCAAGGAGCTGGAGGACGGCAGGGCAGAGCTGGAGGACGGGCGAAAGGAACTGCTAAACGGTCAGCAGGAGCTGGCCAATGGGCGCAAGGAGCTGGAGGACGGCAAGGCAGAGCTGGAGAGAGGCAAAGTGGAGCTGGCAAACCAGCAGGAGGTTCTGAACAATCAGCTGGCAGTGCAGAAGAACTCGCTGCTGACCGCCAAGGCCAGACTGGAGGAGATTCAGACCAATCTCGCCACAGCGAAGCAGCTCAACGACGGCTTACAGCAGATGGCTCCCATGATTCCCCAGATCAGAGAGCAGAAAGCGGCCCTGGAGCAGCTTCGGGACGGGGGATATCTGACCAGGTATACGGGATATATGCAGACATGGGGCGACGCCCTGCAAAAGGCAGGAGAGCTTTTAGCCGGCGCGGATTCCGCGGAGGATCAGGGCGCACTTTTGCTGGCAGTGGGAGAGGCGCTGGCTCCTGCGCTGGAGGCCCAAATCGGAATCGAGCAGCTGAGGCAGGAATTCGTGGGAAACGCCGCCCTGGATCTGCTGGCCTCCGCGGACGGGCAGATGGCCCAGATACTGGATGCGGCCCGGAATACGAGCCCGTGGTACCCTACAATCGTATTTGACATGGAGTCGGGCACCCTGCCCACTCTGCCCGATGCGGAGGCCATACAGGCTCTGACCACCACGGTGGGCACTGCGCTGGGAGCCGCGGAGGCGGCAGCAGGGCAGGCGCTTGCCATGGACATGTTCAAGCTTCCGGGGCAGTATGACGATATGCAGACCGCGCTGGCGGCGCTGACCGGCGGCCTGGGCTATGACGCCTATGTGGCGCAGATCAATTCCGTCCTGGCCAGCCAAAACGTCACGGATCTGGCCAAAGCCATCGAGGACATCAACGGTGGCCTGATTGCCATTGAGAAAGGCCAGATGGCCGCAGCGGTGGAGTTTGCCAACGGCAAGGCCACCATCTCCATGGGAGAGTACCAGCTGGAGGTGGCCCAGTCTCAACTGGACAGCGGCGAAGAGCAGATCAAGAGCGGCTTAGAGCAGATGGACGAGGCGGCAAAGCAGCTGGATGATGCCGAGCAGCAGCTTATCGACGGTGAGGAGCAGCTGGCTGAGGCCAAGGAGAATGCCTACGAACAGGCGGACATGACAGACAAACTTACAGTGGACGTCATAAAGAACCTGCTGACAGCCCAGAACTTTTCCATGCCCGCAGGCTATGTCACCGAGGAGGGAGTCAGCTACATGGTGCGGGTGGGCGACAAGCCCTCCACGGTGGAGGAGCTCCAGGCGCTGCCCTTGATGGATCTGCATATGGACGGCGTGCCCGTGATTACCCTTGGGGATGTGGCGGATGTGTTCTACACGGACAACTCCGCGGAAATTTATGCCAACGTGGACGGCAGCGCAGGCGTCATGCTGACCATCCAGAAGCAGACGGGGTATTCCACCGGCGAGGTGTCGGACCGGCTGGCGGAACGTTTTGGGGAAATGATGGAGGAGAATGGGGCTCTGTCCCTGATCACCCTGATGGATCAGGGCATCTATATCGATCTGGTCATGGATTCCATCCTCAACAATATCCTCTTCGGCGGATTGCTGGCCATCCTGATATTGATTCTGTTCCTGAAAGACTTAAGGCCTACCATGGTGGTGGCATTCTCCATTCCCATCAGCCTGGTGACGGCCATTGTGTGCATGTACTTCAGCGGCGTGACCCTGAACATCATCTCTCTGTCGGGACTGGCTCTGGGCATCGGCATGCTGGTAGATAACTCTATTGTAGTCATTGAAAACATTTACCGGATGCGCAGTGAGGGCCGTTCCGGGCGGGAGGCTGCAATCTCCGGCGCCCAGGAGGTGGCGGGAGCCATTTTGGCCTCCACCCTTACCACTGTCTGCGTGTTCCTGCCCATTGTGTTCACGGAGGGGATTACCAGGCAGCTGTTCGTGGACATGGGCCTGACCATCGCTTATTCCCTGCTGGCAAGTCTGGTGATTGCCCTCACCGTGGTGCCTGCCATGTCCTCGAAGCTTCTGGTGAGGACTAAGGAGCAGAAAGAGGGCAGGATTTTCGGCGGTATGGTGAAAGGATATGAAAAGCTGTTAAAGGGCGCCCTGCGGGTAAAACCGTTGGTATTTATCCTTACTTTGGGGCTTTTGGCGGGCAGCGTGGCCCTGGCCTTTACAAACGGTACGGCTTTTATGTCGGATATGGATTCCACTCAGCTCACCGTCAATGTGACGCTGGGGGAGGAGGCTACGCTGGCGCAGACCGGGGAGATTACGGACCAGGTGGTGGAGGCCATCCGTTCCATTGAAGACGTTCAAAATGTAGGTGCCATGACCAGCAGCTCCAACATGTCTCTGCTGGGCGGGGGCGGGGGAAGCACCAACAGCGCCTCTGTCTATGTGGTGACAAAAGAAGACAAGACCATGAGCAATGATGAGATAGCCAGGATCATCAAGGAGAAGACCCAGGATCTGGAAGCGGAGATTACAGTGGATACTTCCAGCATGGATATGAGCGCCATGGGCGGCAGCGGCATCGTGGTGCAGGTGCGGGGACGTGACCTGGATACCCTGCGCAGGATTGCGGAGGAAGTGGCGGCTATTGTGGAAAGCGTGGAGGGAACTGCTGAGGTCAACGATGGCCTGGAGGATGCGGACGAGGAGCTGCGCATCATCGTGGACCGGGATGAAGCGGTACATTACGGCCTCACCGTGGCCCAGGTGTACGCCCAGCTGGCTTCCAGGCTGGCAGAGGCCGGCAGCGCCACCTCACTGGTTACGGATGAAAAAGACTATAACGTGTACGTCATGAATGGCAGCGATATCGAACTGACCAGGGAATTGGTGAAAAAGCTGGAGATAGACGGTACCAATGAGGAGGGCGAGACCGTAGCGGTGCCCCTGGCCCGCATTGCATCCTTTGAGACTACCGAGGCTCTCTCCTCCATCAGCCGGGCGGATCAGACCAGGTATATTTCCGTTTCGGCCTCCATTGCGGAGGGATACAATGTAGGCCTGGTAGCCGGGGATGTGGAGGAGAAGCTGGCGGATTATGAGATGCCCGCAGGCTATCAGCTGGTGTTCTCCGGGGAGAACGAAACCATTCAGGACGCTATGGAGCAGATGGTGCTGATGCTGATACTGGCCGTGGTGTTCATGTATCTGATTATGGTGGCCCAGTTCCAGTCATTGCTGTCGCCGTTTATCATCCTGTTTACCATTCCGCTAGCCTTTACGGGAGGTTTTCTGGGACTCTACATCAGCGGCAGCGAGGTCAGCGTCATTGCCATGATCGGTTTTGTCATGCTGGCCGGCGTCATCGTGAACAACGGCATCGTTATCATTGACTACATGAACCAGCTGCGGGAGAGCGGTATGGAGAAGCGGGAGGCGATTCTCACTGCCGGCCGCACCAGGCTGCGCCCTGTGCTGATGACTGCGCTGACGACCATATTGGCCTTGTCTACCATGGTGTTCAGCAACGATATGGGCTCAGAGATGGCAAGGCCCATGGCAGTGGTTACCATCGGCGGTTTGACATATGGTACTTTGCTGACATTGGTCGTCATCCCCTGCATCTATGATGTGTTCATACGCGGTAAGAAGAAAGGACAGGAGATGCCGGCGGAAACGGATTGACGGAATTTGAAACAAAAGCAGCAAGCGGCGGCCGGAGGACACGGGAGTGTGTCGGGGCCGCCATAGCTTTGCGCAGGTCGGAATGCCAAGCGAATGAAATTCGCTTTGAGAATGAAATTCGCTTTGAGAATGAAATTCGCTTTGAGAATGAAATTCGGGTTCAGGGATTATATGGGGTTGTATGTGCCGTTCAGAACCATGCAGATATATAGGCAATATGGAGAGGCAGGAAAGAAAGAGGGGAGAGAAACAGGATGAGCAGAATTACGGGATTGGAGGAGCTTGGACATGTGCCGTCCAAGGTGCGGCAGATGTATGAGGCTGTGATACAGATGCTGGAGGAGGGCATGGATATGGAAGACATCCGCGTCTCCACCATCACGGAGCGTGCCGGAATCGGAAAGGGGACAGCCTATGAATATTTTGACACCAAGGATGAAATCGTAGCCTGCGCCGTGGTCAGCCAGATACGGTGGATGTCCGGCTGGCTGGGGGAGCGGCTGGAGGCAATGACAGATTTTGGGGAACAGCTGGATTTCCTGCTGGATCTGGTGGAGAAAAGGGGGCACTGCAGCCATGGGTTCCTGCGCTTCGTCCATGCCATGACCAGCAACTCCGAGTTCAACCGGATGATCCGGGAGAAGATGAACACAGAGGAATTCATGCCATACCGCCCGGTGAATGTATTCGGGAAGATTCTTCGCCAGGGAGTGGAGAGGGGAACCGTCAGGAGAGATCTGCCCATCGAATATATGATACACTGTGTCTTTTCCCATATTCTATCTTACATGATGGAAATAGCCACGAATGACTGCTTCCACATGGATGCCCAGTCTCTGCGGCCTTTTGTGTACCGGGGGATTGTGGGGGAGCTGTGTGCGGAAGTTTAGGAAGACTTTTCAGGCTTTTTAGATTTAAATAAGAATATGGACACAACATGGACACATTTTACCTGTAATATGTATATCAGATAGTTGATGAACTTACTATCTCCCCCCTCATAAGAAATAGTAAAAGGGTCTCGGTGCATGCCGGGGCCCTTTTACAGTGCATTGACGGCTTCGGCGGAGAAAGAAGCGCTTTTCCGCAAAAAGGAGATTCGCTCCCTTTTATTTTTTTACAAAAATATGTTGAAAAACAGGCTGAATTGTAATAAAATAAAACCAAAGCAGATTTTCTTTCCAGAAAGATTCTAAATTCAATGCAGTACTCTGTACAAATCGGAAGATTCTTGCTTTTAATTCAAAAACTAAAAGGCGGGGGCTTCCGCTGTGGCCTCCCGCGGGAAAACCGGACAGGGAGGTAGACAGATGGCAGAGAAAGACATCACAGAGAAAGTCCTGATGTCATATGCAGACGTATTCGCCGATTGCGTGAATGCCCTTGTGTATGATGGAAAGCAGAGACTGAGAGGGGAGGAGTTGCTGGCAGCGCCTACGGAAAGCTTCTACTATGGAAAGGGGAAAATGCGCAACCAGTTCTGCGACAAGAGTTTCTACCGCATGGAGGGCAGGCAGAAAAAGGTGCAGTACATCATTGAGAACGAGACGCAGCTGAGCAGACGGCAGATCCTGCGGAAAGCGTCCTACCAGGGCGGTGCATACAGAGAGCAGCTGGAGCAAAAGGAACCGGTATACCCGATTATCTCTATAGTGCTGGACTGGACATATAAGAGGAGCCGTATTCCAAGGAGGCTCCACCGCCTGATAGAGTGGAGCGGGGTGTATCAGGAGGAGGCGGTGCTGGTGGACGATATGAACCTGACGGTTTACCATATGAGGAACCTGCCAGGGGAAATGCGAGAGGGGTTTACCAGCGACATGGGCTTTGTGGTGGACTACCTGAACGAGGGGAGCCTGGAGGGCCGCCGGGAACAGAAGATTATCCATGTGGAGGCGCTGTGCGGGATGATGGAGGCAGTCACCAAGGATCGGAGATTCACCGAGTTGGCAGGCAGACTGCTGGAAAGAGGCGAGAAAAAGGAGGGAGTGCGTATGTGCGAATATCTGGACATGCTGGAAGCCAGAGGACAGGAGCGAGGCGAGAAGATTGGACAGGAACGGGGAGAGAAGATTGGAGAGGAAAAAGGCGAAAACCGCTTCGCTAAACTGATAAACAAACTGATGGGGGAAAAGAAGTATAAGGAAATACAGGAAGTCTCGAACGACAAAGGAAGACGCCGGGAACTGTACCGGCAGTATGGCATTTTGTGAACAGGCGGCTGAAGTTGAGAAGCGTGGCATGAAAGGCAGCCTGACATCAAAGAGGCGGGACGTCCCCGTCTCTTTTAATGGAAAGAAAGGGGCAAAATGCCCAGATCCTGTACGGAAAGGGACATTCAGGCAAGGAAAAAGCAAGGAAAAATTACCAGATATGACAAAAGCACTTGAAATTATTTCTAGATATAGTAAAATGAGAAAGAAAGGTTGTTTGCTATTTTTGAGACAGAAAAGGCAGACAGTTCAGTCGGCATTTGGAAATTATTGCCCAAAAAGAATAAAAAGCTAATCGAATGGGTAATAAAAGACGATATATACATAGATTGCCCTTTAATATCGTATTTCTAGGATGTAGATAGAGGCAGGCGTCAGGGGAGAGCCGGACGTTTTGCGGCAGTAATGCAAAAAATCGCGGAGGAGTAACGAAGATGAGCAAAACTGTAAAAAAGAAAAGCAGAAGAATGTGGAGAACGATGAGGAAGACATTGGGGACTTTGTTTCTGGTGTCTGCTCTTGTGATAGCGGCGATTCCGGTGGATGGACTGCGGGCGGCTAATGTGACGACGGGAACTCCTTTTACAGAGGATACTAAAAGCAAAATCCCAGACGTGACAGGAAAGGAAATATACTGTTCTGAAAATGGGGCTTTCCAGTTCGCTTATGTGCAAGACGGTTCCACTGATAAGGGAGCAGTAATCTTAGGCTATGCAGGCGGAGAAATACAGAATAATGCGCTTACGATAGACAACACGGTGGACGCGTACGCGAAATACACTGGAGCTGCCGGTACCGGAGAGGGATATGTAGCTATCACGGAAGCTATTAATAATAATACTAGCGCTACGAAAGAGTTTCTGTTCTATCCGTCAGCTTATAAAACTGTTGTTGATAAAGCGGAGAGTACAGATCCAAATACAGGGGAAGTAATTCCGGCAGAGACACATCAGGAGCCCACAGCTTTTACGCCTTGCTATGCGACTAACTATGATGTCTGGAAAGAATTCGATGAAAGAAATGAACTGTATTGGTGCGATGACCCTACGGCTCTTTGGACGGATACAACGGAATATACGAAAGTGTCCAACGGCCACAGCCGTCTGAAAAATATTCAGGTATGGTACATTGGTAATCAGTTTCTGACAGAAAATGAAACCAATAATACATGGGAAGTGTTAGCAGGTTCAGATATTGGAGATGAAGACCCCAAGGGTATTTTTGCCGGATACGGTAATATTGTGTCTCTGACAGTAGGACCTTCGCTGAGGGGAATCGGAAATTCAGCGTTTTATAATTGTACCGGTTTGAATAAGATTACACTGGGTAATGGCCTGAAAGTGCTTGGCAATTATGCATTTGCAGAATGCAATAACCTGACGGAGGTGAACATACCGGCATTTTGTAATCTGCAGATGATAGGTGCCCATGCTTTCAATGCCTGTGTGAACTTGCGGCGGTTTGTGGTGCCGATCAATGTTACAGGCATTGGCGATGGAGCGTTCGAGGGATGCACGGCTTTGACGCAGGTGGTGATGAATGGCACGGAATTAACGGATGAGGAATTAAATGCCATAAACCATCCCGGCAAGGACGAGAATGGACAGGACATTGTCCATGACTATACGAAAGATACGATTTCCTTTGGGCTTAAGAAGCTGGGACAGCATGTGTTCAACAATTGTGCCAGCCTGCAGTCAGTGACATTCCCAGCAAACTTTACGAATGATGGAACGGACAAAGTGGACCTGGCAATGTTTGCCGGCTGTACTTCTTTACAGTCGATTACGACCTACAATACAGCGCTCGGTTTTGGGGATGATTATGCTACATTTAAGAATGTGGTACCGTCCACATTCTACTTTGAGGGCTATGATGTATCGACTGTGCATACAACAGCGCAAGATAATTATTTTGCGTTCAAATATCTGGATCAGGACTTGTATGAAATCAGGCAGGAAAATGGTGATGTCTATCGGGTAAATTCGGAGAATAAGCTGCAGAAGAGCGATATCGAGAGCGAGAATGTGGTGCTGCCGGATAACATTGGACCGTATCATATAGAAGTAATAGACTCCAATGCATTCAAGAATAACTGCAACATAAAAAAGATAACCATACCTTCGACGGTCAGCGGAATCGCGGATGAGGCATTCATGGGATGTCACCAGTTGAAACATGTGATTTTTGCAGAACCGGTAAATCAGAACCTTACCATAGGGAGAGATGCCTTTAAAACCCAGCAGCTATCATCGGGACATTCGCAGGGCGGATGCCCGGCCCCGAATTTAGATCCGACGCCGGAACTGAATTTCGTGGGTCCTATTTCCAGCGATTCGGTGCCTTTCCTGTATGCCATGAACGCTGACAACAATATTGACGTGGGCGGTCAGACAAGAAACACATATATTGCCTACTATAGCACCTGGCCCCAGAGCCTGAAAGTACAGTACACATTGAACAATCCGGAAAACAAGAGTGAGGGCGGAAAGCGCGTGCTGTTGGATTTCCCATCTTTTGCAGACTTCGGAGACAGTGTATACTTAAACAAGCTTGGGCACATCAGTGCTGAAGACAGGACAGCAGCGTTGGAAGCAGTCAATACATTTCTTAGCGGCGGCACTACCGATGGCATGTTGGGCGACCAGGCAAAGATTATCGATGCGGCCCGAAAGATTGAGATTTGTGACGGAATTGAGGCTGTCACCCCGGGACTGTTTTACGAAAAAGAGCAGAAGAACTTAGGCTATTGCGCTGGTAAAACGAACCTGATTGAGACGGAAGTCACGGCGTTCACCAGTCTGCAGAAGATTGATTCGGGCCCGGATCCTGCGGCAGCGACTTTTGCGGGCTGTCAATATTTGAAGAACTTTACTCTGAACAACGGAGTCGGTGTCACTACCCCTACCGTGATAGGCGACTATGCGTTTGACAGTTGTACAGGGCTTGCATACGTTTCCATTTCGCCGACTGTATCCGGATTGGGAATTTGTCCTTTCCACGGATGTGAGAAGCTCTCGGATGTGAACTTCCAGAACAGTCCGTATTTCGTGTGTGAAAAGTCAATTATTTTTGGCAAGGATGAAAGTGGAAACAAAAGTAAGGTGATTGAATGCTTAGAAGGGAGACCCGGTAATCTCAAAGAGGTGACGTCATCGGAATTCGGCCCCGGGATTAAGGAAATAGCACAGGAGGCGTTCCGGGGAAGCGGTGTCAGATCCGTTGACTTTTCCGGTACGAACATTACGGCGATTCCCGAGGGAGCGTTTGCCAACACAAAGAATCTTCAGACAGTGACATTGCCGGAAACGCTTACATTAGTTGGCAATTATGCGTTTGCAGGCAGCACTGTGGATAGCTTTTATGTGAAAGGGAAGAATACCGGATGCGCGCCGTTTGCATTTTATGGTGAGAGTACAGACGAGGAGTCTACGAAGCGCTATGGCGCTGTGGGGCTGACAACACCGGCAAAAGAAGTGAGATGGTATTACGCTAAGGATGGTGTTACTACTGAGGCCACAGGCACTGCCCAGGGCTTCCTCACAGAAGAGACCGAGTTCCCCACGGCATATTATGTTATCTATACTTACCGCGGAGAGGATGGAGAGTTTAAGGATGTGACACTGGAACAGAGAGTCGCCTCCGTGGACGAGGCAAAGCTTTCCTACCCCGAGATACCGCAGAAAGTGACGGTAAAGGGAATGACATACAGCTTTACCGAGTGGGAGTATGCGCTGGAGAACGGAGATACCTGGCACTTTACGGCTCAGTATGACTTTGCTCTGCATGTGGTTACTTTTATGGACAGCAAGGATGGCCTGAAAGAAGTCTACAGGATGGAAATCGCTGACGGCGGAAATGCGCTGAGGCGTGCCAGAGATGTAGAGGAACTTGCTGCGATCATGGATGACCCGAGTTTTGTCTCCTGGGATTGCGAGGGAAATCTGGAGGAAGTCACGGGAGACTATACTGCTGTGGCAAAATATCGAAATGAGGGCGAGTGTATTGTTCGCTTCTTTGTGAGAAGAGGCAGCATTACCAGTGCTTTTGAGATGTTCTATACTACTACAGTCAAGCAAGGGCAGGCGGCCCCTAGTATCACTGTACCGGCAGTGACAGATTATGCATTTACCGAGTGGGATAAGCCGCTGAATAATATTCAGGAGGACACGGATTTCTACGCTAGATATGCTCCTGCGTCAGGCGGCAACCAGGGAGGAAACCCGGGTAATCCGGGTGGACCCAACGGCCCGGCCGAGGGCCAGCATACCTTACAGGTGCAAGGCGGAAGCGGTTCCGGATATTATGCAAAGGACGAGCAGATCGTCATAACGGCCAATCCTCCTGCCGATGGCATGGAATTCAGCGGCTGGGATGTGAGTCCTGCGGATACAGTCATCGTAGATAAGACCCGCGCTACTACGATAATCACTATGCCGGATAAAGATGTGGCAGTCATAGCGAATTATAAGGCCAAGAACGGCGTCACCGGAAGCGGCAATACCGGTAGCGGCAACGAAGTCCGCCATACGCTTCAGGTGCGCGGCGGAAGCGGTTCCGGCTATTATGCTGCAGGGGAGCAGATCATCATTACGGCGGATGAGCCTGCCAGAGGGCAGGAGTTCAGCGGCTGGACAGTGAGCCCTGCAAACACCGTAGTGACGGACAAAAACCTCTCGGCCATTATCATCACGATGCCGAACAATGATGTGGCCCTTATTGCAAACTACAAGTCCAGATCGTCCAGCGGCGGCACAGTGGTGACGGGCAGCGGTTCCAACACGAATTCCAACCGGCCCAGCGGCGGTGGAGGGACGGTTGGCGGCGGTACTACTGTAGTCATCGACAAGAACGGCCTGTCCAATACAGGTGTTGTATCCGCCACAGTGAACGGATCCTCCGACAACTTTACGATTAAAGTATCGGAGAGCACCAGTGCCACAGAGGCGGTCCTGAGGGCGCTGCAGGCTGAGTATGGAAACCTTGACAACCTCAAATATTTCCCTATGGACATCTCTCTCTATGATTCCACCGGGAAAACGAAGATTACGGATACCACAGGCCTGTCGGTGAGTATTACATTGCCCCTGCCGGATTCGCTGATTCCTTATGCAGGCAACAATAAGGTGGCCGGTGTGGTGAATGACAGGCTGGATAAGCTGACGCCAAGGTTCACGACCATCAATGGCGTGTCCTGCGTTACCTTTACGGCGGAGCATTTTTCTCCTTATGTGATTTATGTGGAACTTACGAATCTGTCGGACGGAACGACTTCCGACAAAACGCCTACTACAGGCGATGGGATCCATCCGAAGTGGTTCCTGTCCATCGGCTTGGCCTGCCTGTCGTTCGTTATGTTCATGATAAAGGATGGCAAGACTGGTTCCGGAAAGAAGCGGAAAGTGGCGGTGAAAGCGCGGAATTGACATCGAAAGGGAAGATATGAAAAGGAAAAAGCGTCTTTTAGGTGCGCTGTTTGCAGCAGCGGCACTGACAATCATGCAGGTTCCTGGACTGGAAGCAGATGCGTCAACATCTGCTTCCGGTTTTCAAATGGAGGGAAGCACGCTGGTAAGGTATAGGGGGACAGAGAAGAATGTGTCTCTTCCTGATACGGTTCAGACCATTGGCCAGGGTGCTTTTGAGGATAATGCGAATATCGAACTGGTGGTGGTGCCGAATTCTGTGAAGCGGATTGAGGCTTACGCGTTCTGGGGCTGCGACAATCTGGATACCGTAGTTCTGGGAAAGGGGCTCAGCGAAGTGGGGGACTATGCCTTTACGAACTGTACAGGCCTGGTGCAGATATCCATTCCCTCTTCAGCCACTTCCATCGGAACAGAGGCTTTTAAGGACTGTGCCAATCTGAAAGATGTAACGATTCCGCCGGAGACCACACAAATAGCCGAATCGGCGTTTGACGGCTGCTATCAGCTGACCATCCATTATGAGGAGGGGAGCGCGGCACAGGAGTACGCGGAGGCGTTCTATGAGCGCCAGAAAGAGATGCCGGGATATGTGGCGCCTACGCCCGCCCCGCCCGATGTGGTGCCGCCGATTGTAACGCCTGCGCCGGAGGAGACACCGGCGCCCACCCAGGCTCCCACAGAAGAGGGGGTTGTACTGGGCGTCACTCATATCGTAGGGAACAGGGCAGTGCTCTTTGTGGACAATATGAAGATGCGGGTATTTGGAGGAGAGAAGAACCAGGATACATCGGATGCGGCAGGAAGCGACAGCCTTGGCGGCGGAGAGGCTAACCCGCCAGAACAGAGCGGTTCCGCCGGGTATGGCCAGGTTCCCAAGTATAGGATTGTAGACGGAAAAACAGTAGCAGATCAGGCGTATTACCGCAGCGGGAAACTGGGCGACATGACCTTGCCGGAGGGAATTGCAGAGGTGGGGCAGTTCGCATTTGCCAGGAGTTCGCTGACATCCATTGGGCTGTCGCAGGGGCTGGAGCAGATTTCTTATGGCGCTTTTTATCATTGCGGGCAGCTTTCTGATGTGGAACTGCCGGACAGCGTTATGTGTGTGGAGCCCAAGGCTTTTGAGCATACCCTTTGGGTGGACAGTTTTTTGGCCGGAGGCGAGGATGGAAGTAACAATGCTGATGCCGGAGACTTCCTGATATCCGGCGGCGTGCTGGTGGCTTACCGGGGAAACTCCGGTGAAGTAGTGGTTCCTGAGGGCGTGCGCGTGATTGCCGGGGAGGCTTTCCAAAACCATACGGAGATAGAGCGCGTGAACTTGCCGGACAGTCTGTTAGTAGTGGGAGAGGGCGCGTTTGAGGGATGTTCTGGCTTAAGCGAGATTGCCTTTGGGAAAAATGTGGAGGAGATTAAGGACAGGGCTTTTCTGGGAAATGCCATGACGGAGACTTCGCTTCCGGCTTCCGTGAAGAAAGTGGGGCTTCAGGCCTTTGGGAATACCATAATTGCTTATGGGGGCGAAGAGGCGGAGTATACATACGAAACCTCTGCTACGAGGCTTGCCAACGAAGCGTACCGTGTCTACGATGGAACGCAGGCCGGAGAACCGGGCGTGACGGTAGAGGGGCTGACAGGGGCATCCGCCGCACTGGCCGGGGCTGACAGAAGCTATGTTCTGACCATGGAGACACCGGAGGACATAAGCAGGATGGAAAGCGCTTTTCAGCGTTCTTTCCAGAGCGGAATTCCGGAGGATATGGTCATTTATGAACTGACCTTGACAGATGCCAGCGAGATTCCTTTGGCGAAGCTCGGAAGCCAGGATCTTGATATGGAACTTCCCATACCGGAGGCTTTGCGCGGACATAACATCCAACTTGTGACTCTGGACAGAAACGGCCAGTTGGAGCCACTGGCGGCAGACCAGATCTCCCTGGACGGCGCAGAGGCCTTGCATTTTAAGCTGGACTTTGTGTCTGTGATTGGGATATGGGGAATCGAATAGAGAATGGTGGTATTCCTGTACACAGAAAGGGGATATTGTCATGCTTTTTTCCAACAAAGACTTAAAAAAACTGATTATTCCTCTGATCATGGAGCAGGCCCTTGCCATCACCGTGGGCATGGCGGACACCATGATGATTTCCTCCGTTGGCGAGGCTGCGGTTTCCGGGGTCTCGCTGGTGGACATGTTCAACAATCTCATCATCAGCGTGCTGGCGGCTTTGGCCACCGGCGGCGCTGTGGTCACCAGCCAGCTGATCGGAGCGTCCAAAAGGGAGGAGGCATGCCGTTCCGCGAAGCAGCTGCTCTGGGTGGACGGACTTATCACGCTGGCCATTTCGTTTCTGGTGATTGCCGGACACAGGCTGATATTGAATCTGTTCTTCGGGAGAATCGAAGAGGATGTCATGCGCAATGCCATTGTCTATCTGATCATCTCCGCAGTGTCGTTCCCTTTCCTGGCTGTCTACAATGCCTGTGCGGCGCTGTTTCGCTCCATGGGGAATTCCCAAATTACCCTGAAAGTGTCTATTCTCATGAACATCATTAATGTGGGCGGGAATGCTGTCTGTGTATTCGGCCTGAAAATGGGAGTGGCAGGAGTGGCTGTTCCATCTTTGATCTCCAGGGCTGTGGCTGCGCTCTGCCTTTATGTGTTTCTGAGGAATCCTGACAGGCTGATATATTTGAATCGGGAGCGTTTCCGATTTGACGGGAAGACCATCAGAAAAATACTCTATATCGGGATTCCCAGCGGGATTGAAAACGGCATCTTTCAGCTGGGGCGCGTGGTTGTGGTGAGTATCATTGCAGGCTTTGGCACGGCGCAGATTGCTGCCAATGGCGTGGCCAACAGTCTGGACAGCATGGGATGCATCATAGGGCAGGGCATGAACCTTGCCATGATCACCGTGATAGGGCAATGCGTGGGTGCAGGGGATCTGGCCCAGGTAAAGCTCTATACCAAAAAACTTCTGTTAATCACATATGCGGCCACGGCGGTGATGAACTGTCTGATTTTACTGTTTCTGCGCCCTATCCTGGGGCTTTACGGCCTGGGGGCAGAGGCGACAGAAATTGCTTACATACTTGTGATGATTCATGACGGCATGGCAATTCTGCTCTGGCCGGCTTCCTTTGTACTGCCCAACATGCTCCGGGCCTGCAATGACGTAAGGTATACTATGACTATCGCGATTTTCTCTATGGTCACGTTCCGCATCGGCCTGAGCCTGGTATTGGGCGTTTATATGGAAATGGCCGCCATTGGCGTGTGGATTGCGATGATTGTGGACTGGATCTTCCGGGTCATCTGTTTTGTGGGGCGGTATTTCAGGGGAACGTGGAGGAAGTGCTGTAATCTGTGATCAGTAAAAACGCAGCTGTTCATACTCGGCGTTGCGCTCTACCAGAGGAGGGACTTTCCGGAGGAGGCTGTCGGTTTTGTCCGCATCCAGAATCCAGCCCGCCGCCTCGTCTTCCGACAGGATCAGGGGCATACGGTCATGGACAGGCTGCATGGAGCGGTTGGCAGCAGTGGTCAGGATGACAAAATGCTCTCCGTCCTTATAAGGCCTGCAGCAGCCGGCCAGAAACATTGTACTGCCGTTTCCATTCTGAAAAGTATATTTTTCCTTATGACTGTTCCATTCGTAGAAAGCGGAGGCGGGAATCGCGATGCGCCTGTGGAGGAGACCGTACCGGAACAGCGGCTTCTGGGCAGCGGACTCGCACCTGGCATTGAAGACAAGCCCTTTTTTGTGACCGGAATCCAGCGGGAAGCCCCAGCGGAGCCATGTGCAAAGGATTTCATTGTCCGTGGCAAGGAGAATGGGAGCTTCGTCTGAGGGGTGTATGTCAGTTTCCCTGATCCGCAGCAATGCGGCGGCAGATTCACGTTGCAGCCTTTCGCTGGTCTGCCTGACGAGGCTTTGGATTTCTTTTGCAGTTTCTTCGGTTATATGGTAGCGTCCGCACATAGGATATTCCTTTCTGTTTTTTTCTTTTTGAAAAGGGTTCCCATTTTATAAAACTTCATGCTGATATTCTCCTTTTCCTTTTCAATCAAGGCAATTGTGTTCAGGGAATCCGCAGTTCCCCCAGTGTATTGATTTGTATAAGAATTCCAGGTACTGAATGCAGAGTACAGGGATATCTTGTTGCAGCTGCAAGATTATCATATCCGAAAAAAGAAGAAAGTTCAATAACCAGAAGAAATATATAAAGAAAGAAGAGCGTGACGGCGTGAAGGAGAAACAAACACCGGCGGGAGTTTCCGCATACAATAATGGGAAAGATATTGTCGGGATTTACGATATGCAGCGTGTAAGAAAAATGGTGGCGGGAGAGCGGACAGACGGCCTGGATGGCCGGGGCATTACGGTTGCCGTTCTGGATACGGGAATGTCGCCCCACCCTGACCTGGCGGGCAGGATAGTGCGTTTCCGGGATTTCGTGGGGCGCAGGGAGTGGATGTACGACGACAGCGGCCACGGCACCCATGTTTGCGGCATCCTGTGTGGAAGCGGACGGCTGTCCGCTGGGCGATACCGGGGGATGGCGCCGGGGCTTCAGCTGGTGGTAGGGAAGATACTGGACAGGAACGGGGACGGCTCCACGGAGGCCATGCTGGAGGGGCTGGAATGGGTGCTGCGCCTGCGGCGGGAATACGATATCAGGATCGTGAACATTTCCGTAGGGATCGGGAACCTGGAGGAATGGGAGAAAGAGAGGCTTTTGCATGACAAGATAGAGAGGCTTTGGCAGACCGGGATTTTGGTGGTGTGTGCTGCCGGGAACAAAGGACCCAGGGAGGGCAGCATTTCCGCGGTGGGAGGCAGTCTTGTGGTGACAGTGGGCTGCTACGATGGAAGCTTTGCCCTTGGCAATCCCCACAGATGCGAACTGTATTCCGGCCGGGGAGTCGCGGGAAGCCTCATACGAAAGCCAGACCTGGTGGCCCCCGGCACGGATATCGTTTCCTGCGGCATGGGGGTTGGAAGACGCCATGGAAGAGGCGGGCAGGCCTATACGGCAAAGAGCGGAACTTCCATGGCCACCCCTATCGTATCCGGAGCCGCTGCCCTGGCCTTTCAGAAAGATCCGGACATGTCCAATGAGATCTGCAAAAGGAAACTGCAGTACACGGCTACGGATCTGGGGCTTCCCTGGAACCAGCAGGGATGGGGGCTGCTGAATGTGGAGAGGCTGCTCTCCTGAAGCCGATTCCATGATAAATGTATACTCAGGACCGCCAGAGTTTTCCAACCTGTCTAAGCGAAGAATATGGCTGGCGGCCTTTCGCTATATGGCCAAACTGTAAATCTAGTGTAAATGCCGCTTCCGATAAAATATATCAGGAAGTGCACTTTTTTGGTAAAAAGCATTGACACGGACTGTACGATTGTATACAATAATACGAGCACGGAATTCTAGCGAAAGAAGGGATGGATATGAGAGAAAACGAGATGTTCCAGAACCGCCCTATCACTATGAACCATAACAACAATCTGCTGGAGATAGAGGAGCACATGTACATTCTGGACGATGTGAAGAAGCCAAATGTATTCCGCAATATGTTCCCCTATTCAGAGATACCCAAGATACCCTTTAACGACAGGATCGTCCCCCACAACATGCCCAGGGAGATCTGGATCACGGACACCACATTCCGGGACGGCCAGCAGTCTAGGGCGCCCTACACCACGGAGCAGATCGTGACCATCTATGACTATCTGCACAGGCTGGGCGGGCCAAACGGCATAATACGGGCCAGCGAGTTCTTCCTTTACAGCAAAAAGGACAGGGACGCCGTCTACAAATGCATGGAGAGGGGCTATCAGTTCCCGGAGGTCACCAGTTGGATACGGGCCAGCAGGGAGGACTTCAAGCTGGTGAAAGAGATCGGCATGAAAGAGACGGGGATTCTGGTCAGCTGCTCCGACTACCATATCTTCTTAAAACTGAAGATGACAAGGCGGCAGGCCATGGAACACTACTTGAGCGTAATCAAAGAGTGCCTGGAGGAGGGGATCAGCCCCAGATGCCACTTAGAGGACATCACCAGGGCGGACATCTATGGGTATGTGGTGCCTTTCTGCTTGGAACTGATGAAACTCATGGAGGAGTATCAGATTCCCATCAAAATCCGGGCCTGCGATACCATGGGATACGGGGTGAACTATCCCGGCGCGGTCATTCCCAGGAGCGTGCAGGGCATCATCTACGCCATCCATACACACGCAGGCGTGCCCCACGCGCTGATCGAATGGCATGGGCACAATGACTTTTACAAGGCAGTGTCCAATTCCACCACAGCCTGGCTCTATGGGTGTTCCGGCATCAACACCTCTCTGTTTGGCATCGGGGAGCGGACGGGAAATACGCCGTTAGAGGCCATGGTCTTCGAGTATGCCCAGCTGAAAGGGGACCTGAACGGCATGGACACCACGGTGATCACGGAACTGGCCGAGTATTATGAAAAAGAGATCGGATATGAGATTCCGCCCAGAACGCCTTTCGTGGGCAGGAACTTCAATGTGACCCGGGCGGGGATACATGCGGACGGTCTGCTGAAGAACGAGGAGATCTACAACATCTTCGACACGGACAAGTTCCTGAACAGACCGGTGGTCTGTGCCGTGTCCAACACATCGGGGCTTGCGGGAATCGCCCACTGGCTCAATGCCTACTATAAATTAAAGGATGAGGAGCAGATCGGAAAGAATTCCGAACTGGTGGCTGAGATCAAGAAGTGGGTGGATGAGGAATACGCCGGCGGGCGCGTCACGGTGATGACGGACGAGGAGATTGTGGCATGCGTGGAGCGGATCTGCCGTGAGAAAGGGCTTTCTCTGAAATCTGCACCGGAAAAGGGATGAGAATATCAGAAAAGGGATGCAGGCGTTGGAAAAAGGGATGAGAACATCGCAAAAGGGATACGGGCATCCAAAAAGAGATGAGAGAATGCGCCCGGGATAAACAGCGCATTTCGGGGAGAGAAGCATTTTAGGGAGGTTAGGACAAAAGGAAATGGGAAGTTATGACGTAAAGCAGGAGGTCACTGACAAGTACTCCCTGCGGGGCCGCGTATTCAATAAGCTGCGGGCGGACATCCTCAGCGGCAAATACGAGGAACATGAAGAATTGAAAGAAGTGGCCATCGGAGATGAGATGGGGGTCAGCCGCACGCCGGTGCGGGAGGCTTTCAGGCAGCTGGAACTGGAGGGGCTGATCCAGATCATTCCAAACAAGGGAGCCTATGTGACGGGCATCACGGAAAAGGATGTGAAAGACATTTACATGATCCGCTCCCGGCTGGAGGGGCTATGCGCCCGCTGGGCCACAGAACATATCACAAATGAACAGATGGAAGAGATGGAAGAAAATGTCTACCTGGCAGAGTTCCATGCCGGGAAAGGGCATCTGGAGCAGCTGGCGGAGCTGGACAACCGCTTCCACGAAATCATGTACGAGGCCTGCGACAGCAAGATACTGGAGCATCAGCTCAAAGACTTCCACAGCTATGTGCTGCGGGTGCGCAAAAAGACTTTGGCCAACGTGAACAGGGGGCCGAAATCCAATGAGGAGCACAAGGAAATCATGGAGGCCATCAAGGCGGGAAACGGGGATCTGGCGGAGCAGCTGGCTCATCAGCACATGATAAATGCCTACGAGAACATGGTCAAAAATGGGCTCCACGAGGCCTATGCCAGAGAAGCAAAGATAGAATGATTGGAGGAAGAATATGGGAAAAATAGAAATGACCACTCCTTTGGTGGAGATGGACGGAGATGAGATGACAAGGATCCTGTGGCAGATGATCAAGGAGGAGCTGCTGCTTCCCTACATAGATCTGAAGACAGAGTACTACGACCTGGGGCTGGAACACCGTAATGCCACGAATGACCAGGTCACGGTGGACTCCGCAAACGCCACACTGAAATACGGCGTGGCCGTGAAGTGCGCCACCATCACCCCCAACGGGGCCAGGATGAAGGAGTACGACCTGAAAGAGATGTGGAAGAGCCCCAACGGAACCATCCGTGCCATTTTGGATGGAACCGTATTCCGTGCGCCCATTTTGGTCAAAGGCATCGTGCCCTATGTGAAGAACTGGATGAAGCCCATCACCATCGCCCGCCATGCCTATGGGGACGTGTATAAGAATACGGAGATCAAGGTGCCGGGGCCTGGAAAGGCGGAACTGGTATTCACCGCCGCAGACGGAACCGAGACCAGGGAACTGATTCACGATTTTACCGGAGCGGGCATCCTCCAGGGCATCCACAACACGGAAAAATCCATCCAGAGCTTTGCCAGGGCCTGCTTTGCCTATGCGGTGGACACGAAGCAGGATCTGTGGTTCTCCACCAAGGACACCATTTCCAAGAAATATGACCACACATTCAAGGATATCTTCCAGGAGATATACGAGGCGGAATATAAGGCGAAATTTGAAGCCCTTGGCATTGAGTACTTCTATACCTTGATCGATGACGCAGTGGCCAGGGTCATCCGTTCCGAGGGTGGGTTCATCTGGGCCTGCAAGAACTATGACGGGGACGTGATGTCCGACATGGTGGCCACCGCATACGGGGATTTGTCCATGATGACTTCCGTGCTGGTATCGCCGAGCGGCGTCTACGAGTACGAAGCGGCCCACGGCACGGTGCAGCGCCATTATTATAAACACCTGAAAGGGGAGGAGACCTCCACAAACTCCATTGCCACCATCTTCGCCTGGACTGGGGCTTTGCGCAAGCGCGGGGAGCTGGACGGCAATGAGGAACTTGCGGCCTTTGCAGACAAACTGGAGCAAGCCTGCATCAAGACTGTGGAGGACGGGAAGATGACCAAGAGCCTGTCGCTGATCTCCACCTGCGAGAATCCCGTTATCCTGAACAGCCTTGACTTTATCAGGGCCATCAGGGAGACACTGGATAATCTGCTGTAATAGATGAAACGGAATAACATGTTTCTTTGAATGATATAACAGTGAATAGCGGCTGCTGGCAAAAGGCGGCCGTTATTTTTACATCTAAAAAGCCCAAGTGGGAACACGGTGGATCATATCTCTAAAAAAGCCTGTAACTATAGGAAGCAAATAAAGCTTCTGCATGGTGACAATGCCGGAAAAATAATTTGCGCAAAAACGGAAATTGTTGTAAACTAGCATTGACAAGGAAAAGTTATCTGAGAATAAGAAGAATGAGTACGAGAAAGTAACCGAGAAAAGAGGATGTCCATGGAAGACAACGCCTACCTCCATGTGGATGGAGAGACCTTAAAACAGATTGACGAAAAAATGCCTCCCGAGGAGGAACTGCAGGATCTGGCGGAATTCTTTAAGGTGTTCGGGGACGGCACGCGGCTGAAGATCTTATATGTGCTGCTGAGTTCGGAGATGTGTGTCTACGACATTGCCGCAGTGCTGGGCATGTCCCAGTCGGCGATCTCCCACCAGCTGCGCGTATTGAAGCAGATGGATCTGGTGAAGAATCGCCGGGAGGGCAAGACCATATTTTATTCCCTGGCCGATTCCCATATCGTGACCATTCTCAGCCAGGGTCTGGATCATATTGAAGAGTGAGCCGTCCTACAGGGATGCTTCGAAAAGAACCGGCCGGCCTCTGTGCAGTCTCCGCCAGGTCTGGGCGCGGTGCAAGAAGTCGGAAGCCTTACTTCTCCGCGGCCTCCTTTGCCGCCTGGAACACCTCATAGCCGCTGCTCCCAATGGGAGAGTGGTAGATGGTGGAGTCGTCCCTGAATTCCTGGAAATACACATACCGGGAAGTCATGTTGATATTGTGGTAGACGCCAGTGGCGATGACTGTGGGGTTGCTGCCGTCTGCGCTCATGCATTTGAGGGCGGCATCCGTGCCATTGGTCTGATAATAGACATAGCCGCCGCCTACATTGAAGCATTCCACCCGCTCCTGGGTCAGCACTTCCACCATATTCTGGGAGCGGGAGTAACGACAGAGCCTGTAATTTTCTGCTACGTCCATGTAGTAGAAATAGTCCCCGTCCAGAACCGGGTTCCAGAGATTCCCCCGCCAGATCTCCCGGGGCGCGTCCGTGGCGGTGTCCAGCGCATGAAGAAAATGGTTGCCCTGGGTGCCATTGTAATAGATGATGCCATTCTCCGCGCAGGCAGGATTGATCTGGTAATCGGCCAGCTTCACTTCATCGGAATTGTCGATCTTCATCTTGGAGAAAGATACTTTGTCGTTGGAGGCAGTGAGAAAATACAGGTAATCGTTTACCAGCTGCCCGGTGACCACCATGTTGGTAGTCAGGGAGGTGGCGTTGCTGCCGTTTAATTTGCAGCGCTGGAAAGTCCGAAGCCCCAGAGCGCCGCTGAAACCGGAATCCTCGTAGGAGATGCCCGTGTGATAGTAATACAAATATTTGCCTCCGGCCAGGATATTGCGTATTTGCAGGGAATTGAGGCGCTTGAACTCAGTCTCGTCCGGCTTCATGGCAAACAGCCCTCCCCCCGGAAAGGAATTCCGGAAGTAGACAGTGCCGTCATATTCGCAGAATAGCCCCTCGTTGTTCAGGTTTCCCGCAGTGTTGCCCACGGTGCCGTCAGGGTTCATGACAACGCGCTGGGTGAGGTAGAAAATGGTGGCAAGCCCGGCTACCAGGGCAACTATGATGATGCCTAATACGATTTTTACGGATTTCTTCAGTCTCATGTTGTACCTCCATGCCTGCCCTGGGCGGGCATTTGTTTCATAATTTTTCTCAGGAACAATCTTCACACTTATTTTACACCCCTTTTTGCTTGCTATCAAGGATGTTTTGGTATAAGATAGAAAAAAGGTCAAATAAAGGAGTCATTTATCATGGACTTAATACAGCTGAGGGAACAGATTGACAGCATAGACGGACAGATCGTGGAACTGTTCGAACGGCGCATGGACATCTGCAGACAGGTGGCGGAGTACAAGATCTCCACCGGGAAAAATGTGCTTGACAAGAGCAGGGAGGCGGAGAAACTGGCGAAAGTGCGTTCCCTTGCCAACAGTGAATTCAATGGTTTCTGCATCGTAGAGCTTTTCGAGCAGATCATGTCCATGAGCAGGAAGCTGCAGTACCGGCTTTTGATGGAAAACGGACGGCTGGAACGGCAGTCATTCATCGGCGTGGATAAGCTGGATACTGCGAAAGCCCGGGTGGTGTTCCAGGGGGCGGAGGGCGCCTATTCCCAGGCAGCCATGAAGCAGTACTTCGGGGACAGCATAGACAGCTTCCATGTGGACAGCTTTCGGGATGCCATGGACGCCATAGACGAGGGCAACGCGGACTTTGCGGTGCTTCCCATAGAGAACTCCACAGCGGGCATTGTCAGCGAGATCTACGACCTGCTCCAGGAATATGAAAACCATATCGTGGGGGAGCAGATCATCAAAATCGAGCACTGTCTGCTGGGGGTGCCTGGAGCCTCCATAGAAGACATAAAGATCGTCTACTCCCATCCCCAGTCCCTGATGCAGAGCGCAAGGTATCTAGGCCTCCATGACTGGCGCCAGATCAGCATGCAGAACAATGCCTTTGCGGCCAAAAAGGTGGCGGATGACCAGGACAAGTCCCAGGCAGCCATCGCAAGCGAGCATGCGGCCTCAATTTACGGGCTGGAGGTGCTCCGGAGAAAGGTGAACCACTCCGGCACCAACTCCACCAGATTCATCATCGTCAGCGGCCAGAAGATATTCCGGAAAGACGCAAAGAAAATCAGCATCTGCTTCGAGGTGCCCCATGAGAGCGGCTCCCTGTACCATATGCTGTCCCATTTCATCTATAACCACCTGAACATGACCAAGATTGAAAGTCGTCCTATCGAGGACAGGAACTGGGAGTACCGTTTCTTCATCGACTTTGAGGGGAACCTGGCGGACAGCGCCGTGAAAAACGCTTTGAGGGGGCTTAGGGACGAGGCTCGTAACATGAAGATTCTGGGCAATTACTAGAAAGCTGCCGGAAGTCCCGCAAATCGGGGCGAAAGGCGGAAAGAGGGTATATGAGAGAAAAAGAACTGATCGTATACAGAACATTAAAGAAAGAGGGAGAGCTGTTGACGGACATGGCCTGGCTCATGTCCCACTACCAGGAGACTGGCCGGGAGGAAGCATTCGTGGAGGGGAGATCCCGCACCCCAAAAGCCGTGACCGCGCTTTTCTGCGACTGTATTCACCGGCTCATCGAGCTGGCCGGGACATATGGGTTCCACGGCAATCTCTGGCACTGCTATCTGGCGAACCTCCTGGTAAACAATGAGAACAGCTACAGCAGAGGCTGTGAGATCCGGGGGAATATCGAGGGGACAATAAACCAGGCCGTGCTGCACGACATTGTAATATTCAAGGAATTCTACGATTATGACTTCCGGCCCATGTGCCGGAAACTCCAGGTGCCGGAATTTGCCCTGATAGAGGACTATGAGAGCAGCAGCTTGGAGAGCAAGGTCTACAATACCAGGATCTGCGCCAGGATCTGTGAGCTGGCGGCGGACTTTTGCAAAGACAGCACGCCGGAGGAGATGAAAGACACCCTGACCCATTTTTATAAGGAATACGGGGTGGGGAAATTCGGGCTTCACAAATCTTTCCGCATTCTGGGCGAGGCCGGCGGCATGCAGATAGAGCCCATCCTGAACATAGCCCATGTGAAGCTGGACGACCTGGTGGGGTATGAACTGCAGAAAAAGAAGCTGCGGGACAATACGGAGGCTTTCGTCTCCGGGAAAAAGGCCAACAACTGCCTGCTGTTCGGCGATGCGGGCACGGGAAAATCCTCCTGCATCAAGGCCATTGCCAACGAGTACTATGACAGGGGGCTGCGCGTTATAGAGGTGTACAAGCACCAGTTCCAGGATCTGAACCGGGTCATCGGCCAGATCAAGGGCAGGAACTATAAGTTCATCATTTTCATGGACGACTTAAGCTTCGAGGACTTTGAGATCGAATATAAATATCTAAAGGCGGTCATAGAGGGAGGACTGGAGAAGAAGCCGGAAAATGTGCTGATCTATGCCACCTCCAACCGCCGCCATCTCATCCGGGAGAACTACGGCGACAAGACGGAGGACGGGCATCTGCCCGAGGTACGCCAGGACATGCATACCAGCGACACGGTGCAGGAGAAGTTGTCTTTGGTGTACCGCTTCGGCGTCACCATTTACTTTGGCGCGCCGGACAAGAAGCAGTTCCAGGGAATCGTGCGGGAGCTGGCGAAACGGCACGCCGTTGACATTTGCGAGGAGGAGCTTCTGCTGGAGGCAAATAAATGGGAACTGTCCCACGGAGGCCTCTCCGGCAGGACAGCCCAGCAATTCATAGATTACATGTTAGGAAGCAGATGAGGGGGTGGTTTGAAACATGGGCATCAGGACTTTTGCAGCCATAGACGTAGGCAGCTACGAGCTGACCATCAAGATATTCGAATTCTCCGGCAAGGACAGCATGCGGGAGATCGACCGGGTCAGCAAGCGCCTGGATCTGGGTTCCGACACTTATGCCTCAGGCAAGATCGGCAATGAAAAGATGGATGAGCTCTGCAGGACTCTAAAGGATTTTTCCGATATCATGAAAGCCTATAAGGTGGATCACTACAAAGCCTACGGCACCAGCGCCATCCGGGAGATGGAGAACAACACCATCGTCCAGGACAGAATAGCCCAGCGCACCGGCATACGGGTGGAGACGCTGAGCAATTCGGAGCAGCGGTTTCTTGACTACAAGTCTATCGCATCAAAGGGGGAGAGTTTCCGCAAGATCATTGAGGAAAAGACAGCCATCCTGGATATTGGGGGAGGCAGCATCCAGCTGTCCCTGTTTGACAACGACACGTTAGTCTCCACCCAGAACGTGCGCCTGGGGGTGCTGCGGATTCAGGATTATCTGAACCGATTCTCGGTGAAGAGCACCCAGACGGAGGACGTGATCTACGAAATGGCCATGGCAAGGCTGGACACCTACGAGAAGCTTTATCTAAAGGACAGGGAGATACAGAACCTAATCATCGTGGACGACTATCTCTCGCCCTGGGCGGTGAAGAAAAGCGGCGGGGACAGCGGAAAGGCCGTGCTTGGCGGGGAGGAATTCGATCAGATCTTCGAGGTGCTGCGCAGCCAGAATCCGGTACAGATCGCATCGGCCATGGACATTCCCCAGGAGCGGGTGTCTTTGGTGTTCATCAGCGCCGTGCTGATCAAGTGCATTGCGGAGTTGATGGGGGTGAAGCGCATCTGGGTGCCGGGGGTGACGCTCTGCGATGGAATTGCCTACGAGTACGCGGAGAAGATCAAGATGTTTCGGGGGGAGCATGATTTCGAGGAGGACATCATCGCCTGCGCCCTTAATATCAGTAAGCGGTACATGGTGAGCAGGAAGCGCTCGGAGGCCCTGGACAATATCACCACCACCATTTTCGACAGCATCCGCAGAGTGCACGGGCTGGGCAGACGGGAGCGGCTCTGTCTGCGGCTTGCGGCCATCCTCCACGACTGCGGGAAGTACATCAGCCTGGTAAATACGGGGGAGACCTCCTACCAGATCATCCGGGCCACGGAAATCATCGGCCTGTCCCATCAGGAGCGGGAGATCGTGGCCAATGTGGTGCGGTTCAACCACAGCAGATTCGTTTATGACCTGCAGCGCACGGACAGCCTGGACAGGGATGCGTTTCTGGTGGTGGCCAAGCTGACGGCTATCTTGCGTCTGGCCAGCTGTTTGGACAGAAGCCACAAGCAGAAGCTGAAAGGCCTGAAAGCGTCCCTGAAGGACAGCCAGCTGATCCTCACTGTGGACACCCAGGAGGACATTATCCTGGAGAAAGGCTTCGTGGAGGTTAACGGAGAATTTTTCAAAGAAGTATTCAGCGTGGAGCCGGTGCTGAAACAGAGAAAAATATTTTAAGACAATTGGATGTGAGGAAGAAAGATATGGGAGAAATAGATTTTTATAATCCGGAATATTATACAAACAGGGAGCTGAGTTGGATCCTGTTCAACCATAGGGTGCTCAACGAGGCCAGGGACAAATCCATCCTTTTATTTGAGCGGCTGAAGTTTTTGAGTATCACAGCCTCCAACCTGGACGAGTTTTTCATGATCCGTGTGGCCTCCCTGTGGGACATGGTTCATGCCAGGTATCAGAAGCCGGACATAGCGGGGCTGACGCCCAAGAAGCAGCTGGAGCTTTTGAGCGTCGCTATCCATGAACTGGTGAACCTCCAGTATTCTACCTACAACCGTTCTCTGGTGCCGAAGCTAAAGGAAAACGGCCTTGTGATCGTAGGCAGGCACGAGGATCTGACTAAGAAAGAACGGGTCTTCGTGGACAAATATTTCGAGGAAAACGTGTATCCGGTGCTGACACCCATGGCTGTTGACTCCTCCAGGCCTTTTCCCCTGATCCGCAACAAGACCCTGAATATCGCGGCTCTGGTGCGCAAGAAAGACAGCGGCCAGGAGCTGGAGTTCGCCACGGTGCAGGTGCCCAGCGTCCTAAGCCGCGTGGTGGAACTGCCCGGCGAGGGAAAGGCGCGGAAGATCATTTTTCTGGAGGAGATCATTGAGCGGAACATGCACAAGCTGTTCCTGAACTATGACATTGTGTGCGCCTACCCGTTTAGAATCATGCGTAATGCCGACCTCACTATCGAAGAGGACGAGGCGGCGGATCTTTTAAAAGAAATCGAAAAGCAGCTGAAGAAAAGGCAGTGGGGGGAGGCCATCCGGCTGGAGGTGGCGGCGCGCTGCGACAAGCGGCTGCTGCGGATTCTGGAGGAGGAGCTTCACATTGAGGAGGATAACCTTTATGTGATAGACGGCCCCTTGGATCTGACCGTGCTGATGAAGATCTACGGCTTGGAGGGCTTTGATCTTTTAAAGAGCCCCAAATACACGCCACAGCCGGTGCCCCAGCTGCCGGCGGGCTGCAATCTGTTCGATGAGATCCGCAAAGGCGATGTGCTGCTTCACCATCCTTACCAGACTTTCGAGCCGGTGGTGAACTTTATCCGCCAGGCGGCAAAAGACCCGGAGGTTCTGGCCATCAAGCAGACCCTGTACAGGGTCAGCGGCAATTCACCCATCATTGCAGCGCTGGCTCTGGCGGCGGAGAACGGCAAGCAGGTGTCCGTGCTGGTGGAACTGAAAGCCAGGTTCGATGAGGAGAACAATATCGTCTGGGCCAGGATGCTGGAAAAGGCAGGGTGCCATGTGATCTACGGCCTGGTGGGCTTAAAGACCCACAGCAAGATAACCCTGGTGGTGCGCAGAGAAGAGGACGGAATAAGACGGTATGTCCATCTGGGCACGGGCAACTATAATGACGCCACGGCAAAGCTTTATACGGACATCGGCCTGTTCACCTGTTCCGAGCCCATCGGGGAGGACGCTACGGCTGTATTCAACATGCTGTCCGGATATTCGGAGCCCCTGGTGTGGAATAAGCTGTCCCTGGCTCCGCTCTGGCTCAAGAACCGCTTCCTGTACCTGATTGACAGGGAGAAAAAGTTCGTCCTGGAGGGAAGAAGCGCCCGCATCATAGCCAAGATGAACTCTCTCTGCGACCAGGATGTGATAGCGGCGCTCTACAGCGCGGCTTCCGCGGGGGTGAAGATTGATCTGATCGTGCGGGGCATCTGTTGTCTGCGGACTGGTATCAAGGGGGTCAGCGAAAACATTACCGTGCGCTCCATTGTGGGCAATTTCCTGGAGCACGGCAGGATATTCTATTTTCAGAACGACCAGAATTACGAGATATACTGCGGCAGCGCGGACTGGATGCCCAGAAATCTGGAGCGCCGGGTGGAGATCTTGTTCCCGGTGGATCGGCCGGAACTTAAGGAAAAGCTGCTCCATATCCTGCAGTGCCAGCTGGACGACAATGTAAAGGCTTCCGTGCTGCGGCCGGACGGCGCCTACACAAGAGCCAGCAAGCGGGGGAAACAGGCATGCTGCTCCCAGGAGGCGTTCTGCACAGAGGCAGTGGAAGAGACAAAGAGGATGGCTGTAGAGGAAGACCTGGCCACCAGGACGTTCATACCGGAGACCGGCCATGGGGAATGAGGTGTGCAGATGGGAACTGGAATGAGAATTATACTGGCTTCGGCCTCGCCCCGCAGGAGGGAGCTGCTGACCCAGATCGGGCTGGACTTTGAGGTGATGGTAAGTGATTTGGAGGAAAAGGTGAGTTCCACGCTGCCGCATCAGGTGGTGGAGGAACTGTCCGAACAGAAAGCAGAGGCGGTGCTGGCATCGCTTCCCGAGAGCGCGGAAGATATATTGGTAATCGGAGCGGACACGGTAGTGGCGCTGGAGGGGGAGATTTTGGGCAAGCCCCACAGCCGGGAAGAGGCCTATCGGATGCTGGAGCGGCTGTCAGGAAAGACCCATGCCGTGTACACCGGCGTGACAATATTGTACCGCCCGGGCAGAGGGGGCTTTCGCTCGGCAGCGGAGGCGTCCACGGATGGGATGTGTCCCACAGACGAGTCCAGGAGGGGCGGGGCTTTTGGGGAGCCTTCTGAGGAACTTTCAGAGCAGCCATTTGATGCTCCATGCCCAAAAGCAGAGCGGCGAAAGACTTTTTACGAGAGGACAGACGTGACATTCTGCCCATTGACCAAGGAGGAAATAGCCTTTTATGTGTCCACCGGGGACTGCATGGACAAGGCGGGGGCATATGGCATCCAGGGGATCTTTGCCAGGTATGTGAAAGGAATCGAGGGAGATTACAATAATGTAGTAGGACTGCCGGCGGGCAGGCTTTACCAGGAAGCAAAGGAATGGATCTTATGATGAAAAAAGCGGTGATTTTCGACTTGGACGGAACTCTTTCCGACTCTATCCACAGCATAAAGTACAGCGGCGACAGAACCATGGAACGGTTTGGGTATGGGCCCTTTACCGTGGAGCAGTACAAGTATTTCGTGGGGGACGGCGCAGCGAATCTGGTCAGGCGGGCTCTGGAAGCAGGAGGCGATGTGCAGCTGAAGCATTTTCCGGAGGCTTACGCTGTGTATCGGGAGATTTTTAAGGAAAACTGCATGTACCGGGTGCGGCCCTACGAGGGCATTCCGGAGCTGCTGGCCGCGCTAAAGGCCCAGCATGTGAAGATTGCGGTACTTTCCAACAAGCCACACGCGGAGACTGTCAATGTGATAGAGACTCTGTTTGGAAAGGGATATTTTGACGTCATAGAGGGGCAGCGGGAGGGCATGGCCATCAAGCCCAGCCCGGACGGGGTGTTCCGCATTCTGGAACAGCTATGCCTTGACATAGGCGACCTGCTCTATCTGGGCGATACGGCCACGGACATGAAGACGGGGAAAGCTGCAGGCGCATTTACCGTAGGCGCCCTCTGGGGCTTTCGGGACAGGGCGGAACTGGAGGAGGGCGGCGCGGACGCGGTCATTGCATATCCGCTGGAGCTGCTCCGCTTTACCTGACAGGGCGGGAGGGGTAGTATAATTTCTATGCAAAAGGTAGAATTTTAGAGCAATTTTTTGGTAAGATTTTGGAAAAAAATCGGGACGCATAGAAAATATTGACACAGGTCTATAATCGTATTATCATTAAATAAAATCTTCATAAATTCAGAGGAGGACAGAGAAATGCAATTTGACGATGAAGTGTTGGAGTGTTTTTTGGAAAACCAGCTTCAGTTGTTCCCTGAAAAAGTGGCGGATACCCTGGAAGAAGCCGAAGATTTTCTGGAAGACTGCATGGCCGTGGTGGTTGATTCCGTGGAAGAAGTGATCGCTTACTTCGAGGAGGAAGGCATCGATACGGAGGGCGTCATGGATGAAGAGATTCTGGATGCGGACGAAGTATTCGACATCGGTGATGGCAGATATCTGATAGTGGAAGGGTAGATGGCAGAAGGGGAATAAAAAAGAGGCGCTCATGGGGGAACGTCTCTTTTTTATATGTTATTTTGCACATTGTACTATTTTGTGTATTGCGCAGACCGGCATATGAAAGCTTGAAGCGTGCGGGCCGTGCGATGGGTAGGGGAGGAACGCATTCCTGTCCCAGATTGTACAGATCTGCCGGTAAAAAGTCATTGTGGCGAAAACTGCTTGATGTCCTCAAGAACAGAATAGGGGATATAGAGGCTTCCATAGCCTGTCCCCAGATCCAGGCCGGGCTTGTTGGCACCGTGGAAATCGCTTCCGCCGCTGACGAGCAGACCGTATTTTTTTGCCAGCGCCCGCATCCTGCGTTCATCAGATGCTGTGTAGGTGCTGTAGACGGCTTCCAGCCCGGCCAGACCGGCCTGGGCCAGCTGGGCAGTCAGGCTATCCAGCGCCTCATCACTCATGTGGTAGAGCACCGGATGGGCCAGGATGGGGACGCCTCCTGCGGACAGGACCAGTTTCACCGCGTCTGCGGGCGTTACCTTTTCCCGGGGGATGTAGCAGGGGCAGCCATCGCCTATGTAGCGGTCGAAAGCTTCGGGCATGGTTTTTACATAGCCGCGTTCCAGCATATATTTGGCATAGTGGGCCCTTGTGATGACGGCGTCCGGAAACTCTGACAGCAGTTCCTCGTAGGTGATGGGAAATCCGGCCTCTGTCAGGAGGCGGCACATCTTTTGGTTCCTGGCGTTTCGGGAATCCACGAAAGCTTTCAGTCTTTGGCAGAAATTCGTATTATGATAATCAATATATAATCCTACAATGTGGACGTCCTGTTTCTGGTATTCGGTGGAGAACTCTATGCCGGGGATGACCTCGGGCACCGGGTTCTGGGCGATATGCCTGTAGGCATATCGAGGGCATTGGGGAGGGATGCCGGAGGCAACCGTATCGGTTGGAACAGCAGAGTTCTGGCAGGCATTGGCCGTGCCGGAAGCAGCAGGATCGGCTGTCTGTCCCGCCCGCAGGCTTTCCGCATAGTTTTCGGCCTCCTCCAGCCCGTCTATGGTGTCGTGGTCGGTGAGGGCAAAGGCCGCAAGCCCTTTTTCACGGGCGTAGTTCACCAGCTGAGTGGGCGTAAAGCTTCCGTCAGAACGGTTGGAATGTACATGTAAGTCTACTGCCAGCATATGCGTCCTTTGTTCCTCCTATGGTCCCTTTTTATTCTCGCTCTTTTTATCTTTATTTTTATCGTTATTTTTCTCCCGGGCCTCTGACTCTTTTATCTTCTTGCCTTTTTGCTTTTCAGGCGCTTTTAACTTTCTTGCCTTTTTGCTTTTCGGGCGCTTTTAACTTTCTTGCCTTTTTGTTTTTCGGGCTCTTTTAGTCCCCATTCTTCTTGAAAAATCGTTCTGGTTCGGCAGGCAACACGGGCGCTTTGAAGCCGTCAGTCCTCCTCCTCTTTCTGGGCTGTGAAGATGGTGCGCTTCCTGGCCATCTCGTCATTGGCCAGATACTCGTCGTAGGTGGTGATCTTGTCGATCATATGTCCGTCCGGCAGCAGTTCTATGATCCGGTTGGCCGTGGTCTGCACGAACTGATGGTCATGGCAGGAGAACAGCGCCACCCCGGGGAACTTGATGAGACCGTTGTTCAGGGAGGTGATGGACTCCATGTCCAGATGGTTGGTGGGCTCGTCCAGCACCAGGCAGTTTGCCCCGCTGATCATCATCTTGGAAAGCAGGCAGCGCACTTTTTCCCCTCCGGAGAGCACCTTTACCTTTTTTACTCCGTCCTCTCCTGCGAAGAGCATCCGGCCTAAGAAACCGCGGACATAGGTCACGTCCTTTACAGGGGAATAGCCTGTGAGCCACTCGGCGATGGTCAGGTCATTGTCGAATTCCGCGGTGCTGTCCTTGGGGAAATAGGCCTGGGAAGTGGTGACGCCCCATTTATAATGCCCCTCGTCGGGCTCCATCTCTCCCATGAGGATCTGGAACAGGGTAGTCTTGGCCAGCTCCTGGCTTCCCACGAAAGCGATCTTGTCGTCATGTCCCATTACGAAAGAGATGTCGTCAAGCACCTTTTCGCCGTTAATGGTCTTGGACAGATGCTCCACCGTGAGGACTTCGTTTCCGATCTCCCTGTCGGGGCGGAAATCAATGTAGGGATACTTGCGGCTGGAGGGCTTGATGTCGTCCAGCTCGATCTTCTCCAGGGCACGTTTCCTGGAAGTGGCCTGTTTGGACTTGGAGGCGTTGGCAGAGAAGCGGGAGATGAACTCCTGCAGCTCCTTGATTTTCTCCTCTTTCTTCTTGTTGGCTTCTTTCATCTGGCGCACCAGCAGCTGGCTGGACTCGTACCAAAAGTCATAGTTACCCGCGTAGAGCTGAATCTTGTTGTAGTCGATATCGGCAGTGTGGGTGCACACCTTGTTCAGAAAATAACGGTCATGGGACACTACAATTACCGTGTTCTCAAAGTC
Organism: uncultured Acetatifactor sp.; assembly: GCA_949840885.1. Classification (GTDB taxonomy): domain Bacteria; phylum Bacillota; class Clostridia; order Lachnospirales; family Lachnospiraceae; genus Acetatifactor. The sequence continues at coordinate 107,357 of CATKYJ010000009.1, forward strand.
GATGAGGAAGTCCTCCAGCCACGCAATGGCATCCAGATCCAGATGGTTGGTGGGCTCGTCCAGGAGCAATATGTCCGGATTGCCGAACAGAGCCTTGGCCAGCAGCACCTTTACTTTCAGGCTGCCATCCAGGTCTTTCATAGTAGAGTAGTGCAGTTCGGTGTCTATGCCCAGGCCGTTTAATACCATGGCGGCATTGGACTCTGCCTCCCATCCGTCCATCTCCGCGAACTCCGCTTCCAGGTCGCTAACCCGTATGCCGTCTTCATCGGAGAAATCCTCCTTGGCATAGATGGCATCCTTTTCTTTCATGATCTCGTATAGGCGCGCGTTGCCCATGATGACCGTATCCATGACGGGATAGTCATCGTATTTGAAGTGATCCTGCTCCAGCACAGACAGGCGCTGTCCGGGGGTGACGACGATGGTTCCGCTGGTGGTCTCTAAGTCGCCGGAGAGAATCCGCAGAAAGGTGGACTTACCCGCGCCGTTGGCGCCGATGACGCCGTAGCAGTTCCCTTCGGTGAACTTGATGTTCACATCCTCGAATAATGCTTTTTTGCCGATCCGCAAGGTTACATTGTTTACACTGATCATTTTGAATCCTCGTTTCCTGAAATTGTCTTCTTATATAAAAGCGTGTGGATTTTCCTACCCTTATCATTATACACAAAACATCCGATTAGTCAACAACCCGCTGCAAGAGGGATGTTGGATTTGCTCCGGGGTGCTCCGGATTTGCTCCGCTTTGTTGGCGCTGACCATGCGTCACGGGCGCATGATATCTCTCGCAGCATTCGTAAAACCATATTCTGTTGTTTTGATATCCGTGCAATCATATCTGCTTGACTCATTGCCGGCGGGAATCAGGGAAAACAATCATGTGGCATGCCTGATAAGCGATTGGGTGCAAGAATGCAGCTGTTTGTGCAAGTTGTAGTCAGAGGAAAATATGAGATGGACAGATTGCACGAAATTACCTATTATATCCCAAATTGGCATAATTTGGCTTGCTATTCCCATGGCAAATTGTTACAATAGACTTTAGATAACAGAATCCTCTTCTGGATTCCGTTATAGAAAAAGACATACATTTTTATGTCCGAGGCAGCCATATTCATGACTGTCTAAAATCAATTTTAGAAAGGGAGAGATTGCGATGAAAAAATGGGTTTACTTGTTTACGGAAGGAAACGCTGACATGCGTGAGCTTCTCGGCGGCAAGGGCGCGAATCTGGCAGAGATGACCGGCCTTGGCCTTCCGGTTCCGCAGGGCTTTACGATTACCACGGAGGCCTGTACGCAATATTATGAAGACGGGAGAGAGATCAACGAGGAGATTCAGAGCCAGATTAATGAATACATCGTCAAGATGGAAGAGATTACCGGCAAGAAATTCGGCGATCAGGAGAATCCCCTCCTGGTATCCGTCCGCTCCGGCGCAAGAGCTTCTATGCCCGGCATGATGGACACGATTTTGAACCTGGGCCTGAACGAGGACGTGGTGAATGTCATTGCGGAGAAATCCGGCAATCCCCGCTGGGCATGGGACTGCTACAGAAGATTTATCCAGATGTACTCGGACGTGGTCATGGAAGTGGGCAAAAAGTATTTTGAACAGCTCATTGACGCCATGAAAGAGAAGAAAGGCGTGAAACAGGACGTAGAGCTCACCGCTGACGATCTGAAAGAGCTGGCGGGCCAGTTTAAGGCTGAGTACAAGGCCAAGATCGGCACTGCTTTCCCGGATGATCCAAAGGAGCAGCTCATGGGCGCTATCAAGGCCGTGTTCCGTTCCTGGGACAACCCCCGCGCCAATGTGTATCGCCGTGACAACGACATCCCTTATTCCTGGGGTACTGCAGTAAACGTACAGTCCATGGCATTCGGCAACATGGGTGACGACTGCGGTACAGGCGTTGCCTTTACCCGTGACCCTGCAACAGGCGCAAAGGGCCTCTTCGGAGAGTTCCTGACCAATGCACAGGGTGAGGACGTGGTTGCAGGTGTTCGTACACCGATGAAGATTTCCGAGATGGCGGACAAGTTCCCCGAGGCTTTCGAGCAGTTTAAGGGCGTGTGCGACAAACTGGAGTCTCATTACAGAGACATGCAGGACATGGAGTTTACCGTGGAGCATGGCAAGCTGTACATGTTGCAGACCAGAAACGGCAAGAGAACTGCCCAGGCTGCCCTGAAGATTGCCTGCGACCTGGTGGACGAGGGCATGCGCACAGAGCAGGAGGCGGTGGCCATGATCGATCCCCGCAACCTTGACACCCTGCTCCATCCTCAGTTCGATGCGGCTGCCCTGAAAGCTGCCACACCTGCCGGCAGAGGACTGGGTGCATCTCCCGGCGCTGCCTGCGGCAAGATCGTGTTCAGCGCGGAAGATGCTGAAAACTGGGCCGCAAGAGGCGAGAAAGTGGTTCTGGTTCGTCTGGAGACCTCTCCCGAAGACATCACCGGCATGAAGGCTGCACAGGGCATCCTGACCGTCCGCGGCGGCATGACTTCCCACGCGGCAGTGGTTGCCCGCGGCATGGGAACCTGCTGCGTATCCGGCTGCGGCGACATCGCCATGGACGAGGAGAACAAGAGATTCACTTTGGCAGGCAAGGAATACCATGAGGGAGACTATATCTCCATCGACGGCACTACCGGCAATATCTATGACGGAAAAATCCCTACCGTGGATGCTACCATCGCAGGCGAGTTCGGCAGAGTCATGGCATGGGCCGACCAGTTCAGAACTCTGAAAGTAAGGACCAACGCTGACACACCCAGCGATGCCAGGAAAGCCCGTGAGCTGGGCGCCGAGGGTATCGGCCTTTGCCGTACCGAGCATATGTTCTTCGAGGAGGACAGAATCGCTGCTTTCCGTGAGATGATCTGCGCGGATACCGTGGAGGAGAGAGAGGCTGCCCTGGAGAAGATTCTGCCTTACCAGCAGAGCGACTTCGAGAAACTTTACGAGGCTCTCGAGGGATATCCGGTCACCATCCGTTTCCTGGATCCCCCTCTTCACGAGTTCGTTCCCACCGAGGAAGCGGACATCGAAAAGCTGGCTCAGGCACAGGGCAAGACCGTAGAGGAAATCAAGAACATCATCGCAAACCTGCATGAGTTCAACCCCATGATGGGCCATAGAGGATGCCGTCTGGCAGTGACCTATCCTGAAATCGCCAGGATGCAGACCAAGGCTGTCATCCGCGCTGCCATCAATGTACAGAAAGCCCATGCCGGCTGGAAGATGAAGCCCGAGATCATGATTCCTCTGATCTGTGATATCAAGGAACTGAAATGTGTGAAGAAGATGGTGGTGGAGACCGCCGACGCGGAAATCGCCGCTGCCGGAATCGAACTGTACTATGAAGTGGGTACGATGATCGAGATTCCCAGGGCTGCGCTGACCGCTGACGAGATCGCGTCGGAAGCTGACTTCTTCTGCTTCGGCACCAACGACCTGACCCAGATGACATTTGGCTTCTCCCGTGACGATGCAGGCAAGTTCCTCACCGCTTACTATGATTCCAAGATTCTGGAGAACGATCCATTTGCGAAGCTGGATCAGAACGGCGTAGGCAAGCTCATGGAGATGTCCATCAAACTGGGCAAGCCCGTAAATCCGAAGATGCATATCGGTATCTGCGGCGAGCATGGCGGAGACCCCTCTTCTGTGGAATTCTGCCATAAGATTGGATTGGATTATGTGTCTTGTTCGCCTTTCAGGGTGCCTATTGCCAGATTGGCGGCGGCGCAGGCAGCTATCTCCAATTGATGCCATAGGGATTTGGGTACTTGCAGGCGAAAGTATTGAAGAATAGCTTAAAATCAAGGTTTTTTAGGCTTGGTGGGGTTCATCACGGTGGGTGGTGGACCCCTATTTTTGTGTTTTTTAACGCCGCTGATAGGATGGCGATTGGGGCAAAAATCGTACTATCAGGCAAAAGTATACTATCACGCAAAAGTCAGGGGTTTCCGTGATAGTATAAAGCGGAAAGGTAAAAAGGTGTAGGATATTGGCGGTTTTGGCTGAAAGGCGTATTAGTTTGACGGAAAATGCTGTTGAAAAACGGGGGATATGATACAAGCACGGAAACTTCCCGGAGTTTTCGTGTTTGTATATGAGTTGCCGTGATAGTTTGGAGTTTTGACTGTTTATTTACAAAATTGGTAAACGCAATAGAATATTGCAGATAGGCAAAAATTTCAAATTCAGTAGACGTGATATCGAAAGTATAGTAAACTTGATTTGATAATAAAGTATTTGGACAGAACTAGTTGTAACATGAGTTTTGGCATACGAGAAAATATTATATGACCAAATGAGGAAGGGGATTTTATGAAAATACTTTTTTTACATTTAAGTGATGCACATTTAAGAGACACTACTGATTTAAGAGAAATAAATATAGATGCAATGGTAAATGCATTGAAGCAGATTGGGGAGTTTGACGAATGTGTTTTGATATTTTCGGGAGATATAGCCAATGAGGGTGATAAAAATGCATATATTAACGCTGGAAAATTAGTTGGTAGATTAGTGAAAAATATTAGTAATAAATATATAAATGGTAAAATCATTCAGACAGTTATTGTGCCTGGAAATCATGATAATTTGGTAAAAAATAAGGATAGAGACAATTTTGAGTTAGAAGAATATTATAAAAATAAAGAGCAGGATTGTAGATTTAGAGAAGATCTTGGGGAACTTTCTAATTTTTACGAGTTTGCAAATAGGAATAGATGTTTCGGAAGAAATCAGATAATTGATGTAAAAAAATTAAAGTTTGATAATTTTGTAATTAAGGTTAATATGATTAATTCGGCGCCATTTTCTCTTTTGGGAAGTGGAAATAGAGATAAGGGTATGCATTATATTCCAATGGCTGAATTTGAAAAGTTTAATAGGGATATACATCAGAAATATACAATATCAGTTATTCATCATGGTCCAGAATGGTTTAGTGATACATCTAAACAGAAATTGTACGAAGTATTTCATGAATCAACTGATCTTTTGTTTGTAGGGCATGAACATTTTTCATTAAATGAAGATAAAATTGTAAATGGAAAGCATATTGACATCTCAAGTGGTGTCGCGTTATATGGAACAAAAACAGAACTTGGATTTAATGCTGTATTATTAGATACGGAATTGCATGCTTTGGTAGGCTTTAAGTATGTTTACAATGGCAGAATTTATAAACCGAGCAAAATATTACAAAATGATAATGTGGTTTTTAATAATAATTTTAATTTTAGGTTTTCGGCAAGTTTTCAGCAGGAGCTTTTGATTGATAGTAATGAAAGAGAAGGTGAAAAATATATGAACTATTTTGTTTTCCCTTCTTTAGAAGCAAAAAATATAAATTCTGATATGAAAAATTATTCTGTCAACACAGTAGAAAAGTTCAAAGAACTTTTTAGAATAAAAACTAAAATTTCCATTGAAGGAAGTTCAAGAACGGGGAAAAGTTTGTTGGCTAAATATCTTACTAATGTTTTGTCCGAGGAATATGTGGTATTACTACTAACAGAAGAAAGTTTTTCGCCTAAAAATGTACACAATATTATTAAATATACTTTGCAAAATGAGTATGGAGAAGATGCTGATTTAGATGCTTTTCTACAATTGGAAACTGAAAAAAAGGTTTTAATTGTAGATAGAAATGATAAAGTAGATAAAGGAAAATGGAAAGAATTTTTTAAGGTGTATTCTGAACACTTTGGACATATTATATTTTTCTGTGGTATGGGTTGGGATTTAAATATTAAGGAAAGAGCGATAGAAGAATTAACGGACAATGCTTTCTATTATATGAAAATATGTCCATTTTACTATATAAAAAGAGAAGAATTAATTAAAAAAGTATGTTCTGGATATCTTGCGGAATATCCTACATTGAATATTGAAGAAAAAAGTAAAAAAATTAATGAAGATATTACTAATCAAATAAAATATTTTCAGCTAACACCAGATTTCATTCATCAATTTGTAGATTATTATATACAGTTTTCTCATATAAAAACGCAAAAAGAAACAAATGTTTTCAGCAAGGTATTTGTTGCAAATATTACATATAGGTTATCTAAAAATACATACGAAGAAAGTGATGTTGATGAAATTTTGGTTGCCTTGGATTATGTTGCTCATTATATCCATTTTGTAAAAGGATATCAGAAGGTGTCGTATTCAGAATTTGAACATGCAATTAATGAATATAGGAGTACATATGACAATGAAGAATTGAAAGCTAAATATGTTTACGATGTTGGGATTAAGTCAAATATAATTAAGGAATCGCCGGAGTCATTTGAGATAGAATTTTGTGACGAGAATCTTCTTGCTTATTTTGTTGCTCAGCATTTGAACAGAACATGTCAAAGCGGGGAAAGGGTAAATGATTTAAAATATGTTCTTGATAATATTTGCTTTGGGATTAATGGAGATATTATTTTGTTTTTATCGTATATTACCAGTAATACTCAAATTTTAGCTCCAATTTTGCAAAGTATAATGACACATATGGATGATTGGGAAGAATTAGATTTAGATGCAAACAATGTAGAATACCTTTCTAAAGTAAACGTACACACTAATCCCAAATTTCCAGATAAGAAAGAAAAAGAAAAAATCAAAGAAGAAAAAAATGAAATGGAAAAAGAAATTATCTCTGAGAAACAAAGTCAGGCAGATAGTTTATATTCGTACGATCAAAGCAAGGTAAATTCATTCAGCAACAGAATTGCAAAAAGCTTAAACTATTTAGATTTAGTTGCAAAAATATTACCTAATTTTAGATATATTTTAACTGGAGATGAAAAGAAAGTTATTACTGAAATATTATATACATATCCCAACAAGCTACTGTATTTTATGCTGAAAGATATAGATGAAAATTATGACAAAATTATAGGGGATATTTTAAAATCAGAGCCAAAAACTAGAAAAGGAATTCTTATTACAAAAGATATGCTAAATCGAGAATTGCAGAATCAATCAATAGCATACATTTTAAGTATTTATGATTTTATTTCTATGACTGCATCTAATACAAAGACTATAAGTGATTTGGAAAAATTTGATTTTAAGAAAAATACGAATTATAAAATACAAAATCTTATGATGCAAGAAAATTTAGCAAATTTTAAAATATTTGCTAATCGGGCAGAAGATATATATGATTCAGCAGATTTAAATATTATAAAGCAAATGATATGCTTGATCGTAAGAAAATATTTTATTTACCATGATGTTGATATGCATGGGGATTCTATTCGTATAATTGATAAGTTTTTTGGGGAACAACAAAGAAAAGATTTCCAGATTATGCAAGCCAAGAACCAGATATTGAAAAAATAGCAATTACTATATAGGATTTTCACCTATATGTCGTTTTCCTCACAAAAGATAACGACCAACTAATGTGAGTGTTTCTTTGCATTTGAAATGCAATAATAGTAATTGCTATATTGCAGTATATGTAATAAAAAGAAAATTATGAGTTGAATTTAAGAAAGTTTTTGGCTAAAAAGATTTATTGTAAAGAGCGTGATTTAAAAATGTAAATTCTGTTTGGGAACGATAACCCTAATACCATAAGGTGTCTTAGTTTCCGGTAGATACGGACACGGAAATCCTGCAAAGCCCGTAAACACGGCACTTTCGGCACTACATAGGTTCCAAAGTTACATTATTTCCGTGTGCTTTTAGGGGCATTTTTACATTAGTGAGGGTACGAACGGTCGTTCTGGGGTTCTTTTGCCTGATAGTATATACTCGCAGGCAAAACCCTTATACGAACACGGAAACTGCCTGTATTATCACGGAAACCCAATGGGAGTTTTCGTGATAATATAAGGGTTCCCGTGTTT
>CATKYJ010000010.1 GCA_949840885.1 uncultured Acetatifactor sp.
AGGAACGGACAGCCTGACTGTTACCTAAGTATACAAAGCAAGCGGCTTTAAAACGGTTGTGTGAAATTTTTAAGGTACTATATGGAGGGTTATGGAGTTGTTTGCCAACTCTTTTGACCCTTACATCATTCCATTGGAATATCATATTTTCCGCATCCAATCAATAAAGGATAATTCCTCTGTCCGGTTTCGTGCTTGTTTACCATGCGGTCCAGGGTTGCCAGAAACAGAAACGACTTCTTGGGAAAGAGCATATTCATAGCATAGAATTCATTTTGGGCCTGTGAAGTATATGCGGAAATTTTCTTGTTTGTTTTTGCAAACCATTTCACCGAAAAGAGCGCTTTCAACATCATCAGCATCTGCTTGGCGCTGTTTTCGTTTTTCAGTTTTGCGTCAAAATGATTGATGTCATAGCCTCCAAAGCAAGCCAGTGAGCTTACGGCACAGGGATAACGATTCGCAAAATCCTGTGCCAGAACCGCACCCAATGAGACCCCCACAATATGTACTTTCTCAATGTGTTCGGCCTTTAAGATGGCAAAGATCCACTCGGACATTTTATCTATCGTATCGCCTTTCCTCGTATCCGTCGACTGCCCGTGACCAATGATGTCAACAGCCAGAATGTTATATTTATTTTCAAAATACGCAAACTGTGCTTTGAACATATTGTGATTGACGAAAGCGGCATGGATAAAAAGGATCCATTCGGCTTGCCCGGTTCTGCTATAAAAATAGGTGATTGGTGAATCGGCTGACTTTATTGGCTTCATTGTTCTTCATTCCTCATTTCACCGAGAAGTTTTTGATACCACCGGATCTGTTCACGCAACTGATAAATGCTTCTGCATGCTATTATATTCTCTTTTTCCGATTTGGTCAATCAAGAATAGATTTGCTGCATGATTGACAATCTCCGGTGTGCTGCCCTGCTTTATATTTTATAGTGTCAACTGAGGCTGAAAGTGGTATAATCGGATTGTGGCGCGGGATGTGAGAGCAGCTACTTTGAGCCTGTATGTAAACATCTTCACGGCCTCCGGCATATAATAGAGCAAAACAACATAGGATTATAGGTTACCATTATGTATGCTGCTCTGTTTATCTTACTTTTGCTTGCCCTCCTGAGTATGCTGTTTTGTCATTTCCGCAGGAGGAAGATCATCTGCCGGATCCGGGACATGGATAAGTGCGACAAATGCTCCCTGGTGGAGGAACTGGCTAAACCTTTCGGCTATGTGTACCACTGCGGCTGCGGCTTCTTCTCCTCCGCCCTGGACGCCTGGCAGAAAGATGCCGGCTATACCTGGCTCTACGACTTTATGGCCCCCCGTTTCCAGATGGTGTTCGACTCCCTCCCCGTGTATTTCAACTATCGGGGCAGGACATGGCTGATCGAATTTTGGAAAGGCCAGTACGGCATCAATGCCGGCGCGGAGATCGGCATCTACCATGCTGACAGATTGCTGTCCGAGACCGAGTACCGCACGGCGCTTTTCCGGGCGGCAGGGGAGGACGAGATGCTGCCTTGTTCCATGCAGCTGTGCGTGGAGAACGGCGCCTGCGTCAGGATATCCGAGAGGCACTGGTGGCTGACTGCTTTCCTGCCGGGCGTGTTTTCCTGGCCCTCCCGGCTGTGCCTGAAAGCCACGGTGTGCTTTTGCAACAGGGAAATGCTGGAGGCTTTCTACCGGGGCCTGTGCCGGGCGGGCTTCCCCCAGGAGGATATCACGGTGCAGAATCTGTGCCTGTGCTTTGTGTTCCACCGGCCGGTGGAGGCCCGTTACGGCTTCCTGACCCGCCTGCGCCGCAGGCTGTCCCAGTGGCAGAACCGGATATTCTGCCGGCTCTTCCTGTGGATCACCAGACCCTTTGTATGTACGGAAGACCGCATCCTGTTCCTTTACTACTATATTCCGCCGTGTTTCCGGAAGCTGATGCGCCTGCGCCGCTTCCACAGGCGCTGCCACAGGAAGAACGGGTGCCGCCGCCCCAAATGCTGCCGCAGATGCAGGCCCCGCGGCAGGAAAAGGCCATGAGTACCGCCAGCCGCCTGGACAGGGCCTTTTCCCAGGCCCTAGTGCTGCCTTTCTGCCAGTGCTCCCGGTATGTGCTCATCAGCGACTGCCACAGGGGCGTGGGCACCTCCTCGGACAATTTCCTGAAGAACCAGCATCTGTACTTTGCGGCCATGGAACATTACTACAGAAACGGTTTTACGTATATCGAGCTGGGGGACGGGGAGGAGCTGTGGGAGAACCGGAAGCTGCGCAACATCACGGAGATCCATGAGGACATCTACTGCATGTTCGCCCGGTTCGAGGAAAAAGGGCGGCTGCACCTGCTCTACGGCAACCACAACATTGTCCGCAGGAAGAACCCGGCTTTCCTGGAGGCCGTGATACTCTACGCCGAGGCCGCGCCGGAGAAGTCCCTGTACCTGACCCACGGGCACCAGGCAAGCTTCTTAAACTCTACCCTATGGCCTCTGGCCAGGTTCCTGGTGCGGTATTTCTGGAGCCCGCTGGAGAACCTGGGCTTCCTGGATCCCACCAGCGCCGCCAAGAACTACGAAGTAAAGGAAAAATGCGAGGAGAGCCTGCGGGGCTGGGCCGAGGCGAATCGCCGCATTCTGGTGGCAGGGCATACCCACCGCCCTGTGCTGCCGGAGGAGCCTTCTTTCTATTACAATACCGGAAGCTGCGTCCATCCCCGCTGCATTACCTGCATCGAAATCCAGCGGGGAGAGATGACCCTGGTGAAATGGACTATGAGCGCCCGGACGGACAGCGTTCTGTATGTGGCCAGGGAAGTGGTATCCGGGCCTGTGGAGATACTGGGAACAAAAGAAAGCCGCCGGGGTTAATACAGGCCCCGGCCCCCGGAGCGGGCGGATAGGAGGCGCCGGTTCCGGGGGAGAATAACATGAGAAAGCATTGACGGCGGAGATACCGCAGTGAGGCGAAAGCCTGTCAGAAGATTTAAGGGGAATGCGAACCGGAGAAGCGTCCGGAGGAATACGAAAAAGCATTGACGGCGGGAGATACCGCAGTGAGTCGAAAGCCTGACAGAGGATTTAATGGGATGCGAGCCGGAGAAGCGTCCGGAGGAATACGAGAAAGCATTGACAGCGGGAGATACCGCAGTGAGGCGAAAGCCTGACAGAAGATTTAATGGGATGCGAGCCGGAGAAGCGTCCGGAGGATAAAATGCCGAAAGGCAGGAAGAGAGGATGGTATGGATATGGAAGAAAATTTAGCGCAGCATGCGGGAAATGCGCCGCGGTACGGCCTGGAAAACGCAGGGGAAATCGAGAACAGTCCCCTGCGGGGGAAGCACCTTTGCTTTCTGGGCTCCTCGGTTACGGAGGGAGCCTGCTCCATGGGAATTTCCTTTGTGGAATACATGGCGAAGCGCAACGGTTTCAGCTATGTAAAGGAGGCTGTAAGCGGGACCACGCTCACCGATATGGGGGAGGATTCCTATGTCAGCCGCATGAAAGCCCGGATTGACAAGCAGGAAAATTTTGACGCCTTTATCTGTCAGCTCTCCACAAACGACGGGGCCAGAGGGCTGCCGCTTGGCAGGATAAGCGAGGGACAGGATCCGGAGGCTTTTGACGTCCGTACCGTCACGGGCGCCATGGAGTACATCATTGTGTATGCCAGGGAGACCTGGAACTGTCCCGTGGTGTTCTACACGGGCACGAGATACGACAGCGCTTTGTACCGCGAGATGGTGGACAGGCTTTTGGAGCTGCAGAAAAAATATGGGATAGGCGTGATCGATCTGTGGAATAACAGGGAGATGAACGGGGTGTCCCGGGAGGATTACAGCCTGTACATGCATGATCCCGTCCACCCCGTTCAGGCCGGATATTTAAAATGGTGGACTCCGGTGATGGAGGAAGCTCTCTTTCGCCTGATAGGGCAGGGCTGAAAGCGGCCCCTATCCGGAGACGCTGTACAGCGCTGCCAGCACCGCCTGCTGGGCGAATCCTACCTGATGAATGACATAGGACTCGTTTTGGTCCCAGGTCACTTTCCGGATGGCCTGGTAGGGACACAGGCCTGTGGCCTCATCCCGGTTTGCATAGGCGGCGGATACGTTCTGGGCGAATGAATCCATATAGGTGTCCGCAGACGCCAGGCCCCGCTGCCACATTTCATAGTAGGCTTCGGCCAAAATCGCCGCGAACCAGGGATCCCCCTGATAATAATAAGTCTCCGCGGCCGGGTTATAGGTGCGGAAAGTCTTGTACGCGGCATTTGCGGTTTTGAGGGCGTCTTCCATATAGGCGTCCTTTTTTTCCGTGTCTTTTGTGCAGTCGTACAGAGCCAGATCGGCGAGAATCATACTGCCGGAATTGTAGGAATAGTGAACCCGGTTGATCTCGCCGTCCCGGAAAGCGCCGTCCTCATAGATTGTGTGGATTCCGTTCCAGTAGTCGTGGCTTTCGGGCATGTTCTGCATCCTCTTGCAGAAAGCATAGAACCGCTCTGCCCATTCAAGGTAGAATCGGCTTTCCTCGGGAGTGGACGCAAGCTGAGAGAGCCTGGCATTGACAATGATACTGCAGGCATTGGCGCTGAGCCCCCGCTCCAGATGCTGCGGGTCGGCGCCGGGAGCCAGCCCGGCTTCGCTCCACACAATGCCTCCCAGGTTCTCATTCCAGCCAGACAGAACCCAGTTGTTTACCCGCACGGCCTCCTCCAAATACCATTCGTCCTCCAGAATCTCATAGGCCCGCAGATAATTGCGTGCAACCCAGATATTGTCGTCAAAAAAGCAGTCGCCGCTTCCGAGGCCCTCCAGGGTGCCTCTGGCGGAATGGTACTTTACGGAGTCCGCCTCCTCAGACCCGGGGGCCGCCTGACGGAAGAACAGAAAGTTATTGATCATTTTGCGGAAAACCTCTTTCTGGGCAGCATCCCGGGGGTAAAGCTTACACATATAATACTGCATGCCCACGCCGCAGAAATTCGACCACAGAAAACCTGACTGAACCCTATCGTGGTATTCGCGCAGATTGATGAAGTCAGTGTCCTCGCTTTTTCCCGAGATTCCGTATTGGTCAAAGATGTTCTGAACCATGACCGCAGCCAGCTTCTCCTCCTCGGTAGGGCGTCCGGGGCTCCGGGAATCTGCCCCGGCAGCTGCGCACCCTGCCAAAGCGATGACGGAGATGCCCGATATCAGGGAAAAGAGCCGCCTCAGAGAACGTTTGTTACCTGTCATAATGTTCCTTTCCGGATCAAGTGATTTCCTTTTTGATTTTTCTCAGTGTACTACATGCATGCCGGAATGTCAAAGAAAACTTAGACCGGATATTTCCGCGGGATTTTTCGCAGATTACTGTCCGCAGGAGCCTCCGGGAGGTGCTTTCGTGGGCCCGTGGGCATTTTCACCAACAATCCGGAGACTGTAATTGACATATCATTAAATGTAATATATAATGATATATAAGTGTCGGTGGGAAGAATTGACTTTTGCCGAAAGCCCGGAGGAGACGGAAGCTTTGGAGCGCTTGATAAGTAAGGAGGGGGCATGAAGAGAAAACTTTTATATGAAACCATTTATAACGATTTGCTGGACGGCATCCGCAACGGAACTTATCCGCCCGGAAGCAGGCTGCCTTCGGAGAAAGAGCTTTCGGAAAAATATGATGTGAGCCGCATCACAAGCAAAAAGTCGCTGGAGATGCTGGCGGACGAGAACCTGATTACCAGAATGCCGGGGCGGGGCTCCTATGTATTGGGGGAGGACGACCAGAAGAAGATGGTACAGGAAAGGAAAGAGATACAGCAGCCCGGGGAGCAGAAACATCTGGTGGGCGTGGTGATGGACGCGTTCGGCCCGGTCTTCGGCATAGAGATTTTATTGGGGATTGAGTTCGAATGCCGGAAACGGGGATATGATATGCTTCTGAAATGCACCTACGGAGATATGGAGGAGGAAAACCGTGCGGTCCGCAGAATGGTCGAGCTGGGTGTGGAAGGCATTATTCTGATGTGTGTGCAGGGGGAGAATTACAATGCGGAGATCATGAAGCTGACGATCCAGGGCTTTCCGATGGTGCTGGTAGACCGAAGACTGCGGGGGCTTCCGATTCCCTTTGTGGGAACGGATAACTATCAGGCGGCCAAGGAGCTGACGGACTATCTGATAGAGGAGGGACACAAGAAAATCTGCTTTCTTTCCCAGGAGCTCTCCAGGAGTTCCGCTGTCACGGAGCGCTTCGAGGGCTACCGGGACAGCAATCTGGAGCATGGCATTTTGACCAACGAGAATCTGTGGATGACGGATATCAATGCCCTGCTGCCCCAGATGGAAGACAGGGAGGAGGCGCTGGAGCAGAGCTACGGCAGGATGGAAAAGTATATCCGGGAGAATCCGGACATTACGGCCTTTTTTGCAGTGAACCGGGAAATCGCCTGCTCCGTGTATGAAATCCTGAAGAAGATGGGGCTGGAGGAGAAAAAGGAAGTGGTCTGCTTTGACGGCCTGGAGGAAAGGGGCGTCCCTATATTTACATATGTGAGCCAGGGACAGTACCTGATCGGAGTGAAAGCAGTCAGCATACTGGACAATGAGATAAAGGGAAAAGAGGTATCGGAGAAGCGTTATATTCCGTACCGGATGGTATATGGGAAAGGGCTGCGGCCGGCGGACCAGTAAACTGCCTGGGCGGACAGGAGAGCTGGCCCGACTGATTTGCACTGACAGAGAGAACATAGGGAGAAAAGAGCGGGGAGAAATCCTGGCTCTTTTATTCCCGCGAGCAATGAGTCAAGTGGGCATGCTTGCATGCACATTTGACGAATGCCGCGAGGGTCAAAGACCCCGCTGCAGAGCAGCGGGGTCTTTGATTTATGCATTCATCGTCGAAAGATACATGGAAACCTGCCTGATTCCGCAGAGAATCAGGCAGGATGCGCAAGATGCAGGATTGTCATGCGGCAAAAAGACAGTTTTGGGCCGGATGACCAGCAGAAAATGACAAAGTTATCCAATATGTCATATTGACATATCATATAAATAATTATATAATATAATGGCTGGCTTTATTATAACATCTTATCAGGAGAAATGAGGAGAGAAACAGTGAAAACGTATATGTTTTGTAATGCGCATCTGGATCCGGTGTGGCTCTGGCAATGGGAATCCGGAATGATGGAGGGCATATCCACCTACCGCGCGGCCTCCGGGTTCATTGACGAATACCCGGACTTTGTCTTCAATCATAATGAGGCCCTGATATACCAGTGGGTGGAGGAGCATGAGCCGGAGCTGTTCGAAAAAATCCGGGAGCAGGTTGCGGACGGCAGATGGGAGATTGTGGGAGGCTGGTTTTTACAGCCGGACTGCAATATGCCGTCGGGGGAATCCGTGTTCCGCCAGGTCCTGCGGGGAAGACTGTACTTCTACGACAAATTCGGGAAAGTCCCGGTCACCGCAGTCAATTTCGACTCTTTCGGTCACGCCCGGGGGCTGGTGCAGATGCTGAAGAAATGCGGGTACAAGTATTATGTCAATATCCGTCCCGGAAAAAACATCTATGACTTTGACAGCGAGGATTTCATCTGGCGGGGGTATGAGGGGTCGGAGATCATCGTCCACCGTTCGGACAAGGGATATAATTCCGTCTACGGTAAGGTGGAGGAGGAACTGCCGGAGTGGATGGAGAAGCGTAAGGAACAGAAGAGCGCGCTGTATCTCTGGGGCGTGGGGAACCACGGCGGCGGACCCTCCAGAAAGGATCTGGACGATATCGCCCGGATGAAAGCCCAGGGCGCGGATCTGGTGCACGCAAAGCCGGACGAGTATTTTGAGACCATCCAAGACCGGGAGCTGCCCGTGGTGGACAAAGGGCTCAATCCCGTTATGGAGGGGTGCTATACCTCGATTATACGCATCAAGCAGATGCACCGCCGTCTGGAGAACGACCTGATCATGGCGGAGGAGATGGCCTCCCATGCGGCCATTGCAGGACTTGCGCCTTACGAGAAAGAAGCCATAGACGACGCCTGGAGAGATCTCCTGTTTTCGGAATTCCACGATTCCCTGCCCGGTTCCTGCATCGCGCCCGTGGAGGAGGACGTGATCCGGATGCTGGACCACGGCCTGGAGATCACCAATAAACTGAAAGCAAAATATTTCCTGGCGCTGTGCGCGGGGCAGGAAAAGCTAAAGGACGGCGACACGGTTCCGATTTTTGTGTACAATCCGCATCCTTTTGTGTATAAGCAGCCTGTGGACGTGGAATTCATGCTGCCCAGACAGCTGTGGCACAAGGAGTTCTCCGATCCCGTGGTGTACTGCAACGGGAAGAAGATTCCCAGCCAGGCCGCAAAGGAGGCCAGCAACTTCAGCATGGACTGGAACAAGAGGGTGATATTTGCCTGTGAACTTGCGCCCTGCTGCATGACCCGCTTTGACGTGAGGTTCAAGGTCATAGAGAAGCGCCCGGCGCCTGAGCTGAAGCCTGACAGAAGCGGCAGCATCAGGGTCCAAACAGCCAGAGGCCAGGTGACTGTCAACGCCCATACCGGCCTGCTGGACAGCTATGTGGTGGAGGGGACCGAATATGTAAAGAAAGGCGCCATGTCCGTGGAGGTCTATGACGATGCGGTCAGCCCCTGGGGAGGCGACGGTGTGTTTCAACCGGAATGTCCCATGGGAAGCTTCTCGCCCATGCCCGGGGGAGAGGCGGCTGACTTCGCAGGTGTGCGCTCGTCCTCGCTGCCCCCTGTCCTGGTGACGGAGGAGGGGGAGGTATACACGGTCATAGAAGCCTATATGCAGTACCATAGGTCCAGAATGGTCATGCGCTATCTGGTCAATAAGCTCACGGGCATGCTGGAGCTGGAGCTTCGGATCTTCTTCGCGGAGCGGGAGAAGCGGCTGAAACTCCGGGTGCCCACGCCCTTTGAGCAGACGGAATACATAGGGCAGACCATATTCGGCAGAGAGAAGCTGGCCAATGACCTGCAGGAATGCGTCTCCCAATACTGGCAGGCCGTTGCGGGCCGGGAGAAAGCGCTGGTCATCGTCGACGACGGCGTATACGGCTCCAACTGCAAGGACGGGGCGGCGGGAATTTCCCTGCTGCGCTCCGTTGGCTACGGCGCCGGAAGCATGACCTGGGGGCCGCCTTACGGAGATCGGATGTATCATCAGAGAATGGAGCAGGGGGAGAGGCGTTACCGCTTTCTGTTCCTGGCAGGAGAGCGCGGGGAGGTGCTGGGGAAAGCGGACCGTGAGGCCGCCATGTTCAACAGGAGAGTCTACGCCCAGCAGTTCTGCCCCTCCGGAAAAGGGACCATCCCCCCGGCGCTGGTGCAGATCGACAAAGAAAACGTCGCCATGAGCTGCTTTAAGAGAAGCGAGCGCAGCGGGGACGCCTATATTCTGCGGGTGTTCGAATCCCAGGGACAGGCAGCGGAAGCGGAGATACAGCTGCCGATCCTGAACAGGAGCCTGCGGGTCTCGCTGCAGCCGTTTGAAATCAAGGTATACAGGATCGAAAAGGATACTGTGACGGAGACGGATATGCTGGAGGGAGCGGTTCCCATAGGGTAAAGGGTGACAGGCGCCCGGGGGCGGAGACGAGAGGCACTGCCCCAGGCGCCGATCAATGAAAGGAGATAATGCCGTGAATTATTTGAGAGAGAGAATTTTCCAGGAGCTGGGATGGCTGGCGGACCGCATCGTCGTCCAGAGGCAGCCGGTGGAGAACATTACATACGTTCCCTGGGATTACAAGGGGGAAGGACACACCACGCCAAGGGACGGCTGGAGACCTCAGCGGTCCAGGGAGGAGCTTAGGGAGACCATCCCCGCGGGCGGTACAAAGACAGGATACGGGGAATATCACGCATGGTTCAAGGCACGGCTGGAGATTCCCCAGTCCATGAAAGGCAGGAAAGTGGAGCTGTGCATCCGGTCGGGACATGGCTTCCACCCCCAGTATATCGTATACCTGGACGGCAGAATCGTACAGGGGGTGGACGGGAATCATGAGACCTTTCCCATTGATTCCAACAAGGAGAGCTGTGAGATGACCGTATACGGCTTTGCCGGCAGTCCGGAGGAGCTGTACCTGGAGGCGGAGCTGCAGAGGATTGATCCCTATACCAGGGAGCTGTGGTACAGTCTCCGGGTGCCTGCGGAAGTCATGGATTATCTGCCCTTTGAGGGAAAGGAGTACTGCCAGATCAGAACCGCCCTCAACGAGGCTCTCAACCGGATTGATTTCAGGGAGAGGAATTCAAATGATTACAACAGGAGCGTAAGGAACGCCCTGGCGTATATTTACAAAGAGTTTTACGACAAGAAATGCGGGAAGCAGATGGCGAATGTGGTGTGCATCGGCCATTCCCATATCGACACCGCATGGCTCTGGCCCATCCGCCAGACGAAAGAGAAATGTCAGCGCACATTCTCCACGGCGGTGAACATGATGAAAGAATTTCCGGAGTACAAGTTCATCACCAGCCAGCCCCAGCAGTTTCAATTCGTCAAAGAGACGGAGCCGGAGCTCTTCCGGGAGATTCGGCAGATGGTAGAGGCCGGAAACTGGGAGATCGAGGGGGCCATGTGGGTGGAACCGGACTGCAATCTCCCCTCGGGAGAGTCCCTGTGCCGCCAGCTTTTGTACGGCAAGCGCTTTATGCGGCAGGAATTCGGCGTGGATTCCAAGATCCTCTGGCTTCCGGACGTATTCGGCTATTCCGCGGCCCTGCCCCAGATCCTGAAAAAAGCAGGGGTGACCCGCTTTGTGACTTCCAAGATTTCCTGGAACGAGACCAACACGCTCCCCAACGACGTATTCTGGTGGCAGGGCATAGACGGCACGGAAATCCTGGCATACTTTATGACCGCACAGGACTACGATCCCAGGGAGAAACTGCGCAACGGAACCACCTACAACGGGAATATCTCCCCCCGTCAAATCCGCGGCACCTGGGAGCGCTTTCAGCAAAAGGAACTCCACGACGAGGTCATCAATACCTTTGGCCACGGGGACGGAGGCGGCGGCCCTACCAGGGAGATGATGGAGGTGGGGCGCAGGCTTGAGAAAGGAATCCCCGGCTGTCCCACCGTCACGTTCGAGAAAGCGGGCGCATTCCTGGACCGCATGGAGGAGGCGGTAAAGGATAACCGGTTCACGCCCAGATGGGTGGGAGAGCTGTACTTGGAGTATCACCGGGGCACCTACACCTCCATGGCGAAGAATAAGAAAAACAATCGTAAGGCAGAGTTTTTGTATGAGAATACGGAGCTTCTGACCCTGATGAACAAGATTCTCACAGGAGGCGCCTATCCGAAGGAGATGCTTCGGGAGGGCTGGGAGAAGATTCTGCTGTGCCAGTTCCACGATATTATCCCCGGCTCTTCCATCAAGGAGGTATACGACGAGTCGGATCTGATTTACGCAGAGATCGGAGACAATGCCCGGGCGGCCATGGAGAGCGCCCGAAAAGCCTTGGCCTCAAACATCCGGACCCGGGGCGGCCTGCTGGTATTTAACGGCAATTCTTTCACTGCCAGCGGCCTGGTAGAGACCGAGAAGGGAAAGGTCTGGGTGGAAGACATTCCGGCAAAGGGCTATAAAGTGGTACCCGTGCCGGAGGTATCCCCGGGAGTGACGGTGGACGAGGCGGGCCGCAGGATGGAAAACGATTATGTCCGGGTAGTCTTTGACGGGAACTACAATATATCCAGTATCTATGACAAGGTTTCCGGGCGGGAAGCCATCAAGGAGGGGGAGGCGGGCAACCGGCTCACCGCCTTTGAGGACATTCCCAGGGCCTGGGACGCATGGGAGATCACGAATTACTACACGGAGAAGTACTGGCATCTGGATGAGGTGTCCGGCGTGAGGGTCATCCGGGACGGCGAGACAGCGGGCTTTGAGATCACGCGGCCTTTCCAGAGAAGCGTGGTCATACAGCGCGTCACCCTTGATGCCCACACCGGGAAGATTGACTTTGACACAAAGATCGACTGGAAGAATGACCACATTCTCCTGAAAGCGGCTTTCCCCACGGACATTACCGCCGAAAAGGCTGTCTATGAGATTCAGTACGGAAGCGTGGAGCGCCCCACCCATTACAATACCTCCTGGGAACAGGCCAAGTTCGAGGTGTGCGCGCACAAATACGCGGATCTGTCCGAGTACGGATTCGGCGTGTCCGTGCTCAACGACTGCAAATACGGACATGACATTCACGGCGGAGTAATCCGGCTGACACTCTTAAAATCCGCTACCGACCCGAACCCGGAGGCGGACAAGGAAGTGCACCGGTTCACCTATTCCATTTATCCCCACGGAAAGGATTACCGCCAGGCGGGCGTGGTGAGAATGGCATATCTGCTGAACAATCCGCTGTGTGCCTATCCCGTATCCGGCCGGGAGGGAGAACTCCCCGACAGCTATTCCATGGTAAGCGTGGACAGGGAGAATATCTTTGTGGAGGCTGTGAAGGAGGCGGAGGACGACGATGCAATCATTGTACGTCTCTATGACGCCTATGACACCAGGACAGAGGTGAAAGTGAGCTTTGGCTTCGACGTGGCAAAGGTGGAAAGCGCATCCATCCTTGAGGAGGTCCAGGATGAGATTCCGGTGGACCACAATGCAGTGACGCTTCTGGTGAAGCCCTTTGAGATTGTGACCCTCAAGGTGACCAGGAAAAAATAAACTGGGAAAAGTGCATAAATTTGCGCAGACGAATATGTGCAATTCGATGGAATGATGGTTCTATATCAAATACATATTGACATATTGCCAAACATACTATAAAATATATTAATATATCAATTGCGTTGTCTGTACCATCCAATATGTTTCGTATTGATGGGGAGATGGTGCAGACAGCGCGGGAGAACCGGATGGATACGCGCTACATAGATGGGAGACAAAATGAGATTTGTTGATAAGCTGAGACGGCCGGCTCTGGGGCTTGTGCTGATCCTCGCCATGACAGGCTGCGGCGAGAGCGGGAACGCGGGGGATCGGGAGCCGGGGGGCACGGAAAGCGTTAAAACAGAAAGCGGCACGGCAAAGAGCGATGAAGCAGAAGACGGCACGGCAGAGAACGGGCTGGCAGAGAGCGATGAAGCAGAAGACGGGCCGGCCGGCATGCAGCAGGACACAGAGACAGAAAGCAGCGAGACAGAGGGCAGTGAAGTGAAGAGAGAGATAGTTACAATACAGGACAAGGCGTATGAGAGTTTTTCCAGATTTATAGACGCTTACTACTTTGAGAGTAAGATCACCGAGGGCGTGGGCTCCTTTATCGGAAGCAATATATTCTTCTGGGAGCCGGCGGAGATGTATGAGATGGTCATCGACGCCTATGAGCACACCGGAGATGAGAGATATTACAGGATGATTCGGGAGATCTTCGAGGGCTTTAAGCTGGAGCACGGAGAGGACTGGGCCTGGAATGAGTACAACGACGACATTGCCTGGATGACCATCGCCTGCACCAGGGCTTACAACTGCACAGGAGATCAGGATTTCCTGGACATCGCAGTGAAGCATTTCGGAATCGTGTGGGAGAGAGGCTGGAGCGACGACTTGGGAGGCGGCATCTGGTGGAGGACAGACAACAATACCAAGAACGCCTGCATCAACTGTCCCATGGCGATAGCGGCCTGTCTGCTGGGGGACGCCCTGGACGACGAGAGCTATTATGAAAAGGCAGTGCAGATCATGGACTGGGTGACGGCCAATCTCTACGAGGAGCAAACGGGAAATGTCTACGACGCCTACGGCATCGACGGGAATAAGAATCATTGGGCATCCACCTACAATCAGGGAACTTTTATAGGAGCCAACACGCTCCTGTACATGCATTACGGCGAGAAAGCGTACTACACCAGAGCCCGCAAGGCGGCGGACTTCACCATAGACAATATGTATCAGGGCGGTGTCATGAACAATGAGGACAACAGCACGGATCTGGTTGGATTTAAGGGGATTCTGGCCCGCTGGATGTACTGCTTTGCCATGAACTGCGGCCAGGAGGACGTGATGGACTGGCTTGAGATGAACGGGGAAGCCGCGTGGGAGAACCGCAACAGCGACGGGCTCACAGCCACCGCGCTTGCCACCAAGACGCCGGACAATGTGACGATCATACCCTACAGCGCTTCGGCGGCAGTGGCCGTGCTGAACAACTGCAGAGGAGACCGGGACGTAAAGTTAAAGATTGCGGATACCATAGACCTAAATGATTTCGCGCGCTGCGGGAGGATGATCCTCTCCGGGCAGCAGGGCGGCGCAAGGACGATAGAGACTGTGGGAGCAAACGCCTATCTGGAATATACCGGCGTGCGCTTCGACGAGGACTGCCGGTCCCTGCAGCTGTCCCTGGCGGCGGACCGGGACTGTACCGTGGAGATCCGGCTGGATGCCCGGGACGGAGAGCTGCTTGCGGTTCTTGAGGTGCCGGCGGGAGAGGAGCCCGGGACGGTACAGGCCGAGATAGAGAAAGTTACCGGCAGACACAGCGTATATCTGGTCATCCCGGAAGAGGGAAGAAAGCTGTCTTATTAGAGCGGGCGGCCGGGATGCGGCAGGCATATATCATGGATCGTCAGCCGAAAGGCTTCGATTAATAAAGAAAGAGAGAGGAAAAAGTATGAGAAAGAAAGTATTGAGTTACTTGTTGTGCGGGGCTATGGCACTGAGTATGACAGCATGCGGAGAGAAGCCCGCAGAGAGCTCTCAGCCGGAATCCGTGGAAGAATCCAGCGAAGAGCCTGCCGGTGACGAGCAGGAAAGCAGTGAGGAGGAGCCGCCCGCAGAAGAGTCTTCCGAGGAAGAGTCCTCTGCAGAGGAGGAGACTCCCGTAGAAGAGGAGCCGGAAGAGGCAGCGGCAGGCCCCATGGTTCTTAAGACAGAGGCTGAGGCATTTGTGGACGGAGACGTGACGGCTGAGGGCGACCATCTGGGCGGCCTGAAAGACAAGGCATGGGCCATGTACAATGTGGATCTGGCGGACGGCGGCTATAAGCAGATCGGAATCCGCTACGGCGCAGACTCCATAGGAGGAACCGTCAGACTTTGGATCGGCGATGCCGATTATGAGGAGTTCGGCGAGATGATCGGCGAGGCGACTTTCGAGGGAACCGGCAGCTGGGATATGAATTCTATGGTGGTGTTTGACGTACCTAACCTGGGGGGGCAGTCAGGCGCTACAGATTTGGTTATCGAGTGGGAAAGTCCTGAGGGAGAGAGCGATTACCTCATGAACCCCGACTACTTCGAGCTGTACAAGACTACCAGTGCCGGCGCGAAGACAAATACCTGGAACTTCTTTGACAACGATTTCAGCGCCAACGAGGTAGCCGGATTCCGCGGAGAAGAACCTGATTACACACACATCTATGTTACCACCGACTGCTATACCGGCTATAAGCTGGACTTTGGCGAGGAGGGTGGATTCAAGGAGCTGGCGCTGACCGGCGATTTCGTTGGCGAGTGCGCGCTGGAGCTTCATCTTGACAGTCCTGACGGAGAACTGGTTGGAAATGTGGCTTTCACCGGCGCTGCGGACTGGACCAATGTCATGACGAATACCTATACTGTGGAAGTGCCTGAGCTGGAGAGCGTGACGGGCGGCCACGGAATTTATTTCGTCTTCAAAAGCGGCGATTTCAATTTCGCATCATTCCGTTTCTACAATAAGCCTGCCCTGAAACTGTCCGAGAGAGTCGAGGCCGAGCTGGACATTGAGGGAACCACTTCCCATGACGTAAGCGATGTAAGCTCTGCGGGCGGCAACATCGGCGGCACCCAGGGTAATGTATACATCATCTATCGTCTCGACTTTGAGGACGGCGGATACAACAAGGTCCTGATGAGATTCGGCACCATCACACCCGGCGGAACCATTGACGTGCACTACGGCGATCCCAATGGCGAGCTGATCACAACCATTGCGATTAACAGAGATGACGCCCCTGATTCCAAGCCTGAGAACTTCGGCAGCGACTGGGCAGCTTTTGCGGACTTTGAAATCGATGTTCCTGATCTGGCCGGTCTCACCGGTGAGCAGATTATCTGCTTTGTGTTCCATCCCACCGATGGCGATGACAACTGGGTAGGAAACTTCGATTATTACGAATTCTCCAAGTAACGGACGGGGAATGGAAAGTTCGGATTTGGAAAGGAGAGACAAGATGAAGCTTAAGAAAGCAATCGGGCTTTTGCTCTGCGGGTCTATGCTGCTTGGCTGCCTCACAGGCTGCGGCGAAAGCGCCCAGCCCCAGGAGAGCCAGGAGGAAACCAGCGAATATCCCTTTAAAATAGAGGACCTGGACGGTTATGTATTTACGGTAGCGGATTCCAATGTGGCCAGATGGGAGCCGGAGGAGGGAAGCTCGGATATCGCCAATGCCGTGCTGAACCGTGTAAATAAGGTGGAAGAGCTGTTCAACTGTACCATTGAGCGCATTGACTATGATGAGGACCAGGCCCAGCTGGCAGCCCAGGCCGGCACCAAGTATGCGGACATCGTGATCTGCGAGACCTGGAGCCTGGGAAGATTCTTAAAAGCCAAACGGCTGGTGGACCTGACGAAGCTGGAGGGCTTGAATCTGGAGGCGGAGTACTGGCAGAGATACGGAAGCACGAATGTGCTGCAGTATCAGGATATGATATATGCGCTGGGCGCGCCTTTCGCCTGCCAGCACGATGAGGCTTTCGTGATGTTTTTTAACAAAGCCATCATAGAGGATCTTGGTCTGGAGAGCCCTTACGACCTGTATGCCAGGGATGAGTGGACCATGTCGAAGCTTCTGGAGTACTGCCAGAAAGCCAAGAAAGACTTAAACGGCGACGGTGTGTTCGATGGAAGCGACCGCTACGGATTCGTGTGCGGCCATGAATTTGACGGACCTTTCGTGCTCTATATGGGAGCCGGCAAGAGATTCCTCAGAGAACAGGAGGACGGACATTTCTCCTTTGAGTTAAATACCAAGGACGCTTTCAGAACCATCAATCAGGTGGCAGAGATTCTGGACCCCTTTGAGAACGCCTATGACTGCCTGGGTATGACACAGCCGGATATCGTGAATCTTTTTGTAAACGGGCAGACCATGTTCTACTGCTATTCCAGAGGAAGAGGCGTTGCGGATCCTATCTATGACATGGCTGATGACTTCGGCGTAGTGCCCATGCCCAAAGGGGATGACGCAGGCCCCGACGAATATCGCTGCTGGGTGAGCCATGACGCTCCCAACATGGGAATCTTCGCCAACAATCCGGATCTGGACAAGACGGTCATGATCGTGGAGGCCCTGGCCTACTTTGCCCAGGAAGAGAACCAGATTGAGGAGAACGAGTACCTAAATGTCAAACTGCGCGACGACACGGCCAGGGAGATCGTCAAGAACATCAACCAGTACGCCATGATCGACTATGCGTGGATCGGACAGCAGTGTGCGGACGCAGGAGGCTTCCAGGCCATGAACAGCGCGGTTTGGGCAGTGACCATGACAGACCGGTCGAAGAAGATCATGTCTTCGATCCAGGAGATCGAGAAACAGGTGGAGACCAGTATCCAGCAGCTTGAGGACATCCTGATGCAAAAGGATACGGCCCAATAATCGTGTGAGGCTCTCACACAGTTTGCAGATATTTTCACGGGGGAAGCAATACGGTTTCCGGGGTTTGTTCCCCCGTGTTTTTTGTGGAGGCATCAATGAATAAACACATTCATTTCGGAAAACGTGTTCTGACAGGTATCATGGCGGTTATATTGGTGTCGCAGATGTGCTTTTTCGATACGGTAAAGGCCAAGGAGAGCGAGGACGCCCGGGACGGAGGGGCCCAGGCGCCGTCTGACGATCAGCAGGGCGGCTCTTATCTGGAATATTTGAGCGGATATGAGGACGCAGCTTTCGGGAGAGACGTACATGAGATGGCTGCGGCTGACTATAGGGAAGCACAGGGCGATGTAGAGAAAGCGGAGGGGCAGGCAATCTATACCGGAGAGGACAGCGAAGTCACCTGGACATTCAACATACAGGACCCGGGCCTGTACCAGCTGCAGCTGGAATATATGCCGGCCCCGGGAAACCAGAATAACATCGAGAGAAACATTCTGGTGGACGGACAGACTTTATATAAAGAGCTGCAGTATGTGTCATTTACCCGGATCTGGGAGGACGCGGAGGAGATCAGGGAGGACATCAACGGCAATGATATCCGTCCTGCCCAGGAGGAGGTTTCCGAGTGGAGAAAGGTTTATGTGTATGATTCCGCCAGGTATTCCAACGCGCCCCTGGCCTTTTACCTGGAAGCCGGTTCCCATACCGTTACGATTCAGGGCGTAAGGGAGCCTATGTATCTGGCCTCCGTCACCCTGCGGGCAGAGGAACAGGTCAGAAGCTACAGCGAGGTAAAGGCGGAGTATGCCAAGACGGGACTTTCCGGCGCCACGGTAGAACCCGTGAAAGTACAGGCGGAAAATATGTACAGGAAGTCCTCCTACAGTCTCTATCAGTCTGCGGACCGAAGCTCTGCCATCACCGAACCCCAGCATCCCTCACAGGTGAAGCTGAACCAGATAAACGGGAATCAGTTCAAGCTTGCGGGGCAGTGGGTTTCCTGGAAAGTGCAGGTGCCAAAGGACGGCCTTTACAACATTGCCCTGCGCTACAAGCAGGACCTCCTGTCAGGCCTGTTTACCTCCAGGACACTTCGAATCGACGGCGCCATTCCCTTTCAGGAGGCGAGAAATCTTTCCTTTGGGTATTCCAGCAGCTGGCAGGTCCAGGCTTTTGGGAACGGGGAGGAGAGATATGATTTCTATCTCACCGAAGGAGAGCATATCATCACCCTGGAGGTGACCCTGGGGGATCTGGCGGAAGTGATCGCCCAGGTGGACGCAAGCCTGACGCAGATGAACAAAATCTACCGGGAGATTCTGATGATCACAGGCGCAGAGGCAGACATCTACCGGGATTACAACTTTGACGAGAGAATACCCGACACCATCGAAAACATGCAGGTACAGGCGGATATCCTGAAACAGCAGTCTTTTTATCTGGAAGAAGTGGTGGGGGCAAAGGGCGAGCAGGTGGTGGCCTTGGATAAGCTCAGCCGCCAGCTGGAGAGGATGCACGACAATCCGGAGCAGATTGCCAGCAACTTCTCCCAGTATAAGGATAATATCGCAAGCCTTGCGGACTGGATCGCCAATGTCAGCGAGCAGCCCCTGTCCATAGACTATATTGAGATCATAGGATCGGACGGAGCGCTCCCCAAGGCGGAGGCCGGTTTCTTCCAGGCAGCAGGCTTTGAACTGAAAAGTTTTTTCAGCTCTTTTTCAACGGACTACAGCACCCTGGGACAGACTGTGCCCGCAGATTACAATGAAGAGGCAAAGACCGTGGAGGTGTGGATTACATCCGGCCGGGATCAGTCCAATATCATCAGACAGCTCATCAACAGCAGCTTTACGCCCCAGACAGGAATCAATGTGGACTTAAAGCTGGTAAACGCGGGGACACTGCTTCCCTCCGTACTGTCCTCCCAGGGACCGGACGTGACGCTGGGAAGCGTAATGGGGGATCCCATCAATTACGCCATGCGTAACGCGGTGGTGGATCTGTCTCAGTTCCCGGGCTATGGGGAAGTGGCGGGGCGGTTCCATGAGAGCGCATTGGTGTCCTATACCTTTGACCAGGCGGTGTATGCCCTGCCGGAGACCCAGACATTCCCCATGATGTTCTACCGCAAGGACATTCTGGAGGAGCTGAATCTGGAGGTTCCCGATACCTGGGAAGAATTTTTCGAGGTGGTGTCCATCCTGCAGCGGAACAATATGGAGGTGGGCTTCCCCCAGGGCATGGCAGGCATGCAGATCTTCCTGTATCAAAACGGAGGGAGCCTGTATAACGAGGCCCTGACCAAAGCCACTTTTAATGAGGATGTCACGCTGGACGCGTTCCAGAGCATGCTGGATCTGTTTACCACATACCGGTTCCCCAGGGACTACAGCTTCCAGAACCGCTTCCGTACGGGACAGATGCCCCTGGCCATACAGGATTATACGGAATACAACGGTCTGTCGGCTTTCGCACCGGAGATCAAGGGCCTGTGGGGCATGGCTCCCATACCCGGAACGGTGGGAGAGGACGGAGAGATCAACAGGGCTTCTGCCTGCAACGGTACCTGTGCCATGATGCTCAGCGGCACGGACTGCCCGGAGGAGGCATGGGAATTCCTGAAATGGTGGACCAGCGCAGAGATCCAGGCCAGCTTTGCCCAGGAGATGAAGTCCGTGCTGGGGAAAGCCGCCATGCACGCCACTGCCAATATGGAGGCCATTGCCAGCCTGCCCTGGACGAAAGAGGAGTATACCGCTTTATACGCCCAGTGGGAACATGTCACAGGGACGCCGGAGGTACCGGGGAATTATTATGTGACCAGGAATATCGGCTTTGCGTCCGTTTCCGGCTACACTTCGGGCAATGCCGACGAGCTGCTCCACTGGATGGAGGAGACCAATGACGAGATTGCGAGGAAGCGGCAGGAATTCGGTTTGGATCAGTAGGGGAGGAGGCATCCATGAAAAGAATTGGGAAATTCAATCTGAAGCAGTATATGGGGAGGCTGTGGCACGATATGAAAGTGCACAAAACCAGCTACCTGTTCATAGCCCCCTATTGTATCCTGTTTTTTATCTTTACGGTTCTGCCGGTTTTAATGTCCATAGGATTGAGCTTTACATCCTTTAATATTTTGGAGCCTCCGAAGTTTGTGGGCCTGAGCAATTATTTCCGGCTGTTTTTCAGCGACAGGATGTTTACGGAAAAAGCCATCGGAAATACCTTTGTCATCGCCCTGATCGTAGGGCCGGTGGGTTATATCCTCTGCCTCCTGCTGGCCTGGATGCTCAATGAGCTGCCGCGGGTTCTGAGGACGATTCTGACCGTGGTATTCTATGCCCCTACCATTGCCGGGAACGTGTACCTGATCTTCCAGTACCTGTTCAACAATGATTCCCAGGGGTACATAAACGCCATGCTGATCCGCTACGGCATTACCCAGAAGCCCATTCTGTGGTTCCAGGATGAGAAATACATGATGAGCCTGATTATCGGCATTGCCCTGTGGACCAGTATCGGAACCACATTCCTGTCCTTTATCGCAGGCCTCCAGGGGATTCCCAAGCAGTATTACGAGGCCGGCGCCATCGACGGGATCAGGAACCGGTGGCAGGAGCTGTACTATATCACGCTGCCTTCCATGAAGCCCCAGCTGATGTTCGGCGCTGTCATGAGCATTACGGGAGGCTTCGGCGTGGGAAGCATTGTCACGGCGCTGTGCGGCCTGCCCTCTACGAATTACGCGGCCCATACGGTCATGAACCATCTGGAGGACTACGGAAATGTCCGCTTTGAGATGGGATATGCTTCCGCCATCGCCACACTGCTGTTTATTATTATGGTGGCTTCCAATAAGATCATCCAAAAGCTGCTGTCGAAAGTAGGTGAATAGCTTGAAAAAGTTGAAACTGCGTTTTTCCAGGACAGAGAGGGGCGTAAAGCGCTCCTATGCGGTAGATATTGTGATGTACGGCCTGCTTTTGCTGTTCGGCATCGTCATGGTGATTCCCTTTGTGTTTGCCGTATCCAACGCGCTGAAGCCCCTGTCGGAATTCTTCTATTTTCC
The DNA here is from genome assembly GCA_949840885.1 of uncultured Acetatifactor sp. Lineage (GTDB taxonomy): Bacteria > Bacillota > Clostridia > Lachnospirales > Lachnospiraceae > Acetatifactor. The sequence goes on from CATKYJ010000010.1 coordinate 21,704, forward strand.
GCCCCGTATCCGGGTGGAGAATCCGACCATGGACAATTTCAAGGATCTGTTCCGGCTGATGTCGGATTCCTGGGTTCCTTTCAGCCGCTATATCTTTAACACGGTGCTCATTACGGTTGTAGGTACGGCAGGGCATATCCTCCTGTCCTCCCTGTGTGCCTATGCGCTGGCAAAGCATGATTTTCCGGGGAAGAACTGGATCTTCGGACTCATCGTCGTCTCCCTGATGTTTCGGGGGGAGGTCACCACGATTCCCAGCTTTATGATTTTCTCCGGGCTGGGCCTGGTGGACTCCTATTCGTCCTATATTCTCCCGGCCCTGGCTTCCACCTTGGGACTGTATCTGATGAAGCAGTTCATGGAGCAGATGGTGCCCACGGAGATCTTAGAGTCTGCCAGAATGGACGGCGCGGGAGAATTCTATGTATTCTGGAAGATGGCCATGCCCATGGTAAAGCCCGCGTGGCTGACCTTGATGATGCTGTCCGTGCAGAGCTTATGGAATCTGGGCTCCACCTCCTATATCCGCAGCGAGGAGCTTAAGACCTTAAACTATGCCCTGCAGCAGATTCTCACCGGCGGCATCGCCAGAAGCGGAACCGCTGCCGCTGCCATGGTACTGATGATGGTCGTACCCATTATCATATTTATCTTTTCGCAGTCGAACATTGTGGAGACCATGTCCACATCAGGAATGAAAGAGTAAGGAGGGGAGAGAGAAAATGTTTAAGGAAAAGCGGGTGCTTCGTTTCCTGGGACTGGTGCTGACGATTGTCTGTCTGATGCAGCCGGTGTCGGCGCAGGCGGCGGAGTATGCACCCTATGACACTTATATCTATAGTAACGACGGCGCTTACCTGCTCTCTCCTCATGCCTATGTACCTGCAAGGCTGATTAACGGCGAGGGAATCGGCCTGGACGCTGCTTTGAAGAATCCCGCGGATCTGGCGGTGGACGAGGAGGGCAATGTCTATATCGCGGACACGGGCAATAACCGCATTGTGGTACTGGACAGCGAATACCGGCTGCGTTTTACGCTGGTGGGATATGAGGACGCGGTTATGCCCGCTTCCACATCCCCGGCCGAAGACGGGCAGGATGCGGAAACGGAAAATCCCTTTAAAGAGCCCAAAGCCGTGTTCGTCACCCCGGAGGGCATGATCTATGTGGGGGACACCATGAACGGCAGGATTGCCGTGTTCGGCCCGGAGGGAAATTTCCTGGAGGCCTATGAGGCCCCGGAGGAGACGCTTTTGCAGGACGTGATTTATGAGCCCTCCGCTCTGGTGGTGGATGAATACGACAGGATTTACGTGATCTCCCAGAGCAGCAACATGGGCGTTTTGTCCTTTTCCTCGGACGGTCAGTTTCAGGGTTTTATCGGCGCTGAGAAGACAAAGGGAAGCTTCTGGGATATCGTGATGAATTTCTTCCGGTCAGACGAGCAGAAAGCCAGAATGGTGCAGAATGTTCCCACGGAGTTCAATAATATCACCATTGACGAAAAGGGCTTTCTCTACGTCACTACCAGCACCCTGGATACCTATGAACAGTACAATACCATGATGACGAAGACCGGCACGGCCCACCCCATCAAGAAGCTGAACCCGGCCGGCACGGATGTGCTGAAACGAAACGGAACTTACGGTCCGGGCGGGGATATCTATTATACCCAGGACGTGTCGCGCTTCGTGGATGTGTCCCTGACCGGGGACGGCGTGTACAGTGTGCTGGATTCCAACCAGGGCAAGATATTCACCTATGACCAGGAGGGGAATCTGATGTATGTCTTCGGCGGCATGGGCACCCAGCTGGGAGTCTTCCAGAGACCCTCGGCGCTGGCCTACAAGGGCACGGATCTTTTGGTGCTGGATTCCAGCACAGGGGAAATCACCGTACTTAGCAGAACCGGCTACGGAGATCTCTTCGCGGAGGCGCTGCGGCTCCAGGGGAACCGCAGATATACGGACGCGGCGGAGAAATGGCAGGAGCTGATCAGGCAAAACGGCAATTATGAACAGGCTTACGGCAATATCGGAACTTCATACATGCGTCTGGGGATGTATGAGGAAGCCATGATCAACTTTAAGAACGGCAACGACCTAGACGGCTACAGGGAAGCCTACAATTCCTACCGCAAGGGGATCATGGAGAAAAATATCCTGTGGATCCTGCTGGCGGCGGCAGCCATCATATTCCTGATCTCCCGGGGGACCAAGCGGCTCAAGGCGGCCAATGCCGCGGCCTGGACCAAGCATGGGAAGTATACCCTGCGGGAGGAGCTGTGCTACGGCTGGTATGTGATCTTCCATCCTTTCGACGGATTTTACGAGCTGAAGCGGGAGGGACGGGGCACCATGAAAGGCGCCATGGTCATCTTCATAGCGGCCATAGCGGAACAGCTGTTTCGAGGCATTGCCACAGGCTATATCGTCACCGGAAGCGATTTGACCAGGGTGAGTATTGTGGACGCGTTTATGTCCGTGGGCTTTCTGGCGCTTTTGTGGACAGTGGCCAACTGGTGCTTTACCACGCTGATGGACGGCAAGGGGCGGATGCGGGATATTTTCATCGCCACATGTTACGGCCTGATTCCCATGGTGATGATCGGATTCCCCTGCACCCTTGTCACCAATTTCTGTACGGAGAGTGAGCTGCAGTTTGTGAATTTCTTCTACAGTGTGGGAGCCATTTGGACCTTTGCGCTGATTTTCCTGGGGGCGCTGGTGGTCAATGAGTACAGTCTGTTAAAAAATATCGTGACCACATTTCTGGCTCTGGTGGGGATGGCTTTTATCGCTTTTATCGGGATTCTGGGAGTCAATCTGTTTACCACCATGTTCGGCTTTATACGGACAATAGCCAATGAAATTATCTATCGAATGTAAGGAGACGGCTATGCGTACAGATAGAAAGAAAAAAAGAATGATAATAGCTGGTGTTGCAGTCCTTGTGCTGATATGCGCTACGGTCGTCTCTGTACTTGTATCGAGACCTAAGGAGGAGACCGTGGACGGGAGAGTGCACGAGTCTTTCGGGATAGAGGGAGAGCTTCAGAGCCTGGGCATGGACGCCGGCATGATAAAGGCGGCCGAGAACGAGGAATTGATCCTGTGGCTGGACGGCGCCACCAGCGGAGTGGTGGTGGAGACCAAGGCCACGGGCGACAGATTCTACGCGGTTCCGGAGAATGCCTTAAACGACCCAAGGGCTTCCAAGAATACCAAGAACCTGGTGAACTCTCCGGTGGTGGTGACCTATTACAGCATCAGCTCGCAAAAGACCGTAGAATTTGACAGCTACACCAATGCCACGGCGGAAAACCGCGTGTCCTGGGCGCCTTTGGAGAACGGCCGGGGCGTCCGGGTGAGGATGGTGATCGGACGGGAAGAGACCGCCAGGCTGATTCCGGAGCAGATCAGCGAGACCGGTTTTGAAGCCCTGATGGAAAGGGTGGAGGCAGCAGACGGCGACGCGGCTGTGAGGCAGATCAGATCCCTGTTCCTAAAGTATAATTACGACACCGCAAACCAGGAGCAGAGGGAGAAATATCCCGCCCTGGAGCAGATGGATATCTACTGCCTGAAAACCTCCGCAAATGACTACAACAGAGATACGCTGGAGACATACTTCAGGAATATCGGCTATACCTACGAAGAGATTGACGAAGCCTACGAGGAGCTGGGCTATGTGTCCAAGACAGAGGCGTTCCCCTGCTTTAAGATGAACATTGACTATATTCTGGACGGCGGACGGCTGAAAGTGGATCTGGACACGGCGAATATTGAGTATGACAGAGAACTCTTTGTGCTGACGAATCTCAGGATGCTTCCTTTCTTCGGGGCGGGGGAGACAGGCAGCGAGGGCTATGTATTCCTGCCCGACGGGTCCGGCGCCCTGATCAACTTCAACAATGACGGTTCCAAGAAAAACCAGCTGACCACCGGCAGGATGTACGGGCCGGACGCTGCGGAATCCAATGCGGACCGGGGCAGCCAGAAGCTGGAGTTCCGCTATCCGGTATTCGGCGTCAAGGATGGGGAAAAGGCGATTCTGGGAATTGTCACGGACGGAGACGCCGTCTCCAATATCAACTGCCAGCTGGGCAATATGATACACTCTTATAACACAGCCTACGCGGATTTCATCATCTGCCAGGGCGCCCAGTACGAATCCAACTTTACCAGCCAGGAGGCCTGGGTGCAGTATGACAGGGTCGGATATCAGGGCCATATCTCTCTGGAGTATTCTTTCTTAACCGGGGAAGAGGCGGACTATTCCGGCATGGCCATGGCATATCAGGATTATCTGCGCAGGGAAGTGCTGCCGGGGGGGACAGAGCAGGACCAGACCATGCCGTTAATGCTGGAGACCCTTGGCACGGTGGGAAACAGTGTCCGGGTACTGGGGATTCCGAAGTTCAGGAATGTGGAGGTGACTTCCTACAAAGAGGCTGCAAAGATGGTAAGCGAACTGTCCCAGGCCGGCATCGGCAATATCAATCTGCGCTACCAGGCCTGGTACAACGGAGGCTACTATAAGTACATTTCCACGAAACTAAAGACCGAGAAAGCGGCGGGAAGCAAGTCCGACCTGAAAGCTTTGGACGCGCAGCTGAAAGCATCCGGAGGGAGGCTTTTCCTGGACGGGGAGCTGATGCTGGGAGATAAGCTGAAGAGCTTTGATTACAGTTACCGCCCTTCCTGGGACGGCATCCGGAATCTGTTCAACAAACAGGCGTACTATCCGTTTATGGTGCCTACCACACAGAGAATGGTCAACTATTATTACTGTATCAACCCTACAAAGCTTCTGGGATATTACGATGCCTTTTCCAGGCAATACGAGAAGCTGGGACTGGAGAATATCTCCCTGGGAACCATGGGCAGGGTGCTGAACTCCAATTACCGCAAGGCGGAATATACCAACAGGCAGGATGCGGAAGAGATCGGGCGGGAGGTGCTGAACCGGGCGGACAGCCAGTACCAGACGCTTTTGGTGGACGCCGGAAATGCCTATACTTTCGCCACTGCGGACTATATCCTGAATCTGCCGGATACCAACAGCAATTACATCATTGAGGACGGAAGCGTTCCCTTTATCCAGATGGCGCTCCACGGGCTGATCACTTACGCGGGTATGCCCATCAACCTAGCGCAGGACTATGAGCAGGCGGTGCTCAAATGCGTGGAATACGGAAGCGTTCCCTACTTCTTTCTGTGCGACACGGAGAGATATGTGCTGAAGAATTCCTATATTCAGGACAGGCAGCTCTACACCGCGGTCTATGAGGACTGGAAAGACAGACTGGTGGAGGCGTATGAAAGAATCGACAAAGCCCTGTCCGGGGTGCAGAATGCCAGAATGATAAGGCATGAGAAGCTGGCGGAGGATTTGTACGCAAGCACCTATGACAACGGAACGGTGATCTATGTGAACTATGGGGACCGGGAACAGAATGCAGAGGGAATCGCTGTTCCGGCTATGGATTATGTGGTTGTGCAGGAGGGAGGTGACGGCAGGTGAGTAAGAATCAGAAAAAGAAAAGCGTGTCCCTGTCGGCGAAAAAGGCAAGGCTTGGATGGGTGTTCGTATCTCCGTTTGTAATCGGATTTTTCCTGTTCTACCTGGTAGTGATTGTGGAATCCATCCAGTACAGTTTCATGGAGGTGGAGACTCTGCCTGAGGGAGGCTTTATCACACATTTCGTAGGCTGGAGCAATTATGAGTATATGACCAGGACATTGACTACCTTTATGAGCGGACTGTGGGCCACTGTGCGGGATATGCTTTACAGCCTGCCGATACTGCTGCTGTTCAGCCTGTTCGTGGCAGTGGTGCTGAATCAGAAGCTGAAAGGCCGGGCGCTGTTCCGCGCCATCTTCTTCGTGCCGGTGATCCTGTCAACGGGTATCATCGCCAAATCGGATGCGGCCAACAATGTGGTAAGCGCTTTCGCCACCATGAATACGGGCGAGATGACCACAGTGGCAGAGGAGGCCAGCGCCGCGTTCAGCATCAACGGACTGATGTACTACATAGAGGATATGTTCAGCTTCGCTCCCTGGCTGCTGGAATTCATCGAGACTGCGGCCACAAATGTGTACGAGGTCATCAATCAGTCGGGCGTGCAGATCCTGATCTTCCTGGCAGGCCTGCAGAGCATCTCGCCCTCCCTGTACGAGGCGGCGAAGATGGAGGGCTGCTCTTCCTGGGAGAGCTTCTGGAAGATCACTCTGCCCATGATCAGCCCCATGATCCTTGTAAACATTATCTACAGCATTGTGGACTGCTTCACAAGATATGACAATAATGTCATGAATAGCATACAGTCCATGATCACGCTGACGGATTACGGCCATGCCTCTGCGGCCGCCTGGATTTACTTCTGTGCCATCGCGCTGCTGGTACTGATCATCTTCGGCATCGCAAGCCGGTTTGTGTTCTATCAGGGGAAAGAGAGGTAGGGGAAAATGATGACATACAATCAATTCAAACAGTCCCATGGGGCCAGGATACTGCGCAGAGGCACTCTGAAAGCCCTGGAGTATGCGCTGCTGATCGGACTGAGCTATTATATCCTGTCTCCGCTGCTGTTAAAAATCGCCACCAGCTTTATGGCGGAGTCGGATCTGCTGGACAGCCTGGTGGTGTACATTCCTAAGGAGCTCACCCTCTGGAACTACAGGAGGGCTGCCGAATTCCTGAATTATTGGGAGTCCCTGCGCAACACGGCGCTGATCTCTCTGGCGGCGGGGCTGCTGCAGATGCTGGTCTGTTCCTTTGTGGGCTACGGCCTGGCAAAATTCAAGTTCAAGGGCAGAGGAATCGTGATAGCAGTGGTGTTCTTTTCCATCATCACCCCGCCCCTGACTTACCAGCCCTCCATGTATCTGAAATTCAGATACTTTGATGTGTTCGGTATCATTGAGGCCGTGACGGGATCCTCCGTCAACCTTTTGGACTCCCTGTGGCCGCTGCTGATTTTGTCTGTGACAGGCTTTGCCTTTAAGAACGGCCTGTATATCTTCATGATGATGCAGTTCTTCCGGGGATTTCCGGAGGAACTGGAGGAGGCGGCTTATGTGGACGGGTACGGCGTGTTCCGCACGTTCTTCCGCATTATCCTGCCCAATTCCGTCCCCATGCTGATCACGGTGTTTACGTTCGCCTTTGCATGGCAGTGGACGGACACGTTCTACACCTCCATGTTCTTCAGCAGGATCAAGACCCTGTCGAATATGCTCTCCAGAGGCTTTGAGGGTATGAACGTGGAGGGGCATGCCATGGCTCTGGCGGCCGGACAGCCGCTGACCATAGCCCTTGGGGGCACGTACAGCCTGATGGTGATCTTCCCGCTGGTCATTGTGTATGTGTTTACACAGAGATTTTTGACACAGGGGATTGAGCGGAGCGGTATTGTGGGCTAAGTGTGAGAAGAAGTTCTAAGTCTGCACAGGACGCAGACTAAGAACTTCTAGGCTCGTGAGCGAACGAGTTCGCTCTACGAGCCAGTCTCACACAAAAGAATGCCCGGAGTGCGGGCATTCTTCCGGTTTTACAGCGATTTTTATGGACGTGTTTGGGGGGAGATGTGATAGGGAGTTCTGGGATGTAGGGGCCGGACATGGGTGGGAAAGCCTGTGTCCGGCTTTTGGTATCATGGAAGTGTTTGGGGTTGCCGCTGCAGGCGGTTTGACGGAAAGAAAAACGGAGGTTTGAGATATGGAACGGTTTACTTTGTATTTGATTCATTCTTCTCATACGGATGTGGGGTATACGGATACCCAGGAGAAGATGAAAGCGCATCATGTGGCTTTTATCAGGGAGGCTCTGGAGCTGATTGAGAGGGAGCCGCGGTTTAAATGGAACTGTGAGAGCTACTGGTGTGTGGAGCAGTTTCTGAAAGAGGCGTCCCCAAAGGAGGCGCAGGACTTTGTGCGGGCGGTGAAGAGCGGAAATATGGGCTTGTCCGCAAGCTATCTGAATCTGACGGATTTGGTGCCGGAGTATGTGCATCAGGGGATCATGGATGCCTGCAGAAAGCAGCGGGAGGCGCTGGGGATTCCGGCAAAGAGCGCTATGACTGCGGATGTGAACGGATACAGCTGGGGCTTTGCGGATATATTGGCAGATCAGGGGGTGACCAGGCTTATGTCCAGCATCCATACCCATCACGGGTATCATCCCCTGTTTCGCAAGCAGACGCCCTTTTACTGGGAGTCCCCCAGGGGGAGGCGCGTCCTTTGCTGGAATGGGGAGCATTATAACCTGGGAAACGAGCTGGGCATTGCGCAGGCGTCCTGGTTTGAGTATACCATTCATGACGGGATGTCCTGGGCGCCGCTGCCGGATTTTGAAAAAGCGACCAGGCGGATTGAGGCTTATGTGAGGACGCTGCGGGAACAGGGCTATGCTCTGGATTTCGCCCCTGTGTGCCTAAGCGGCAATATGACGGACAACGCGCCGCCGTCCCTGCGCATTCTGGAATTTATCGATCTCTATGAGGCCAGGGGCGGGGAAGTGACCCTGAAGATGGCCACTTTGGATGAATTCTTTGAGGCCCTTGAGGCAAGCGGCGCAGAGATTCCCGCCTACCGGGGAGACTGGACGGACTGGTGGGCGGACGGCGTGGGCTCCACCCCTGCGGATGTGCTGCAGTACAGATCTGCAGCCCGCAGCTACCATATGGTGCAGAAGCTGGATCCGGAGGGAAAGGTGACGCCCCGGGCAGCCCGCAGGGACGCTTTATATAACCTGATGTTCTACGGGGAGCATACCTGGGGGTATTCCTCCTCCATTACGGAGCCTTTCCATCCCCAGGTGAACAACCTGGATCAGTGGAAGAGGCTGTATGCGCTGAAAGCCTGCGAGTCCGCGGTGATCGCCAGGGAAGCCCTGCAGCGCTTTTTGGGGGAGACCGCCGTGTCCCTGCACAAGGAGCTGATGTTCTGCGCGGTGAATCCCCATGACGAGCCCGTGAAAGGAATCCTCAGACAGGATCTGGAGCATTTTTACGGCCATGAGCATTTCCGGGTGGTGGACGCTCTGGACGGAAGCGAGGTTCCTTTCCAGATCAGCCGCTATTCCAGAGGGCCCGAAATGTGCATCTGGGCAGAACTGGGGCCTGGGGAGAAGAGAATGTACCGGCTGGTGGAGCAGCCGGAATCTCCGCTGCCCTCGGCAGGTCTGAAAGCGCCTGCGGGAATCGAGGGCGTGGACGATCTGGACTGGAGATTACAGGAATGTCTTGCACAGGGCGGATGCGCGGCTTTTGACTGGCTGGAGAATGCCTTTTTCCGGATGACTTTCACACCGGAAGCGGGGATCACCTCTATCCGGGATAAGGTACATGGAAAAGAACTGATGGCGGCAGACAGGCCTTACGGGGCGTTTACGCCGGTGTACGAGGTGACGGAGCGCAGAGTGGGAGAGGACTATCTGACGGTGAGGAGAAATATGGGGCGCAACCGGAAAGCGGTGCGCACACGGCGCAGCGCCGGAAAGCTTACGGATGTGAGGGTATTGGAAACAGGCGCTCTCTATACCAAAGTAGAGCTCTCCTACCGGATGGAGGGCGTAAAGGAGTGCGCGGTGCTCCTGACGGCATATCATCTCTCGCCCCGGCTGGAGATTGACTTCCGCATCCATAAGGAAAGCGTCTGGGAGCCGGAGAACCTGTATCTGTCGCTGCCCTTTGCGGGGGAGGTCTGGCTGGACAAGGCGGGCGCTAGGATGCGCCCCCGCATAGACCAGCTGCCGGGCACCTGTGTGGACTTCTACGCGGTACAGAACGGGCTGGTGTTCCGGCAGGGGGAAGCGGATGTGATTTTGACTGTGCCGGATACGCCCTTGGTGTGGATGGGGACCCTGCGTGCCCACCCCATACGGCTCATGGGAGAGGGTGTGCCCAATGAGGATGAGGTCTATTCCTGGGTGATGAACAATTTCTGGGAGACCAATTTCAAGGCCAGCCTGGGCGGGTTCTATCAGTTTCACTATGAGCTGGAGACGGCCCAGCGGGGGGAGGTACGGGCGGCTTTCCGGAAAGCGGAGGCGCTTTGTGAGGGGCTTTTGACTTTTTATCGTTTTGAGGATGTGCGATGATGTGGGCAAGTTCCTTTATCGCCTTACTTTCCATGCATGGTGGGGCAGCCGGGATGCATGGGGGTACCGTTAAAGTTCCGGCTAATTGTGTGTGAATTGTGTGTTGGGAAAGGGGAAGATATGGTTTCGTTAGGGATAGATCTGGGCGGTACCCAGATGAAATGCGGCCTGGTGGAGGACGGAAAGGTGCTTCGCTTTGATATGTGCGATACCTGCTCCAAAGAGGGATATGCCGCGGTGACAGAGAGAATGGCAAAGCTGGCGGAGCATGTCCTGGAGGGGGATAAGGCAATGTATGTGGGCATTGCATCCCCCGGTATCATCGACACCCGCCGGGGGATCGTCCGATATTCCAACAATTTTGACTGGCATGACGCGGACCTGGGGCAGGATATGTCGAAGCGGCTGGGGCGTCCTGTGCGCATCGCAAACGATGCCCAGTGCGCGGCTCTGGGGGAGGCCCTCTACGGCGCCGGAAAGGGCATTGCCCGCATGGCCATGGTTACCATCGGCACCGGCGTGGGCGGAGGATTTGTCCGGGACGGCAGGCTGGATACGGACAGCTACGGCTCCATGGCCTATATATTCGGCCATGCGGTGGTGGCCCATGGGGGCAGAGCGTGCAACTGCGGGCGAAAGGGCTGCCTGGAGGCCTATGCCTCCGCCACTGCCATGGCGGCGCAGGGGAGGCTCTTCTGGGAAGAGGAAAAAAGCGTAAAAGAGATTTTCCGGGCAGCAGGCGCAGGAGATGAGAAAGCACAGAGGATTATAGAAGAATTTCTGGAATATCTCACAGAGGGCGCGGTGAATATCGCAAATATCCTAAGGCCCCGGATCATCGTGGTGGGCGGGGGCGTATCGGCTTCCGCCGATAGGATACTGCCCGCAGTGAACCGGGGGCTTCAGGAGGGCGTATACGGATATGCCTACGCGCCGGTGCGGGCGGTTCGCGCCTGTCTGGGAAACCAGGCGGGTATCGTGGGGGCGGCCAGCCTGATGTGCGAAGAGCAGTGAAAGGAGCAGATATATCATGAGAGAGACAAATTTCGATAAATATCCGGAGAAACGCATAGAGGGATTTCCGGCAATAGAGGGATGGGAGAGCATCCGCGGGAAGCTGCGGGAGGCGGCAGGGCGGGACGGCATTTTGGTGGCGGAATTCTATCCGGGGGTTCACAGGCAGGAGCTGGTCAGCGAGCTGGGCAAACTGGACTTTGCCATGTTTGACGCGGAAACCTGTGCGGTATCGGACGCGGAATATCAGCGGATGACGGCAGACTTCGTCACGGAGGACAGGGTGTTCGGGGTGATGAACACCCTGCGGCTGGAGGATGTGTACAGGCAGGAAAAGCTGGAGGCCATGAGCCGGGAGATAGCGGCCTGTGACGGCCCTGTGCTTGTGTACGGCACCGGGGCGTCTCTGGTGACGGACCGGGGGACACTGGTCTATTTTGACATGCCCCGGTGGGAGATTCAGTGCCGTTTTGCCCAGGGCATGAAGAACTGGAAGACGGACAATGAGAATGAGGAGAAGCTGTGCAAGTTCAAAAGGGGCTTTTTCCTGGAATGGCGCATGGCGGACCGCCGGAAGAAAGCGCTGTTTGAGCGCATGGACTATGTGCTGGACACGGTGATTGCGGGAAGTCCTAAAATGGTAAGCGGCCAGGGTGTGCGCACCGGGCTGGACAGACTGGCCAGGGAGCCTTTCAGGCTGGTGCCCTACTATGCCCCGGAGGTCTGGGGCGGACAGTGGATGAAAGAGGTCTGCGGCCTGGACCGGGGCGCGAAGAATTTCGCCTGGGCTTTTGACGGCGTGCCGGAGGAGAACAGCATCTTCTTGCGCTTCGGGGAGGTGCGCATGGAATTCCCTGCGGTGGACGTGGTGTTCTACCGCCCGCGCCTCCTTTTGGGAGACAGAGTCCACGGCCGCTTCGGGGATGAGTTCCCCATCCGCTTTGACTTTCTGGACACCATGGGAGGACAGAATCTCTCCCTCCAGGTCCATCCTTTAACGGAGTATATCCAGAACACTTTCGGCATGCACTATACACAGGACGAGAGCTATTATATCCTGGACTGCGACGATGACGCGGTAGTCTATCTGGGGCTGAAAGAGGGCGTCTGCAAAGAGGAGATGCTGGCCGCGCTCCATGAGGCCCAGGAGGGCGGGAAGCCCTTTGACGCCGGACGCTTTGTGAATCAGTGGCCGGCGAAGAAGCATGACCATTTCCTGATTCCCGCGGGCACCATACACTGCTCCGGCAGCAACTGCATGGTGCTGGAAATCAGCGCCACCCCCTATATCTTCACCTTTAAGCTCTGGGACTGGGGCCGCCTGGGACTGGACGGAAGACCCCGCCCGGTGCATTTACAGCATGGGGAAAAGGTGATTCAGTGGGACCGCACCACCGGGTGGGTAAGGGACAATCTCGTCCACCGGGCGCATGTTGTGGAAGAGGAGGAGGGGTTCTGCGAAGAATTCACCGGCCTGCATGAGCGGGAGTTCCTGGAGACCAGGCGGGATACCCTGGAAAGGGAGCATGCTTTCACCGGGGAGGGAAGCGTTCAGATGTGCAATGTGGTGGACGGTGAGGGCGCGGTCATCGCATCCCCTGAGGGGGCCTTTGCGGAATTTACCGTCCATTACGCGGAGACCTTTATCATTCCGGCATCCATCGGGGCTTTTACGATACGGCCTCTGGGGGAGGAGTGCAAGATATTGCGGGCGTATGTGCGGTAGAGAGTAATGAAAGGGCTGGCGCATCCCTGATTTCCTAATCATTGTTGCGCCAGTCCCTTTTTTATGTTCGGAAGAGAGAAAATGCAACTGAGCGGTGCCAAGATGATGCCGGAAAGGGCTAAAGTGGTAGAAAGACGATGGCATATGAATATAATGGTAATAGAAAAAATAAATGTATGAAAGGTTTAAAAAGTTTTACAATATAGAAGAATAGATGATATAAATAATAGTATGGTATGGATGTCGAAAAATAGCGAAAAATCAGCATAGATATGCAAGAAAGTAATTGACGGGTCAATACCCTAATGCTATAATTCTATGTTGTATATTATTTTGCCAAAGATGTTTTGTAGTGAGGATTATATGAGGAGGATGTTATATGGCTAACGTAGGAAGAAAGCTTGGTGTAAACATCAGTACGCGTATGCTGGAAGCTGACATTAGTCTTGACAGCTTTGCCAAACATTTGGGGTATTCGATGAAAGATGTGTGGAATGTTATCGAAGGAAAGGTTATAATTCCTCCAGTTGAATTAGATAAGATGGCAAGTCTTCTTAAAACGACAAAGAGTGAATTGATGAATCATGAACCGGACAGTTTGGTGCCGGAGTTGCAGTATATGAAAGAGTTTAGTAATCCTGATAATTTGGATAGAATATTGGATTTGATGGATGAATATGTGGAACTGAGAGAAGTTGTATAAAAAGGAAAGCTGTACGAAAGTACAGCTTTTTTGAGGTGGAAAATGAATTGGGAAAAGATAATGGAACAAATTCCAATCGCAATAGAAAAAGTTAGAAGAGATTATGTTTTGAATAATATGGTAATTAGGGATGATATATTTGGAATTTTGGAAAAGCATTGTACTGTCGTATATTATCCGATAGAGAATGAAATTAACTGTGGTTTTCATACGAAGCGTTTTGTTAAAGACAGATTAGAGGACTTTGTATATATTAATACTGCAAAGCCTGTTGCTGAACAAGTTTTTGCGGCTGCTCATGAGTTGGGACACGTATGGGGAGTTGCCGCCCAAGTGTGGGAATTAGCTGGCGAACAAGGCACATTAGAGAGTAAGACAGAAGAGCGAATAATTAATAGATTTGCGGCGGAACTATTAATGCCAGCAAAAGAATTTAGGAAAACCTTTCGGGTGCATATGGAAAAATTGGATCTTGACCCTAACAAGCTTAGGCTTGCGGATTTGATTCGTGTCATGGTGTTACAGATGAATGATTATATGGTTCCATACGAATCTGTAAGAAAGAGAGTCATTGAAACAAAAATAATCACTCATAAGCTCGGAGATGTTCTTTTGAAGAATGAGGAAGCCATATTGCCTTTGGTCAATGCTTTTTCAAAAGACCAGAATACAATGTTAGACAGAGTTACCGCAAAGAAAACAATTCCCGGTTTAAGAAACTTGTTGGAAACAGTTGAAAAAAGCGGAGAATTGAGTATTTATACTCTTAATAAAATAAAAAGAGACTTTGACATTAATGACATAAATGGGACAGATGATATTGTGGAAATTTCTATAGGAGGAGATAGGCATGAGGAAAACTGAGGTTATTGTAGACACCTGTTTTCTTCAAAAGTTATCTTCAGAAGGAAAGGCTATAGACAATATAAAAAAAGTATTGACTGAGTTCGAGTATATTCCTGTTGCACATCCGTATATTTATGAACATGAATTATCGTTACATTCATACTTTGTTCGTTTGGTTGAGGAAAAGTATATAAGAGTAATCCCGTACAATGAATTTCAAAAAGATGCAGTTGATAAACAGTCGTATGAAGCTTATTATGGTGTACTATATGAGGACATGAGATTGGCTTTGGCAGCAATGAATAGCCCAAAGCAAGTAGAGAAATTGTGCTTACATAAAGGACAGACCATATATAATACACATAAGCAAGGTAGCAGCATGGGGGATGTTCATATGATTTTAATGGCATCTTATTTGCAAATGCCTATTTTATTAACGGAGGACTCAGATATTGAAATGTTGCGTGATATAGCGAAAAGGCGAATGCGCCTAGGTCAATATTCGTTGCAAATACTTAATGGCGTTCAGCTTATAGAGGAAATTGCTAAAAAGAAAAACACTACGATATCAGTGAAAGAGATCGAAGCGATTTTAAAAGCTATGAGAAAACGAGATGCTATATCAACTATAAAGGCAGTATGGAGAGAAAATCATACTGGTTAAAAAAGGGTCTGCGGGAAGCATATAGGACGAAAGGGAAAGGGAGGCTGCATTATGAACTATTCTGTCTGTATTGACGCACTGTATCAGGGAAGAGATTTTCTGGAGGGCATGCGGGAGACGAAAGAAGCCGGCATCGGAGCGTTTGAATTCTGGTCCTGGTGGGACAAGGATATGGAAAAGATCGCATCCGAAAAGGAGAGGCTGCACCTGGAGGTGGCAGCCATGTGCACCAAGTTTTCTAACCTGGTGGATCCCGCTTGTCACGATACCTACCTTGCAGGGCTGGAAGAGAGCATGGAAGCGGCAAAGCGGCTGGGATGCCGCAGACTCATCAGCCAGGTAGGCGCAGACACGGGAAAGGCGCGCGAAGAGCAGCACAGAGCCCTGTGCCAGGGAGTCAAAAAGGCGGCCGGACTGCTGGAGGGCACGGACATGCTGCTGCTTTTGGAGCCTCTGAATACGGCGGTAGATCATAAGGGATATTATCTGTCCTCTTCCAGGGAGGCCTTTGACATCATAGAGGAGACAGGCAGCGACCGGGTGAAAGTGCTCTTCGACATTTACCATCAGCAGATTACGGAGGGCAGCATCATCCGGAACATTCAGGCCAATATCTCAAAAATAGGGCACTTTCATACAGCAGGGTGTCCTGGCAGGCATGAACTGGACACAGGGGAACTGGCCTATTCCCGTATCTTCCAGGCTATTTCCGAAGCGGGATACACGGGCTTCATCGGCCTGGAATATTTCCCTGTGAGGCCTGCGAAAGAGGGGCTTGCGGAACTTCCGGGACTCTTGAAATGAGAACTGCCGGACAGCAGCGACATGCATGGCGGAGCGGATGTTGGGGGAAAAGAAAAATGAGACATTTCAATACAGAAGGGGTATGCAGACCGGAAGAGCATTATATGGTGCGGCTTGATGACAGACTTGCACAGATTAAAACGGAACTGGTTGACAAAAAGAAATATTTTGTGGTTAACAGAGGACGGCAGTACGGAAAGACCACAACCCTGAATGCGTTGGAGCGATACCTGAAAGAGGAATACATTGTCCTGGCATTGGATTTCCAGCTGATGGGTACAGAGGACTTTGCGGACGAGGCGTCTTTTGTGCGTGTTTTTGCGAATGCTGTGCTGGAGGAGCTTGCCCAGGCGGAGGCGGACGGCAGAAAAGATTTGTATAAGCCTTTGGAGGAACTTACGGATAAGACAGCAAACAGCAGTCTGAACGAGTTGTTCGTCCGACTGAGTGGAATGTGCAAGGTTGCGTCAAAACCGATTGTGCTGATGATCGATGAGATTGACAGTGCATCGAACAATCAGGTGTTTCTTGATTTTTTGGCGCAGATCAGAGGGTATTATCTGAAGCGGGATAAGATGCCGACTTTTCACTCCGTTATTCTTGCAGGGGTATATGATATCAAAAACTTGAAGCTGAAACTGCGCCCTGAAAAGGAGCATCAGTATAACAGCCCATGGAACATTGCCGCAAAATTTAGAGTTGACATGAGTTTTTCGGCGGCACAGATCGCCGACATGCTGCGGGAATATGAGGCCGATTATCATTCGGGGATGGATATTGGGGCAGTGGCAGAGGAAATATATGCATATACGTCAGGTTATCCGGTGCTGGTTTCCGCTATCTGTAAGTGCATCAGTGAAGAACTCCCCCGGGAAGAGGGGCGTGAGGATTTGACAGCGCTTTGGTCAAAGACAGGCGTGGAGCAGGCGGTAGCAATTCTTTTAAAGGAAAACATGCCTTTGTTTGAGAGCATGGCAAAGCAGCTTGATTTATATCCGGAACTGCGAGGTATGATAGAGGATATTCTGTACCGCGGAAAGCGGATACCCTTTAGCCCGGAGGAGAAGTCCATCAATCTCGGCACCATGTTTGGATTCTTAAAGGAAGAAGACGGTCATGTAGCTGTTGCGAATCGTATTTTTGAGATGTGTTTGCTGAATCTGTTCATGGCGAAAGAAGCCATTACCAGTGACGTGTTTTCGCAGGGAGAGACTGACAGGATTGGATTTATCAAAAACGGCAGGCTGGATATGGCACTGGCAACTATTATATTGAAGCGCAGACAAGAGATGCCAGGCGCACAGATGTAATCGTGGATTATCTCGGAGAGCAGTTCATCATCGAACTTAAGCTATGGCGCGGCAACGAATACAACGAAAGAGGAGAGAAGCAGCTGATTGACTATCTGGAGTTCTATCGGAAAGATAAGGGATATATGCTCAGCTTCAACTTTCATAAAAAGAAGAAAATCGGGGTGAAAGAGTTTTCCGTTGGCGGAAAGACGATTGTGGAAGCGGTTGTTTAGTCGTAGTCTATGTCGCGTAGGGAGCTAGGCTCAGTGAGGCAGTGATATTGTTTTCGCCTGCGGCTTTGACAAAGCCCAGGGACTCATACAGGGAAATGGCGGCGGTGTTGTCGGCATCCACCAGGAGCATCATGTCTTTGGGGCTGTTAAGTTCTATGGCTTTGGCCAGCATGGCTCTTCCGTATCCCTTGCGGCGATATGCTTCTTTTACGAACATGTCGTAGGGCTCGTTTTCCTCATACTTATGGGTGATGTCGATATAGCCGACCACCTCTTCCTGCTCTATGGCAAGGATGATTCGGAACCTGTCGGGCGCGTCTATGACCTTTTCCGCAGTCCAGTAGCCGTCTTTGGAGTGGATTTCGATATATTGCTCCCTGTATTTCGGGCTGTAGGTTTCTATTTGGTGGCTGCTCTGACAGGGGACTTCTCCTTTCAGCAGCATTTTCTGCTGCTCGGCTTCGAATTGGGCCTTTTTGTCCGCCAATAGCTTATGGAGGAGATGATTGTCCGGGTTATAGACGAAATCGGCCTGGTACCCTTTGTAAGTCTCTTTCAGGTAAGACAGCATCTCTTCGTAAGCCTGCAGGCTGCGGGACAGGCCCACCAGCATTTCGATATAGGATTCCTCCTCCAATATCAGGAATACGAATAGGCCAATAATCTCATCTCCCTCAAAAATCCCCCAGACTTTGTTGGATGGCTTGTTTGGAGCCTCCAAAAGATTGCAGCGTAGCTGCTCTTCGCTGCTGAGCATGGGGTCGCTGAAGCTGGGGTCACGGCTTATCTCATTGATGAAATCCATGTATTCATTTACGTCTATCAATTGCTTTAACATAGGAAACTTCCTCCAAATACCTCCAAATAAATTTCCAAATTCTATTATCTAAGGTCTATCATAACACAGAAAAATATTTTTTCCACTTATTTTTTCATGAAAGTCCTTTTGCCGGACGTTAGCGCTCTAAGGGCGATATGGTAAACTTTTATCAGGACAGAGGATTTTATCTGCTAGAATCTGGAATGGAAAGAGGGACACCGGATATGGGAAAACGGTTTATCAGGTAATTTTAAGGCCGTATTTTGCACTCACAGAAGAAAGCAATTGGCAATTGATTTGATACGCAATCCGGGGGCTCCCATCCTCCACATAGATGATGCCGCATTCCTGAAAGCCATGTTTTTCCAGGAGGTGGCGCATGAGGGCATTGTCTCTGTGGGTGTCGATGCGGATATTGGAAATCCGGGACATGCAGTAGGCCAGGCACTCCCGGAAAACGCCTTTTCCGGCGGCGCTGCCGGCGATGCGGTGGATGGTGCCGTAAGGGGCATCGTTGAGCCACTGCCCCTGTCGGATGATCCGATAGGTGGGGTCTTCGCCGATGATGAAAGTGAAGACGCCGCGAATCTGTCCCTGTTCTTCTAAGATATGGCTCTGCCCATTTTGGATATCCTTTAACAGGGTCTCTTCAGAGGGCCTGTCATCGCCCCACTGACCGGGGTTTCCGGCCCGCCGCATCTGTTCTCTCGCATATGCGTAAATTTCTGCTATCTGCCCGTAATCGGCGATGGTGGTGTCACGGATTGTCATTTGTCCTATGTCCTTTCTGGCTTTATCTGCCCTATTCCAAGGAGAACCTTGATATTTCAAAACACAACATGGGCCGCGCCAAAGCCACAGAGTGACGATGCTCCGAGTCCATTCTAACACGTTTTCACCTGAAAACAAAGCATCTAAATACAAACAAAGCCGGCGAAGCTGATAAGTCGGCTCTTATTGACGAAAGAAGAAATTTTCTGTATAATGATTACAAGTGCAGAAAGATTTCTGTAAATTTCAAGCTTATTGAGGAGGTACGCGTATGCAGGAAGTGATCAAAATCTATTCCAAGGCCCACCCGAATATCCAGTTAAAGGCGATTCCGGGACATTTTGTAACCCCCAACTCCCATGTCAATTATTTTCTGGATATGACAACATTGAAATCCAGGCTTAGCGAGGCATCCATGGTAGCGAGGGAACTGGGCAGACAGGTCATGATATCGACTGTAGTGGATACCATTGTGTGCATAGATGGCTGCGAGATTATCGGCGCCTTTCTGGCGGAGGAGCTGACCAGGGCAGGCATTTATTCCAGAAACGCCCACAAGACCATCTATATCATTACGCCGGAGTATACCACATCGGGACAGATGATGTTCAGGGACAACTATCTGCCCATGGTCAAGGATAAGAACGTACTCCTCCTTCTGGCCAGCGCCACCACGGGAAAGACGGTGACGAAAGCCATACATACGCTCAGCTATTACGGCGCTTCCATAAGCGGAATCAGCGCGGTGTTCAGCGCCGCCCAAAGCATTGTGGGGATTCCGGTCAACTCCTTGTTCACTACGGCGGATATTCCGGACTATATGACATACAGCTCCGAAAAATGTTCCATGTGTGAGGAGAAGAAACCCATTGATGCCTTTGCGAATGCTTTTGGGTATTCCAGGATCAGCTGACGCCTGGCAGGTAGGTGCGGGGGCACAGCGTCCATGCGCCCCCGCGCTTTATATTCCCTGCAAGGCAGGGATTCCCTGCCTCGCAGAGCGGACAGCACGCGGTATCGTGCAATCAAAAATCCGCCGCGTCACACTTCCAGGCCTGATAAAGCTGGGCAATGACCTGCTCGATAGGGGGCTTGCGGATTTCGATGTCCAGAATGCCGTCCGCCTGGGACAGCCGCTCCAGCATTCCCCGGATGGGCAGGCGCGTCAGATCCACCTCAAATTGGAACACGCCGTTCTTTCCCTCAAGAAGCCTGCAGCCCGCAAGTTCGGGTACTCGTCCGTCTGTGGTGACGGTGAGATGGGTTAGGTTCCCTGCGATATCCCGCAGCCCGTCGAAGCTGCCGTCGTACACAAGCTTTCCCCGGGAGATCATCAGGATCCGCCTGGCCATCTCCTCCAGGTCGTCCATGTCGTGGCTGGTGACCAAAATGGTCACGCCCTCCTCCCTGTTGAGCCGTTTCAGAAATTCTATCATCTGGCGCTTTGCCACCACGTCCAGCCCCAGAGTGGGCTCGTCCAGCAAAATCACCTCCGGCGAGTGCAGCAGCATCATACCTAAATCCGCCCGCATCCGCTGCCCCAGGGACAGCTCTCTGGCAAAGGTGTTGCGAATCTCACCGATATCCAGCAGCTCGGTCACCATTCCTAAGTTCCTCCGATACACCGCCTCCGGTATGTCCCAAACTACCTTTTTCCACTCGAAGCTCTGTATCACGGGATGATCCCACCAAAGCTCCGTCCGGTTCCCGAACAGGACGCCCAGCTTCCGCATTAGCCGTATCCGATCCTTTTCCGGCGACATCCCCAGCACGGATACGCTTCCTGCCGTGGGCTGGAGCATGCCGGCGAGCAGCTTCATGGTGGTGCTCTTGCCGGCTCCGTTGGGCCCTGCGTAGGCCACGAATTCACCTCTTTTTACCTGGAAAGAGACATCGTCCAGGGCAGTCACTGTCCTTTTCTCCTGCCCGAAAACCGTCCGGATTCCGCCTTTTCCGAAAATACGCTTCTGCCTGGAGCCGGGCTTTTCCTGCAAAAAACATTCTCCCCCGGAATCTCTGGAGGCTTTTCCGGAATTCCTGGAAGTTCCATTGGAATCCCTGGAGGCTCCGTCGGAAATTTCTTCCGAAGCGCCCTGCTCCTGTGGGCGCTCCTTTCTCTGCCATCGTGTGAACGACTTGCTCACGGATGAAACTATGACAGCCATGTCTTTATGAGCGATGGCCGCCGGCACTGTATCTGTTAATCCCTTTTTTGACATAATATCGAAATCCTTTCCTGAAAAAATATGCTGCAATGAGCGATAAAAACAGCGCGAATACCGCCGGGTAAAAGTTTTGTAAAGTAGTAGTTTTCCCCAATAAAATCATGGAGGGGAACCATGCCAGCAGGCCTGCCGGAAATATGGTCAGCAGCGGGCAACGGATGTAGGGCGGCATGCCGGACAGAGGAAACGATTTGGCATGATCGCAGCTGTAGACCACAGTGCTGGCAATCTCCTCGCACTGTATTGGCGCGTAAAAAGCAAGGCTGGAAAACAGGTACGAGGCCGCCGTCACAATGGCCATGCTGACAATCAGCTGAAAGAGAAGCATCCCCGGCCACCACCAGGGCAGGGCGGCTTCCATGTGGCAGATGGCCATTGCAAGCATTGCGATTCCCGAAATCAGGCTGCTGGAGCCGGTGAAAGGGAAGATTCCCACAGTCAGCTGCACCGCATAGGGCAGGGGCATGATGAACATGTGCTCCCACTGGCCTCTGCCGATGATCCTGCTGGGAAACAATGCGTTGCAGCCGCCCATCATATTCAGAAATCCCATGACGATATTTCCGTAGGCAAGCATGAACAGAACCTCGAACCGGTCCATACCGCCGATGCCGCCGAACTTCCATGCCAGCAGGAAAATGCCGGAGATGGTGGAGATGTTGGAGACGATGTCGGCCGTCAGGACAATGGCCATGAACTTTGCGTCCCTTGTCAGGGAGGCCAGGTCCATCCGGGCGTATATGCCAAGCAGCCGGAAGTATCGTCTGATGCCAGAGGCTTTCTTTTTCTGCCTGGAATGTTTCTTTCTCAGGCATGACTGCGTTTTTTGAAAAACTTTATCATTGTCAACAGCGTATTCTTCCTGGAAAGCTTCATATCCTGCAGGTACGCTTTTTTCGGCGGAAGCCGTTTCTTTTACATGTGCGCTTTTTAACCGAACGGATTCCTGAAAGTTTTGCTCCTTTGTTTTATCCACCGAAACTCACCATCCTCTCTCTGGACTTTTGAAACCAAACAGCCGCAAAAGTCCACACCGCCACATTCCAGAATAATTGCACCGGAATCACCTCAGCGGCACTTGCGCTCCCTACGTACACTGACAGGAAAGCGCCGCCCATGCTGCCAAAGGGCTGATACTGCATCCATCTGTCCATGCCAAAGGGCAGTATCCGGAAAGGTATCACTGTACCTGAAAAAAAGGATACCACCGCACTCCTGATCAGATAGGTAGGCCAGGAGACATTGCGCAGCCTGATGGTGATGCAGCAGAAGAAAATTTCAAAGGCGAATCCAAGGGACGCGCATAAGACCAGGGACGGAACCGCCCACAGAGTCTGGGGCAGGACCCGGATTCCCAAAAGCGGCGCAGCCAGGAACATGGGCAGCGAGAACAGGAACAGCTGCGGCATCCATTCCCCCACAGTCCTGGATATTATCTGTGCGAACACAGGCATGGGACGGGTGAACATCTCCATGCTCCTGGCATCGTAATCCCAGGCGGACAGAAATGTACTGACTACAGTCAGATCTGCAAACAGCGCATTCACATAGGTATAGCTCAAAAGCTGTGAAACCGACATCTCCACTTCGTATCCGCCCTCAGCCAGTGTCCTCCAGATGAACAGCAGCGGTACCAGATATACCACTTTCATGACAATATCCGGAACCAGGTAAAGCACGCCGCCGCCCGTCTTAGTCTGCATGGCAATCCGGGCAGTGGCTCCAAATTTACGAATCATTTCATTCCTCTCTTTCCGGTGCATCCGCGGCATCTGAACCGAATTCAAACCTTGGCACTTTGGGACTTGCCTCAGGCCTCATCCACCCGCGCGTCTGCGGACAGGTCTGTTTGTATCCACAGCCAGGCTGTCTTCATCCGTTTTGCACCTGCCATCGATAGATATCCTCTATTTTTGCACACAGAAACACCCTGCACAGACTGTTTTGTCCGCACAGGGCGCTCATTTTCCATCTGAAACCTATCATAGGACTTCAACTGCGGCTTCGGAATTCCTCCTGCCGCAAAACCGTCATCCCGCCGATGATCCTGTTACATGGTGAGCAGTGCACAAAACAATCCGTTTCCCCAAAAGGGCATAGTTGTCCCCTGAAGCTGCCATTCTGTAACCGAATGCGCGCACTACATCGCTGCCCGGAAATAATTCCCGCTCCATCAGAACTTCGTATCGCTTCATGCATGTCACCGCCTTTCCTGTCAAAATCACATCATAGAATCCAAAGGAGGATTCTGTGATCAAAAGACTATCATAAAATCCAAGAGAGGATTTATTATCGAAATACGATTATACGCCTCTCTGTCAAAGATTGCAATCATTTTTTGATGCCGGTCTGGCAATTCAGCTCAATAGCCCAATTCAGCCTAGGGCAATCCGGCCTAGCAATCGTAAATCCTTTCCAATTTCCTGGTTAATTCTTGGACCTGTCCCGCTATTTCATCCGTAGTGGGGAGCTCATTTTTCGTAGTGCGGTTAAAATTATTCGGATTGGACAAAAGGCTTCCCAACGAAGTTAAATAGGCGCAATATAGTTCGACTGCCAGTTCTTTGTCGCTTTTTGTTTGTTTCATCACTTAAAGTTTCCCTTTCCGTATTTAGCGGATTCCACTATTCCAGTCTACTTCAAAGGCTTCGCTCCGGCCTTTTCCTGAGCGGCTTCCAGGGCCCGGCGGAAACGGCTCTTCTTCTTGGCGGGCTGGACTTCGATCTTGCCGTGGAGCCCCTTGACGCTTAGTACATAGATACCGCTGACCACTGCCTTGACTTCTTTTTTTACGGGTACGGTATCGAAAATTTTCTCATCGCAGATTAAGGACATGATCTGAGGGCCGACTTTTACTTTCACGATGGGGAGCTTGGAGCGCCGCATGAGCTTGGGCGTCTGATCCAGCACCATCTGGGGCAGCCCCGCATCCTTGAGCCGCATTCGTTTCTTGTCAATGATCAGCATAGAGACGGTCTGCTTGTTGGCTTCCAGCATCTCCTGCTGCTGGGCCTGCTTTTTTTGGGCCTTTTTCCCCAGGAAATACAATACGGCAATCAGCGCGATGAGCACCACTGCCACTACGATCAGTACAATTACCCATGTGTCCATAATATGATAAGCCTCCTTGAGTATGTTTCGCCTGACGGCCCGATTATTACTATTTTAGCACAGATCGATATGGATAAGCAACAAAAATTAAAGTGAAAATGCTTTTAATAAGGGAAAGAATGTGGTATGATAATCTACAACCGTAAATCCGGGGAATGAGAGCAAAAGCAGCGCGCGGACAACGGGCGCGCGGAAATGAGGAAATTATGGAATTGACAGACATCAGAGACCTTTACCGCAGACGCGGGGAGTACATTGGAAAAGAGGTGACCATCGGCGGGTGGGTGAGAAGCAACCGGGACTCCAAGAATTTCGGATTCCTGATCATAAATGACGGAACTTTCTTTGAGCCGCTGCAGGTGGTATACGGGGACGCCCTGCCGAATTTTGCCGAACTGTGCCGGATCAACGTGGGGGCGGCCCTGATCGTAAAGGGCACCATCGTAGAGACACCGGGCGCAAAGCAGCCCTTTGAGATGCAGGCCGCCGAGGCCGTGGTGGAGGGACCCTCCGGGGCGGACTATCCCCTGCAGAAGAAGCGCCATACCTTTGAGTATCTGCGCACCATATCCCACCTGCGTCCCAGGACCAACACGTTCCAGGCGGTATTCCGGGTGCGCTCCCTCATCGCCTACGCCATCCACAGCTTCTTTATGGAGAGGGGATTTGTGTATGTGCACACGCCCCTGATCACAGGCAGCGACTGCGAGGGCGCCGGCGAAATGTTCCAGGTGACCACCATGGACTTGAACGATATTCCGAAGACTGCGGATGGCAGGGTGGATTTCTCCCAGGACTTCTTCGGCAAGCCCACCAATCTCACGGTCAGCGGCCAGCTTAACGGTGAGACGTTTGCGCTTGCGTTCAAGAACATATATACTTTCGGTCCTACGTTCCGGGCGGAAAATTCCAACACCACCCGCCATGCGGCGGAGTTTTGGATGATCGAGCCGGAGATGGCTTTCGCGGATCTGAAAGACGATATGATGCTGGCGGAGGGGATGCTGAAGTACATTATCCGCTATGTGCTGGAGAACGCCCCGGAGGAGATGGCTTTCTTTAACCAATTCGTGGACAAGGGGCTTTTGGAGCGCCTGGAGCATGTGGCGAATTCCGACTTTGCCCATGTGACCTATACGGAGGCCATTGAAATCCTGGAGAAGCATAACGACAACTTTGACTACAAGGTAAGCTGGGGCTGCGATCTGCAGACCGAGCATGAGCGGTATCTCACGGAGGAGGTATTTAAGCGCCCTGTGTTCGTCACGGACTATCCCAAGGAGATCAAGGCTTTCTATATGAAGCTAAACGAGGACGGTAAGACAGTGGCGGCCATGGACTGCCTGGTGCCCGGCATCGGGGAGATCATCGGCGGCAGCCAGCGTGAGGACAAGCTGGAGCTTCTGGAGAAGCGGATGGAGGAGCTGGGGCTTCGCAAGGAGGATTACGACTTCTACCTGGATCTGCGCAAGTACGGTTCCGTGCGCCACGCGGGCTTCGGGCTGGGATTTGAGCGCTGCGTTATGTACCTGACCGGCATGGGGAATATCCGGGACGTGGTGCCTTTCCCCAGAACAGTGAAGAACTGCGATTTATAATATCTTAAGGTTTTGAAGGGTGAAAATCCTTGCGAAGTATGATAAAATGACTATGCATGACGCGGACCAGTGGCCATCTTTGCCTGCGGCCTGTGTAAATGTATGATAGTGGCACAAAACCTTTTGATTCCTATGTGCGCGGATGCGCACGAAAGTATGGTGTACTATATTCATGAGAAAAAAACACAAGAAAATCCTTAACTTCATATTGATAGGCGGTCTTACCGCCGCCTTGTTTCAGGGAGATATTTGCCGCCCCCTGACTGCAGAGGCTACCACCATAGACGAGGTGCAGGGGCAGATCGGCCAGCACACCAATGAGCTGAACAATGCCAATAACAAAATTGATCTGCTGGTCACGGAGCAGGAGCTTTTGCAGGAGCAGATAGACGACTTCAACGCGGAACTGGGCAACACCATGGCAAGCATAGAGGCCATGGAGCAGCAGCTTGCGCAAAAGGAAGCGGAGCTGACTGCCAAGGAGGGCGAGATCGCCCAAAAAGAGGAGGAGATCGCCCAAAAGGAGAGCCAGATCCGGCAGACAGAGGCAGAGTACGAAGCAGCCGTAGTCAGGGAGGAAGCCCAGCGGGAGAACATGGCTGTCTGTACCCGGATGATGTACGAGATGGGGGAGAAATCCTATCTGGATGCCCTGCTGGAGGGAAAGGGCCTTGCGGATATCTTAAACCGGATGGACAGGGCGGAAAAGGTATATGAGTACGAGAACAGGGTGCTGACCGACTATATCACCACAAAGAACCAGGTTCATGATCTGTGGGATCTGCTGGTGGAGCAGAAAGAGGGGCTGGAGAATGACAGGGCCGTGCTGGAGACGGACAGGATGCAGCTGGCCTCGGACAGACAGCAGCTCATGGAGGATAAGACACAGCTGGATCAGCAGAAATCTTATCTGGACGGTATGCTGGCGCAGAAGAGGCGGGAATCCGCCAACTTCGATGAGGAGATTAAGCAGGCGAAAGCCGCAGCAGCCGCGGCAGCACAGCGCCTGAAACAGGATCAGGACCGGCTCAGGCAGCTTCAGACAGCCGCAAGCGGAGGAACCGGAGGCGGGACCACTCCGGCAGGTGCTTCCAACAATACAGACTATACCGCTACCATCAATGGCGCGGCGGGCAGCGATCTGGGCAAGCAGATCGCCAACTACGCCTGCCAGTTCGTGGGAAATCCCTATGTGATGGGCGGCACCAGCCTGACCGGCGGGGCGGACTGCTCCGGCTTTGTCTACCGGGTGTACGCCGACTTCGGCTATCAGCTTCCCAGAACCTCTTATCAGCAGGAGAACGCGGGCAGAGGAGTGAGCTATGCCGAGGCCCAGCCGGGGGATTTGATCTGCTATGGCAACCATGTGGGCATGTATATCGGAAGCGGGATGATCGTCCATGCCAGCAACAGCAATCCTTATCCCGTGGGAGGCATCAAAATCGGCAATGCCCAGTACAGGCCCATCGTGGCAGTGCGCAGAATCGTGAACTAAGGCCGGATGCCCGGATGGATGAATGAAAGAAAAAGAATGGGAAAAAAATAATGGAAGAAAAATGATTGCCGCAGGAGGGAGGTAAAATCCCCTCCTGCTCAAGCGTTCAGGCATAAGGACAGCCGGATGACTTTATGCATTACAAGGGAATGAATAAAACAATTCCTAAGACAGATGAAACGAGGTTTGAGAGCCATGAAAATAATTATTGCCGGCAATGGCAAGATGGGGGCCGCACTGACCCGCCAGCTGACTGCTGAGGGAGATGACCTGACTTTGATCGATTCCAATCTGAAAGTATTGGAATCCAGCGAAGAACGTTACGACATCATGGTAGTCCATGGGAACTGCGCTTCCATGGAGGTGCTTCTGCAGGCGGGGGTAAAGGAGGCGGATCTGCTGATCGCCATGGCCGGGGCGGATGAAGTAAACCTCCTATGCTGCATGACCGCCCATGGGCTGAATGCAAAGATCCACACCATTGCCAGGGTGTGCAATCCGGAATACACCAATCAGATCTATGTCATGCGCGACAAGTTCGCCCTGTCCATGGTGGTGAACCCGGAGCGCCAGGCGGCCACGGAGATCGAACGTCTGCTGAAATACCCGGGCTTTCTGAAAAGGGACACTTTCACCAAGGGGCGGGTGGAGATCGTGGAACTGCGGATAGACGGCCGCAGCAAGCTCTGCAATGTGGCCCTGAACGATATGGACGGCATCGTGAAGTGTAAGACCCTGGTGTGCGCCGTGCTGCGGGACGGCAAGGCCGTGGCTCCGGGAGGCAATTTCGTGCTCCGGGAGGGAGACCGCATCTATGTAACGGCTTTCACGGACACCCTGACGGTTTTGCTGAAGAACCTGGGAGTCGTCACTCACAAGGTAAAGCGGGTGATGCTCTGCGGCGGGGGGAGGGTCAGCTTTTATCTGACAAAGCTGCTCCAGAACAGCGGCATCCAGGTACAGATCATCGAGCAGGACCCGGAGCGTTGCAGACAGCTTGCAACTATGCTTCCGGATGCCTGCATCTCCCAGGGGGATTCCAGCAACCAGTTCTTTTTGGAGAGCGAGGGGATTTCCGAATGCGATGCCCTGGCCACCATGACTGGCATGGACGAACTGAACATGATCATCTCCCTCTATGGGCTGAGCTGCGGCGTGCCCCAGGTCATCACGAAGCTGGGACACATTGAAAACACAGATCTATTGGGCAGCCTGTCCTTAGGGAGCGTCATCAGTCCAAAGGAGCTGTGCTGCAATACCATCGTGCAGTATGTGAGGGCCATGAAAAATCAGACCGGCGCAGCCCTGACCGTGCATACCATAGCGGACGGACAGGCTGAGGCCATGGAGTTTCTGGCGGACGAGGGAACCCATAACTGCGGCAAGCCCCTGAAGATGCTGAAGCTGAAGAAAGGCGTCTTGGTGGTGTGCATCGCGAAAGGAGCCAGGATGGAGATTCCGAACGGCAACTCGTACTTTAATGCAGGCGATATCGTCTATGTGGTCACGGGCAGGGAGAAAACGATCTATCAGTTGAACGATATTTTTGAATAAAACGATTTTGGCAAGGACAGGTTGAAAAAAAGACATGAACTATAAGATGATGGGGAAGTTTATCGGCAGAATCCTGATTGTGGAAGCTGTGTTCATGGTACCCGCTATGCTGATCAGTCTTTGGGAAAAGGAATTCGCTTCGGTCATAGCCTTTATGTGGAGCCTGGGAGCACTGCTTGTGGCTGCAGGCGGACTGCTGTGGCTTGGCAGGGGCTCTCAGAAGAAGTTTTACGCAAAGGAGGGGCTGGCCTGCGTGGGACTGAGCTGGATTGCCATGAGTCTGCTTGGGTGCCTGCCTTTCTTTTTGTCCGGGGTGGTGCCGAATTACATTGACGCGCTCTTTGAGATTGTATCGGGCTTTACCACAACAGGGGCCTCCATCCTGCCCCAGGTGGAGGGGCTGCCCAAGGGAATCCTGTACTGGAGGAGTTTCAGCCACTGGCTGGGCGGCATGGGCGTGCTGGTGTTTCTGCTGGCCATATCTTCCACGGGCGGCAATGGCTTTACCATGCATCTGCTTCGGGCGGAGAGCCCGGGGCCTAATGTGGGCAAGCTTGTGCCGAAGATGCGAAAGACTGCCACCATTCTGTACCTGATTTATATTCTGCTGACTGTGCTGGACGTGATTTTCCTGCTTTTTGGGGACATGCCTTTGTTCGAGGCGGTGTGTACGGCTTTCGGAACCGTGGGGACAGGGGGATTTGGCGTCAAAAATGACAGCATGGCCAGCTACAGCCCCTATATCCAGAATGTGTGCACGGTGTTCATGCTGCTGTGCGGTGTGAATTTCAGCTGTTATTATCTGCTTCTGGTGAAGCAGTTTAAGAGTGTGTTCAAGGATGAGGAGCTTAGGCTGTATCTGGGCGTGGTACTGGGAAGCATCCTGCTGATCGTATGGAATCTGCGGGGATTTTATGCCACTTTAGGGGAGACGGTGCGCCATGCGGCTTTTCAGGTAGTAACCATTATGACCACCACGGGATTCGCCACAACGGATTATGAACTGTGGCCGGGACTGTCAAAGGCAATCATGCTTTGTTTGATGATCCTGGGGGCCAGCGCGGGCAGCACCGGGGGCGGCTTTAAATGCGGCAGGGCGCTGCTGGTGGCAAAAAGCCTCCACAGGAGCGTGCGCCAGGTGGTGCATCCCCAGAAAGTGCAGGTGGTGCGGCTCAACGGCCATGCGGTGGACGAGAAAGTGCTGCAGAATACCAACGCTTATCTGGCAGCCTACGCCATAGCAGTGGTCTTCAGTTTCCTGCTGATTTCGGTGGACGGCTTTTCTATTACCACAAATCTGTCGGCAGTGCTGGCCTGCTTCAATAATATCGGCCCCGGCTTTGACGCGGTGGGTCCTACCTGCAACTACAGCGCCTACAGCGCATTTTCCAAGATCGTGCTCACCTGGGACATGCTGGCCGGGAGGCTGGAGATCTTCCCCATGCTGATCCTGCTGAGCAGATCTACCTGGAAACATCGCTAAGGGAAAGTCCTTTGGAAGTTTGTAAACAAGATGGATTATATTGCCATTTTCTTCTTGCCTTTCTCCCGGAAAAGACTTATACTGAACATGCGTATCCAAAAACAAAAGGGGGACGCAGGGGATATTAAGAAGACACTATGGGAAGAACAAGGAGGGAAAGAAGATGGTTAAATTGACACCGCCCATGGGATGGAACTCATGGAATACCTTTGGGGCAGACATCAATGAAAAGCTGATCTTCGACACGGCGGACGCCATGGCGGCAAAGGGGCTGCCGGAGAAAGGCTATGAATATCTGGTTATTGACGATTGCTGGTCACTGAAAGAGAGAGATGCCAATGAGCGCCTGGTGGCGGACCCGGAGAAATTCCCCCACGGCATGAAAGCAGTGGCGGATTACGTGCATTCCAAGGGCCTGAAGTTCGGCATGTATTCCTGCGCGGGGAACCTGACCTGCGCCGGTTACCCGGGCAGCTTTGAGCATGAATTCATAGATGCGGAAACCTTTGCGGAGTGGGGCGTGGATTTCCTGAAGTACGATTACTGCTACCACAGCCCTATCATACCCGGAAAGTATCTGTACCGCCGCATGGGGCTGGCCCTGGAGAACTGCGGCAGGGATATCCTGTTTTCCGCCTGCTCCTGGGGCATAGATGAGACGCACGAGTGGATCAAGACCACGGGCGCGTCCATGTGGCGCTCCACGGGCGATATTTTTGACACCTGGGAATCCGTCAAAGATCTCACCAGACAGCAGGAAAAACTCCACCCTTACAATGGAGCGGGATGCTTCAATGACATGGACATGCTGGTGGTGGGCATGTACGGCAAGGGAAACGTAGGCCTGAAAGGCTGCAGCGATATTCAGTACAGAACCCATTTCTCCATCTGGGCTTTCATGGGTTCGCCTCTGATGATCGGCTGTGACGTCCGGGATATGAGCCAGGCCTCCCTGGACATCCTCGGCAATGAGGAGATCATCCGCATCAACCAGGACAGACTCTGCAGCCAGCCGGTGAAGCTTGCGGGGACATGGGCGGGAGAGGACCTGCTTCTGTACTCCAGGCAGCTTGAGAACGGAGATCTGGCCATCGGAATGTTCAATTTAAGCGAGAACAAGACTGTGGGCAGACTGAACCTGGACGAGCTGGGGCTTCCTTTCAGCACCGGCAGGACGCTGGACGCAAAGGAGCTCTGGACAGGGGAGCGCGTGGAGGTGAAGAACGCCACGATCATCCGGGAGCTGGAGCCTTTTGACTGCGCCATGATCCGGGCCAAGGTGGTCAAACTGTGACAAGCGGCTGTATGGAGTGCGGGAAAGCGCTCTCCTATAATGAAATCGGCGCTTATAAAAAGTTCGTGAACCGGGGGAGCACGCGGTTTCTGTGTAAGACATGCCTTGCCAGAAAGCTGGACGTGACCACAGAGGAGATCGACAGGAAAATTGAACAGTTCAGGATGCAGGGGTGTACATTGTTTGTTTAGAGCTACTTTGTGCAAATATGGGGAAAGAGGTCTGCCGGTGAGGTCAGGCCTCCTTTTTGCGTGCAAAAGCACTGACGGTTTCCGGTTCGTATTTTGTAAGAAAAGCCTCGCTTTTTGGTGTTGCGGTGTTATATGTCTGGCAATATAATGAAGCTGTGTTTTAAGCGGCCGAGCGGCTGAGCGCCTGACATGGGCTGCATGGGCTCACGGCCTGTTTACGGGCAGGTCCGCATATGGAGTTTTGCTGCTTATGTGGCATGCGGCTGCGCGGCGGGCAGGGAAGAAAGGATCCCCCTGCCCGGCTGACAGAAAAATGCGGCGCTGACAGAAAGCCGGCAGGGCGGGACGTATGGGAAGACAGGAGGGACAACAGATGGAGCATGGATTGAAAATAGTGACTTTTAATTTGCGAGGAAGCTGGCAGGGGGACGGAATCAACGCGTTCGTCCACCGGGCCGGCGGTATCCTGCACAAACTGGATTTAGAGGAGCCGGATGTGGTATGCTTCCAGGAAGTATCGGAACAGATCAATGATTTCCTGAGACGGCACCTGCCGGAATATCTGATCCTGTACCGGGGACGCTATGAGAAGATGGACGGGGAAGGACTGGCAGTGGCAATACGGCGCAGCACCGTGGAGGTGCTTTCCGCAGACTGTTTCTGGCTGTCTCCTGCGCCCTATGAGCCGGGATCCCGCTTTGAGGAGCAAAGCGACTGCCCCAGGATATGCCAGGTTCTGCTGATGCGCTGCCTGGATACCGGAGAGGTGTTCTGGGTGTACAATAACCATCTGGATCATATCAGCGACAGTGCGCGTATCCTGGGAATCCGGCAGGTGTTGGAGCGGGTGTGGGAGGATCGGCAGAAATTTGAATTTCCGGTATTTGTCCTGGGAGACTTTAACGCGTATCCGGGCAGTGAAACCATTCGCTACTGCAATGAATATGAGAAATTCCCGATTGTAAATCTGACACAGGACTGCGGATGCACATGCCATGAATTCGGAAAACTCGGGGAGGATGGGGGCCAGATTGACTATATCTACGCGGATGGGGCCACCGCGGAAAAGAAGCACGAGATCGCGATTTGGAAAGACGAGACGGACGGCATCTATTTGTCGGATCATTATCCGGTGGCACTTTCCATTGCGCTTTCATGAAGAATCATAAGGAGAATGTGGGATGAATCATACTTTCTATGTGGACAGCTGCAAAGAAAACGCCGATGCCATTCAAAAGCTTTTGGACTCCTGCGCGGGGCAGGAGTCGCTGATCGTGTTTCGGGAGGGAGATTACTATTTTGACAAAGGGCTTGTGCTGACGGAAAAACACAGGGACCTGACCCTGCGGGGGGAGGGACGTGTGCGTTTCATAGGGGGGAAGAGGCTTACGGACTTTCAGAAAGCCTCACAGACTCCTGAGGCGGCGAGACTTGCCCCTGAGGTCAGAGACCATGTTTATGTATGCGATCTGTCGAAAGCGGGAATTCCCGCTGCAGGCGGCTTTGTGTCCAGGGGATACGCCCGTCAGGTTGCGCCCTCCCATTCGGAATTGTTTTTGGACACCGTTCCCATGAATCTGTCTCAGTATCCCAAAGGAGACGGGTTTCTGACCATCACAGGTGTGGGAAAAGAGATGCTGGACAGAGACTGGAACGTAAAGGGCGGCGAACTGGAAGGCGGCTATTACTATGAGGACGAGCGCCCAAAGCACTGGGCCGAATCCGGACAGATATGGACCCTTGGCTACTGGGCCTATGACTGGGCAAATTCCGTGGAGCAGATCCGGCAGCTGGATGCGGACAGGAAATTCATAAAAAACCATCCGCCATACGGCAATCAGTATTATAAAGAGGGACAGAGGTTCCGCTTCTACCATGTGCTGGAGGAGGTGAACCGGCCCGGAGACTATTATATAGACTATGACAGCAATATGGCATATTTCTACCCGGAAGCCATGAACCCGGACACAGAGGTAATCATTTCCATGCTGGACGAGCCGTTTCTTGTGATGAGGGAGAGCAGCCGGATCCTTGTGGAGAACATTACATTTGAGATGGTCAGAGGCCATGGAGTCCGATGCGAGTACACCATGGATGTGACTTTCGACAGATGCTGCTTCCGCAATATCGGCAATTATGCCCTGGGATTTGTGCAGGGAAAAAGAAACTGCGTCAGAAACAGCGACCTTCATGACTGCGGCGACAGCGGAATCGTCATGCTGGGCGGCAACCGCCGAACCCTGGAGTCTGCGGACGGGATGGTGGAAAACAACCATATTTACCGTATAGCAAAGTGGTCGAAATGCTATCAGCCGGGCATTTCCCTGACCGGGGTGGGTATGACGGCGAGACATAATCTGATTCACGACTGTCCGCATACGGCCATTATGTACTGGGGAAACGAAATGACCATAGAGGACAACGAGATTTACAGTGTAGTGATGGAAACGGGGGATGCCGGCGCGATCTATACGGGCCGCGATTATACGTTCCGCGGCAACAGGGTGAACCACAACTATCTGCATCATCTCGGAGGAGTGGGAATCGGCACTATGGCGATCTATAATGACGATGCAGTATCCGGCACGGAAATGAGGGACAATTTCTTTGAGGAGGTCTCCCGGGGCGCTTTCATGGGAGGCGGCCGGGACTTTGTGGTAAAGAACAATGTGTTCGTAAAATGCTACCCTGCCATTGCCTTTGACTGTCGGGGAGCGGACGACAATCCGGTGTGGCGGAGCATGGTGGAGAATACGCTGAGAGAGCATTTTTACAGTATTCAGGCATTTCCACTGCAGGGGATTCTGACGGAGTACGAGAGACGGGAATATGAGAAAGAGGAAGATAAGCGGATCAACGCCATGGACAGCGAGTATATTCGCCGTTATCCGGAACTGGCGCGCATAGACCAGTTCTACCGCAATCCGGTCAACGGGGAGACCAGGATTCCGGGAAGCGCTTTGATAGAAAACAATGTGTTCTGCTCCAAGCCCACATTCCGCTACCGGTTTGTGGAGCCGGAGAAGACCTATTATGAGGATGGAAAAAAGCTGGAACATCCGGACGAACACCTCAAAAGCTATATTACGGATACCACCCGGGATATCCGCTTTACCATCGGCGGGGAAAAGGGGGATCTGCGCTGGAACAGCAACTATCCTGCGGTGCCTGAGGACTTCGTGGATGCAAAGTGGGGCGATCTGGCACTGCGTCCGGGTTCAAAGGCCTTTTCTTACGGCTATGTGGACTCTGATTTTGCCTCTATCGGACTGGAGGAGGAAAAAAGAAGCGTAAATCCGCCCCGTGTAAGGACCTGTGTCTTCCTTTCCGGGCATCAGGAAAACACCGTGACCGTGGGCCTGAGGAATCAGAGCGATGTCCCCGTTCACGGCACCCTGCAGGTATACGCCCCTGAGGATGTGGTATTTGCGGCCAGGGACATAACTTTTGAGGCAGGCCCCGGGGAGGAAAGGGAATATACGCTTGAGGTGCTGGAATGCGGCGGGGAGTTTGAGATGGAAGTGCGCTCGGATACGGCGGGGGTGCGGCCTTCCAGGGGAATCATAGGGATCCCCGCAAAAAAGCAGACTCATTAGACAGAAAGAGGGAGACAACCACTGCCAGGGATTCTTTCCCTGTGCCTAAAAGGACATGACCGGGCCGCTTAAGCCCATTGAGACTGCCCTGGAACCGGTGGCGGATCTGCGCAGATCCGGCGGCCTTTGGCCAATCACCATAAAGATCATGGACGATATCTACTGCCTGGAAAAGCCCCTGCTTTTGGACGGAAAAGTCAGCGATGTGACCATTGAGCCTTTTTCGTGGACATTGCTTAGCGGGGGCATCCGGGTTATCATATTTTCCGGGGCGTAATTTCACACGTTTCGGACATGCTTCCCGTCATGCTTGCCTCAATTCCTTTCCCATCGGCTTATCTTGTCATAAAAAAGGAATAAATCGGCTAATTTCTCATAAAAAATCGTTAAAACTGTGTCGCTACGTGGTATAACTGCGGATTTTATAAATAAAGGCTCTTTTTTTGTCGTTGTGGACTCTGATATCGTAAAATATAATTACTTATAGAAAGAGCAAGAGAGAACAAGAAAAAGGAGATGAGGGTGTATTGAAGAAAAAAAATACGATTTTGACACATGACAAGAACCTGACGCCTGGTTTCAGGTTATTCCTTATGACCTTGCCGTTTCTGGCGCTGGTATTCATTTTTTCCTATTTGCCGTTGTGGGGATGGCGGTATGCGTTTTACGATTACCGTCCGCCCAAGGCATTGTCGGATTGTACTTTTGTAGGGTTTAAGCATATCACTTCAATGGTTGGAAATCCGGCTTTGGCGAAAAATGTATTTCGGGTTTTGAAGAATACCCTGGGGATGAGCCTTTTAGGCATGGCCACATCCTGGATTCCCATGCTTTTTGCAATGTTTCTGGCAGAAATCAAAAGTGTGAGATATCGTAAGTTTGTTCAGATTACGACTACTATTCCCAACTTTATCAGCTGGATTATCGTGTATTCCATTGCTTTTGCAGTTTTTTCATCATCGGATGGCCTGATTAATAATGTGATGGCTGCATTTAATCCGGAGTGGAAGCGAATCAATTTTCTGGCTGATGCAAATCACATGTGGCTGAAAATGTGGGCTTGGGGACAGTGGAAAGGTCTGGGTTACAGTGCGATCCTTTATATTTCTTCCATTGCGGGCATTGATCAGGAGATGTATGAAGCTGCTTCTATCGATGGAGCAGGAAGATTTCAGAAGATGCGATATATTACTTTCCCTTGCCTTTTGCCTACCTTTATCACTTTGTTAATTATCAATGTGGGCAATTTCCTTAACAGAGGAATGGATCAGTATTTTGCTTTCCAGAATGCGTTGAACAAAGAATATATTGAAGTCATTGATTTATATGTATACAATCAGGGGATTGTGGGAAATGCCATGTCGTTCTCTACGGCGGTGGGCATGACAAAATCGCTGATCAGTCTTGTGCTGTTGTTTATAGCCAATACGGTTTCCAAGGTGTTCCGTGACGGCGAGAGTATTTTCTAAGGAGGTGCGTTGGATGTTGAGTAAAAGAATACCGCTTCGAGTATCTGCCCGCCTCAAGTCTCGGCGCACTGCGGGTGATACGGTCATAGATACACTGATTTGTCTGTTCTTTGGAATATTTGCGATTATTTGCATTTATCCGTTTTACTATATTTTCATCAATTCCATCAGTGCTAACGACCTGGTGGAAAGGGGGAGCATTGTCTTCCTGCCTCAAGGTGTCCACCTTAACAACTATATTAAGGTATTGGAACTGAAAGGGTTGGGGATGGCCGTGGTCAATTCCCTGTTGAGGACAGTACTGGGTACAGTGGTTCATGTGATATCAACAGCTTTTGTGGGATATGCTATGTCCAGGCAGGAATTCTGGCACCGGAAATTCTGGTACCGTTTTATGATTATTACCATGTATCTCAGCGCGGGGGTAGTACCTGTATATTTGAATATGAAGATGTTGGGGCTGCTGAATAATTTTATGGTCTATATATTGCCGGGGGCAGTGTCGGCCTACAACATGATTTTGGTTAAGACGTATATGGAATCTATTGCAGTTTCGCTGGAAGAGTCAGCGGTTTTGGACGGTGCAGGCTATGCGGTGCGGTTTACAAAGATTATCCTGCCGCTTAGCAAGCCCATA
Organism: uncultured Acetatifactor sp.; assembly: GCA_949840885.1. Taxonomy (GTDB): domain Bacteria; phylum Bacillota; class Clostridia; order Lachnospirales; family Lachnospiraceae; genus Acetatifactor. Next base: position 59,337 of record CATKYJ010000010.1, read on the forward strand.
TTGGCAACAGTGGCTGTGTTCAAGGCGGTAAATGAGTGGAATGCCTATATGGACACCATCCTTTACATGAGTAGCGGTAAATTCCAGACATTGCAGTCCATGCTGTGGAGGTATCTGAATCAGGCCACTGAGTTATCTAAGATGTTGATGAGCGGAGGGATAAGCGATTCTGCGGCGGCATCCTTTGAACTGAATCCCATTTCCGTCCGCCACACGCTTACATTTATTACTGTATTGCCTATTCTGTGTGTGTACCCTTATTTTCAGAGATTCTTTGTAAAGGGAATTATGATTGGAGCTGTAAAAGGCTGATGTTTGATTCTGATTGGAAAGCTGTATGTTTCCGTTAGAATATAGATACAAAAAAGAAAAGGAGAGGAATTTATGAGAAGAAGAGACCATTGGAAACGAATTACGGCATTGGTATTGTCAGCTGCTATGGCCTTGGGCGTGGCGGGATGCGGAAATGGAAATGAGGATTCTCAGGGATCCGGCAGTTCATCGCAGAGCGAGGAGAACAGTTCCGTGGAAAGCAGCTCTGCAGAAGAGAGTAAGGAAGAATCTTCCTCGGAAGAATCTTCCTCGGAGGAAGAGGGCGGTTCCGACGGGGAGACAGCTGCTAATTCGGTAGGCTGGGCCGCAGATTTAGGTGACCGTGAGTGGACCGGTGATCAGGCTACACTGTCCCTTATCAGCTCGTATTCGGGAGCTCTTGCGGGTTCTACAAGTTGGTGGGAGGACGAAGTCCGGAAATACACTGGTGTAACTTTCGAGAGAGAAGACGGCGATAAGGATAAATTCAGTGCCATTTTGACTTCCGGTGACTTTACGGATCTCATTGGCTTTGATAAGATAGATGATGTGGTGGCGGCAGCAGAAGCCGGAAAACTGATTAATTTGGATGACTACAAGGATCAGCTGCCCAATCTCTATCAGAATCCTTTAATGGACAGTGCGATGAAGTTCTGGAGAGAACAGAGATGCGGCGGGGCAGCGGAAGGTCTCTATGTAGGGCCTCTTGGAGTAGGGAATAATGATACCACCACTGATATTCCCATGATCAGGTATGACCTCTATGAGAAGATTGGCTCTCCCAAGCCGGCCAATCTGGAAGAGTACTTCCAGATGCTCAAAGACATGAATGATATCAACAAGACTGCCGCAGACGGCGATCCCTGCTATGTGATAGTAGGCTGGAATGACTGGGATCAGCCCTTTGGCGGCGGCCTCCTGCCCTACTATGGATGGTTTGGTCTGTCCGGTTCTTTGACGGTGGTTGCCAAAGGGGATGGCTCCGAGGTAGCATCCATATTTGACGAGAGCGTTCCTTTCAAAGAGATAATGAAGCAGTACAACGATCTCTACAATAATGGCTATGTGCATCCCGACAGCCTAACTATGAGTTATGGTACGGCAAAGCCTATCTTTGACGAAGGCCACGGAATTTTTATTTATGTAGAATGGATGGGCGGTAAATATAATGACATTCATACAGACGACACTGGAAATATGACTGTATGGGCAGACGATTTTGAAGTTTATATCAATGCTGACTCCCCTGTGGGAAGTATCCAATGTATCGGAATTTCCTCTGACTGTAAGGATTTGGATGCCGCGCTGCGCTTCCTGAACTGGTACTACAGCCCTACCGCTTATAATCTTGTGAAGAACGGGCCGGAGGGTTATTTGTGGGAGTACACTGATGACGGAAAGCAGACATTTACCGCTGACGGCATTGAGAAGTACAGGACAAACCGTGAAACGATTGGAAGCGGCGGCGATCTGTTCACCGCGCAGCAGTTCCTGAATGCTCAGCCTTATACGGCATATGTGATTAATCCTACAACAGGACAGCCTCTGTATCATGAGAACTGGGATGCTTTCTATGAGACAGAGAAGAGATGGGGACAGCTGGAGTGGAGACGGCAGACCGGCTTTACCAGAACCGTGGATATGGCTGTTGCGGAAGGCGCCCAGACCAAGAGTACGGCATTCTCCCTGTTGCCTTCCCTGGATCCTGATTTAGAACCCGTCAGGGGTGCTTTGAACAATGCCTTTAAGTCCTATACCTGGAAGATTGCCACCGAGGCCAAGGATGAGGCTGAATTTGAGAAACTCTGGACAGAGTTCCAGGAAGAGTGCGATGCTCTGGGACAGGAAGATGTATTCAACTGGTACAAGACCAATTTCGAGGCAGCTCAGGAACTTGCGGAACAATATCCTTTAAAATTCAGCTGGGATTAATCGAATGAAAGTGACATAATTTTATAGACATACTGCGGGGAGAAAATCAATTGTGTCCGATGGAGACGGTTGATTTTCTTCCCTGTGTATTCTGGAGGTGGTAGTATCCGGTTTCGTACAAAAATTTTGCTTACATTTCTGCTTACGACAATGGCTATTACGGGTATGAGCACTGTTTTTTTCTATAATTATGTGTCGGAAATTGTGGAAAAGAATTACAGGGAGAGCGCACTGTCCAATCTGGAGCAGGTATATACCATAGTGGAAAATTCTATGGAGTCCATGTATACCAGTACGCAAACCATGCTGGTCAGTGCTTCCTTTCTGGATCCTCTGGTCAGATGGCTGAACAATGCTTCGGACAGGAATTATTCCATGGCGCTGACGAAAACGGCGGAAAATCTGCAGGAACTGGCAGGCAGCTCGGAACTCATTGACTACGTGTATCTCTATACGCCGGGAGGTTCTTTTGACGGGCTTTTGTACCGCAGGAATCAGAATTTTGATTTTGAAAAATCAGAGCTTATGCCAATAGAGAAATCCGGAAACAGAGGCTTTTGGTATCCGGCAATGGAGAACCCGATCTGGGACACAGGGGAGACCGTGATTCCCTGGGTCTTCGGATTTAACTGCGGGGACAGGAGGAATACACTCTGCTATCTGGTGATTCTGATTCGCCAGAGCAATCTGCAGAAACTGATTGCGGGAATCGATAATGTATATGACGGCTTTGGTATTTATGACAGCCAGGGAAGAACCATTCTGGAGTATGGAGATATTGATCCCTTGAAAGACTGGCTGGATTTTCCGGAGCAGATCAAGGCTTATGATTCCCTGGGGGGACAGAATGGTTATCTGATGTTCCACTCCTATGTGGAATCCAATGACTGGCATATGCTCATGTGCAGGAGCAGGAGGTATGTGACGGGTTCCATCCGGGAAATCCACATTACCATTATCGGAGCCAATATTTTGATCATGCTGTTTGGCATTTTTGTCATGGTTCTCCTGGTGAGACGCCTGACGGAGTCTTTAAGAGAGCTGACCTATCAGATGGAATGTATGAGAAACGGTGATCTGACGGCCAGACTGCCCTATCAGCACAGGGATGAGATCGGTCAGATCGCAGTGCGTTTTAACTACATGGCGGAGAGGATTGAAGATCTGGTGGACAAACAGATGGTAAACATCCAGGAACTAAAGGAAGAGAAAGAGCGGGTGCTTGAGGTACAAAAGCAGAAGCGCGAGGCGGAGCTGCGCGCCCTGCAGGCACAGATCCGGCCGCATTTTCTGTACAATACCCTGAATGTGATCACCTGGGAGGCCGCCAGCAAGGGGGAGAAAAAGATAAGCGCTCTGTCCAGTTCCCTGGGCAAATTCTTCCGGTTGACCTTGAGCAAGGGAGATGAAATCATACCTCTGCGGGATGAACTGGCCCATGTAAAGAGTTATCTGAACATCCAGCAGATCTGTTACGGAAAGAATCTGGACTATCGGATTGAGGCGCCAAAGGAATTGGAGAATGTACTTATGATCAAGCTTCTTCTGCAGCCTCTTGTGGAGAATTCTTTTTATCATGGAATCAAACCCATGGACAGGGATGGCTGCATCAGGGTGAAAGTATTAAAAAGCGGAGATGACATCTGCTTTGTGGTGGAGGACAATGGGGCGGGAATCCCGGCGTCCAGACTGCAGCTGATGAACGAGTCCCTGGAGGCAGGCCTCATCAGTCAGGGCGATGGGTATGGAATATATAATGTAAACGAGAGAGTGAGATTATATTACGGAGACGGCTACGGACTTACCTACGAAAGCGAACCGGGAACCGGTACCAGGGCATTTCTGAAAATAGGCTGTGAAAGGGCAGGGGAGAAAGATGAGTTATAAGATACTGATAGCGGATGACGAAATCAATATTGCCAGACATATGGAAGACTATCTGAATACTCTGCCGGATGTGGAGGTGGCGGCGGTGGCCACAGACGGAAAAAGCGCCTATGAGGAGGCAAAGAGGCACAGGCCCGAGATCATCATCACAGATATCTGTATGCCGGAAATGACAGGACTGGAATTCCTCCAAAGACTGCGGGAAGACGGATTGAAAGCGAAAATCCTGGTTATCAGCGGCTACGACGAGTTCGACTATGTGAGGCAGGCCATGAGCTATGGGGTCAAGGAATATCTCCTGAAGCCCTTTAGCCCGGAAGAACTATCGGAGCAGGTGGAAAAGCTGGTGGGAGAACTGGATCAGGAAAAACAGCTGGAACAGAACCTGGAATTTTTAAAGCAGAGATCCGACAGGAGCGACAAACTGATTTCCGGTTATCTTCTGGAGGACATCCTGGGCAGAAAATGCAGGGACATCAGCCAGATCGATCAGCTGCAGAGGCAGAGTTTTCCCTTTGAGGCCAAAGCATTCTGCGTCTGCATGGCCAGAGTGAATTTCTACAGACAGGACAGCAAATGGAACTTCAGCTTTCGTGACAGTCTGGAGGAATTTACGGTATTGTTTGACAAAAAAATATTTGGAAGTGCCATTATGTTTTTTACTGTGCCTGCGGGGAACGACTGTTTTGCACTTGTTTTTGCCAACACGGTCAGGAACCGCGGCTTTCGGGAGGAGCTTGTAACGGGACTGAACCACCTGGCCAACAGTATGAAAAAATATTATGGGTTTCTGATCTATTTTGCCATGGGAAATATCTGTGAAAACTGGGAGAAGCTGCCGGATTCCTATGAGGAAGCGCTGTATGTATTTAAGACGCTGGTACTGTCGGACACCAGTGTGTATTCATACAACGACGAACAGGGGAGGACAGAAAAGCCCACGGACATGTCGGAGGAAATCCGGCTGATCCGGGACGGAATCCTCATGAATGTGAAAATGGGAAATGAGGCGGAGGCAAAAGAGCAGCTGGAACTTCTTTTGAAAAAATATGTTATGCTGCCAAGCCAGAAAAGTGATTTTATGATGATTTCTCTGGCGGAGATGGTTTATGAGATCAACTGTTTTCTGGAGAAGAAAAAGTATATCAACAGTATCGGGGACCAGAAAAACTTAAACAGCTTTTATAATGACATCAATTCCAGAATTCAGTTTGGAAACTATATGGAGATTCGGGCGCTTCTGGAACAGTATATCAGCGAATGCAGCCGTCTGGTTGCGATGTACCTTTCCAAAAACCGGACCGACAAGCTCAGTGAACAGCTGAAATATATCATTCAGACCAATCTGGACAACGAGGAACTTAACATAGACATGGTTGCCGACATGGTAAACTTAAGGCCCAATTATGTAAGACAGGTCTTCAGGGAGAAAGTGGGGGAGGGCTTTGTGGATTATGTGGTCAGGCACAGGATGGAAAAGGCGGTGAAGCTTTTGTCGGGTACGGATTTGAAGGTTCAGGAGATCGCGGCAAGCTGCGGGTATGGGAATCAGCAATATTTCGCTTCCAGCTTTAAAAAGGCTTACGGCTGTACGCCGACAGCATACAAAAAGCGCTGCGCAGAGGGAAAGGAGGAGCGCCAATGGCAATTTCTGAAAAAGCCCGAAAAATGATATGGTTACTGCTGTGCGGCTTTCTGCTGGGGGGATGCGCAGAGGATGCGGAAGTGTCTGACAGGGATGAACGGACCGTCATTACAGTATGGACCAACAGCGCATGGGACCTGGAGTATCTCAGAGAGCGGGCGGACATCTATAATCGGGAGAACACGCAAAATATATATCTTGAGGTCAGCCTTTGCTCCGGGAATTATGAGCAGGCCATAGAAATGGCGGATTCCCTGAACGAATTGCCGGACATTCTGTATGCTAATTTGGATCAGGGCAGCTATTATGATTTCTGCCGGAAAGGGATGTTCCTGGAATTGTCGCCTTATCTGACGCAGGAACAGACAGAGGCGTTCCGGGGCGGCATCTGCACGGAAGTAGACGAAAGCGTCTACCGGATTTATTCAGGTGCGGATTATGGAATATTATGTTAAAATAAAAAAATACTGGAGCGGTGCGGGATCACGGAGCCGCCCGGAACCATGGCGGATTTGGCGGAAATGGCAAAAAGGATTACCAGGATGCTCTCCGGAAACGGCATTTACGGCTTTGGGCAGAATATGAAAGACAGCGCCTTTGATCTGTGCCTGACGGAGCATATTGCCAGAGACTTCGGGATTTATCAGGGATATGACTACAGGCGGGGCAGATATGATTTTATGGTGTACGAAACTGCCCTCGGGCAGATGCAGGCCCTTCTTGACGAGGAATGTGCCATGCCGGGCTGCGAGACCCTGAGTATGGACGCTCTCAGGGCGTTGTTTGCCCAGGGGAAGATTGCCATGTATTTTGGGGACAGCCGGGAGGAAAGGGTATATAAAAATCTCTTTCCAGCAGGAGCCGACAGCTTTGGGGCGGCTCCCTTTCCCACAGGAGGAGTGTCCGGCTGCAATGGAGTGGTTCCGGTACATTTCAGCGGAGGATGGCTGGTCAGCAGCGGCAGCAGGAATAGACAGGAGGCCCTTACGGTTTTGTGGGAGTTTTTTTATTCGGAAGAATTTCTGCAGGGCTACTATGGGGATACGGCGGAGAGCCGCCTGTTTGGAGACGGGATGGAAAAAGCGGATTTGGACCTGGCGGCAAAAGCAGGATGTCTTCCTGAGGCGCCTCATGTGATCAACAAGAACGCGGTTTTGACTCCAGGCAGAGACACCTACGACGTGTTTTACGATATCATCTATGGAGATACCGAAATCAAAGACGGGCTGCAGAAGCTGACGGAAAGCTATAACACCGCGTACTGTAACGGGATAAGATCGGAAAGCTGCGGCAGGCTGTATCTTCCTGAGTACCAGCCGGACGATCCGGAAAAAACCGTTGATTTATACAGAGAAATGGTTTTGCCCTTATACCGGGCAAATGCTGTGAACACAAATTAGGAGAGAAAATGGAATGCCGCATGGCGGCATGGGGAGGTTCAAATGGAGTTGGCAGGGCTTGCGCACAAGCGCAGAGATGATTTTTGCTTTGGTGAAAAGACCGGATGGATCAGGCGGAAGAACGCAGAGAGAAACAGCTACAGTCTGTTTCAGACTTCCTTTGAATGGAAAGACATGTCCCGGGAGGCGGTGCTTTTGGGCATGGCTTTCGGATATACGGAAATCTATCTCAACGGCAGACTGGCAGTCATGCTGACAGAACGGTCTTATACTTTTGACAAGATTTACGAGGTGTATGACATCGGAAGTTATCTGAAAGAGGGAGAGAATATCTTAAGTGTTGTGCACCTGGAGGCCGTGGAATTTACAGCCGCAGGCCTGGCGCTGGAGATTCGCTCAGGTCAGGATACTATACTGGCCACGGATGCCTCCTGGCTGTGCAGACAGGATTCCTCCCAGAGTATGGGCGGGGATTACCATTCCCGCGCCGTGGGGGAGGAGCGGGTGGATGCGGCAGGGCATCCGGAATGCTTTACCGTGCCCTTTGAAGTCCGGGACGGGTGGGAAGCCTGTGAAGTAACAGGCCAGGGGCTGCTGTATCCGCCCATTGACAGGATCCACCAAAGCAGGATAAAGGAGCAGACCTTTGACGCCCATTACGGGAGAGCCATCCTGGCCGGACTGCTTGCGCAGAAACCGGCGGGCATTACTGTCAGCCTGGAATGTTTTGCAGGAGAGATACAATGTGCCGTGGGGATTTTGACTGCCCGGGAAGACGGCGAAGTTCTGTTTGCCCTCACAGGATTTCGGGGGGCGGCTCTGGACGGAAAGCCTGTGGAGCAGGGACAGCGCTTCTGCCTGGAAAAGGGGGAACATTTCCTGATGCTGGTCTATACCGGAAAACAGGAACTGACCATCTGTGCACAGGCTCAGGTAACGCTGCGCTCTCCCATAGGGGAGGGAGAACTTGCCGCGGCGGGATTTCCCCTGCGCCCTGTGCGCTATCCCTGGAATGAGCCGTCGCGCCGGGAGACGGATGAGAAAATGGAAAGCCTGCTTGGGATATACCGCTTTCAGGAATTGCCGGATGAAGTCAAAGCCGTCTTAAAAACTGTGCGGTTGGATGGGACAGCCTGTGAAAAGGACGAAAACGCCTGGACCACCATGCATGAACGGAGATCGTCAGGCCGCCTGCTTCCTCCAAACGGCTGCGCGGACGACAGACTGCGGGCCAACATGGACATCAGGGACTGTGACTGTCCTCTTTTGCTGGAGGGCCGGGAGCATCTTTTGTCCGGACAGGGCATTACCTGTTTCTATCCCCAGGACGCCGGGCAGGAGATTCTTCTGGATTTTGGAACCGAGCAGGTGGGACAGCTGGAATTTGATCTGGAGGCGCCGGCGGGAACCCGTATATGGATTCACGCCTTTGAGATGCTTACAGATCTGGGCGTGCAGTACATGGGCCCGGTGAATACCCTGGAATATATCTGCCGTGAGGGCAGACAGCATTATCTTTCCCGGCGCAGCAGGGGATTTCGCTATCTACTGCTGAATGTGGCGGGACATGACAGCCCGGTAAAATTTCATTATATCCGGGTCAGGGAAGTCAGGTATCCGGCAGAGGCGGAGGGCTTTGCCTGTTCCGATGAGACGCTGAATGAGATCTACCGCATGAGCATACGGACGGCCCAGGTATGTATGCTGGACCTGTATGTGGACTGTCCGGGGCATGAACAGAATCCCTGGACGGGGGATGCGAAGATCACGTCCCTTGTGAACGCATACAACTTTGGGGAGAGGGAGTATGAGGCCCAGTACCTGCGGCTCATAGCGGAATCGGTGGAGGAGGGGGTTTACAGACTGCACCGGCCTGGCAATCCCCGCTATCAAAACGCTCTTTACCTGCCCTGCGCGTGCTTCCCCACCTATCCGGAGGGCTGTATCCCGGTGTGGTCTTTTCTGTGGCTTCTGGAGATTTGCGATTACTATGAACTGACCGGGGACAGAGCGCTTCTGGAGGATGTGTTCGGTTCCGTGCGGGAGACCTTTGCGCGCTGCGAGAGGATGACCAACGACAGGGGACTGTTTGACATGCAGGGCGCGTGGAATCTGATCGAGTGGGCAAACAATGACCTCAGCTTTTACGGGGAAGTCACCGCCAACAATGCCATGCTCTCTTTTTGCCTGAAAAAGTGGGCCGTTCTGGCAGGCCTTTTGGGGGAGGAGGCGCTTGCCTCTCATTATGAAAGGCTTTCGGGACAGTACCGGGATGCGGTGAACCGGTATTGCTGGAGCGAGGAAAGGCAGGCCTATGTGGATACGGTCCGGGATGCATATGCCTATGAGCATTACAGAAACTATATGCGGGAAAGAGAGATGGACATTCTGGATTTTGACGCTTTCAGATCCCAGGAGCGCGTCAGTGTACAGAGTAATACCATGGCGGTCCTCTATGAATGCGCCCGGGGAGAGCGGCGTGAGGCCGCGGCCGCCTTTTTGCTGGACAATGTCGGAACCGGACTGTATGTGCCGGGCACGCCTGCAGCCAGGAGCCTGGGAGCGCCAAACGAAAGCGAAGCCCCCGGGGGATATGTACATATGGGCTCGCCCTTCTTCCTGTACTTTGCCCTGGAGGCGCTTTACCGGCTGGGCCATGACGAACCGGCGATGGAATGCATGAGACGGGACTGGGGGGAAATGCTGGCAAAAGGCATGACCACCTGCCCGGAAAATTTCGACAGCAAGGAGAAAAGGACCCGCAGCGCGGCCCACAGCTGGTCCGCGTCGCCGGCGGTTTTCCTGGTAAAGGAAGTGCTGGGCGTGCGTCCCCTGGAACCCGGATACCGGAAATTTACGGTGGAGCCACAGCCGGGAGACCTTTCCCGGGCCAGGGGAGAGGTTCCCACTCCCTACGGCCCGATCAAGGTCTCCTGGGAAAGGCAGGCGGACGGGGAACTTGCGGTTTCCTGCCAGGCGCCTGCCGGGTGCGAAAGAGTTCTCTCTACCCTTGCTAAGTAGTCCGCCCCGGCAGCAAAGCAGCCCTGGACGATACATTCATCACGGCCGGCTCTTCAGGCGGTACTCATTGGGAGACATGCCCATGCTTTTGCGGAAAGAGGAGGAAAAATACTGGGAGGTATGAAATCCTGCTTTCTGAGAGATGACCTGGACGGTATCGTCTGTCCGGGCAAGGAGCTGTCTGGCGTACGCAATGCGGCAGGCCGTGATATACTCTGTGAGATTGTCCCCGGTCATGCGCTTGAACAGCCTTGACACATGGGACTCATTGTAATTCACATAATTTGCGATCACCGTAAGGCTCAAATCCTCCGACAGATGCCCCTGCACATAATTCTGTATGGAGGAAATCAGCTGTTTGGTCTTGTCGCTGCCGCACTCCCCCGCAATACGGAACAGAGCCTCCGCCAGGCGCTTCAGATAGGCGAATGCCTGGTTCCAATCCGCGAAGTCATTAATGTAGTAAAGAGGGTACAGCGCAATCTCCCCGGACAGCTTCTGCTCCAGCCCATTGTGCTCGATATAGTCCAGGCAGATCACCGCCACGGAGAAATACAGCTTCACGGCGCCTGTATGGTGTCGGCTCCTGACAGAAGTGCAGTATTGGCGGCAATACAAGAGCTCGGTGAGAAACAGATCCCTGTTTCCCTGGTACAGCGCCTGTTTCATGGATGTCAGTTTCCCGGGCAGAACCGCCGTTGCGGGCAGAGAGGAGGGTTCCGGCTCCAGGGCGGGAAACAAGGTGTCCATCACTCTTGCGGCAGAGGAGCCCACGGACAGCAGGGCGCTTTCCCGGTAATAAGCGTCATACAGAAGCTGGTAGACTCCCGGCAGCTGCTCCCAGGCCGTCTTTTCCCGATACAGACACAGAAAAACCGTCTGATGCCGGATGTCCGTACAGATGTCCAAAAAAGCGCCCATGGTGTCCTTGAGGCAGTCAAAATAAGAAAGCTCCTGCCCGGATTTTTCCTTTTCCTGAAAAATCCACAGCAGCATCCCTTTCTGTGTCTCCACAAAGGAAAAGCGGAAGAGATTTCCCAAAAGATGCTCCATCCTGTCCAGGTAAAAAGCAGAGTCCAGGCAGACAGAAGGAGATTTTCGAATATCCATCAGCATCAGGTACACCGGATCCCGAAGAGAAAAATGAATCTCCAGAGCCGCGTTTTTTACAAAGTCGGCCAGATCCCCGGAGAGACTTCCGTGGAGCACTTCCCTTAACAGGAGCTGTTCCTGCAGCAGCAGAAGCTGCTTTTCTTTCTGCTGGATATCTGTCAGGTATTCTTTCTCCGCCCGCTTGCGCATAATGGCCTCGCAGCATGATTCCGCCACGCTTCTCAGCTTCCTGTCCGGCTCTGCTTTCAGCAGATAGACTGCGCCGGGGTACTGGTTGGCCTCATAGATATAATCAAACACCTCATAAGCTGTCAAAAAAATGATCTGACATTCCGGCCACTGGCGATGCAGCTTGTCTGCGATCACCAATCCATTCACTTTCGGCATATTGATATCCAGAAAAGCAATGTCAATGCGCAAGGATCCTACCAGTGAAAGCGCCTCGGGCCCGGAGCAGGTGCTTAAAATATTTACTTCATACTTTTCCAGCTGCTGCAGCAGCGTAGTCAGATGACTGATTACATGGTATTCGTCATCTGCCAGCAATATCTTAATCATAAAGGCTCCCCCTTTCTTTTTCGTCTGCGGCAGGCAGGGGCAGATATAGCCGCATACACAGGCCGCCCAATGGGCTGCGGCTTGCCTGCAGGTATTCACCGCTCTCGGTTTGGTCCATGGACGGAGGCGCCTGCTCCTTAAAATAAATGCCCAGCCTGCGCTGGATGTTCAATGTGCCGGACATCTCTCGCTGTACATTTCCCCCGGCCGTCTCCTTAAGCCTGCGCTGCATCCGTTCCAGTCCCTCCTCCGTAAGCTCATCTCCATTGTCCTCTACCGAAATGACCAGACAGGCAGCGTCCTCCTCCACCCGCACCTGCAGCACCCCTTCCTCCACCTTGTTCCGCAGGCCGTAGTTAAAAGCGTTTTCCAAAATAGGCTGTATGATTAATTTGGGCACCAGAGCCTGGCTGTACTTCTCCGGAATAGGATCTGTTTCAATGAGAATGCGGTCTCCAAAACGCAGCCTTTGGATTTCGCAGTACAGCATGGCGTGATGATATTCCTTTCCAAGGGGCATATAATCCTGGCTGTTGCGCGTGATATACTGGAAGTAAAGCCCCAGAGTATCCGCCATCTCCCCCGCCTCCTCATACAGCTCGTCCTCTATCATGCGCCGCAGAAGAAAGAAAGAATTATAGAGAAAATGAGGGTTGATCTGCGCCTGCAGCTGCTTCAGCTCCGCCTTGCTTAAAAGAAGCTGCTGCTGGTAATTTTTCTCGATCAGCGTCTCCAGTTCTTTTACCATGTGATTGAACTCCTGATACAGATAGTCGAAATCCGACTTGGGGTTTCCGGATATCCGGATGCTGTAATCCTGTTTGTTGATATGCTGGAATGCGTTCACCAGCGTCTGTATTGGCTTATGGATCAAAGAATAGCTTCCCAGGAGAAACAGGCTGCAGGCCGCAAATACGATCAGCCCAAAGCAAAGATACAGACGCTGGTATGCCTCGGAATCCTGGAACAGCTGATCTTTGGAGAAGAAAAAGCGAAGCCGTCCGTCCCCGTAAGGCAGTCCGGCAGAAAATCCGTAATATCGCACGCCGTCTATGGAAATCTCGTCAGCGCCCTCTGCCGGCCCTGACAGCGCCTCCTTTGGCAGGTTCGTAAGCTGCCAGGAACCTCCGAAAACATCCAGCAGATAATAATAATCATCGTATTCCAAAAAAGCATTTTCCAGCAAAGCGGCCACGGCCTCCGAAGATAAATCAACGCGAATCATGAATTCCGCGCCGGAAGAGGGAAGTATGATCTCTGTCAGCTGTCTGTCATGAACCGCCAGGAAGTCATAGCTGTTATGCCCGTGGGCCAGCTCTTCATATTCCTCCCTTGTAAAAGTAAAGAAACTGGGCACGCCGCTTTCCTTGCTGTTATAAGCCTGTAGTCTGTGGAGATAATAGATGATGAACTTTTCAATGTACGGATTGGCATTTCGGATACTGGTCTGCTGCTCCTGCAGCTGCAGGATGCTTTGAGCCGCCTCATAGGGCGACATGCGGTAAGCTTTGATGCCCAGCTTCTTCAGATTTGTCTGTTCCGCCATCTGGGCGGCAGTATGCTGCAGCTGCTCCATGGTGTCTGTCAGAGCATCGGCCGTCATATCCGTCTTGCTCTGGATCTGGGAAAAGGTACGGCTTCTTGCCGCAGTGCGGTTTTGATAGATCAGGAACGGACCCAGCAGGAGAAAGGGGAGGATAACCGCCGCAAACAGCAAAATCAACTTTTTAAAGGTAATGCTTTTCTTTCCGTCCATTCCAGCCGCCTCCTGTGTAGAATCAAAGGGCAGATTCTATTATCTAAGGGCTATAATAGAATCAAAGGGCAGATTCTATTATCTAAGGGATATTATAGTACAAAAATTTGCGCAAATAAAGATTTTTTGCTTTCTCCCGAAAGATTAGTCAAGAGATTGTACAAAACGCAAGAAAATCAATAGAATCTCAAAAATCAAAGCGCTATAATGACAGCATGTTACAACGAAATCTAAGTTTACATCAAGAAGGGAGAACCTTAGTATGAAAAAGAAACTGATATCTTTACTGCTGACAGCGGCTATGGCAATCTCATTGGCGGCCTGCGGGGGCAAAGAGCCCGATAACGGCCAGGCATCCTCAGGGGGGGCATCCCAGAGCGATGCCGCAAAGGACTCCAATGCCGGCACCCCGGCGGAAGACGGCCCGCTGACCCCCTTTGCCGACACCGTCACCCTGGAGGTGGCTTTGATGATCAACTCCGGCCTGAACTATGAGCCCGGGGATGACATCACAAACAATCCCTGGATCAGAGGCTACAAGGACAAGCTGAACATAGAAGTAGTCCCTGCATACACGGCGGAATGGGATGACTATTTCACCAAGATCAACTTTGCCATCGCCGACAAGAAGCTGCCGGACGTATGCATGGTACAGACCTATCAGCTGCAGCAGATGATCGAAGCCGACCTGCTGTATGACATGACAGAGATATATGACAAATATGCCAGCGACATCGTCAAGGGCTACATGGCAATAGAGCCGGAAAGCTTTGACTCCGGAAAAGCCGACGGAAAACTGTATGGCATCGCCCAGCTGGGGGTAGGGCCTATCGCCCAGATCAACCCGGTGTGGATCCGCAAGGACTGGAAAGACGGCCTGAATCTGGAGGATCCCAAATCCATCGATGACCTGGTGGCCATGGAGAAAGCTTTCCAGGCGGAATACGGCAGCACGGGAATCGCTGTTGACCAGAGTCTGACCACTCTGAAGATCCTGGCTCCTGCATGGGGCGCTTACCCTGACATCTGGATCAGCCGGCCGGACGGCCAAATCGTCTACGGCTCCGTACAGCCTGAAATGAAAGACGCTCTGGCGGCATGGGCGCAGTGGTACCAGGAGGGCATCATTAACTCTAATTTCGCCCTGATCAACGGCGACAAGCTGAATGAGGATGCCGTGAACAGCAAGGTAGGCATCTATCCTTTCAAGAACTGGCTGGGATGGTCCGCAGGAACGGATATGATCTCCAACCTGGGCAGAGAGGCGTATCTGGAGGCCTATCCCGTGCCCAGCGCAAACGGCGAAAAGGTGCTCTATCCCTTGGGTTGTGACAATTTCTCCTATATTGTAGTCAGCAAGGACTGCAAGAACCCGGAAGCAGCCATGAAGTGCATCAACTTCTACGCCGATCTGGAGAAAAACGGCACCGCCAACGGCATGAGCAAAGAAGAAATTCTTTCCTACTTTAATATTGACCATGCGGCGCAGGTTCTGCGGGTACAGGATCCCAATCTGGATCGGGACACTTTCATGGTAGCTTCCAAAGCGGCTGCAGAGAAAGATGACAGCAACCTGATCTCTGTAAAGCAGACCCAGGCTTATGCGGACATTGTGAACTTCATCGACAATGGCGATCCGGTTGCAGTGGGCGGCTATATGCTATGGGCTCCGGTAAAGAGCGCCTACAGTGTAGCGGAACCCATCATTTCTGCAGGCGATGTCATCAAGAACCAGGTATGGGCGGTTACGCCTGACAGCATTGCCAAAATAGGAACCACTCTGGACGACATTTTGACCCAGGGCTTTACCAAGATCATCACAGGCGAAGAGCCTCTGGACTATTTCGACACTCTGGTGGAAGAATGGAAAACCGCAGGCGGCGACACTGCCACCCAGGATGTCAACCAGATGTACGGCAACCAATAATGCTAGCAGCCTGACAGCATGATTTTTGGCACGGCACGTAAAGGAGCAGCCTATGAAGAATATGAAAAAACGTTTTAAGAGAGAATGGCAGATGCACTTAATGCTTCTGCCGGGGATCCTGGTGATATTTATTTTCTCTTACATACCTTTATATGGGCTGGTGATTGCTTTCGAAGACTACAATCCGGGGAGAGGTTTTTCCTCTCCCTGGGTCGGTCTTAAAAATTTTCAGTTTCTTTTTTCCCAGCCTAATTTTGTCCGAACCATTTGGAACAGTCTCTATATCGCAGTCTTCAAGATGCTGGGAGGCATATCGGTCTCCGTGCTGTTCGCATTACTGTTGAATGAAATCGGGAACAAGATTCTAAAGCGAATCTTTCAGACCCTGATCTATATACCGAACTTCCTCTCCTGGGTCATCTTGGCAGGCATCCTGACGGATCTTTTGGCCGCCGACGGCCTTGTGAACCAGACGCTGCAGGCATTTGGGCTAAACCCGGTGAATTTCCTGGGCAGCCCCTCCGTCTTCCCCTGGACCATGATTATTTCCGATATCTGGAAAGGGTTTGGGTTCGGCACGGTGGTGTACCTGGCCGCATTGACCTCCATTGATCCGGAACTCTACGAGGCGGCCAGAATCGATGGAGGCGGAAAGCTGGCTCAGACGCGTTTCATCACGCTGCCCATGCTGGCGCCAACAATCGTCCTGATGCTGGTTCTGTCTCTGGGCAGCGTCCTGAACGCCGGCTTTGACCAGATTTACAATCTTTACGCCCCGGTGGTATACGATACAGGAGACATTATCGACACCTATGTCTACCGGCTGGGAATCACCCAGGCTCAATACTCCGTCGGCACTGCGGTGGGATTGTTTAAATCCGTCATATCCATGATCCTGGTGGTGGCTTCCTATAAGCTGGCTGACAAGCTGGCAAATTATCGGATCTTTTAGAAAGGAGGGCGCGTATGAAAAAGAAAAAACTAAGTGCATCCAGAAAAATTTTTCTGATTTGCAACTACACGCTTCTGGTGGTGGTCTGCCTAAGCTGCGTCCTCCCCTTTGTGCACCTGCTGGCCGTTTCCTTAAGCGGCAGGCCGGCCGTGGCCGCCGGGAAAGTCACTTTCTGGCCCATAGAGTTCACTGTCTCCTCCTATGAATACGCGCTGAAAAAAGGAGACTTCATGCGGGCTCTGGGAAATTCCCTGGTGCGGACTTTCCTGGGGACCATGATCAATCTGGTATTCATGGTACTCACCGCATACCCTCTCTCCAAAGAGAAAAACCGGCTGACGGGCAGAAATATCTACATGGCCTACTTTGTGTTCACCATGCTGTTCGGCGGCGGGATGATCCCCACCTATCTGGTGGTGTCCAGGGCGGGCTTAAAGGATACCATATGGTCCATGATCCTGCCGGGGGCACTTCCCGTCTACAATATGGTGATCCTGATGAACTTCATCAGAGGCCTGCCGGAGGAACTGCAGGAAGCTGCCAGAATCGACGGAGCCTCGGAGTTTCAGCTGCTGTACAAGGTAATGATTCCTCTGCTGAAGCCTGCGCTGGCTACCGTGGGCCTGTTCTGTATTGTAGGCCACTGGAACGACTGGTTCAGCGGAGTCATCTACTTAAACGACCGCGCCAAATATCCTCTGGCCACATATATGCAGAGCCTCCTGCGAAGCTTCGAATCCCTGATGCGGCAGGCCGGGTCTAATTACAGACAGCTAGCCTCCCAGATCAACGTGCGGACCGGCCGGGCCGCTCAGCTGTTCTTAGGCGCGCTTCCGGTGATGCTGGTCTATCCTTTCCTGCAGAAATATTTTACCACTGGCCTGACCCTGGGCAGTGTGAAAGGCTGAATGACGCTGCCAAGGCCCCGCCGGAGGGTGGCGGGGAAGAGAAATTGAGAAAAGGAGGCGCTATTATGCGGAAAGCGAGCGAAAGAGATCTGATGCGCACGGTTCGGCTGGAGACCAGCGATTTCCAGGGAATCACCGGTCAGCTGGCCAGGAACCTGACCAGGAATTGGCTCATCGGACTATATGAGTCCAATCCCGGCATCCTGGCCATGTTTAGAGAGCGCGACCTTTTGCCTTACCGGCTGATGCTGGGGTGGCTGGGCGAATTTGCCGGGAAATATGTCACGGGAGCCTATTACGTTTACCGCCTCACGCTGGATGAAGAGCTCTACGCCTATATCAGAGGATTTTTGAAAGAACTTCTGGACTGCCAGGCAGAGGACGGGTATCTTGGGCCGTTCAGCAGGCAGTGCCGGCTTACGGGCTCCTTTTCCCAGAAACCGGACGAGGTAGAGGGCACATGGGATGCCTGGGGCCATTACCACATTATGTACGGCCTGCTGCTGTGGTACGAGGAGAGCGGGGAAGAGGCTTACATGCAGGCTGTGAAAAAAATCGCCGGTCTGTTCCTGGAAAAATATTACAACCCGGAAACCGGAAGAAAAAGCCTCCTGTCCATGAAATCCCCTGAGGCCAACCTGTCTCCCATCCATGCATTCGCCATGCTCTTTCGCCTCACGAAAGAGAGGCGCTATCTGGACTTTGCCCTGGAGATTGAAAAGGATCTCTCCAAGGAAGGGGCCGGCGACTATATCGGCTGCGCCCTGGATAAGCTGGAATTTTACCAGTGCCCCCAGCCTCGCTGGGAAAGCCTGCATGTGATCATGGGCCTGGTGGAATTGTACCGCATCACAGGCCGGAAATATTATTTCCAGACAGTGGAGCAGGTCTTTTATTCTATTCTGAAGACAGATATCCACAACACCGGCGCTTTTTCCACCGAGGAACAGGCTGTGGGCAGCCCTTTCTGCGAGGGTCACATCGAAACCTGCTGCGTCATTGCATATGACGCCCTGGCCGTGGAGGTCTTTAAACTCACGGGCAATTCGGATATTCTGGATTTTCTGGAGCTGGCGCACTATAACGCCTGCATGGGCGCCTGGTCTCCCACGGGCCGCTGGTCCACCTACCATACTCCTATGGCGGGAGAGAGGCACTCCAGCGTCCACGACATCACTTTCCAGTGCAGAGCCGGTTCTCCGGAGCTGAACTGCTGTTCCGTGAACGCTCCCAGGGGAATCGGAATGCTCAGCGAATGGGCGGTGACCCAAACCTCCTCCGCCCTCTGCATCAATGCATACGAAGACATGGATGTCGTGACAGAGGGCGGAAGCCATATCTGGATAAGCGGCGGCTACCCCGCCCGGGGAAAAGTGCAGATCACGGTAACCCATTACAGGGGAAAGCTGGCTCTGCGCATTCCGGGGTGGTCTGCGGATACCACGGTCACCATAGACGGCGCAAAAAAGCAAGCCTCGGCCGGTTCTTACTTCCCGCTGGACTGTCCCGGGGAGCTTTCGTTTCTGCTGGAGCTGGATTTTTCCACCCGCTACCTGGAGGGCCAGGAAGATTTCCGGGGACTGACCAGCATCTACAGAGGCCCTATTCTGTTCGGCACGGACGTAAGCCTTGCAGGAGGCCACAACTTTCATGCCCTGCCTCCTTTAAAACGCGGGGAGGTGGAAGCAGCCCTTTCTGTCTTCCTGGAAAGCCAAATACGGATTCCTCTTCCCTGCGGCATTACCCTGGGAGACTTCTACCACTTAGGGACCACCGGCAGCCAGTACACTACCTGGCTGAAGCTGGAATAGCATCGGATAGCGGGATGCAGATATAAGTGGCCGGGAAAATCAGTTTCCAAAACCGCCGGAGTGATGTATAATGGAACTGAGGAAAATTCAGTGGAACAGGCAGGAGGACAAGGATATCCTGCAGACAGTGCGGGAAACGAACACAAAGGCGGGGGGCAAATGAAGAGAGAAAACAAACAGAATAGAAAAATCAGTTACAATTTGAAAGAACTGGAAAAAGACGCGACCGTAATCTGCCAGGACTTTGCGGCATTTTGCGATTATATAACCGAAAAGCAGGTAAAGCTGTCTCCCAGAACGGGAAACATCGGCAAGAAAGACTGCTTTGCCATAAACATGCTTTTACATGTACGGGAGAAGTATGAAAAGCCTGTGTATCTACAGAGCAAGTATCCGATCATAAGCCTTTTCTATTATACGGCAGTCACATGCAAAATACTGGAGACCAATGGGGCGGGGAACAAGCTGCAGCAGGGGAGAAATTACAAGCGTTTCCATGAGGCTTCGGTGTGGGAACAGTATGCATTGTTTTTGTCCGTATTTATGTCTGACGGGATGTTCGCGTGCCAGGACAGCTTCTGGTACGCAGACAGAGTGGGAGAATTGTGGGGGGTATATGTGGACAGGTTTATGGAATGGGCTGCAGTGGAGAAAGCTTGGACTGATGGAAAATCCCGAAAGTTACAGGAGGGCGCGAACCGTTTCTGGAACTGTCTGGATATCCTGGCACCATGTCTGGAGGAACTTGCTCTGATCAGGGTCTGCGGGAAACCTGCGCCGGAAAACGATCTGCGGGAACGCTGGTGGGAAATAGAGATGCTGCCATTATTGGAAATTGTTTCGGATATCTATGAAAATACGGAACTGGAAGAAGAGACGGAGGAATTGTCAGACAGCGACAGAAGTACGGCGGCAGGGTATTTCTATAAGGCGTATGTTAGCCGGCTTTTGCAGGGGGAAGAGGAAAAGCTGTCAGAGATATTTGAGAATATGGTTGCACTGGATACAAAACAGACAATCGATTTGGAGGTTTTGGTAAGGCATACGGATTGTGTCCGGGTTATCCGAATGAATCTGGCAGATTCCCTTTATGACTTGCATGATGCAATCCAAAGGGCAGTCTCCTTTGACAATGACCATCTTTTTTCGTTCACAGTGGGAGCAGGGATGATGAAAAGGACATATATGCATCCGGAGGCCATCAGTCAGAGAACGGAATTGTCCGCAGACACAAGACTGGCAGAGCTGGATCTGCAAAAGGGGCAGAAATTCACCTATCTGTTTGACTTTGGAGACATGTGGTACTTTGACATCCGCGTCCTGGAAATCCGGGAGGGCGAAGTGGAGATGCCGGAGGTAATTAGGGCTGCAGGAGATGCGCCGGAGCAGTATCCGTGCTATGAAGAGGACATGGTGCTGCAGGTTCAGGTTTCTCAAAAGGTTTATGTAAGCGACATTCTGGCTTCCATCGAAGAGGATCTGATTCGGGAGGAACATGCCGCGCTTACAGGACGGTGCAGCCCCTGTGAGACGGAACCTGCAGATGCACTCCGTCGGGAGATGGAAAGGGTCGTTCTGGGGAGTCCGGACAGGATGTTCCTGTTCATGACTGCCGGAATGCGGGAGATGCTTTCGGAATTGCTGAAGATGGAATGGATTGACGGCAACGAAAGGTGTATACTGGCGCAGCTGTACGCCTTTGGGTTCTGTGAATTCTCAGGAGAGTATCAGGATACAATACTGGTACCGGAAGCCATAAAAGAAGTATATGCTTCGAAAATGAAATCGGGCAGGAAATATGATAAAATCCTGGATACGGCGGAAATCTTTCTCAAACATTGCGGCGTGGTGGAGGTGGAGGCGCTGTATGCGGAAGTTAAAAGATTTTTGGATCCGAAAATATCTTATGATGATTTTGCATTTCTTGTATATAGCAGACTCAGTTATTTCGGAGACTGTTACAGTGTTCTTTTCCAGGAAACCGAATACATGAGCGTTTATGATCCGGAGATGACACAAAGGATTCTGGAGGAGCGGGGGAAGCCGGAGAATGCAGCGTTTTCCTATCCCGGGTTGGAGTGCGTCTGCGCCGGGGAACCGGAAGATTTTCAGAGGGTTATCAGGGACTGGAATGAATACATCAATTTCAATCTGCTCACTGACTGGCAGACGACGGAAAGCTTGATGAGACAGATTCCTGCGCTGGCGGCCTCAGGCATCCTGAAAAAAGAGGATGTTTTAGCGGTTTATAAAGAGATGCTTCGCGGTACAGGCAGCAGGGCGACGAAAAAAGCGGAAGAACTGATTGGCGAACTGTGTTCCTCCATGCCCCTTGCGACGAAGAAAGGAAACCGTGGTGTGGCGAACTGTTCTCCGGGAGTCCGGTAATGGGCGTTCTGATATCATGTTGCGGAGCCCATCTCTGCGGCCCTGCCAATCGTGCTGATTGGCAGGGCTATTCTTCCGGAATTCCCAGAACCCTGTGTTCCAGTTCAAAAAGCAGGTCATTGGCCTCAAAGACCGACTTACTTTCCCCTATTATTTATATATTTTATGGGGCGATGGCCGTGCCGCTTAAGGGCGCATGGCGGTGCGGTTCAAATATCTGTGGATGCTGACCAGCTACTATTTCTATATGAGGTAAGTTTTGGAACTGTCCTGCAGATGCCTCGGCACGGTATTGCCCACATTGGCTTTTTTGGATTCTTCAATCCGGATACGCTTCTCGGGATTAACACGGTTGCTTTGTCCGAGAAAAATTTCTTTGTTCTGCTGTGCAGCTTGCTTTGCTGATGGCAGTGGATTACATGAAAAAGGAGAAAGCGGACTTCACGGCAGTGCCGGCGCGGCAGAATATCCGGTTCCGCTGGCTGGTCTATTATGGACTGATCTTCGCTGTCCTGCTCCTTGGCGTCTACGGTTCGGAGTACAATGTATTGACATTTATTTATTTCCGGTTTTAGAATCCTTATTACTCAATGGTCTTGAACGCACTTTAGCATAAAAGTTGAGGAACAAAAAAGCGGGCAAGAGAACGGCCTTTGGACGCTCCTGCCCGCCTGAGTTACTGTATTTTTCTGTAAGATTCCCGCTTCTGCATCCGCAGTCAGTCTATCCTGGGAAGCGCGTTGCGGCATTCCTCCAGTTCGGCGTCGGTGGGGATATAGTCCTCCATCTGGCCCATGTGGAACTTCTCATAGGCCACCATGTCGAAGTATCCCGTGCCGGTGAGGCCGAAGAGGATGGTCTTCTCCTCACCGGTCTCCTTGCATTTCCTGGCCTCGTCGATGGCAACCCGGATGGCGTGGGAACTTTCCGGGGCGGGCAGGATGCCCTCCACTCTGGCGAAGTATTCCGCGGCCTCGAAGACTTCCGTCTGCTTCACGCTGACGGCCTCCATGAGCCCCTGATGGTAGAGCTCGGACAGGGTGGAGCTCATGCCGTGGTAGCGAAGTCCCCCTGCGTGGTTGGCGGAGGGGATGAAGCCGCTGCCTAAGGTATACATCTTGGACAGAGGGCAGACCATGCCGGTGTCGCAGAAATCATAGGCGTACACGCCTCTGGTGAAGCTGGGGCAGGAGGCGGGCTCCACGGCGATGAAGCGGTAGTCGGCTTCTCCCCGGAGCTTCTGCCCCATGAAAGGTGCGATGAGGCCGCCTAAGTTGGAGCCGCCGCCGGCGCAGCCGATGATCATGTCCGGCTTCACACTGTATTTGTCAAGGGCTGCTTTGGTCTCCAGGCCGATCACCGACTGGTGCAGCATCACCTGGTTCAGCACGCTGCCCAGCACATAGCGGTAGCCCTCGCTCCCAACGGCTGTCTCCACGGCCTCGGAGATGGCGCAGCCAAGGCTTCCCGTGGTGCCGGGATGCTCGGCCAGGATCTTTCTGCCCACCTGGGTGTCCATGGAGGGGGAGGGGGTCACGGATGCGCCGTAGGTGCGCATGACCTCCCTGCGGAAAGGCTTCTGCTCATAGGAGCATTTTACCATGTAGACCTTGCAGTCCAGCCCCAGGTAGGCGCAGGCCATGGAGAGGGCCGTGCCCCACTGACCGGCTCCGGTCTCTGTGGTGACGCCTTTTAAGCCCTGCTTCTTGGCGTAATAGGCCTGGGCGATGGCGGAGTTTAATTTGTGGCTGCCGCTGGTGTTGTTGCCCTCGAATTTGTAGTAGATCTTGGCAGGGGTGTCCAGCTTCTCCTCCAGGCAGTAGGCCCGGACCAGGGGAGAGGGGCGGTACATCTTGTAGAAGCTGCGGATCTCCTCGGGAATCTGGAATAAGGCGGTGGTGTCGTCCAGTTCCTGCTTCACCAGCTCCTCACAGAAGACGCCGGAGAGCTCTTGGGCCGTCATTGGCTTATGGGTGCCGGGATTTAAGAGGGGCGCGGGCTTCTGCTTCATGTCGGCCCGCAGGTTGTACCATGCTTTCGGCATCTCGTCTTCGTTCAGATAGATTTTGTAAGGGATTTTTTCGTTCTGCATATCGTTTCCTCCATATTTTGATTGGTCTGAGCCGGCTTTCGCGGCCGTGTCGTTTTGCAGCGCTTTTGCGGTGTGCCGTATGGCTTCTGCGCTGTTTTATGGGTTTTCCCCGTTGCTGTTCACAGGTAGTTTTGCCAGGTGTGTTCGTGCGCTTTCTGCATGAACAATCCCAGGCGATCACTTTTCTCTCGCTCCGGCATTTTGACTTTTTTCACATTTGCGCTTTGCCGGAAGCTTTTTCTAGCGGCGTCCCTGGGGGCGCCATCGTTTGGTCAGTAGCATGGGCTGCCTCCTTTCGATTCCCCGGATGTTTCTTGGTTTCCGGCAACGGAAATCCGATGAGGCCCGGATTCCGTTGCCCGCTGTCAGAGGAGTCCGAAAAACAAAAAACGCCCCGACAGAAAAGAATGCTCTGTCAAGGACGAATGCTATACTTGAAAGTACGCTTATCCGCGGTGCCACCTTGCTTCACGGTCTGACCCGTGCCCTTAGCGGGATACCTGCATATCCCCGGCATATGACGTCTGCCCAAACGTCGCAGAATACTCTGTGGAATCCACATTTGACTGCGCCCTCAGCGGCCCATTTGACAACCTGTTTCCCGCCTGCTTCTCAGCGCCGCAGACTCTCTGTAAAGGCATGATTGCCGTTATCCCCGCTTCAACGGTTTGATGTATCGAATTTCAATCATTATACGACCGGGGAGCTGATTTGTCAAGAATGAAATGAAACGAATTTCGGCCGGGTACGCCGGTGGGCGTGTTAAGAGTGCATTTTAAAGGATCTGCTGGATTTAAAAGGGGAAGTGAACCTGTTCACCCGTCCCCGGCGATTCGGCAAGACGCTGAACCTGAGCATGCTCCGCTACTTTTTTGAGGATACCGGGGATGGGGAGAGGAACGCGAAGAACAGGGCGCTTTTTGGGGGGCTTAAAATCATGGAGGCCAGGGAGCGCTACACGGATCAGATGGGAAGATATCCTGTGATCAACCTGACCCTGAAATCGGCCAAGCAGCCCTCGTTCCAGTCCGCCTATGTGAAGCTGAGTGGGGAAATCGCGGATGAGTTCAGACGGCACAGGTATGTGCTGGACAGCGGTGCGCTGGAGGAGGACGACAAGCGCAGATTCCGGGAGATCGCAGGGGGAAAGGCAGGATATGACGAATATTCCGGCTCGCTGAAGTTCCTGAGCGGATGCCTGTACCGGGTTACGGGGATGAACACGGTGATATTGATCGACGAGTACGATGTGCCGCTGGAGAATGCGTACTTCAGGGGCTTCTACGTGGAGATGGTGGACTTCATCCGCTCCCTGTTCGAGTCTGCGCTGAAGATCGGATGCTACGGCATATCTTTCTACCGCAAGGACTGCGAGGTCCGGCTGGGGAAAGGAGAGGGCTGACCGGATGAAATTGCCCAGGGGTAGCTGAGAATATTTTGCAGAATTTGGATATTGACAGGTATTTCTATACTTGCTATAATGTCTCCATTCGAAATGAAAGGTCAAGGGAGCGATTATGGTCTATCTATCCGACAGCAAGGCCATCCTGAATCAGCAGCAACAGCTTATTGCCAATCCGGACAATAGGCTTTTTGAATTGCGTTCATGACGGCTCCTGAACTTCCATATGCATGAACAAAACGGTCGAAAGCCTATGACAGGTTTTCGGCCGTTTTTTTGGCAATAAATAAAAATAAGGAAAGGACGGACAAAAGTTATGTTCAGGAAACGTCTCATGAAAAACGAAAGGCCTGTATTCCCCAAGCGGGCAGTCGTCACCGCCGGTATGCCTTACGGCAACAAGAATCTGCATTTCGGACATGTGGGGGGCATGTTCGTGCATGCCGATATTTTTGCCAGATTTCTGCGGGACAGAATCGGAAAGGAGAATGTCATCTTCCTTTCGGGGACGGACTGCTACGGCTCGCCCATTCAGGAGAGCTATCGGAAGTGGAAAGAGGCTGGACAGGAAGGCTCTATAGAAGATTACGTCACCGCCAATCACCATAGCCAGAAAAAGACACTGGAGGATTATGGAATCAGCCTGGACTTTTTTGGGGCGTCAGCCCTGGGGGAGGCGGGTGAAATCCACAGGCAAATGTCCGCAGGGATATTCCACAAGCTCTATCGGAATGGGTATATCGAAAAGCTTTCGGTGCCGCAGTTCTATGATGAGGAGCTGGGGATATTCCTGAACGGACGCCAGGTGACGGGGAGATGTCCCATTCCAGGCTGTACCTCGGACAAAGCATATGCGGATGAATGTTCGCTGGGCCATCAATTTCTGCCCGCGGAACTGATAAATCCGGTGAGTTCCCTGTCCGGTAAAAGGCCTGTATTGAGAGAGGTGGAGAATTGGTATTTTGAACTGGAAAACTGCATCGACAGCATAAAGGAATATAATGATTTCCTGAGAAAGAACACGAATACCAGGAAATACCAGCTGGAGACTGTGGAAGAATTCCTGAAGAAGCCCATGCTGTATGTGCCGAAGAAATATGTAGGGAACCTGGAGGAACTGTCCAAGCGCCTGCCGGCGCACCGCAGCGTGGATGAGGAAAAGCGGAATTCCTTTGTGTTCGAATTTGAGACCCTGGATGACAGGGACAAGGCTAAGGCCGTACTGGACGAAATGGGGATTCATTACACTGCCGGCAAGACCCTGGTTCCTTTCCGGCTCTCCGGAAATGTGAAATGGGGCGTACCTTTTCCGGCATGTGAGGATTTGCGGAATCTGACCTTTTGGGTGTGGCCGGAATCCCTTTGGGCGCCGGTATCTTTTACCAGGGCATATCTTAGGCAGAAAGGCATGGAGGAGGATTTGACGAAATGGTGGGGCGATGAGGAGGCGGAGGTTTATCAATTTATCGGAGAGGACAATATCTATTTCTATGCCATTGCGCAGACAGGGCTGTTCACCGGACTTCAGCAGCCTCGGAGGACGAAACCTGATATGGAGAAAGTGCGTCTGTCCCACATCATAGCCAACCGGCATCTGCTGTATCTGGATGCGAAAGCCAGCAGCAGTTCCGAGCGAAAGCCGCCTATGGCCGATGAGCTGTTGGAATATTATACGAAAGATCAGCTGCGCATGCACTTTATGAGTCTTGGGCTGTCCTCAAAAAGCGTGGGATTCAGGCCGCAGGCACTGCTGAGAGAAGAGGAACAAAACGGAACGGACATAGTGCTCAAAGACGGGAACCTGATTACAAATGTGTTCAATCGGCTGATTCGCTCCTGTTTTTACGCGGCTCAGAAACATTATGCAGGAAAGATACCGGCAGGAGAAGTGGACGGGAAGATCAGGGACATGGCGCAAAAGGCCGTGTTGGAGTATGAACGCCATATGTACCATCAGGAATTCCACAGAATTTCCTATCTGCTGGACGACTTTATCAGGGAAGTGAACAAGCACTGGGTGAACCATATAAAGGCTGCGGATGCACAGGGGGACGCGGCCCTGCGGGAGCAGATAGTGAGGGACTGCTTCTATGCCTGTAAGGTCATGGCCGTTCTGGTACATCCGATTGCGCCGGAAGGCTGTGAGAAGTTCAGAGAGTATATGCGGATAGGAGACATGCTTTGGAACTGGGATTACATCCTGGAACCGATTTCTTTCTATACAGGAGATCCGGCTCTGCATGTGCTGAAAGAGCTGGAGCCCAGGGAGGACTTTTTCAAAAAGCATGAGCGCCAGTTTGAACAGGGGGGCTGAGGGAGCCTGTTGTCAAAGCAATTGAAGCGATTATCCGGCATTGTTCGTGCAAAATGTGCACGAAAACATCTTGCGGAACTGCCTGCGAACGGTAACACACGGACATTACAAGAATGCATTTGGAACAAATAATGGATTGTGGATTGGGGTGCAACAGGGTATAATGTTGATATAGCAGGGCATTGTGTCAGCTTTTTATTCTAAGCGGGTGGTACGCACGGAATTGTGAATCCGCCCCGGATGAAATTTGCCTGATGCCGGGAGCGATAATATATGGCCGAATGGGGAGGTGCAGGGATGAAGAAAGCGCTGCCGATAGGAGTGGACAATTTTGAGGATATCATTAAAACAGGATATTGCTATGTGGACAAAACCATGCTCGTAAAGGAACTGCTGGACCTGAAAGGAAAGGTGAACCTGTTCACCCGTCCCCGGCGATTCGGCAAGACGCTGAATCTGAGCATGCTCCGCTACTTTTTTGAGGATACCGGGGATGGGGAGAGGAACGCGAAGAACAGGGCGCTTTTCGGGGGGCTTAAAATCATGGAGGCCGGGGAGCGCTACACGGATCAGATGGGAAGATATCCTGTGATCAACCTGACCCTGAAATCGGCCAAGCAGCCCTCGTTCCAGTCCGCCTATGTGAAGCTGAGCGGGGAAATCGCGGATGAGTTCAGACGGCACAAATATGTGCTGGACAGCGATGCGCTGGAGGAGGAGGACAAGCGCAGATTCCGGGAGATCGCAGGGGGAAAGGCAGGATATGACGAATATTCCGGCTCGCTGAAGTTCCTGAGCGGATGCCTGTACCGGGTTACGGGGATGAACACGGTGATATTGATCGACGAGTACGATGTACCGCTGGAGAATGCGTACTTCAGGGGCTTCTACGTGGAGATGGTGGACTTCATCCGCTCCCTGTTCGAGTCTGCGCTGAAGACCAACGACTATTTGCAGTTTGCGGTGATCACGGGATGCCTGCGGATTTCCAAGGAGAGCATTTTTACAGGGCTGAACCATTTAAGGATTATCTCTGTTCTGGACCAGCAGTACAGCGAGCATTTCGGATTCATCGAAGCTGAGGTGCTGCAGATGATGGAATACTATGGCGTGGAGGAGCGTTTCCCGACCATGAAAGAGTGGTATGACGGCTATACCTTTGGCGATGCGGAGGTCTATAATCCGTGGAGCGTCATCAACTATATGTATGATTTATGCGCGGACGCCAAGGCATTCCCCCGGCCCTATTGGATCAACACCAGCTCCAACGACATCATAAAGGACATGATAATGGGAGCCGACCGAGAGACCCAGGGACAGATCGAGGCGCTCCTAGACGGGGGGACTCTGGACATACAGGTGCACGAGGAGGTCACATATGAGGACATGCGTGCCAGGGGCGAGAATCTGTGGAACTTCCTGTACTTCACCGGATACCTGACGAAAAAGAGCGAATATTTCCACGAGTCATCGGTGTTCCTGCAGGCCCGGATCCCCAACACGGAAGTGAGGACCATCTACCGGAACACGATCCTGGGGTGGTTCCGCAGGCAGATCGAGAAGCAGGACTTCCGGGACCTGTACCGGGCCATGGAGGAGGGGGACGCCCGGAAGATGGGGGAGATCCTAAGCGGGCAGCTGTTCACCACCATCAGCTTCTACGACAGCGCGGAGAGCTTCTACCATGGTTTCCTGGCCGGGATCCTGAGCCAGAGCCAGGACTACCTGGTGAAGTCCAACCGGGAGTCAGGCAACGGCCGGTCGGACATCTATGTGAAGAGCCCGTCCCTGCGGGGCAGGGCCTTTGTGCTGGAGCTGAAGGTCTCGGACTCCGTCGACGACCTGGAGGCTGACGCACAGAAAGCCCTGGAGCAGATATACGAAAAAAAGTACAGGGAGGAGCTGCGGACGGAGGGGTACCGGAAAATCGGATGCTACGGCGTATCTTTCTACCGCAAGGACTGCGAGGTCCGGCTGGGGAAGAACTGGGAATAGGGGCCAGGACGACCCGGCCGGGGACATGCGGGGAGGGGAAGTCCATATCCGGCATCTCGCCTTGACACCTCAACCTCAGGTTGATTTTTTCCGTTTCCAATGAATGCGACATACCTGGTAAATCCCAATGCTTTTCCCTACAATAGTCGTTAGATAGCACTGAAAAATATTGGAGGTAACCATCTATGACGACAATGATTGAACCGGAAAAAATCGCAACGAGGATCGCGTCCCTGCGAAAGGAGCGCGGGTACACGGGGGAGGCTCTGGCGGAGCGGCTGCAGGTCAGTCCCCAGGCCGTATCCAAATGGGAGAACGCAAAATGTCTGCCGGAGACGGCCATTCTTCCCGCCCTGGCGGAGGCGCTGGACTGCAGCATCGACAGCCTGCTGTGCCCCAGGGAGCTTTTCATCTTGGAGGCTGTGTACACGGATGGGCAGACAAAGGCTTCTGTGACCCGTTTCCTGAACGGCCTGGTGCGGGACAATGTGCTGAACATCTATGTGAACGAGTCTTTCGTGGGCGCTTCTCTGGAAAGCGACCGCCTGAAAGTGCTGACCGTCAAGTTCCAGACGGCTCAGGGCGTGGGCTTTGCCTACGCCCTGCAGAATGAGAACCTGTTTCTGGACAGGAGGAGCACCGGCTTTGCTTCGGACAGGGCTTTCCGGATTGTGGGCGCCTATTATGGAAATGAGAGAGCCTATTCCTCCGCCATGCAGAAGATGGAGCACTATGAATACTTCAAATGGGACAGGATACCGGTGAACCATGAGACATTCCCCAGCAATACCGCAAGCGACGACACGGAGTACCTGACATTGATCTACCTGAACGGGGAGGGAATCCATGTGCTGAGCTGCCCGGAAAACGACACGGTCTATTACGGGAACCATGGCACAGGGGTGTTTTTGCAGGATCGCTCTAAATGCATTCTGGAGCATATAAAGCCCCTGTCCTGGAAAGAGGGGGATCAGGGGCTGGAATGTCCCTGGGCGGGCGCGCTCCGGGCGGCTCTGGCCTATATGGGGGAGTCCTACACCTATGACCAGATCATGGGAATGAGCGGCGCCTGTTACAGAGTCTGCTTCACCGATGTCTGGGATTACAGCTGCACGGACGCCCTTGTGGCCTACGACTATGCCACGCCGCTGTACGATGCCGTGGGCTACGCTTTCCGCATGGTGGAAAGGCTGGAGAAGCAGGAGAGGAAAGCGGAACGCCAGGCTATCATGGAGGATATCCAAAAGGGAAAGCCGGTGCTGGCCATCAATCTGCGGGTGGCCCCGGAGTGGGGGATCATCACGGGGTACACCGACAACGGAAACCGCTTTCTGTGCCGCACTTATTTCGACAAAGAGATCTTCGATGCTCTGGATGCTCTGGATGCGCAGGATGGACAAGAGCAGACAAGCCAGCAGGCCCGGACAGACCGACGCATGGTCTATGAGGAGAACGGCGGCTATCTTTTCAGCGATTTCTGGCCTTTCCTCATCGCCCATTTCGGGGAAAAGGGCGAGGGGAAATCCACCCTGGACATCCTGAAAACCTCCCTGGCCGCGCTGATTTGCTCCTTTGAGGCGGAGGAGTGCCGGGGGTACCACCAGGGAAAGGACGCCTACAGGGCGTGGATCAACGGGCTTTCCAGGGAGGCGGATTTCCGGCTGGAACACGACAGGGAAAATGTCAAAAGACGGCTGAGCGTAAACGACGCTATGCTGGGCGCCCTCATCGATTCCAGACGCTCGGCAGCGGCCTGGCTGCGGGAGAATCTATCCCTGCTTCCCGAGACGGGCAGAGGGCTGCTGGAAAAGATAGCGCAGAACTGCCAGACAATCTCCGACAGCGCATCCGCTTTCCGGCAGGAGACAGACCGTTTTCCTGTATGCGAAATTGCGTACAATTCCGGAAAGTCTGCCGGCGCGTCCACCACAGCGCTGCGGAGACAGCAGATCGGCCTGCTGGAACAGGCGCTTGTCCTGGAGGAGGAGAACTGCGGACTTGCCCGGATGATTATTGAAAGCATATAATTTCATATTTACTTTTCTGCTTTTCATTGATATAGTGGAGACAATAAGGAATGAGCGGGAGGTATCGCGATGGATCCCAGGGAAGTAAGAGGAACTATTTTTAATGTCCAGCCATTTTCCGTCTATGACGGCCCGGGCATCCGCACCACTGTCTTTAGTCCAAAGAATACCGGCACCAGATCGTGGATCGCTATCTCGCGGCGAAGGAGCAGAGGGCGTAAGGGGGAGCCGGCAGACCGGGGGCTGCCCGGACAAGGGCACTGCGATTGTATTAGCATGTTGAAAACAATATGGCGGTAAATAGATGATGCAAAAAATCATGATAATCGAGGATGCCCCGGACGTTCGGGAGGAACTGGCACTGCTTCTGGAAAATGAGGGATATCTGCCTTTGGCGGTCACGGATTTTAACGAAATCCCAAAACAGGCGCAGCGAGAGCATCCGGACCTTATTCTCCTGGATATTGGCCTGCCCGGACAGGACGGTTTTTCTCTGTGCGCCGCATTGCGGAAAGCCATTCCTGTGCCGGTGATTTTTGTCACCAGCCGGGACGCCGGTTTGGACGAGGTGCGGGCCCTGAGCCTGGGCGGGGATGACTACATCACGAAGCCATACAGCGTCCCCGTCCTGCTGGCCCGGATCAAGGCTGTCCTGCGGCGGACAGGAGGCGGACCGGAACCGAATGATGTCCTGGAGGCGGAGGGGCTGTGTCTGAGCCTGACCAAAGGAGTTGTATCCGCCAAGGGAAAAACGGCGGAGCTGACCCGAAATGAGCTGCAGATCTTAGCCTGTCTGATGGCTTGCCTGGGGCAAATCGTTTCCAGGGGAGATCTGATCGACACGCTGTGGGACAATCAGATCTACATTGACGACAACACCCTCAGCGTGAACATGACCAGGCTTCGGGGAAAGCTGGCGGCGCTGGGCCTGCCTGACGCCATCAAAACCCGCCGGGGAATGGGGTATCAGCTATGACCCTGAGGGAATTTCTAGCAAATCGGATGGGACGGATCGCCCTCTGGCTGATCTGCGCCGGACTGGCAGCGCTGTTCCTTTTTTCTACGGGGACGCAGCCGGGTGTTCTGGTGATTTTACTGCTGGTCTTTCTGCCGGTCTTCGGGGCGGCGCTGCTTTGGGATTTCTATCGTCAGCGGGCGTATCTCCGGGAGCTGGAGGCCATCTGGGAGGGTCTGGACCGGAAATATCTGTTCGCGGAGTGCGCCCTGCGGCCCAAAGGCATTTACGAACGCCGGCTCTTTGACTTGACCCGCCGGGCGGGGCGGGCCATGACCGGGGCGGTATCTGACGCAGAAGCCTCCAAATGGGAGTACCGGGAGTATGTGGAACGCTGGGTACATGAGATCAAGGCGCCCATCACTGCCGCCCGGCTGCTCTGCCGGGACTTAGACGGAGATACCCGCCGGAAACTGACCGGGGAGCTGGCGCAAATCGAAGCTCATATAGAGCGGGCCCTGTTCTACGCACGGGCCGAAAATCCGGAACAGGACTGCCTGTTCCGGCAGGCAAACCTGGGGGAGATTGCCTCCCGGGCCATTGAAAACCACCGCGCCTTGCTGATTCAAAGCGGTGTCCGGGTGGAAACGGAGCATTTGGACATCACTGTCTATACCGATGAAAAGTGGGCGGTCTTTCTTCTGGGGCAGTTACTCCAAAACGCGGCCCGGTACCGCAGCGCGGAACCGGTTATCACACTCTCCGCAATGCCCCTTGGGAAACAGATTCAGCTTGTGGTTCAGGACAACGGCATCGGTATCCCGGCCCATGAGCTGCCCCGTGTGTTCGACCGGGGATTTACCGGCAGCAACGGGCGAAGCAGGGGAGGCTCTACCGGTATGGGACTGTATCTGTGCAGAAAGCTGGCGTCTTTTCTGGATATAGGCTTGGGTATTGTCTCCCGGGAGGGAGAGGGAACGGCGGTTACGCTGACCTTTCCCGCAAAGGAGAATCTTACAGAATTGTAAGGAAAATCAATATGAATTCGATACCGCCTCCTTTGCATCCGGTGTATCATAAGGTGCAAAGGAGGTTTGCTTATGCTTCAGGTACAAAATATCGAGAAATATTACGGAAGTAAAAACAATGTCACCAAGGCCCTGGACCGGGTGAGCTTTGATGTGGAGGCCGGAGAATTCCTGGCCATCATGGGCGCGTCGGGCAGCGGAAAAACCACCCTGCTCAACTGCATTTCCACAATCGACACCGTCAGCGCAGGTAAAATCCTGCTGGACGGGGTGAGCATAGCCGATCTGGGCGAGGAAGAACTGGCGAAATTCCGCCGGGAACGGCTGGGCTTTGTGTTTCAGGACTTTAATCTGCTGGATACCCTGACTGTGGAGGAGAACATCGGTCTGGCTCTCTCCCTGAATCACACGGACTCGAAAACGGTGCAGGACCGGGTACGGAACGTGGCCGGGAAGCTGGGGATCGCGGACATCCTGCCCAAATTTCCCTACCAGATTTCCGGCGGTCAGAAGCAGCGGACTGCCTGCGCGCGGGCTATGGTAGCGGGACAGTCCCTGCTGCTGGCGGACGAACCAACAGGAGCTCTGGACTCTAAGGCGTCCAAAAATCTGTTGGACATGATGACTGCCATGAACCGGGACATGGGGGCCACCATTCTGATGGTCACTCATGACGCCTACAGCGCAAGCTACGCCAAGCGGGTGCTGTTCCTGAAAGATGGCCGGGTGTTCAACGAACTGCTGCGGGGAGAGCGGGGAAGATCTGTATTCTACCATGAGATTCTGGATGTGCTTGCCGCGTTGGGAGGTGATGTCAGTGACGTTATCTAAACTGTCCCTGCGCAATGCCAGACGGCAGGCGAGAGATTATCTGGTGTACTTTGTCACTGTAGTAATGGCCGCGGCGCTGCTGTATTCTTTCAACGGACTGGTGTTTTCCGGGGAAGTCCGGCAGCTTTCGGAGGGAATGAATATGCTGCCTTTTGTGATCGTTCTGGCCAGCGCGGTGGTTGTGTGCATCTTCGGCTGGCTGGTAAGCTATGCCACCGGGTTCATGCTTTCCCGCCGGAGCCGGGAATTGGGAACCTATGTGCTGATCGGGCTGACCAACCGGCAGGTGGCGCGGCTGTTTTTCCTGGAAAACCTGGCGGTGGGCGGCGCGGCGCTTGCCCTGGGACTGGCGCTGGGCGGATTGCTCTACCAGATTCTGCGGGCCATTCTGTTCGCCATGTTCGGCCTGCCCTATCATTTCGCGCTGGCGCTCTCCTTTCCGGCGGCAGGGCTGACTTTGTTCTATTTTGTTCTGATTTATCTGCACGCCCTTGGGAAAAGCCGAAAGCGCGTCCGCAAAATGAAGATCTGCGATCTCATCTATTTTGACCGGCAGAATGAGGGCGTGGCCATCCGTACCGGAAAGCTCCGCCGCTGGATGTTTGGCGTCTCCATCCTGCTGGGGGTGGCGGGGACTGCTTTGCTGACAGCGGGCAGTCTGATGATCGGCATCATGGGGGCAGGGTGTCTGATTGCCGCTCTGTTTGGCTTTTTTCTCAGCTTCGCCTCCGGTGTTCCCGCCTTTTTCGAGAAACGTCCCGCCCAGAAATATCAGGGGCAGACCCTGCTGGTTTTCCGTACGCTGGCCTCAAAACTCGCCACCATGGGCATGGTTATGGCGGTGATTTCCATGATCTTTACCGCCACACTGCTCACCGAGGGAAGCGGGCTGGTGTTCAACGGCATTTTTCGGGGCAGGGCAGCGGAAAACGCCTGCTTTGATCTCTATTTCGGAATCGAGGGAGAGGACCAGGACCCCGGTCCTTATCTGGAATACATTGACGGAAATATTCCGGTAGAGCAGTCGGTTTTGTATCAGGTCTGCCTGAGCGACAGTTCCCAGGTGCAGGATTACGTCAGCAGCCGTACCGTCTATTATTACTACAATTACGACCGGGACCCTGTCCTTTGCTGGAGCGACTATGCGGCGCTTCGCCGGATTGCGGGTTATCCGCCAGTGGAGATGGAGCCTGGGCGGTATCTGATTCACTGCATGACCTATCTGGAAGAGCCCCTGGGGGACTATCACCAGCCGATTGTCTTGGGGAATGTTACGTTGACTCCCGGGAACGTTTACACAGAACATCTCTCCCAAAGTTTCGGTGTGGGGAACGGCCGGGGGTATATTCTGGTAGTCCCGGACGAGGCGGCTGCGGGGCAGGCGGTCCACCATCTGGCCTATGCCGCGAAGACGCTTCAGCCGGTATCTGAGCGGCAGTATGACGCGCTGACCGATATCGCCGCAACGGAATATGATAACCAGGAGAATCCTGCGGGGTATGGCTTTGTCTCCACAAAGGCAAACGAGGCTGCCCAGGTGGCGGTTCAGACGGCCATCTCGGTATTTCCCATGTTTTATCTGGCCCTGGCTCTCAGCATGACTGCCGCCACGATTTTGACCATTCAGCAGCTCAGTGAAACAGACCGCTACCGGCGGCAATTCATCTTGCTTCGGAAATTGGGCATGGCCAGACAGGAGATGAAGCGCGCCCTGGGCCGTCAGTTTGCACTCTACTACGCCATGCCCGCTGTCCCTCCGGTTCTGATCGCTGCTCCGTTTCTCTTCCACATGGCCCGGCTGCCGGAGCCTGGCGTCATGGTAGGGATGAGCAGCCCCGCAGCCATTGTGGCGCTTTCGTTCTCGCTGTTCTTCCTGATTTACGGAATTTATATCCTGCTGGCCTATACCAGCTTGCGGCGGAGCGTACTGCCGGAATAGGGCGGCTGCAGCCTGCAAGGCCTTGTAAGTACGGGGCCTTGCCTGCCTGCCAATTCAGAGTAGTGCTTATCAAGAGAATCATGGAATGAATAAAAGAATGAGGCAGGCGGCGGCTAGCCTTTAACAGGGGGGCTGTCGCTTTGCGATTGCTTCTTTCTTATGGCTCTGGCATTGAAAAGACATTGAAAAGACGTTCAGCATACATTGTAAAACGGGACGAAATCTGGTATACTGATACAATGTAGACTGTTTTTTGACAGTGAGGTGCTTCGGTGATTGATAAGACAACTCCGGAGCAATACCATTTTGGCTGGGCGGGATGTTGTTTGAGTATGATGAATGGAAAAATGAATA
The DNA here is from genome assembly GCA_949840885.1 of uncultured Acetatifactor sp. Classification (GTDB taxonomy): domain Bacteria; phylum Bacillota; class Clostridia; order Lachnospirales; family Lachnospiraceae; genus Acetatifactor. The sequence continues at coordinate 95,884 of CATKYJ010000010.1, forward strand.
TAATGTGGAGCATCATGGCATTTCGTTCAGACAGGCTGCCCGTGTGTTTTTTGATTATGACCGAATTGAATTATATGATGAAGAAAACAGTGATATGGAAGACCGCTATGATACGATTGGGGACTTGGCAGTAGGATATGCTAATGTGACACAGTGTGGCGAAACGATAATCGGAAATGCAGGAGCTTTATCAGACAAGGTGAATGATATTATATTTGTAGTATATACAGAGAGGATACAGACGGGTGATACCGGAAAAAAGACAGAGGTTACAAGGTTGATATCGGCCAGGCTTGCCACTGATTTTGAAAGGGGGCTATATTATGGTAAATACTGATAGGATGACAGCAGAAATGATAAAAGAGCTTGCTTTTTCGGAAGAAGAACTGGAAGCGCTTGCTAAGGCGAGAAACACTCCGATTGCGTTTGATGAAGACTGCCCGGAGACAACTCCTGAACGCGCATTGAAATTTCGGCGTGTGAATCCTCCCAGAGATCGCATCGGGAAGAGGGCATAAGAAAGCAAAACTTGTAATCGTAGTGCCATCATCGACAGCAACGCCACAGTGCAAATTACATCTTCTATCAAAAAAAGACTCTAAACAGAGTCTTTTTCACCGCACAATGCGGACATCCATGAGGAGTGATTTCGGAAAAATCCTTATTTGCACTCACCTTGTAAGTTATATAAACAATAACATACAAAAGAATTAATGTCAATAAATAATGCGGAGGATTATTTATGTATTATATGGGGTTAGACTTGGGAACCAGTTCAGTGGGATGGGCATTGACAGATGAGGATTATCATATTGTGCGTAGAAAGGGAAAGGACATTTGGGGTGTACGGCTGTTTGATGAGGCCAGGACAGCTGTTGACAGAAGAACAAATCGTATCTCTCGCAGACGCAGAGCCAGGGAAATTGCCAGAATAGGGATGTTAAAGGAATTTTTCTGTGAGGCGATAGGGGAAGTTGATCCAGGCTTTTATCAGCGTCTAGAGGAAAGTAAATACCATGATACGGATAAAAGAATAGATGGAAGAGATGCTGTCTTTCATGACGTTGGTTTTTCAGACAAGGATTATTATTCAAAGTATCCAACAATAGCGCATTTGCAGAAAGAACTGATAAGCTCAGAAGAAAAGCATGATGTAAGGCTGGTATATTTGGCTATACTGAATCTCTTTAAACACAGAGGGCACTTTCTTAATGCCGGTCTTGGAGATGTGGGGACAGATATGCTCACGCTATATAGCGAATTTCAAAGAGTTGCCGCAGATGAATTCGGTATTTCTTTTCCCATTCAATATCAGAAGCAGAATATTGAAAAATTGATGGATAATCGAACCATATCCAAAAAAGAGCGGGCCGAGCAATTGGCCGTCCTATGGAAAGTCGTTCCTGCAAAAAATAAGCGGGAATATGAAATTATTAAGATGTTGTGCGGATTATCGGGGAAAATGGCCAATGTTTTTCAGAAAGATATGCTGGCTGGTGAGACAGGAAAACTACAGGTGTCTTTTCGGGATGCAAAATTTGAAGAGAAATTTGGTGAGCTATCCGAGTGTGGTTATTCACAGATGACGGACTTGATTGAAGCAGCAAAAAGATTGCACGACTGTTGGCTGCTTAATGAGATAATGAAAGGGCAGCCCTATCTTTGTTTTGCAAGAGTTGCCTCTTATGAAAAGCATAAAGAGGATTTAAAGATATTGAAGAAAGTTTTACAAAAGCATGCTCCTGAGGAATATGAGTATTGCTTTCGGACAATGGAGAATGATAATTATAGCGGCTATGTGGGATCCGTTAATTGCAAAAAGCAGAAAGTGCGCAGAAACAGAAAGGCATCTCCTGAAGAGTTTTTTAAATATCTTCGAAAAGTGTTGACAAACATGCCTGAGGATGAGGATACGCAATATCTTTTACATGAACTGGAAAATGAATCATTGCTTCCTAAACAGCTGACAGCTGATAATGGTGTGATTCCCAATCAGGTTCATGTCGCAGAACTAAAGGCCATATTGGGCAATGCGCAGAAATATCTGCCTTTTTTGCAGCAAAAGGATGAGACAGGACTTACGGTGAACGAAAAAATAGTTCAGTTGTTCTCATTTCAGATTCCATATTATGTGGGGCCATTGTACATAAACGGTGATGACGAGACAAATAAATGGGTGGTCAGAAGAGAGGATGGAAAAGTATATCCCTGGAATCTAAAGCAGAAAGTGGATTTGCAGCGGACGCGGGAAGAATTTATCATGCGGATGGTGCGGCATTGTACATATCTTTCAGGCGAGAGTGCTTTGCCCAAAGGTTCACTTTTATATGAAAAATATATGGTGCTCAACGAACTGAATGTTTTGAGAATCAATGGGGAGAGGATATCTGTTGAAGATAAGCAGAATATTTATAATCTGTTTTTTGTAAAAGGCAAGAAAGTAAGCAGAAAGAAGATTTTATCATATTTTCAATCTCAGGGAGTGATTGGAGAGCAGGAAGAGGATTTACTGACAGGGATGGAAGAGAGCTCTATCTGCGCTCTGACTTCCTATGGGCGATTCAGGAATGTAGTAGGCGATGCGATTGACAGTTGGGAGTATCAGCGGATGGCAGAAGAGATTATTTTCTGGGGAACCGTTTATTCTGGTGACAGAAGACTTCTGACAGAACTGATTACGGAGAAATATGGCCCGGAAAGTAGTATGGCATATTTGACTGTGGAACAGATTAAAAGGATTTCCGGATTTAAATGGCAGGATTGGGGAAGATTATCACGGCAGTTTTTGGAACTGGAGGGATGCGAGAAAGCGACAGGGGAGGTACGCACAGCTATTTCGGCGCTTTGGGAAACCAACAGCAATCTTATGGAGTTATTAAGTGACAGATATACTTATCTGGACAGATTGACTCAAAAAACAGAAAAGGCGGACAAGCTTTTGGAGGAGGTCAGGTATGATGATTTGGAGGGATATTGTTTTTCTGCACCAGTGAAGCGAATGGTGTGGCAGACCCTGCTCATAATGAAAGAAGTAACCCAGGTAATGGGAGAAAATCCGGGTAGAATTTTTGTGGAGATGCCTCGGGCAGATGGAGAAAAAGGGAGGAGGACGACTTCCAGGAAAAGAAAATTTGAGGAATTATATAAGCAATGCCAAAAGGAAGGACAGGACTGGCAGAAAGAGATTAGCCAGAGAAGTGAGGGGCAATTTCGGAGCAAGAAGCTATACTTATACTACTTGCAAAAGGGGCGTTGCATGTATACTGGGGAATCTATTTCGTTGGAAGATCTTTTCAATGATAACCTGTATGATATAGACCATATTTTTCCAAGGCATTTTGTGAAGGACGACAGCCTGGACAATAATCTTGTGTTGGTTAAAAAGCAGATCAATGCTCATAAGAGCGATTCGTTTCCTCTGGAAAAGGAAATACAGAGGAAGCAGCGTGCTTTGTGGAAATCCTTGTTGGACACAGGGTTTCTTTCGAAAGAAAAGTATGGCAGACTGACCCGTACCTGGGAGTTCTCCGATGAAGAATTGGCGGGGTTTATTAACAGGCAAATCGTAGAAACGGGACAGGCGACAAAGGCAGTTGCACATTTACTTGAGGAATTGTTGCCAGATACGGAGGTGGTATATGTTAAGGCAGGCAATGTGTCCGAGTTCCGCCATCGGTTTGATATGCTTAAGTCCAGGTCAGTGAATGACTTTCATCATGCTAAGGATGCTTATTTGAACATTGTGGTAGGTAATACATACTATACCAAATTTACACGAAATCCTCTTTGGTTCATACAAAAAAACGGGAAAAGCCGCCCTTATCACATGGATAAGATATTTGAGTACGATGTGCAAAGGGATGGGAAGTGTGCGTGGACAGCAGGCAATCAGGGCAGTATTGTCTTGGTGAAAAAGATGATGGGCAGGAATACGCCTCTTGTGACCAGAAGAGTATATGAAATGCATGGGGGGATTGCCGAGCAGACCATATATTCTGCGAGGGAGGCAAAACCGGGGAGCTATATTCCGGTTAAGAGTAAGGATGAAAGATTGGCAAATGTCATGAAGTATGGAGGCTATAGCAGTGTAACAGGTACATATTATTTTTTGGTGGAACATATACGGAAAAAGAAAAAGGTGCGCACTTTGGAAGCGGTGCCGCTTTATCTTAAGGACAAGTTGAATGGGATTGAGCAATTGACAATTTATTGCGAATGCGAGTTGGGACTGGAGGAACCCAGAATTATTTTGCCTAGAATACTATTTAAGACTTTGATTAAGAGAAATGGCATGCTGTTAAGAATCAGCGGTCGTACCGGAAAACAAATTATGGTAGACAATGCGGTACAGCTATGTCTGGGAATTCATTGGGAAAATTATATCAGGCATCTGGAGAATTACCTCGTCTCAGGAAAAGAATCTGATAATAGAGGAATCGTGACCGGTAAAAAGAATATGGAATTGTATGATATTTTGCTTAAGAAGCATACCCAAACCGTTTATCGGAACAGGCCCAATTCCGTTGCGCAAAAAATGGCGGATGCGAAAGACAGATTTGTAGGTCTTGGGATGACGGAGCAGGCAGGGGCATTGATTGAGTTGTTGAAAGCGACCCAATGTTCAAATCTCACCATTGATGACAAAGCAACCGGTATAAAGGCATCTCCTATGAAAATTAATAATGAAATTACCAGTGCGGAATCATTTTGCCTGATTTACGAATCCGTGACTGGAATATATACAAAAGAAATGGATTTGCAGGCTTTATGAGCTGGAGGACAGTTGTGGTTACAGGAAGTGCCAAATTGGACTATCAATTAGGCTATCTTGTGGTACGAAAAGAAAAGATAACGAAAGTTCATTTGAATGAAATAGGGGTTTTGTTGATTGACTCTACAGCAGTATCCATAACTACCGCATTGATAAATGAACTGTTGAAACAAAAGATTAAGATTATTTTTTGCAATGAAAAGCGTAATCCCTGCGGAGAGATTCTTCCATATTATGGAAGTCATGATACCAGCGCAAAAATCAGGGCACAGATGGCTTGGAGCGAAAGTGATAAAAAGAAAGTCTGGACGGCTATTGTAAATGAAAAAATAAAGAAACAGTGCGAACTGCTTCAAAAGTGTGGGAAGAAAGAGCATCTTTTGCTAGAGCAATACATAGAAGAACTGCAATATGGAGATGAAAGCAACAGAGAAGGGCACGCGGCTAAGGTATATTTTAATGCCCTTTTTGGGAAAGATTTCTGCAGAACCAGTGATACGCCAACGAATGCGGCATTAAATTATGGATATGCTATCGTTTTGTCCGGCTTCACAAAGGAGATTTGTGCAAATGGATATTTGACGCAAGTTGGAATGTTCCATGACAATATGTTCAATCCCTTTAACCTTGCATCGGATATGATGGAACCTTACCGTATTTTGGTCGATCAGGCGGTTTATAATCTGCATATTCAGCAATTTGGAACAGAGGAAAAGATGGCATTGGTAAATTTGCTGAACTTTACAGTAGTTATCGCAGGCCGGTCGGAGTATGTGAGCAATGCTGTGAAAATATACTGTAAAAGTGTTTTTGATGCACTAAACGAAAGGGATATCTCATTGATAAAATACTATGAGTTATAGGTTTATGAGGATATTAGTTATGTTTGATTTGCCGGTGGGGACGGCAGGTGAAAGACGGGAATATGCAAGATTTCGAAAGTATCTGATTAAAAGTGGATATTTAATGATGCAGGAATCTATATATTGTAAGCTCGCACAAAATTCTTCCATGGCTGATGCACTGGTAGATAATCTACGAAAAAACAAACCTGATGCTGGATTGGTGCAGGTATTGAAAATTACAGAAAAACAATATGAAAAAATGGAGTTTATTGTGGGAGAATTTTCTTCAGATGTTTTGGATACCGATGAAAGGCTGGTTATATTATGATGTGTCTGGTACATTCCCGAAGCAATATTAAGTTGGAGATAGAGGAGGGAAAGATATCAATTTTGGTAATTGAGAATCCGTCCATCATGAGAGAGGTTCTTTTGGAGCTAGAGGTACAACTACAGGGAGAGTCGGGCGATTTTGTATTATCTGCTGACTATGAACCTGTGTCCATTCATAAAAACCTTGTTCTGGTAAAAGATCCGCTTGCTATTGATTGTAACGATAAGAAAATTTTAACAAAGCTGTATCAAAATATAGCGGATGAAGAAAAGGTGAAATATTGTATAGAGAGGGATAAATTTGATGAGGCGTATTTGGAGTATTTAAGAGAGCTTTGCCTGTTGAGTCCGCTGCCGCTTGTGTATGACCAGAGATTGAGCTTGGCTGAATTGCTTAAAACCGCCCATGTGGTTATCGACCATACCATTGAGAATTATGTGGAGAGTCTCTGGCTTTATATTAAGGTTATGGGGGATTTATTGCACATTAAGGTGTTTGCTTTTGTTAATTTAAAATGTTTTTTATCAAATGATGAATTGAATCTTTTATATAAACAGTGTTATTATGAACAGAAACTGCTCTTATTGATAGAATCATATGATTCACCCTATAGGACAGATGAGAAAAAATGTATTGTAGATGTGGATGGATGTGTGATATACTGTTGATACGACTTACAGCACTGGCTAAAGTGTAATGGTTTGGTGACGACAACAATAGATTTGGGGTTTGAGAACCTTGTAAGTTAAGAAGGGTACAAAGCCGAAACCATTAAAATCATACCCGCCCCTGAGTTTGAGAACCTTGTAAGTTAAGAAGGGTACAAAGCATTTGAAACCTGCAATAACTGGGTT
>CATKYJ010000011.1 GCA_949840885.1 uncultured Acetatifactor sp.
CACTTTCCTGCCGAATTCTTCGTACACTTTCTGCTTATTCGAGGGTACACGAACCAGAGCTTTGTAATAGGTGCTCCTTGGAAATTTCAAAGCGCTGCAAAGCTGGGACACGGAGTAATTGGACAAATTATTCTGGATAAAAGCCACAATTGGTCCAGGGTATTCCCCGGGAACATGTCTATCGCAATCGGGATCCCTGAATTGTCAAGGAACATTGCCATCTGCACGATGGGCTGGTTCCTGTGCTCCTTGCTTACCCCTTTTTGCCGGCTCCCCTTTCCTGCGGCTTTCCCATTCCCGTGACGGATTTCCCGTCCGCAAATCTAATTTTAATCCGTTTTCTTTTACCGCACCAGATATACACTCAGATTCGTGCTCTTCGTCAGATAACTGGACGTGAGTGCTCTCCCCAACTCCTGTTCAAAGAAATCCAAAGCTTCCGGCAGATAATCCTCGTACAGATACAGGACAAATTCCTCTCCTGGCAGCTGTCTGACTGCCTCCGCGTCCTCTTGGGTGTTGCTCTCCGTCAGGAAACAGATCCGTTCCGGAATCAGCCAGTCATAATAGGAATACACTCCCACCGTAGGCCCGTACACTATCCACGGAATCCCGCTCCGCTCTTCCAGCAGGGCCACATCTTTCTCCGGGTGGAACAGATAGGCGATGCCGTTTCCGCCGTCAATCACTCCGATTTCTCCTATCAGGATACCGGCAGTCAGCGCCAGAACCGCGCCTCTCCAGAGGGTGCCGCTCCGCGTTCCTGTTCGCAGCCTGCCCCCCCGCAGCTCCTGTAGCAACAGAATGCCTCCCCATGCCATGCACAGCGCCATGATTGTAAAGGTGCCCCACAGATACCGTTCCTCCCACACATCCGGCATGGTAAAGCATACGACGCACTGATACGCCTGGGCAGTCAGCACAGTCAGGATCATGCCCGCCAGTCTGTTCCATTCCTTTTTCCGGTACAGCAGAACCGCACCGCCGAAGATACAGCCGAAGATAATCGCCAGCCCCACGGCGGCCGGTACCGCATCGCCGAACATCGAAGCCGCCAGACGTTTGTAACCCCAGGCAATCTGCGCAAACTTCTCTCCTGAAAAGACAAAGAGGGAATGAAGCGCCATCTGTCCCTTGCCCCGGTTCAGATTCCACTGGCAATAAGGAAACAGCCTTATGGTGGCAAAGAGAGAAACCGCGAAATTCCCCACCCAGGCCAGCACATATCGGAACTCCCAGGAACGCCAGAAGCCTTTTCCCTCTCTTTTCACCGCCAGACAGAAAAGTCAGAAGCAGAACAGGGCCGCCGTCACCGCATAGAAAATCCAGTAGTCATAATGGGTCAGAAATCCCATCACGCTGACTGCGAATAGATACAGGAACACTCCGAGCGGCATCTTCTTACTGTCCGCTCCCCGCAGAATCCACAGCCCTGCCACCAGCAGGAGCAGCTCCGCCAGCAGGAGCATCATATACATTCTCAGCACCGTGGCCTGCTCTATCATCGTCCTATTGACTACTCCGGTCAACAGAGCTACTGTCCCTGAAAGGAGCGGCTTCCCTGTCAGTCGCAGGAAGATTCCGTAAATCAGTCCCAATACAATCAGATAAAACACAAGGTTCATGGAAAGGCCGATCCAGATGCTCCCGCTCCCCTTGAAGCAGAACAGGGACACCATACGGAAGAGCCAGAAGTACAGGGGCACATGATCATTGTACAGACGTATGGTGATGTCGTTCAGCGACAGCCTGTCCCAGTCGGCGGCAAAGAAAGCCTCCACATCATCCCCTGTATCCATTGATCCACACAGGCGCTGGGCCAGTCCTGTTCAAATCCGTTTGCCGATTCATAAGTGTATATCTCATCGCAGAACCAGACCTGCTTTTTGCCCGCCCAGCAAAAAAAGGACAGCGTCCCGATCAGCAATAATACAAGCCCCACCCCTTTTTTCATATCAGTTCCCTTACCTCTCTGAATAACTGCTCTTTTCATTTCAAATTCATGGTATATAGAAATTGGTTCTCTCATAATCTGTCACCCTCTTATACTCTCTGTCATGAACTTCTATCCTGTCATCAGAAATATCCATGACTAGAATACAATCCGGCTTATAAGTCACATCTTCGTATTGATTTGTCTCCTTGCTGACCCATACGCTATCTATACGTTCCGTATTATCCTGTAGCATATACCAAATCGGATACTCATAAGAGTCACCCCCCAGAATCAAGCCAATCTCTTCAGCAATAACTCTGCATACTTCTTTATACTCTTCTGTAATATTGCTTTGATTATAAAAATATCCTTCAGGCCTTTCCAGTCTCTGTCTTTTTGTCTTTTTACAATCTGTCCATGATAGGCAAACAGATTACTCAATTGAACAATGCACAGACAGCATACAATCGGAATACAGGAAAATCTTCACATTTCGCGCCCTGCATTTTGTGATATATCCTGGAACTGCACCGCCGCCATAGGACACAATAGCATCAAATATGGAAGCATATATCTTGAAACATACGGATCTTTTATCCAGGCTATACCATTTTCCCATTCTGTTCTCCCCTGTCGATGCTGGTTTCCATTCTCTGTCGCATTATCTCATCAACTCTCTCAGCACTTCCTTAGCCTTTTCCAGCTGATTGTCCGGACGGTCCTCGCTTCCGTAGTAGGCTTCGCCGTCGAACTCGCACACCACGTCCGGCTCGATACCGAGGCCGTGGATATTGTTGCCATTGGGCGTATAGTAGGCGCTGATGGTGACTTTCACTGCGGAACCGTCCCTGAACGGAATGATCTGCTGTACGATTCCCTTGCCGAACGTGGTGGTCCCCACCAGAGTCCCCAGCTTGTAGTCCTTGATGGCTCCGGCCATGATTTCGGCCGCGCTGGCAGAGTTCATGTCCACCAGTACCACTAACGGCACATCCAGCTCCTTTTTGCCGTCACATTTATATTCGGAGCGCTTGCCGCTCTTGTCCTCCGTGTATACGATCATGCCCTCGGGAAGAATCATCCGGGCCATATCCACCACCGCGCCTAAGCTTCCGCCGGGATTCGCCCGCAGATCCAGAATCATGCCTTTCATGCCGGATGCGCGCACGGAGGCAAGGGCGTTCTCGAACTGCTTCACCGACACATCGTCAAACTCCGTGAGCTGGATGTACGCCATACCGTCCTCCAGCATTTTATGCTCCACAGTGGGTGTCTCCACTTTCCTGCGGGTCACTGTCACCTGCAGATAATCGGATTCCCCCTCCCTGACGATGGTAAGGGTCACGTCCGTATTCTCCGGCCCCTTTATCAGAGAAACAGCCTCTGTCAGGCTAAGTCCGTATGTGGACACGCCGTCCACCTCGTAGATCAGATCGTTGGCCCGCAGATCCGCCTCTTCCGCCGGTGCTCCCGCTATGGTGCCGCTGATCTTGGGCAGGCCGCTGACCGTATCCTGGCTCACATAGGCGCCGATGCCGTAGTAGATACCCTCGGTCTGCTGCATCAGCTCCTCCAGTTCCTGGGCGGTATAGTACTCGGAATAAGGATCGTCCAGAGCCTGCAGCATGCCTTTGTAGATGCCGTCCTGAATCTCCTCCTCCGTCACGTCATGGAGATAGAAATAATTCTGGATGGTGTTCTCTATGGTCTGCATTTTGTTCAGCACATCCGCGTCAATGGCGGAATCCTCTAAAAAGGATGCACCGCCGGAATTTTTCTGGACGGACTGGGCCATGCTCTGGCCGGACTCCACCGCGCTCTGGATATAGATGCCCAGATAACAGATGGCCAGGATCAATAACGCGCCTGAAATGCCTGTAATCAGGCCGATCAAAAACAGACCCTTGCCGCTGCCCCGCTCTTTTCCGGGCGGCTTCCCCTGGGGATTCATCCCCATCCCGGCGCCGGAAATATTGTCAAAATAACTCTGATTTTCGTCCATACCTATCCTCCTATACATGACAATAGAAAGCCTGCTTTCTATTGTATAAATCGCTACGCGATGGCTCTAAATGGTAAAGTTCCATTTTTCTGTCTATCCATTACGGGCTCAGATACCCCCACGGCGATACATAGGAGCCGTTCAGCCTTACGCTGAAATGGAGATGGGGACCCGTAGACCGGCCCGTACTGCCCACAGCCGCAATGGTATCGCCTCTGGCCACCACATCGCCCCTGCTTACATACAGGGCAGATGCGTGCATGTAAATGGTGGACAGACCGTCCCCATGGTCTATCATCACATAATTCCCCATGGTGGTGCTGTAAGCCGCCGCTGCCACCTTTCCGTCGTAAGCCGCATAGATGGAGGTTCCCGAGTCCGCGGCGAAGTCCACGCCATTATGGAACTGTTCCACCCCCAGCGTGGGATGCATTCTCATACCGTACTCATCGGATATCCTGCTATAAGAGGCCAGCGGAAACTTGAACGGGCCTCCGTCATAGGTAAGCGCTGAGCCGCTGTTTGCAATGAGCTGCCTCCTCTCCTCTGCCACGGCAGCCTCCAGGGCTTTGATTTCCTCCTCCTGGGCCCTGATCTCCTCCTCATACTCTCTTATGGCCTTTTCCTTGTTGCCGATATCCGTCTCATAGCTTATGATATCACGATTCTTTTGTTCTATCAGCTCTTCCAGGTTCTTCTGTTCAATCTCCACGCTTTCTCTGGCCTCGTCCAGAATCTCCTTTTCCAGCTCTAAGCCTTCCTTGCACAGCTCCACATATTCCCTTGCAGCCTGGTAATCCTGCCACATCTGCTGGTCGCTTGCCACCATCTTCTCCGCAAAGTCCATCCGGTTCAGGAAGTCCCCCAGACTTTTGGCCTGCAGGAGCAGATCCAGCACGCTGGGAGTCCCCGACTCATAGTCCAGCCTGATATGGGCCATCATGGCCTCCTGCTGGCTGTCCTCCCGCTCTCTGGCCTCCTCCAGCTGCGCCTGGGCCACTATGATCTCTTCCTCCTTGACGCCAATCTGCGCCTTAAGGTCTGCAATCCTGGCCTCTATCTTTTCAAGGTTTCCGTCCAGCTCCCTCACATAATTCCTCAGGTTGTCTTTCTGGAGTTCCAGGCTCTTCTTAATCTCCTGCAGATCGCTTAAACCGTTCTTCAGGTTGTCTTTCTGCTCTTTTATCTGGGAAATCTCTTTTTCTTTCTCCCGGATGCTCTCCACGGTGGGCGTGGACTTGGCTTTCGCCTGCAGGGCAGCCGCTCCCGCCCCCAGCAGAATCACGCCTCCAAACAGCAGTCCGCAGAGCAGGCATGCCATACCATGACCTCTTCTCTTCTTCATAAGCTTTCTTCTACACATGCAAATGCTTTCTTACAGTGACAATGCTTCCCAGGAAACCGATTCCTATGCCTACCAGCAAAGACACGGGCGTAAGCACGCCAAACAGTTCGTCCACTGGCAGAAATGCCAGGAAATTGCTCAGAATCGAAAAACGTTCCCCAATATAGTTCAACACATAATTATAGATACCGTAAATCAGCCACAGGGGCAGCGCCGCCCCCAGCAGTCCGATCAGCATCCCCTCCAGCACAAAAGGCGACCTGACGAAAAAATCTGTGGCTCCGATATATTTCATGATATTGATTTCTTCCGAGCGCACGGATATCCCGATGGCCACGGTATTGCTGATCAGGAAAATGCTGACCGCAAGCAGTATGATAATAATGCCTATGGATACATAAGCGATGAGCAGGTTCGCTCCGCTTAAAGTGTCCGCAGTCAAAGCCGAATGGTTGACCTTGCTTACCTCCGGCAGGGATTCCAGCCATGTGACCAAAGCGCTTTGCAGCGATACATCGCTGATGAAAACCTCATAGCTGTGATCGCCTTTCAGAGGGTTTTCCAGAAACCCTTTGGAATAGGCTTCGTAATTTTCGCCCCAGTTATCTCTCCTATAGTTCTCCCATGCCTCCTCATCGGAGATGAATATCACGTCAGACACCTCGGCGCGGTTTGCTATCATCTGGCCGATTTCCTCTATACGGGCATCCGATGGAATCTGCCCCTCCACATGAGCATCGCACCAGTCGTTCTCATAATGGAAGAACACCGTCACCGATACCCCCTCCTCCGCTTTCATCACAATGCTTCGGAAGTTCATGACAATGGAATAGAACAGGCCGAACAGAAACAGGCAGGCCGCTATGGTGGCAATGGAGGCCAGGGAATACCATTTATTCCGGAAGATATTGACGAAGCCCTGTCTGATGGTATAGAACAATGTCCTAATCTTCATCGATGTATTCTCCTCCCTCCTCGTCGCTGATGATGACACCCCGCTTCATGGTGACCACCCGCTTGTGCATGGCATTGACGATCTCCCGGTTGTGGGTCACCACCACCACCGTAGTGCCGCTCTGGTTGATCTCCTCCAGCAGGGTCATGATTTCCCAGGAATTCTTCGGATCCAGATTGCCCGTGGGCTCGTCTGCCAGCAGGATTGAGGGCTTGTTCACCAGAGCCCTGGCCAGGGCCACCCTCTGCTGCTCCCCTCCGGAAAGCTGCCTGGTCTTGGCCTTGTACTTTCCGGCCAGGCCTACGGTTGCCAGGATCGTGGGAACATTTCGGCGGATCTCGCTGGTGGGGATCTCTATGATGCGCTGGGCAAAGGCCACGTTCTCATAGACGTTCCTGTCGTTTAGGAGCCTGAAGTCCTGGAATACCACTCCCAGATTCCTCCGAAACTTTGGCACCTGCCTGTGCTTTAATTTTGCCAGGTCGCTGCCCATCACATAGACGCTGCCCTCTGTAGCTGTCAGTTCCCGAAGCAGGAGCCTGATCAGGGTGGATTTCCCGGAGCCGCTGTCGCCTACGATGAACACGAACTCTCCCTTTGCGATCCCCAGCGTGATATCATTAATGGCAGGGGCACCTTTCGAATAGACCTTACTCACATGGTCCAGAAAGATGATACCATTGTCTTCTATAAACTGCTCCCGTTTCCTCCACGACAGCTCCTTTTTGCCCATCGTTTTCCTCCATCCCGGCAATCCAAACTAAAAATCCGTTGTCTCCATGTACTTCATATATTTTACCACCATAAGGGCGATCTTGAAAGTGATGGCATCCTCAAAGACGCGCAGATCCAGCCCCGTGCTCTTCTGCAGCTTATCCAGGCGGTAGACCAAAGTGTTCCTGTGGATGAACAGCTGCCTGGAAGTCTCGGACACATTCAGGCTGTTCTCAAAGAACTTGTATATGGTCCCCAGGGTCTCCTCATCGAAATCGTCCGGACTCTTGCCCCCGAAAATCTCTCGGATGAACATCTTGCACAGGGGCAGCGGCAGCTGGTAGATCAGCCTGCCGATTCCCAGCTCGCTGTACGCAATGATCTCCCTCTCGCCAAAGAAAATTTTGCCTACGTCCAGGGCCATCCGCGCCTCTTTATAGGAACGGCTCACTTCTTTGATCTCCTGTATGACTGTCCCATAGGCAATGCGGCTGTCCTGAATACCCTCTTTTTTCAAAAAAGTCCACAGCTGCTTTGCAGTCTTCTCCATCTCCCTGGCCCTGTCGTCCCCCGGCAGTTCCTTGACAATGATGACATTGTTCTCGTCCACTTCCGTGACAAAGTCCTTGCTGTTGGCAAAATGCGTCCTGGCCAGCTCCAGCACATTGCTGTCCCTGCCCCCCGGGGACTCTACGATCATGACCGCCCTGGGCACATCCGTTTGAATGTGCAGCTTCTTGGAACGGCTGTAGATGTCCACTAAAAGCAAATTATCCAGCAGGAGATTTTTCACAAAATTGTCCTTGTCCAGACGCTCCTTATAGGCTACCATCAGATTCTGGATCTGGAAAGCCGCCAGCTTGCCGATCATATAGGAGTCCTCGCCGGCTCCGGCAACTACCAGCACATATTCCAGTATCTGGTCATCGAATATCTTGAAAAACTGGCAGCCCTGTATCTCCTGGGAATCCGCAACAGAGGCGGCGAATTCCGCAACGGCTCCCACGCTGCTGCTCACTTCGGATGTGGAAGCCACCTCCTTGCCGTCCACATCCATAATACAAAATTCGACCCGAGTAATGTTCTTCAGTCCGTCAATGGTATTCTGCAGAATTTGATTTGAAATCATAATACCCACTCCTTTTGCCGCTATGGTCGGTTCCGATGCCTGTTACTGTTTCTACATTTACAAATGTACAAAAAATACGCAAAAAAAGCAATAGGATTTTATGACTTTTCACAAAAAAACTGTCTGAAGCATGACCCCAGACAGTTTATTGGGCAAATTTCCAAAAAGGGGCCGCTATCTGCATCCGTCTCAGACACGTATGTCGAAATTCGCGCCCACATTTGGATTCACGCTAAGCTCCATGGCAGCGGCATCCATCAACTGCGCCATCCCTGCCGCCAGCTCTTCGCTGGAGTCCAGCGCCTTGGCAAGCACTGCAGTACCCACCTGGGAGAGCACGGAAGCATTCGCCAGTGCCATTGATACCTCTGGAATATCCATAAACACACCTCCTGACCAGAATGCACTTTATACTGCAGACCGCCAGAATTTACAGTCACGCAACCCGGAAAGTACCTGGCTGACGATCTGCAGTCTGGGCATACTGTAAATTTGACTAGCGTGCAATATATTTTATCACAATGGGAAAGGTTTTACCACCCTTTCCGGCGATTTTTCAATTTCTTAATGATTTCCCTACCGTATCCTGCCAATAGAATACTGGCCGATCTCGACTTTCTTCTCTTTCAGAAGCCGCCCAACCGCCCGCTTGAACTCGTTCTTGCTCATGCCCGTCTCCTGTTTGATGCGTTCCGGGGAAGCCTTGTCCGTAAAGGGCAGCATGCCGTCGTTTTGTTCGATCAGGGCCAATATCTTCTCCGCGTCCTTGTCCATCTGCAGATAGGCCTTGTCCCTGACGCCCAAAGTCAGTTTGCCGTCCTCCCGCACCTGGATGACGCGGGCCTCCACGTCCTTTCCCAGCTCCACGTTCCCATAGAGCTCTTTCTGGGGAATCAGGCCGGAATACAGATTGTCCACTGCCACGAAAGCGCCGAAATTATCGCTGATCTCGTAGACCCTGCCTTTTACCTTGTCGTCTTTTCCGTAGGGGCTGTCCGTGCGCAGATTGTCGTACACATTCATGGTGGCGCAGAGCCTGTCGCTTTTGTCTATATAAAGGGATACCAATACCCTGTCCCCCTGCTCCACCTTGCCCCGCTGCTGCTTAAAGGGCAGCAGCAGATCCTTTTCCAGGCCCCAGTCCAGAAAAGCTCCGATCTTTCCGGTCTGGGCCACTGTCAGCTCGGCCACCTGGCCCATGACGAGCTTCGGCTCCCTGGTGGTGGCGATGAGCCTGTCCTGGGAATCCCGGTAGATGAACACCTCCATCACATCGCCCACATTGCACTCCTGGGGCACCTGCTTGCGGGGCAGGAGCACCCTTGGATCGTCCTCCTCCAGGGAAATGGCCAGATAGATGCCGAATTCCACCTTTTTTACCACAGTCAACTGCTGCTTTTCACCTAAGTTTATCATATCAATACCCCCACATTTCAATCACGTTTCCGGCTATGCCGCCCGCGTCGTCAGTACCGTCCTTAACGGCATGCGCCGATTCCGGGCGGCTCTTTTTGTCGCTCTTTCAGAGGCGGCTTCTCTGCCCATATCCTTTCCGGGTTTCAGTCCCCCGCCTTAGGCTGCTTGAACTCTGCCACTACATAGGGGCTTTTCTCCTCATTCTCCAGAGTTACCCAGACACAGTCCTCTGTCTGCGCCACTCGCGGCATCAGCACGTCTCCCAAAAATGCCTGCCTCTTGTATTCCGCCCGCACCTGGCCCACGCTAAACCCCTCCGGCAGGTAGTCCATGGCAATGTCGATGAACTGCTGATTGTTCACATGATGGTTCGTGTCCAGATGGTGCTGCTTTACCACTACCGGCTCCTTTAGAACGCCCTCTGACAAAACGGCGATCCTGCGGGAGGTATATTCCATCTCCAGCCTTTCCTCCAGGCGATATCCCTCCATCATAACATCCGGAATGGCGGTGGGCTTATTGGTCCGCGTGTCCAGCAGACTCCACAGAGAATTAGCCTTTGCCAGGTATCTCCCTTTTTCGTCTTTCAAAAAGAAGTTCCTGTATCCCAGGAATCCTTTTAGGGTGTACGGAAGCGTCCCGATGGTCACTCTCTCGCCCATGGTCGGATACTGCTCCACCACGATCTGCCAAGAGGAGAGCACCCATACCATATGCATCTCCTTTAAGTACGTCAGGCCCAGCCCCAGATCCTCCGACTGGAACGTGGAGCAGTCCTGGAAATAGTTGATAAGGGAAGCCATCGTGAGCTTCCCCTCGCTGTCCGTCTCGCTGTATCTGATCCTGCTTTCAAAAGTGTACATGCCTAAATTCCTCCCAATCCCTTTCCGGCGCGCCTCCCCGCAAACCGCTATACGATCAGCGAATAAATGATCACTGCCACCCAGAAGACCACATAGAGAGCCATGCCCACATTCAGGAACACTGTCCGGAACCTCTTTCCCTTGGGAATCGCCACCTGTCCCTTTGCAAAAGAAAACTTCTTTTTTACCAGACACACGATGAACAGCACCAGCCCTGCTATCAGGGAGCCGAAGACGAATATCAGAAAGCCCCCATACGCCAGCAGCCCTGCCATATTTTCGGTGATGTAGCTCATCATGGCGGCCATGTCCATGTCTGCCACTATATTCAAATACTCGTCCAGGTCGATCAGCCTCATCAGCGCAGAGCTCACCAGACCGCCCATGAAGTTGATCAGCATATGGATGGCAATGGTAATCTTCAGATTGCCGGTCTTCACATACAGGAAAGCCAGCAGCATACCCAGCACAAAGGCGTATACGAACTGGTTCAGATTGCCGTGGAAAAGCCCGAACATCAGCCCTGACAGCAGCACGGCCACTCCCTCGCCATAGCGAACCGTCCTGTCCACGATCAGTTTGCGGAAGACATATTCCTCCATAATGGGTGCGCACAATACCATCCAAAAAGCGATGGTCCAGAGGCTGACGGACTCCGTCACGTTTGCCAGCTGGTTCTGGACAACGCCGCCTTTGAGCATACCGATGAGAGTAGTGATGACATTTCCGATGATATTGGTCAGGTATACCGCCCCAAAGGCCATAATGACCGCAATGATAAAATGCCCTGCCCGGATGCGGTGGCGCTCCACTTTGTCAGCGGGAATGGTTCTCACCAACAGGATAAGCACCGGCATCCCGATCAGGTACATGGGCAGCATAGTGACAAACAGAGCCATGTCCCCCGCCATCCACTGGGGAAACAAATAGATTCCCACTGCCGCCACAACCGATTGCAGCACCACTGTCACTATGGTTCCCAGCAGGTACATTCCTCCCAGCTTGGAGAAGTGACTCCTGGCAGCTTTCATTACCCGGCCAGGATCAGGCCGCTGCGCCTGTTGGGCAAAGTCCTGTTCCCATGCAGCCGCATATCCGTCTGTTCCGTATCTTTCCGTGTTGCTCCCATCCGCCATCTGTCCGTTCGTTTCATCCATTTTCGCTGTTCTCCTATCCGGCATGGCCATCCGGCCGCTCCATGCCCTGATTAAGGTCATTGTAACATGTGCACAGGACGCACATGTTTTATGGCCATCCGGCCGCTCCATGCCCTGATTAAGGTCATTGTATCATATCCTGGCACATTTGAAAAGAGGCTGATTATTCCGCATTTTCTTCCGAAACGGCCCGCAGCCTGATAATGTCGAACTGCCCGGCAACCCTCTCCAGATACTCTGCCTCCGCCCGGATTCCCTGCTCCCCATAAAGAGCAAGCAGCCATTCCAGATCACTGTCTTTCTGCGCTACAAAGAAGACATTGTCCTTTTCAATCAGGCCCTCCCGGGGAGCGGCAAAGCCGAATTTCTCATATTTCTCTATGCAAAGAGGGCTCTTGGCAAGCCACCCGCCGCAGATGTCATGGTTTTCAGGCCCCTCCCAGGCCTTTCCGAAGACAGGCTCCGAATAGTTCACCGTGGAATAGACGTCCATCAGGTAAAAGCAGTCTTTTCTCTCTTTAAAATAGTCCAGCAGTTCCTGCCACTCCTCATTGGCTGCCACTGTATCCCGATACTCTTTTGGAAAACCCACCCAACTGTTTACTGCTACAATCCCCGCGCCACAGAAGAACACCGCCGCCAGCCCCGCGATCAGCCGCCCGGGCTTTTGCAGGGCATGCTTCTTTTCTAAAAGGCTCACTTCCTCAAACATCAGCGCAAGTAGACAGACGATCTCCGTGATAAACAGGCCATGCGTCACCCGAACCGGCGTCCTCTGTTTTAGAATGATGTACATCCACAGCCCAGAGCGCACAAAGACCAGCAAAAACAGATAGAAGATATTGTGCCATCTCTTTGTCAGGCAAGTCAGCCCAATCATAGTCAGGTACAGGGCGGCACACACGAAATTCCACGGGTAGTCGCCCCCTGACACTATGGGATCAAACAATACCCTGTGGGTATAGGACCATATTCCTTCCTGCAGGGGAAAGGTAAAGAATTTCATGTAGAGTTTTTCGACACCCTGGTATTTTTCGATTCTCTTTTCATTGGCGTAATCCACTACCTTTTGCAGGGTATCGCCTGTGATATCCTCATCCATGGAAAAGTTATAGTTTTTGAGCAGCTCGTACTGAACTTCCGAAATCCCAGCCTCCTCATAAAAATCCCGGTTCTCTTTATACCCGGGCAATCTTAGAAAATCGTACAGCTGCGTACGATAGTCAAATGTTTTTCTGTATGCTGCCCAATCCTGGCTGGCATATCCGGCATGATCCACTGCATACAGCCCCAGAACACAGATCAAAAGCGCTCCCCAGAACAGAATCCCCTTTTTTAGTTCTCTCCCCACTATGTGCAGACCGTTCCTCTTATGGTAAGAGATCAGGGCAAGCGCAATGGAAAAGGGCAGAAGAAACAAAAAAACTTCTGTCCGTAAACAGAATGCCAGCAGATACTGGAAAAAAATGCCAAAGTGGCAAAGCAGGAATCTACCCGAAGTCACCTCCCTGTTTTCCCAACAGTATAGTCTCAATGTAGCAGAAGCCATCAGCAGTGCTGCTGTATAGGTATATTGGATGATTACCAGTTCCTGCAGCATCAGTCCTGTCAAAAGAAGATTCACCGCTGCAAAAAAGAGATTGCGCCAGACTGCACGAAATTTCATTCTGCTATCCAAACTCACTGCAATTCCATAGAGCGCACAAAACTGCACGGATACCATAAAAATTCCAAACCAGGGCACCAGGCTGCAAATCCGGTACAGCAGCGCAAAGACCATATTCAGCAAAATAATGATCTGGATATTGTGAATATCAGACATCCCCGAATACGCTCCTGATATAATATCATGGATGAATACATCATCGTTCATGGCATACCGAAAGTCAAAAAGGCAGGCCAGCAATATCCACACACCTGCCAGAAAAGCAGCCTCAATGATCCGGATTCTCTTTCCCTGCGCCATCCCCTGTATCTTTGTCATCGTGTGCCTGTTCTCCCTTTTCGCCACTTTCTAGTTAACAGAAGCCAGAACTTCCCAAAGTGTTTTCGAAAAAAAGCAGAAATCCGTCTTCCACGGCCAGCTGGTCTGTCTGCCTCTCGTCCATCTCATAAAAATACTTTCCTGTCCTTATGCTCACGGATAGGCTGTCCAGAGGAAATCCTTTCTGCCGCACTCCCGCCCAGGGAACCGAGGTGATCAAAAACGTTTCACTGGCCAAACTCTCGTCCATAGACTCATACACATGCTCTCCATCCATCACCAGGCAGATCGCGTTTCTGTATCTGGCTCGCAGATCTCCGTATTTCTTCGCCAGACCGCTGTAATACGTCAGCATCTCCTCATCCGACAAGTACTTTCCATTCACTGTCCTCACGTGGACACCTGGCTGGAGTTCCTGGGACAGGCCCTCGAAATACAGTCCGGAATCGCAGGAAAACACCGGCATCCTGTAAAAGTCGTAATAAGCCAGCGCCTTTTTCCTTGCGTTCTCCAGAGGCGTCTTCCCATCCTCCGGCACCATCGGAGGTTTTTCTTTCATATCCCCGAGCCCCAGAATCTCTATCTTCAAGTCACAGAGCCTCCGCCGCATGGCGCTAAGCTTGGCGGGATTTCCCGTCCCATACAGCAGCTTTTTCTTTTCGTTTTCCATCCTGACGCCTCCTACAGCACGTTTCTCCCATATACCTCAATCTGGCTCAGCGCCGGGAACGGGGAGGGATCGTCCGCTTTGATCAGGTTGCAGAGTTCTATCCAGGTAATCTCCTTTTCCGGGAAAGCGAGCACATGGCCCCCGGCGGATTTTTCCAGGGCGAAATCCTGGGCGCTTCCATCCGAGAACCGGAGCGTTGCCTGCACCCACCAGTTGTCGTGGGGAAAGTCTGCGCGGGTATAGAGCACCACCTTGTCCGTGCGGATCCTCCGCCCGAAGTCCACCCGCATCACGGCATCGTCCTGGCGGTTGATGCCCCAGGACTGGTAAGGCCATGCCCCGTGGGACAGGTTCGCGCGCACCCCGTCTATGGCGTTCTTCGCGGCAAACACCGATTCCCCCCTGGTCTCCACATTGGCCGTGGCATGGGGGAAGCAGTTCACGTCCCTGTGCTGGTCTGCAGGGTTCAGGGCCAGGTTGCGGTAGGCCTCGATTTCGTCCTGCCTGGCCACCTGGGCATAGAGGTAGTGCCTGTCCCCGGAAAACACCTTGGGCGACATGCTGATGCGCTTCTCCCCAAAGGGAATCTCATAAGATACATTGTCTGTCAGATACACAAAAGCCGCTCCCAGGGCGTCGTCCACCTGCCAGTTGAGATACATGTTCTTTCCGGAGGTCTCCAGCACGATCCTGTCCCCCTCCTGGTAAGCCCTCATGCACACCAGATCCACGAAGTCCTCGCCGCTGCTCACGCAGACTGTATAGCCGTTTCTGTCCATTACTTTCAATGATAATGTCGCCATATCGCGCGCCCTCCTTTTCTGTGTCCCTTCCATCTGTTCCAGACCGTTCCTGCATTGCCGGAGACAGGTTTATCATATACCGGAAGTCCATGAATTGTCAATATTGTTTGTATTTCCGCCGCCCTTTGATCTTTATTTCAAACTGAAGTGTATGATTTTGTAATTTGTTTGGATAATTGGGGAATATATGGTACAATGGCAGTATCACATGTCCGCTTTGAGAAAGGAACCCTATGATATACAGTTTTACAGATTTGGTCTGGTTATTTTTCATCTACTCTTTTGCCGGCTGGTGCATGGAGGTCTGCTATGCGGCGTTCAGCCGCAGGAAGTTCGTGAACCGGGGGTTTGTAAACAGCCCCTACTGCACGATATACGGCTTCAGCGCCGTGCTTTTCGCAGTCTTCCTGCCGGAGCTGAGGGACAATCTGTTCTTCCTCTTTCTGGGTGGCCTGCTGTTGGCCTCCATCGTGGAATACACCACGGGCATGCTCATGGAAAAGATTTTTCGCAAGAAACTCTGGGATTACTCCGGCCTCAGATTCAACCTAAGCGGCTATGTGTGCGCCCGGTATTCTCTGTTGTGGGGCCTGCTGGCAGTGGCCACCATGCGCTACATCAACCCTCTGCTGTGCGGGCTGCTGCGCCGGGTGCCCGGCATGGTATCGCTGGCGGTGCTGTGGGCCGCAGCCGGTCTGCTGGCAGTGGATTTTTTCACTACCTCCATGGCTGTCCTTGGCATGAAAGTAAGCGCCAAACGGCTTTCCAAACTCTCCGAGGGCATGCAGCAGACCTCGAAGCTGCTGGAAAACCGGCTCACCGCCTATGTACAGAGGCGTATGGAAAAGGCTTTTCCCTCCATCAATCCGGAGTCTATCGCAGAGGATCTGCGTGAAAAGTCGGAAAAGGCCAAAAACGCGCCCAAAGTGTTTGCGGAGGGATGCAGCTTCTATAAACTGGTGTCCTTGTTCTTTATCGGGGCCTTTCTGGGAGATGTGACGGAAACCATTTTCTGCCTCCTGACCACAGGCGTGCTCATGAGCCGCAGCAGCGTGGTGTACGGGCCTTTCAGCATTGTGTGGGGGCTGGGCTGCGCGCTGCTGACCCTCTTTCTGTATCGCTACCGCGACAGGAGCGACCGGCACATCTTTGTGGCGGGCACCTTGCTGGGCGGCGCCTACGAGTATGTCTGCAGCGTGTTCACGGAACTGGTCTTCGGCACTGTGTTCTGGGACTACAGCGGTTTCGCCTTTAACCTGGGCGGCCGCATCAATCTGCTGTACTGCTTTTTCTGGGGCATTGCCGCCGTGGTCTGGCTGAAGATCATTTATCCCAGGCTGTCCGGCCTGATCGAGCGGCTTCCCCTGCGGACCGGCAGGATCCTGTGCAACTGCCTGATCGTGTTCATGATTTTCAATATGGTCATTTCGTCCCTGGCTCTGAGCCGATATACCGAGCGGCATACCCAAAGTGCCGGGACGGAGACTGCCAGTGGGGAGAACGCCGGAGCCGATGAGGAATCCTCCGGTTCAAAGGATACCGCGTTCTCCCCTGACGGGACAACCGCCGAAAATTGGCTGGATGCTTTTCTGGATGCCCATTTCCCGGACGAGCGGATGGAACGGATCTATCCCAATGCAAAGCTGGTGGATTAGGGCCTTGTGGAATCCGTACTGGTTCTGCTAAGGCTCATACCCTGTCACTACCGCACAATACCCAGAAAGCTCATGTGCCCCAAAGCGGTGGCTCCCTGAGTTCTAACGGCAGCAGATTTCCCCGTACATCTCCGGCCGTCTGTCCCGGAACAGCCCCCAGCTAAAGCGCATCTCCTCTATGGCGTCCAAATCAAAGGTGTGCAGGAGCACTTTCTCCCGGGTCCTGCCAGCGTCCTCCAGAATCTCCCCTGTCTCGTCCGTAATGAAAGAGGAGCCGTAGAAAGTCAGGGCGGAGGACTGGCCGTTGTTTTCCTTAGAGGGCTCCACGGTTTCCGTTCCGATGCGGTTGGCCGCCACTACCGGCACCACATTTGCCGCCGCATGCCCCTGCATGCAGCGCCGCCAGTGGGGCATGCTGTCGCACTCTATGATGGGCTCGGAGCCAATGGCAGTGGGATAGAGCAAAATCTGCGCCCCCATAAGAGCCATGCACCTGGCCGCCTCCGGAAACCACTGATCCCAGCAGATGCCGAGGCCAATCTTCCCATAGGCCGTGTCCCAGACCTGGAAACCCGTGTTCCCCGGCGTGAAGTAGAACTTCTCCTGGTAGAAATGGTCATCCGGGATATGGGTCTTGCGGTACACCCCTTTCAGCCCGCCGTCCGCGTCTATCATCGCCACGGAATTGTAAGTCACATTCCCCGCCCGCTCGAAAAAGCTTACCGGCAGCACCACCTTTAATTCCGCCGCCACCTGCCGCAGCCTGCACACCGCCGGATTCTCCCAGACCGTCATGGCCAGTTTGTAGGAATCATAATTCCGCTCCTGGCAAAAATACCAGGTCTCAAAAAGCTCCGGCAGCAAGATAACCTGGGCTCCGTCCCCGGCCGCCTGTCTGATCCACCCCTCCGCCGCCGCCAGATTTTCCTCCCTGGAACGGTTACAGCACATCTGCACCGCCGCCACTGTCAACTCCTGTCCCATACATTCTCCCCTTTCTGTCAAAAAACAAACCGCTCATCCGCCTGCCTCTCTGGCATGCCTGCTTAAGCAAGACCATCTAATAAATCACTGCAATCTGGGATCTGCTGTGTAATGCAGTGGATATTTCCGCCCCCAATCAAAATATCCCGCGCATAAATCTGCACCACTTCCCTGTCCGGGAACAGCCCCTGCAGGATTTTTTTCGCCTTTTCGTCAGCCGGGTCTCCAAAACCAGGCATCACGATGCTGTCATTGGCAATGTAGAAATTCACATAGGAAGCCGCCAGGCGCTCCCCCGGCGTCCGGGTAGGCTGATCCTGGCAGGCATCCAGCCCCTGGCACTCCTCTTTCGTGATGGTTACGGGCCTGGGCAGGGGCAGCTTATGCACTTTGATCTTCCTGCCTTTTGCGTCCACCGCCTGCTCCAGATAGTCCAGACAGGCCTTTGACAGAGCGTACTGCGGATCCCCCTTATCCTCCGTCCAGGCCAGCACCACCTCTCCCGGCGCGGTGAATGCGCAGATATTGTCCACATGCTCATTGGTCTCGTCATTGTAGATCCCCCTGGGCAGCCAGAGAATCGCCGACACGTTCAGATAAGAGCGCAGCACCTCCTCAATCTCCTCTCTGGACAGTCCCGAATTGCGTCCTTTGCTCAAAAGGCAGCTCTCCGTGACCATGCATGTCCCCTCCCCGTCCACATGGACAGAGCCTCCCTCCAGGATAAAGTCCCTTTTGTCATAGACGTCTCTCCCGAACAGGTCACAGAGCTTCCTGGCCATCTGATTGTCCTTGTCCCAGGGAAAGTACAGGCCGTCGCAGAGCCCGCCCCAGGCATTAAAGCCCCAGTCCACACCCCTTATGACACCTGCGTCATTTTTTACGAAAGTGGGGGCGTAGTCCCTGGCCCAGGCATCATTGCTGGACATCTCCACCACCCGGATATGCTCCGGAAGTATCGCCCTTGCATTGTCATACTGGGCTCCGCTGGCGCAGACCGTCACCTCCTCCGACCCGGCAATGGCCTCCGCCACCTGCGCGAACGCTTTTCTGGCAGCATAGCCGCCGTACTGCCAGGAATCCGGCCTCTCCGGAAATATCATGATGCAGCCCTGGTGTCTTTCAAACTCCGCCGGCATCCAAAAGCCGTCTGCAGACGGGGTGGAATCTCTGATTATCCGCACAAAACATCCCTCCATAAAATATTCCTTAATTTTTTTACCCAGATTTTTTATTTTTCCTTAAGTCCATGGTCAAACTTTAGACATATTTTCAGGGTATGATAGATATATAAACAAAGGAGCTGTTGAATTTTGATAAACATTGGTCAGGGTTCTGTCAGCTTCGACTAATAGCAATACTGCGAAAGCAGTTTTACTATAGATACCTTTTCCTTTCATGTTTCTTTTATTTTTTACTCCTCAAAAGAGCCCGGACACCGGGCTCTTTTGAGGTGCAGGCCCGCATATGGAAGTTTCCCGTAATTTTACTTTTATTTTAGAAATCGTTCAGTTTACAGTCAAACTTTAGACACATTTTCATCGTATCATAAATATCAGATACCTTTCCCTTTCATGTTTTCTTTTATTACTCCTTTAAAAGAGTCCGGGGCACCGGGCTCTTTTTGTGCGGAAAGGCGGCGGGCAGCTATGACAGCCGCCCCCTGAAATCCTGGTATCCGAACTCTTTCACGATTCTGCAGTTCCCATCCTTTCCCCGCAGGACAATGGCCGGCAGGGGCATCCCGTTGAATGTGTTGTTCTTCACCATGGAATAGATGGCCATGTCCTCGAATATAAGCCTGTCTCCCTCCCCCAGGGGTCTGTCGAAAGAGTAGTCCCCGATAATATCCCCGGCCAGGCAGGTGGGGCCGCCCAGGCGGCAGGTAAAGGCTTTCTCCCCCGGCTTCCCGCTCCCCTGCAGGGGCGGCCTGTAAGGCATCTCCAGCACATCCGGCATGTGACAGGCGGCGGAGGCATCCAGAATGGCTATGTCCATTCCGTTGCGGACGGTCTCCAGCACCTCCGCCACCAAAAATCCTGCGTTCAGCGCCACTGCCTCCCCGGGCTCCAGGTACACCGTCAGGCCGTACCTGTCCTGCATCCTTTTGATACAGCGCTCCAGCTTATGGATGTCGTAGCCTGGGCGGGTGATGTGGTGGCCGCCGCCGAAATTAATCCATTTCATGCCGGGCAGGTATCTGCCAAACTTCTCCTCCACCGCGTCCAGGGTAGCCTCCAGGGCATCGGAGTCCTGCTCGCAGAGTGTGTGGAAGTGGAGGCCGTCCAGGAGCTGCAAAAGAGTCTGAAGCAGTCCCATGCCAAAAGCCTCCAGCGTCACCCCCAGCCGTGAGCCGGCTGCGCAGGGGTCGTAAATGGCATGTCCCTCCTGGGTGGAGCACTCCGGGTTGATCCGCAGGCCGATGCTCTTTCCTGCGGCTTTTGCCCGGGGGCCGAATTTCTCCACCTGCTTCCAGGAGTTGAAGACGATATGGTCGCAATATCGCAGGATTTCGTCAAATTCCGATTCTTTATAAGCGGGCGAGAAGATATGGCTCTCCACTTTTCTGCCTTGGGCTTTAAGCGGCTCCGCCATTTCCTCCGCGCAGAGCCTGGCTTCATACAGGCCGCTGGCCGTGGCTCCGCAGAGGTATTTCCCGATCAGGGGGTACAGGGCATACATGGAAAAGGCTTTCTGGGCCAGCAGGATTTTAGCTCCCGTCCGCTCCATGACGCCTTTCAGTATCTTAAGGTTCTCTTCTATCAGGGCCTCGTCCACCACATAGCAGGGTGTCGGCAAAAGCCGCTCAGTGCCCGCCCATTCTGCTTTTGTCATTTTCTGTCCTCCCAAGTCTCTGCCGCACTGCTCTCGTACAGCCCCATAAAAGCGTCCATGGCCTTATACTACCATGGCTGCGGGGGCTTAAAAAGCGTGGGATGGCCTGTCCAGGCGCTGCTGCAATTTTGCCGCTGACGAGCATCGATGCCTCCTGTATCGTCTCAGTTCTATTCCAGACAATCCGTCGTGATGAAGTCCACGCCCCAGGACACCAGCCGCTCCGCTTCCTCTTTGTCGTCGCAGGTCCAGCAGTTCACCAGGATTCCCTCTCCGTGAAGTTCCTCCACGATTTCCTTTGTCAAAGCCTTGTAATAGATGTCCAGGTTCAGCCTGTGACTTTTCAGTGCCTCCAGGATTTCCTGATTGTATTCCACGGTAAGGTAGTACAGCTCCTGCTGCGGCAGAAGCTCCCGCAGGCGGATCATATTGTTCAGGGCAAAGGAGATAAACGTCACCTGCTCCAGGTAGCCCAGTCCCCGAATCTCCTCCACGATCCGCCCGATGTCCTCGGGGGAAAATTCATTCTTCAGCTCCAGGATACAGACCTTGCCATACTTTCTGCAGATAGTGACATATTCTTTCAGGTTCGGAATAATCAAATCCTGCCTGTCCTCCAGGCATATCTCCTGCGCCGCCCCTGCTGCCGGGCACATGTCCTTCAGGACAAGCCTGCGGATGGTCTTATAGTCGGACTCTTCTATCCGGATGTCCTCCCTGGCCACATGTCCTGTGGTATCGTTATGAATGATCACAAACTTGCCGTCTTTTGTCACATGCGTGTCCGTCTCCACGCCGTAGTAGCTGCGGTTCCCCGCTGCCACGAAAGCCGGAATGGAATTCTCCGTCTCCAGGCCGCTCAGACCTCTGTGGGCGATCATCCTTGTACTGCCGCTGTTGATTTTAATTGTATCCATGTCTGCTCCCTCGCTTTCTGTTCATCAGATTGCCCTTATCATACCACCTAATGCCCTGTTTCGCAAGAGAGCAAAAATGATATCGGCCTGCAGGTCAGGCAGGCCCTCATCCCGGCACCTGCTTCAGCTCCTCCGCCATTGCCGCGCCGGCCGTAGAGCCTATCCCCGGCACGCCCAGGCCGATCATCCTCAGGGCAGTCTCCAGAGTGCGGATGCCTCCCATGATTTTTCAATATTCTCCTGAGCATAGCGGACGCGCTCCCATGCCCCTAATCCAGTCGGTACGGAGGGCTGAGTTTCTTACGCCCTATCCTGTCCATGAGCCATGTCAGCAGCAGCAACACCCCTGCGGTGAATGCGTACACAAGAATCTGCATCCCCTCCAGGACGAACAGGGCGATGATGGGCACTGCCGCCGATACCAGCCCTATGACCACCATCACGAAAGCGGAAGCACCCTGCTTCACCACCTTGACCTCGCTGTCCCAGTCGAAGACGGGGAATTTCTCGTTCACCGCTATCCCCGTCCTGGCGCCGAAGAGGATATAGGCCGCGGGCACCGCCAGCAACCACACCGCCTCTGCGAGGCCCGGGCGTAGCGCCACGATCAGCGCCACCTCAGACACCAGATAAAAGGGCAGGGCCACAATTAACTGCAGGTTCACCTTGCTCCAGATCAGCTCCCTCCTGCTCACAGGCAGGGTCTGGGTCATCCACCAGCTCTTCCCCTCCATGGACAGGGAGCAGGCGGTCAGCGGCATCATCACGGGCATGGCCCCCAGCAGCACGGGCAGCGTCCTGTCCACAGCCCCGGGCAGGCCCAGCAGCCGGTCCACAGCCTCCCTCCCCGCCAGGGCCACGCCCACGGCCAGCAGCACCATCATCAGCTCTCCTGTCAGCGTGTTCACCACATAGACGCTGGAGGCAAAATAGCGCCTCCACTCCCGCTCCACCAGGCTCCTCATGACGGATTTGGCCTGCAGCCGCTCCATCTGATAGTTCCCCCGGGCCTCCCTGGCGCTGAGCATCTGGCATACACGTCCGTAAAAGCGCCCCAGGATTTCCAGGAAAATCAGGAAGCACCCCAGGGACACCCCCAGGAACAGGAGCAGCCATGCCGCTTTCCCGGACACCATGGCCTCGGAGATCCAGATAGCCGGGGGATAGAGCCTGCCGATCTGCTGCTCCAATTGCAGCGCCATCTCCTCCATCATGGCCCCGAGCTGGCTTTCGTCCAGACTGCCCAGGCTCATGCTCCCCACCAGAATGACGCACACGAAAATCATGGTCAGCAGGATGGATGCCAGGTTCCCCCGCCTCCATCTGCCAGCGATGCCCGCAATCACGGCTCCCACCACGGAAGCCGCCGTCAGGGGCAGCAGGGGGAGGAAAAGGATGACGAAAAATCCGTAGAGATAAAAAGTAAGCCCCGGCTTCTCCGCCACGCCGTACACCGCCATTCCCGGCAGCATCACCACAAGCCCCAGCAGCATATCTGTCAGGTACATGGACAGGAACCGGCTGACGATGATGCTCTTCGCCTCCACCGGCAGAGCCACCTGTTTTTCATAGGACCTCTGGTCAAAGAGCACAGGGCCGGCCTTGGTCATGGTGAAAAAGAACGTCACCAGCGATACCAGCATGCCCAGAACAGCAGGGACGAAATATCCCATGCCTATGGCTGTGAGCCCGTAGCTGGTCAGTCCCACATAACCCGCCAGCATCAGAATCAGGAACACCCACAGCGCCCCCATAAGGCAGAAGCGGAGCTTCTTCTTTCCGTCTCTGGTATGGCGGAATTCGTTGAAGCCGAACATACCGTACAGGGAAAGCTTTGTCAGTAGCCTAATCTGCCTTGTCATGATGGGTCACCTCCATAAATACGTCTTCCAGGGATTTGTCTCTGGTGAGTTCCTTTGTGTCGCCCTCCACGATCAGCTTTCCGCCGGAGATCACCGCGATGCGGTTGCAGAGCTTCTCCGCCACCTCCAGCACATGGGTGGAGAAGAAGATGGCGCTGCCCTTTTCACAGAAAGCATGCATCTTACGCTTCAGCAGCAGAGAGGCTTCCGGGTCCAGCCCCACGAAAGGCTCATCCAGCACCAGGAGCCTGGGCTCATGGATCAGCGCCCCCGTGAGGGCCAGCTTCTGCCGCATGCCGTGGGAGTAGGTGGACACCAGGTCTCCCAGTACGGAATAGATGCCGAAGTCCTCCGCCTCCCTGCGGATGCGCTCCTCCCGCTCCTTACCGGGCACCTGGTAGATGTCCGCCAGGAAGTTCAGGTACTGGATGCCCGTCAGGTACTCGTAGATGTCCGGGTTGTCGGGGATGTAGGCCATGGCTTTCTTGCAGGCTAAGGACTGGGTGCGCACGTCCTTGCCGTCCACCCGGATTTCCCCCTTGTCGAAGTCATGGATGCCCACCACGGCCTTTATGGTAGTGGTCTTTCCGGCGCCGTTGTGTCCTATGAATCCGTAGATGTCTCCGGCCCGCACCGTCAGGGACAGATTGTCCACTGCGGTCTTGCCGCCTTTGTAGGTTTTTGTCAGGTTCTTGATTTCAAGCATATTGTCTGTTTCCTCCTGGTTCTCCTGGTTCTTCTGGTTCTTCTGGTTCTTCTGGTTCTTCTGGTTCTTCTGGTTCTTCTGGTTCTTTTTTGCCTGCAATAATCTCTTCCGGAACAGGTTTTACCTCTTATTATGTTTTTATTTCTAATTGATATCATTATAATATCACTTATATTTCAACTATGCAAGCATTTTTTAAAAGAATTAGGATTGATTCCCTCCCTGACGAGCCCGAACATATAAAAAGTTGCATTCCCGCCGCGGCTTCTATATACTTAAAATATAAATCCAAAAAACAATATGGAGCATTTCCGTAAAGCGCCGGGAAAATTCACTTTAGCGGCCGGGAAATTAAGTACAAAAGAAGGGAATCAAAATGACTGGTTTAAAATCATTCGTCACATTTCTGCTTATCTGCACCTGTCTCTGGCTGAGAACCGGTGTCCGCACGGAGGCTTCAGAAGAAAACATTCCCCGATTTGAAGACGGTGATGTAGTTGGTTTCATTGGAGACAGTATCACCCATGTGGTCTATCGCCCCCTGGGCTATGTGGAGATGCTGGAGCAGTATTATTTAAGCCGCTTCCCTGAGCAGGAAATCGAATTCCGGAACCTGGGCTCCGAGGGGTACAGGGCTACCAATACCCTGGACATCTACGACTCCGACCCTGCTTTCCGGGGGCTTAGCAAAGCCGTTATCATGCTGGGAACCAACGAGGCCATCCTGAAATACTCCACGGACGAATATATCACTGATATGGAAGCCCTGGTGGGAAAGCTGAAAGCCGAGGGACTGGAAAGCAAAAACATCCTGCTCCTCTCCCCGCCTGTCTGCGACCAGTATTGCGCCATGAACTATGACGCCAACGGCAATATGCGCTGGACTTATGAGGACAGGCTGCTTGAATACATGGACGCCCTGGAGGCAAAGGCCCCGGAGTGGGGCGTGGAGTACCTGAATCTCCATGCGCCCATGGCAGCCCTCACCGAAGAGATGCAGAAAGAGGACAATCGCAATACCCTGACCACGGACTGCATCCATCCCAATGCCACCGGCCACAGAGTGCTGGCCTATTATATCCTGGAGGCCCAGGGCCTGGCAGATGAACCGCTGTCGGAACTCACGGCAGCCGGGCAGGGAACAAAGGGAGAGGTTCTGTCTCTCCATGATACGCTGACGGAAAGCTATCTGTGCGAAAGGGGGATGACGGGCTTTTTGCACTCGGAGACTCTGCCCATACCCGCCGCGGAAAGCGTAAGGGATTTCCAGGCATTTTTCGGAGAGGCCGCGCTGCTGTATGGGAAAATTTTCCGGATAGAGGGCCTGAAAGAAGCGGCATCCTATCGGATCCTGTTCGGGGAAACGGAGTTGGGAAGCTTTACCGGGAGAGAATTGGCAGAGGGCATAGACCTTGGGGTTCTGGAGACCCATCCCCAGCGGGCGGCCATGGAGCAGATAGATGCCCTGAGCAGAAAGCGCCACCAGAACACCGTATCCTACCGCGGCATGTGGGTGGACGTCATGATGCACCGGGCCGGCTTCACCCCGGAGCAGATCACAGCCAAGTACGAGGCATGGCGGGCTGCGGATCAGGAGTTGCAGCATCAAATGCGCCGGCTGGTCAGGGACATGGCAGAAGAGACTTATGCTGTGGCAGTCCTGGAAGAGGGATGTTCCGCAGAAGACCTGGCGCTGGAAAAAGCTAAGGCGCTGGAACAGGCAAGGCAAGCCCGGGAGCAGGCGAGACAGGAGACGGCGAAAGTGGCACTGGCGCTGGAAAACGCCGGGAAACAGGCAAGAAGAGCGGCAGGGGAACTGCGCTCTCTCTGCCCGCTTCTCCGACAGATAAATGCCTCCGGCCTGCCCTCCTCCATTTCTCCTACGCCAAAGCCAGATTCTTCTCAATAAACCAGATTGTGAGTGCAGACGTAAGACAGGTTATCTCTTGCAAAGAGAAATCCAAATATAACAAAACCGCAAACTCCGCGGCCCTAAGGCACCAATTCCGGATTCTCATCCACCACCCAGGGCAGGCCGTACTCGTTCAGTGCCTCCATAAAGGGATCGGGATCGAACTCCTCCACATTGAATACGCCGGGCTTCTTCCAGGTGCCGTTCATCACCAGCATGGCCCCGATCATGGCAGGGACGCCTGTGGTGTAGGAGATGGCCTGGGAGCCCAGTTCTTTATAGCATTCCTGATGGTCGCATACGTTGTAGATATAGACGGACTTCTCTTTCCCATCCTTTACGCCGGTGAAGATACAGCCGATGTTGGTCTTGCCCACGGTCCTGGGGCCAAGGGAGGCCGGATCAGGGAGCAGGGCTTTCAGGAACTGGATGGGCACGATCTGGCTGCCCTGAAATTCCACCGGATCCGTGCGCAGCATTCCCACGTTCTCCAGGCATTTCATATGGGTCAGATAGCTTTGCCCAAAGGTCATGAAGAAGCGGATGCGCTTCACCCCGGGGATGTTCTTGGCCAGGGACTCGATCTCCTCATGGTGCAGCAGGTACATGTCTTTCTTCCCCACCTGGGCGAAGTCGTATTCCCGCTTGATTTCCATGGGCGCAGTCTCTACCCAGTGGCCGTCCTCCCAGTAAGAGCCGTTGGCGGACACCTCCCGCAGATTAATCTCCGGGTTGAAATTGGTGGCAAAAGGATAGCCGTGGTCGCCGCCGTTGCAGTCACAGATGTCAATGTAATGGATTTCATCAAAATAGTGCTTCAAGGCATAGGCGGAGAAGACGCTGGTCACGCCGGGATCGAAGCCGCTGCCCAGCAGGGCCGTAATTCCGGCTTTCTCAAAGCGCTCTCTGTAGGCCCACTGCCAGGAATAGTCGAAATATGCGGTAAAGCCCTCCTCTTTGCACCGTTTCTCGTATACGGCCCGCCAGGCAGGGTCTTCTGTGTCCTCCGCCTCATAATTGGCAGTGTCGATGTAGTCCACACCGCAGGCCAGGCAGGCATCCATGATGGGCAGATCCTGATAGGGCAGGGCCAGGTTCAGCACGGCCTTGGGCTGCTCCTTTTTTATCAGGGCAATCAGTTCCTCCACATTGTCCGCGTCCACCTGGGCGGTGGTAATCTTCGCCGCCGTGGCGCCTGCGAGCTTGTCTTTCAGGGCATCGCATTTTGACACCGTGCGGCTGGCGATGCAGATCTCCGAGAACACATCCGCCTTTTTCGCGCATTTCTGGATAGCCACGGAAGCTACGCCGCCGCAGCCAATTATCAGTATTTTAGCCATTTTCTTCTCTCCGTTTCTTTTTCCGGTCCGCATCCTCTGCGGCACCCATAACGATTCCAAACTTCCGTTGGTTCCTCTGCGCCGCCCTACGCCTCATGTATCTCCACTTTCCGCAGCAGCTTCTCCACATAAGCCGGCAGACAGAACGCCCCCATGTGCAGCCTGGGCGTGTAATACCTTGTCTCCAGCCCTCTGG
Source organism: uncultured Acetatifactor sp. (assembly GCA_949840885.1). Lineage (GTDB taxonomy): Bacteria > Bacillota > Clostridia > Lachnospirales > Lachnospiraceae > Acetatifactor. The sequence goes on from CATKYJ010000011.1 coordinate 27,382, forward strand.
CCAGCCACCTTTCCGCGTCCAGGTCATGGACGGGATGATACCTCCTGGATGCGAAGCCGAACAGCCAGTGGCCCGACGGATAGGTGGGGATATGGGCCTGGTATACCCGACTGATGGGGAAGCTCTCCACAATGCGCTTGTGGGCCCTCATGCAGGCTTTGGCGTCCGCCTCGTAGAAAGGGCTCTCGTGCTGGTTCACCATGATGCCGTCCTCCCGCAGGGCCTTGTAGCAGTTTCCGTAAAATTCCTTGGTGAACAGCGCCTCCCCAGGCCCGAAAGGATCAGTGGAGTCCACGATGATCAGATCGTATTCATCGGCCCCTCGCCGCACGAACTTCATGCCGTCCTCATAGTAGATGTGGACGCGCTCGTCCCCCAGGCCGCAGGAGATCCCCGGCAGATATTCCCGGCATACCTCCACCACCTGCTGGTCGATCTCCGCCAAATCGATCCGTTCCACCTCCGGGTACTTCACCAGCTCTCTGACTACGCCTCCGTCTCCTGCCCCGATGACCAGGACACTGCGCACCCCGGGATGCACTGCCATGGGCACATGCACCATCATCTCGTGGTAAATGAATTCATCCTTTTCCGTCAGCATCATGTACCCATCCAGTGTCAGAAACCGCCCGAACTCCGGGGATTCAAACACATCGATCCGCTGGAACCCGCTCTCCACGCTGCATAACTGCCTGTCCACCTTGACGGAAAGTTTCACGTTCGGCGTGTGCTGCTCCGAAAACCATAATTCCATACGTCCACCTCCTTTTCGTCTCCTCAGGTACTGCCTATATCACTTGTCCCTGTGTCGCTACTCCATCCACTCCTCTTTCAGCACATTCAGCCGCCCTATCTGCGGATCCTCCGGCCCGGTCATGGAGCAGCCCTTTTCTTTCGCATAGATAATATACTCCAAAATCTCCTCCGTGATCTCCTCCCCCGGCGCCAGGATGGGTATCCCCGGCGGATAGCACATGACAAACTCGCTGCAGATCCTCCCTTTCGTCTCCGGAAGCGGCAGAGATTCCTTTTCCGCATAAAAAGCGCTCTGGGGCGAAACCGCCACCTTGGGCTCTATATATTCCTGTGTATATAAATCCGCATTATCCCTGCTGTATTTCCGCCGGATCTCCTCCAGCGCCCCGATCAGCCGCTCCGTGTCCCGCTCCCTGTCCCCGATGGAGATATAGGCCAGCACATTGGCTATATCCCCCAGTTCCATCTGGATATCGTACTCATCCCGGAGCAGATCGTAGACTTCGATGCCCGCCAGGCCTATCCCTAAGGTGTTGACTGTCAGCTTCGTCCTGTCAAAGTCAAAAATGCTGTCCCCATTGATCAGTTCCGCGGTGTAGGCATAGTAGCCGCCTATCTGGTTGATCTCCTTTCTGGCGTACTCCGCCAGGGCCGTCACCTTGGCGAATTCCTGCCTGCCCCGCAAGGCCAGATTCCTGCGGGAAATGTCAAGGCTGGCCAGCAGGAGGTAAGAAGCGCTTGTAGTCTGTGTCAGATTGATGATCTGCCGCACATAGCCCGGGTTCATGTCAGGGCCTGTCAGCAGAAAGGAGCTCTGAGTCAGGCTTCCCCCGGATTTGTGCATGCTCACCGAGGCCATGTCCGCCCCGGCCGCCATGGCGGACAGAGGCATGTCCTCCCCAAAATAAAAATGGGTCCCGTGGGCCTCGTCCACCAGTACTTTCATGCCATGCCCATGGGCCAGTTCCACAATGCGCTTCAAGTCCGAACAGATGCCGTAGTAGGTGGGATTGTTCACCAGTACCGCCACCGCGTCCGGATGCTCCAAAACCGTCCTCTCCACCTGGGACAGGCGCATCCCTAAGGCAATGCCGAGCCTCCTGTCCATATCCGGATTCACATAGATGGGCGTGGCTCCGCAGAGCACCAAGGCATTGATGACGCTCCTGTGGACATTTCTGGGCAGGATGATCTTCTCCCCCTTTTTGCAGACGCTGAGCACCATGCTCTGCACCGAGGAGGTGGTGCCGCCCACCATCAGAAACGCATGCGCCGCGCCGAAAGCATCCGCCGCAAGCTCCTCCGCCTCCCGGATGACGGACACCGGATGGCAGAGATTGTCCAGGGCTTTCATGGAATTCACGTCTATGCCTACGCACTGCTTCCCCAAAAGTTTCGTCAGTTCCGGATTGCCCTGTCCCCTTTTATGTCCCGGCACGTCGAAAGGAACGATCCTTTCCCCCCGGAATGCCTCCAGCGCCTCATAAATCGGAGCTTTCGCCTGGTCATGCTGCCCCATTTCCCTCGCTCCTCTCTTATCCTGAGCCGAACCCGCCCGGTTCTTTACAGATGATTGATACCGCCTCACAGTCAGCCGGAATGAAAAACAACTTTTTCAGAGTCATTTCTGACCAGCTCCTAATAGATATTCCTGCCGCTATAGATCTCGATCATCTCCCTGCGCAGATTCCCCATGATCTCCAGCCGCAGCTTGGGCGGCAGCTCATAGACATCGCTGTTGAACAGGTAGTTCTGCAGATCGATTTCCTTGATCAGCATTTTCGTATGGAAAATGTTGGCCTCGTACACATTGATGTCCACCGCGTCATATCTGCGCAGGGTGCCGGCGTCAATGTAATCCTGAATGGAGGTTATCTTATGATCCATGAACAGCTTCTGGCCGGCCACGTCCCTGGTAAATCCCCTGACTCTGTAGTCCATGGTAATGATATCAGAGTCAAAAGAGCCTATCAGGTAATCCAGGGTGGACAGGGGTGTGATCTCCCCGCAGGTAGCCACATCAATGTCCACACGGAACGTGGCCAGATAGGTGTCCGGATGGTACTCGGGGTAAGTATGCACCGTGATATGGCTCTTATCCAGATGCGCCACCGTGGTATCCCCCATAGGCACCTTGCTCTCGTCCGCGATGAGTATGGTCACGGAGCTCCCCTGGGGCTCATAGTCCTGGCTGGAGATGTTCAGCACCGTGGCCCCGATCATGTCCGTCACATCCACCAGCAGCTTGGTCAGCCGTTCGGAATTGTACTGTTGGTCGATATATGCGATATAGTCCTTTTGCTCCCGCTGGCTCTTTGCGTAGCACACGTCATAGATATTGAAGCTCAGGGACTTGGTCAGGTTGTTGAAGCCGTACAGGGTAAATTTCTCGCTCATGTTTTCTCCTTTATCCGTAAATAAAAAGGCAGGTGCGCCTGTCATCACCTGCCTTGAAAATACTCTATCCTCTTCCTTTCTCATCCTGACGGCAATCCCTGCCGGCCCCGGAATACGAAATTATGGAAGCAACAGATATATGGTTTTTAGAGTCTATATAGCAAATATTTTACTTTTACTACTCTTATTGACCGTTTCACAAGTTAGATGTGCGTCAGCACCGGTTTATAGTCACCAACTTATAAAATTTGAGCTTTTAACTCAATCAATAAGGCAACACGGTTGCCAAAATATTTGCATGGAAGACTCTGCCCGTCTGTTTTCCATACGTCTGTACTATATCACATCTGCACTCATTTCGTCAATTGGATTACGAAATATTTTTCCTGCCCTTTGCGTTCGCGGAGGTTTTATGGACGGATGTCCAGCTCCTCCTGTATGTAAAGAGGCTCCTCAATAAGGCCGATTCCCATGAAGACAGCCCAGACGTAAGGCGCGCCGTAGCAGTTCAGGGTCTTTGGCCCCACGATTTTCTTCGGCGCATCCTCGCCCTCCTGGTCTTGGATCAGCTTCTCATAAGCTTTCTCAAAGGTGCTCCTGGTGATGGAGCGCTCCCGTCTGCTGGTGAACAGCTCCCCTCCCTTGATGCTATAAGTAAAGGGGAGCCCCTTTTTGGTGAGAAACTGCTGCCCCTCGTGCTCCCGAATCACATCCCACAGGCCGGGGACTGTTGCCTTTGCCGTATTAAGTTTCATAAGCCTCCTTGCGCCTGGTGCACTGGCCGCCCTGCATTTCGCCAGCACGCCGGCGGCGCCTTTCTCTGATAGTAAGTTGACAGTAAGGAATCATTTCCTAAGAAACCGCAATTCGTAAGTGGAGCAAATTCTTGTATATTAGAATCCTACCCGATATGGGGAGCATTGTCAATGGGAAATCCTGGTATTGTGCAAAATCGCCGCGTTCTTCTCCACCTCCTGCCTGGTCAGCGGATAGGTGAACTGAATGATCAGAAACACTGCCAGGTAGCAGATTCCCGGCACCAGAGTGGCCACCGTATAGATCCGCTCTGCCACGGCTTCCGTCTGGGCGGAAGCCTCGGACACATAGCCTATGGCAGTGAGCACAAAACCGCCCAGGCCTCCCGCCAGGGCCTGTCCCACCTTTCTGGCAAAGGAGTACACCGCGTACACCGTTCCGTCCTCCCGCTTTCCGGTGACTACTTCCTGATAGTCTATAATATCCGTGATAAAAGCCCATATGATCAGATTGAACAGCCCCATCCCCAGGGTTCCGATAAAGAGCAGCACCATGAACAGGGGAACGCTCCTCACCCGCAGGAAAAACAGCGCCAGGTACACCACCCCGGCCACCAGCATCCCCAGCGCCCCCGCTTCCTTTTTTCCATATTTCGAGGCAATTGTGGAAATAAAGGGCGCAAGCAGCAGCGTGCCGCCGATGCTTACCACATTTACCAAAGCCAGCGCCTTTGCGTTCTTAAAATAGTCCAGAAAGAGGTAATTGTTCATAGTCTGCCCCATGAGGGTGGCCAGCAGCAGCACCAGCGCAGCGCACACCAGAGAAAGCAGCGGCCTGTTCCTCCCAAGGCTGCCGAGCATCTCCCAGACCGACTCCCCTTTCTTCTCCTTTTTGTGAAAGACCACCCTCTCCCTGCACAATGCATAGCAGAGCACATAACAGACCACGGCCAGGGCGCCGAACACAAAGGCTGTCACCGTAAAGCGCACGGGCAGCACCACCTGGTTCCCCACCGCATCCGTCTCATATACGATCAGCGGCACCAGCACGCCGATGGCAAGCCCTGCCAGGCTGGCGCCGATGCTGCGGAAAGTGGAAAGGGAGGCTCTGTCCTTTACATCGGAACTGATCACCGAGGCCATGGAGCCGTATGGAATGTTGATAGCCGTATAGCAGAAGCTGCTCCACAGCAGATATGTGAACACCACATAGACAATCTTGGCCCCATATGCCCAGTCCCGCACGAAGTACAGGTACATGACAGAGCTGGACACTGCCACGGGGATGCACATGCGCCTGATCCAGGCCCGGAACCTCCCATCGCGGGCAGGCTGCATATGGTCTACGATACGCCCCATGGTCACGTCCGTAAAAGCGTCCACGAATCTGGCTCCCAGAAACAACAGCCCCACCGCATAGCCGCTCAGTCCCAGCACCTTGGTGTAAAACACCATCAGATAGCTGCTGGCAAAGATAAAGCTGAAATCATTGCCGAAGTCCCCGAACATGTAGCCGATCTTGTCCCTGAGCCCAAAGGGGCGCACACTGTCCGTCTGATCCTGCTTTACATTTCCTTTCTCATCCACATCCACTGTCCTCGCCATAAAACCTCCACCTCGCTGCTCTCAGTTTAAGCCCTGCATAGCAGGACTGTCATTCAGTATTCCGCATGAAGCCGGAGATTATGCAATGCCTTTTCACGATTTTTCCGGCAAACTCTTCCTTTACATCTGTGACAAATATGGCTATAATAGGCATATGTCGGCTGTCCTGCAGCCGGACGGATCGAATGAGAATTTGGAGGCTGCCATGACGATAATCACCGTATTTTTTCAGATGCTTTGTCTGCTCATCATGATAGGAGCCGGATACTTCATGACCAAAAAGGACATGCTGGACGCCCACACCAACACCCAGATGTCCAAAATGATCGTGAACGTCTTCAATCCCATGCTGATCCTCTCCAGCGCCGCGTCCTCCGTGGGGCAGGTTCCTCTGGGCACCATGGCGCTGGTGGGGCTAATCGCCATAGGCATGTTCGCCATTCTGATCCTGGCGGGCATGATATTGTCCCCTTTTTTCGACAAGCGCGCCGACCAGCGCAAAATTTTCCAGATGATGTTCGTCTTCTCCAACCTGGGCTTCATCGGCATCCCCGTTGTCAGCAGTATATTGGGAGCCGAATACGTGGTCTATGTGACGGAGTTTTTGGTGCTGTATACAATTGTTTTCTATACTTACGGAGTGGCTCTGATGGATGGGAAGCTCTCGATCTCATCCCTGAAGAATATGGTAAATCCAGGGCTCCTGTCCGGCCTGGCCGGCATCGCCCTGATCGTTATAGGCGCAGAACTTCCTGATTTTATAATGACAGCCGTGACTTATTTAGGAAATGTAACCTCCCCCATGGCTTTGGTGGCCGTGGGCTTTGCCCTGGCAAATACAGACATGAAGCGAATCTTCTGCCAGCCGAAATTGTATGTGTTTTCCGTGGTCAAGCTCCTTGCGCTGCCTCTGCTCATGCTGCCCCTGCTGCGGCTGGCCACGGACGACCCCGCCCTGACCCGGGTATGCATGGTCATGTTCGGCATGCCCATCGGCAACATGCCCCTGATATTAGGGAACCAGAAAGGCATTGACGGCAGCACATGCAGCGCTGCCATCATTCTCACCACGATTCTGTGCGTGATCACCATTCCGGTGCTTTTGGCCATTGCGGGGTGAGGCGCGCAGCGCCCTCACCGTATCTCGCTTTGCTTCCAGCGCCTGAACTTCAACTGAAAAGAAGCGCAGAACACGGATTCTGCGCCGCCCGTTTTTACTCCCCGTCCTCCAAGAAATGTTCCCTGGGGCTGTCCTCCTGGGCACTTACGGTGTTCAGAGCTTCCTCCACCATCTTGATCATCTCCCAGATAGAGCGGAAGTAAACGGTTTTATTCTGATCCATCCAGGTGATGCGCCCCTGCCAGCTGCTGTTCTGACGGTGCTGCACACGGACAATAAAAGTCCCAAGGTCGCCGTGTCGGTTCAGCAATTCTTCGTCTTTCATAATTTTCGTCCTTTCCTGCCTGCTTTTTGTCTGTGGATCTTCTTTAATAAATGTACGCTTGTTTGTAGTCGGATGCGGAAAATTCAGAGAATCATAAAACCGCTCCAGCCCGAAGATCGCCTCCTCTATGGTAGAGAAAGCAATCGCCTCCCTCTCATAAGCATGATAGAACCTGCCTTTCAGCTGTCCGTTCTCCGCTATGTCGATGCACAGAACCACGCCGTTGGGCGTTCCCAGATACCACCCTGATTTCTCCATGTCCTATCCCTTGCCCTTATCCGTCTATCCCTTTCCCTTGTCCATAAGCGCCCTGCTCCTGTCCGGCGAACAGATGACACTGTTCACGTAATACTGGACTCCCGTGCGCTGTCTTCCGATGAGGAACCGGCAGTTGATGCGTTTCTGTATCACAGTGCAGTTCTCCCTGGTGGTGTTCAAAAGCAGCACCAGGTACTGGCCCTTGCCGTATTTGCTGATGGCATCGCTGTGCCGCACGGATTCCCGGATGGCGTCCTCCAGCCTGCCGGTCAGCTCCTCCAGCATCTGCCCGTCTTTCATGGGATTGCCCTTGCTGTCCACCACCATGCACAGCATCAGGTACACGGACTGGCCGCCCCGCTCCATCATCCGCTCCACCATGCGGTAGATCCCCTGGAACACCGGATAAGCGCAGAGATATCCGCCGGTTTCCTCTTTCTCCTCCGACAGCTTTTCCTGGATGTTGTCCAGGGCATCGTACTGATGCTCCATCTGGGTGCCCAGCCTGTTGAAGAGTTCCATCATCCGCTTGGAGGGGCGCAGTCCCTGCTCCTGGAAATAAAAGTCCACCGTGTCATTGTAAAGCTTCCTGGCGTCCTCGTAGCGGCCCATGGCTACCAGAGCTTCCATGGTAACGGTCTCCCAGTCCGAAAGGGGGCTGATGGCTGTGGCGTAGTCCCCCAGTTCTTTCATCTGCATAAAATCCTGGCTGGCCCGCAGCAGCTCCACTGCTTTCTCCACACAGCCATAGAACAGGCTGCGGTACCGCTTGGCCTCCTGAGCCACCCAGAAAACCGCTGTCTGCTGGGGCAGGAATTCGCCGGTGTAGGTCTGGCAGGCCTGGAGATAGAACTTCAGCTTTTCCCGGGGATCCGCTGCCTCCTCCGCCGCCTGGTATAATTCTTCAAAGACGGCTGCATCTTCGCAAATCGGCACCTCAGATGTCCAGTAGCAGATGCCTTTCCTCTGTTCAATGTAGTTGGCATCCGGCAAACCGGCTGTTTTTAGACGTTTTTTTGCATTATAGATCACACTCCTGGCCGCGTGGTGGATGTCCAGGATATCCCTGTCCTCGAACAGCACCCGCTCCAGCATGTCCCGGCTGACGCCCTCTTTCCGGTGGTGCAGCAATAGCTGCATCAGATAGTTGAACTGGGACTCGCTGGTCTTCTTACTGCCCGCCACCAGCTTCCCTTTCCAAAAAAGGGAAAAGCCGCCGAACATCTGCACTCTCAGGCAGTTTTCTTCCCCGTTTGCCCTTTTCTCTCTCATTCTTCCCCCATGATCTTATATTTAAAATGGCACGCCTCCGGCGCTCTCCACGGGCACCAGCATGCCGTGGAGGACGTACCTGGCGTCCGTGAACACGTAGGCGCAGGTAGACAGCACCACGTAGCGCGCCCCGGGCTGCGGCTTGACGTCCGCCTCAAAGTCGGACTGGGCCCCGGCCTGCTCCAGGTACTCCTCCAGCTCCGTGCAGGGGCCGGTGAAGATGGTGTAGGTGTCCGAGTAGCCGGAGGTGGTGTAGCCCGCGATCAGGTCTATCCGGTAGTCCTGCCCCGGGGTCAGCAGCCACAGGATTGGGTGCTCTTCGTAGAACCCCTCCCCTGCCCACTGGTCCAGGCAGGCGAACATGGAGCCGTCCCGCATGTGGTGCCCGTAGACGATGGTGTTGGAGTCCGCAAAGTCACGGCTGTTTTGGGCCTCCACGAAGATAGAGCCCGCCGTGGCGTAAGCGCCTTCGTAGCTGTGGCGCAGGTAGGCGTCATTGTCCTCCCCCTGCAGGACGGGGTAGCTGATGGGCGTGCCGTCGCAGTGGATCCAGCCGCAGACGTCTCCGTTCACGGCCTGCAGGGCAGCAAAGTCCACGGCTATGGGCGGGAGGGCAGCGTCCGGGGCAGCGCCGTCAGGCACGCCGGTTCCGGCCCCGTCCGCGGGCGCTTCGGAGACGTCCCCTGTGGACGCCCCGCTCCCCGGGGCAGCCGCCGTGAACTGCTCCGCGGCCCCCTGATAGAGCCTCTCGTTTGCGCTGTACTCGTACCGCACCACCAGGATGAAGCACACGGAGAAGAGGAACACGCCGCCAAGGAGCGCCATGAGGGCGTGCCTCAGCCTCCTAGCCATGGGCGCCTCCCCCTGCCCCTATGAGGGACATACCCCTTAGCTCCGCCTCTTCCTCCTGGACGGTGTCCGCTCTCCGCGGGGGAGCGGCATCCGCCGCTGCCCCGCCGCACCGGATCTTTGCCACCCCACTGCCGGAATCCGCCTGTCTGGCGGCATCGTGCCGCTCCAGGAACTCGTCGAAGACTTTCTCCGCCTCGGCCCTGGCGGCCGCGGCCTCCTCCAGGCTGTCGAAGCTGCCCAGGTACCGGGTCCTGCCCTGGAACGTGATCTGCGCCGTCCAGCGGCCGGTCCTGCGGTTGCGGTACACGCCCCGCACGCCGCTGCGGTTGCCGGCCGACACCTTGCGGCTGCGAATGCTCTCTATGCAGGTCCCCTCCACGAAGTGCCGGGTGGAGGTAGGATCCGCAAGGCACCCGCAGCTCCTGGTGTGGCCGCTCTTTAGGTTCGACTGGCTCACCACCGCCTCCCGGCCGCACTGGCACAGACAGCGCCAGTAGTGCTTGCCTCCCCGCTTCCCGTCGTACCCGGCCACCATCAGGCTGCCGAACCTGCGCCCGGCCCAGTCCTTGAGGGCCGGGCGCCTCCCACGTCCGGCGCCTCCTGCGTCCTGGAGCTTCCCCCGCCCCATGCCGCAGCCGCAGTCCACGGTCCAGCCCTTCCTCAGGTGGCGGGAGGACGCAAGGGCCTCCCCGCCGCAGTCGCAGCGGCACCGCCATACCACGTAACCGTTCCTGCGTCCCCCCGTGGGCTCCGCCACGGTCAGGCTGCCAAACCTCTGCCCGGCCAAGTCCTCCTGCCTCCTGCCCATACTTGTCGTCTCCTTTCCCGTGGGGCCCTGCCCCATGGAATGCCGTCTTCCAAAAATGTCTGCCCTGCGTCCTGTCACATAGAATGCTGCCGGGACCGCTGCCGCACGGATTCCGATCCGGCCCATCCCGTTATGCTGATCCGGGCCGGCCCATCCTCACCGGTTCCGCAGCCGCCCCGCCAGGATGTTCAGCATGGCCCCGCAGGCTGCGAAGCAGATCAGGTACAGCTTCCCGATGCTGCTGGTGCACACCTCCAGGAGCCCGCCTACCACCGGGTAGTGCAGGCACACCCTGCCGATGAGTTCCTGGTACCCGACAGGGTTCATGTCGTTCTCCGCGTTGGCATCCCCCTTGGTGATGAACTCGCCCTCCCCGATGCGGTTCTTCACCACCCGGTGGGCGATGACGGACTCCCCTCCGTGGAACGCGATCACGTCCCCCTCCGCCACGTCCTCCGGGCGCAGGGTCTCCACATAGATCACGCTCCCCACCGGGATAGCAGGCTCCATGCTGCCGCTGACCACGTTGTAGACCTCGTACCCCTTGGCGTGGGCCAGGCTGATCGGCAAGTAGAACCCGATCACCGCCAGCAGGATCAGCGTCCCCATTATATTGCAGAGGGCGGGAACCAGCTTCCCGCCCCTCTTCCTCCCCCTCTGTCCAGGGCTGTCGTCCATCTTCTCCGCCCCTTTCCGCTCAGGGCTGCTCTCTATCTTTTCTGTCCCTTTCCGTTCAGGGCTGCTCTCTATCTTCTCTGTCCCACTGCGTTCAGGGCTGCTGCTCATCTTCTTTCTTCCCTTTCCTGCGGGCGACCGCTACCAGCCACCAGATGCCTGCCCCTGCCAGGGCCACCACCAGAGCCAGGATCCCCGCTTTTGCGGGAGTGGGAAGCATTGCCAGCGGTGTGGCCAGGTCGTCCAGGATGGACTCTATAGCGCTGTCCCCATTTCCGCTGTCCCCGCTGCCGTCCTCACTGCCTCCGGGTCCCCCCAGGGGGGTCTCCTCCTCGTCCAGGTCCTCGTACTCCTCAGGCTCGGCCAGCGGAGGCTCCTCCTCATCCACCACTACCACGGGCTCCTCGGGTTCCGGTTCAGGCTCCGGCGGCGTCACCACCGCCACGGGTTCCTGAGGCTCGGGGCCGGGCTCCTGCCCGGGCTCCGGCACCGGCGCCTGGGGTCCAGGCACCACTATGGTGTTCACATTGGTCACCGTGGGCACCGGTGTGTATATGAAAGTGAACAGGTTCTCCGAGGCGTCCGCCGCCAGGGTCTTGCCCAGGTTGTACGCCTGGGGCTGCCAGCCCTCGATGTACTGGTAGGCCACCACGGGCTTGTCGCCTACATTTCCGTAGTATACTGCACTGGGGTACAGGTCGTTGCCCTCCGCATCCCGGTACGCCACGGTGTAGGCCACCGTCTCCCCCTGGATGCCGTAGGCCACCACATAGTCCGCGTCCCCGGTCACCGTCACGGACGGGTTCGCCAGGCGGCTGCTGTCCGTGTCCTCTCCGCTGACGCGGAAGCCTTTGCGGTAGTACTTGCTGGCGCTGTCCAGGCCCACGCCCTTCTGGATGTCGAAGACCACCTGTTCCCCATAGTGGAGTCCGGTTATGACACAGACCTCGCCGTCCAGGATGCTGACCGTAGCCCCGGCGTCCGTCAGGCGCTGTATCACGGATCCGTCTATGGTGCCCTGGGCCCCTGCGAACAGGCGCAGGGTGTAGGTGTAGTCCTCTGCTGCGGACACCGGCTGCGCCGTGCCCAATGCCATGCACAGAGCCAGGCCTGCGCCCAGGGCTTTCGCACCTGCCTTGGCCTTTATCTTATCTTTTGCTTTCTTCTGCTCTTTCACTCCCAGGATGGCCAGTATCAGGAACAGGATCCCGCTGACCCCCGCAGCTATGATGTAGGGCACCAGGTCGTCTTCATCCCCGGTGCGCACGATCCCGGTCCTGGCGGAGCCGCCGTCCCCGCTGCCGCCCTGGCTGCCATCGTCTTCCACCGGCACCGGGTCGCCCTGCACGGTGCGCTCCTCCGTCCGGGTATTCACCGTGGTGGTATCCACAGCGAAGTTCATCTGGAGGCTTGCCAGGGTGTTCTGGTAATCGTTGCCCTGGGTCTCACCGTCCAGAGCCACCCGCAGGGTCACCGCCCCGCTCTGTCCGGGCTCTAAGGTATCCAGGTACAGGAAGTCCTCCAGGCCGCTGGTGGCGGCCTTTAAGCCCACGCGGCTACCGTTGTTCTCGCCGCCCACGGTGTCGCTGGTGAACAGGGTCTCCCGTGCGCCGTCAGGGGCTGTATAGACAAGCTCGTATTCATACGCGCCGCCGCTGGCGCCGCTCCCTGCCGTCTCCTCCAGGGACTGCAGCACCTCGTTGGTCATGTACCAGTTGGACGCGGAGGCGTTGTCGTTCTTCAGATTCAGTGTAATGGTGATGTCGTCACCGGGCTGCAGGTCGTACACGGCGCTGTTCACGTCCGATGCCGAGCGGTCCTCGGACAGCTTGTTGTCCTGGGTGAACGTCACGTTCCGCTCCGTTGCCAGGGTCTCTGCCTGCGCCGTGGCCGGCGCAAAGAGCAGCGCCCCCGCCAGGAGGGCGGATGTCAGTATTCTCTTCTTCATGGTCTCTCCCCTCCTAGTCCAGGCTCAGAACGCCGTTTTGGTCTATGGTGACCCTGCGGCCCCACGCGCTCCAGATGGCGTCCTCTGCGTTGTGTTCCTGCACCCCATCCACGCGGGCCTCGATGCAGAACCGGGCGCCGTCGTATTCGTAGACCGTGGTGATGGTGGTGTACCTGCCGTCCGTCTCCCTGATCTCACTGACATGTCTTGCCACGCTGCCGTCTATGGTGAGGCCGTCGGCAAAGAGCGGAGTCTCGTTCCGGGAGTTCAGCAGCTTGTTGTAGTAGAGCACGGTACGCTCCTCAGTGGAGGCTTCGCTGTCCACCAGCCAGTCGCTGCCCAGGTTTACCAGGTTCAGGCCGATGAGCTCCGGGGACAGGGTGCGGATTTTTTCTCCGTTTCCGTCCAGCCAGTACTTGTGGATGCTGACGCGGACATATTCGTTGATGACGCCGCTGTTGTAGACATTTAACTGCTCCTTATAGGATGCGCCGGGCTTGATCTGCCCGCCCTCCGCCAGGAGGCCTTTCAGCAGCTCGCCCTCCACCGGAGCCCCATTCTCCACCAGGGTCACGCCGATCTCATGGAGCTGGATGTTGGCCGCGTAGTCGTCCGAGAAGTAGGTCAGCGCCGCCCTGGCCCCTCCGACGGAGCTGAACAGCAGCAGGCCCGCCGCCAGCACGAACGCCGCTATGGTAGTAATGGGGGATGCCACTATCTTTTTAAGTCTCTTCATTGGTCAATCCCTCCTTCCGTCCTGCCGGTGAGCACCTTGCCTGACCAGTCCACCGCCTGAGGCGCCACAGGGTTCCCGTCGCTGTCGTACTGCACCGGGACGGACTCGTAGATGACGACCACATTACAATCGTCTCCCTCCTTTGCGTCCTCAGGGAAAGTGATCAGCACGTCCAGCTGGGTGGTCCTGGACTTCACCACCGTTCCGTCCTCGGCTGTGGTGGTTCCAGGCACTATGGTATTATAGTAGTAGTATCCGTCGGCTCCGGCCTCCCAGCCCTCGCCTGTGTAGGTCAGACCGTAAAGGCTGCCGCTGAATGCCCTGGCCCTTACATATACCGGGACGGCTCCCTCGTTGGCCACTGTCAGGTGCTTGGTGTGCTCCGAGTAAGTCTCCACGATCCGGGTCTCGCTGCCAAGGCTTAAGGTGTAGCCGCCTGAGGCGGTGGTATTCGTAGTGAAGTAGGCCCACGCGCTCCCCACCGTGGCGGTGAGCGCCATGCCCGCTGCAAAGGCGGATATGGCTGTCAGAAATACCTTGCTTTTTTTCATCTCATCCCACCCCCCTACTCTTCACCGGGCGTCCCGGCCGGGATCTGTGTCCAGTTCCATACCAGACCCTGCCCGTCGTCCGCGTACTCGAAATGGTTCGTGATGGCGGATCCCTGTCTGCCGCTGCCGTCATATATGTTCCGGAAAGAAGCGATGTTGTCAAAGGCCGCGTCCTCCGGACTCACGTTTGTCATGGTCAAAGTCTGTACCTGGGCGCTGCCAGGGGCTGTCTGGTAGGTGGTTCCGGAGTAGGTCTCCGTTACCGTGACTTCGGCTCCCACCGGGATTCGCTCCAGGATCAGCTCACTCCGGGTTCCGGGTGCATTGAACGCGAGAGAGACTACATTGCTGTAAACCAGTTTCCCTCTAAGCGTTGCCTCCACGGTGAAGATAAATGTGGCAGGGCTGCCGGACACATACTCGGTCAGTTCCTTGTCGATCCTGAGGGCTCCGAACCTGTCGCTCAGGGCCGGCTTGGACTCGGCTGCGTTCATACCAGTGAGACTGTAGATCCATTCCCCCGGGTTGGAGGTTGCCGCGGTATTGTCGCCGCTCTCTCTGGTGGGCAGCGCCACCAGCTGGGGGCTGTAGGTGAATGTATAAGAGTCCGAGTAGGCGATGGTCCGAATCGGTTCCGGAATCTCCTCTGCCTCCTCCCGGACCAGATAGTCCTCCCGCTCCAGCCCGGCGCCTCTGGGAACCATCAGGTAGAGACCGGGATCCAGCTCGGAAAATTCCACCACATCGGCTCCCTCTGCCTTTACGGCAGTGGCAGCGGGTTCCACGTAGTTACCCTCCGCGAAGATGACGGCTGCGGCATTCTGCGCCTGGTCTTTCCATGCCTGGCGGAGAGCCTCATCCTCCAATTCCCCCACAGTGATATCCACATCCAGTCCGTCATAGGCATCCAGGACTTCCAGCCGATAGGCGTCATAGCTTTCCTCTTTCACGGCATCCGCCACCTTATACAGGTCGATTGCTACCTCCGGCGACTGGGCCTCCTCGCCTTCGGCCAGAGCTTTCGGCTCTACTCTTACCTGCAGTGTACAGGAAGCGGAGAGATCCAGGGGCGCAGCCGCGCGGGCCGTACCGCCGACCGCTGCAGCCACGCATCCCGCTGCCAGTATGGACGCAAGCGCCAGGCCCATCAGACGGCCCCTGAACCGCTTGCGGCTCTTCCATTTCATTTTCATGGGCGTTTCCTCCTTATGATTCGATTCTTATTTGAATTCGTTGTCTCTCTTGAATTCCTCCAGCAGCTCCTCCCCGGTCTTGCCGGAACGTTTCCTGCCGGATATGGCCAGCATCACCACCAAGGTCACGAACAACAGCGGTATCCCTACAGCAGGGATCACATAGTAGGACGGAATTTTCCTGGCCTCCGCGGCGACTATGACCAGCTGCTCCTCCTCAATATTGTCGATTCTGTGTCCCCGCACCAGCATCCTGTGGGAATTGATCCCGTAGGGGGTACAGGTGAGCAAAGTGCAGTAGTCCTTTCCCCGGGTCACGTTCAGCGCCTCCATCTGGGTAGGCTCCACGATGAGGATCTGATCCACCTCGTAGGTCAGTGTCCGGTTCAGCACCGTGAGGACGAAGACATCCCCTTTCTCCAGGCGGTCCAAATCCGTGAACAGCTTCGCAGAGGGCAGGCCCCTGTGAGCTGAAAGCACGCTGTGCCGTCCCTCACCGCCTATGGGAAGACTGGAGCCCTCCAGGTGCCCTACCGCCACGTTCAGCACGGGGTCGCTGGTGCCGTGGTGCACAGGCAGGTTCACGCCTATCTTGGGGATGGAGATGTGGCCTATGATGCCGTTTCCGGCCACGTCCAGGACGCTGTAATACAGCTCATCCAGCTCCTCGTAATCCGAATACGGCGCGCTAAGCTCCCGGAGCTTCACATTGTATTCTTCCGCCGCAGCGAAAAGGGCTTCGTAGTCCGTCTCATCCAACGCCGCCACCATCGCATCGTAATCCGCGATAGCCCGGGTCTGGTGGAAAGAGTTCCAGTAGTCGCTGACTGAGGGGTAGAGCATGACGCCCAGCCCTGTCAGCAGGACCACCGTCAGGAGGAAAGTGGAGAGAGAGCCCTTTTTCCTCCCCGCTTTCCCTGTGTTTTCTTTTTTCTTCATCGGTTTCCCCGCCAGTTGCTTCTTACATCTTATCCGGATCCATGTCCCGGAAAGAAATCTTCCAAGGAACTTTTGCTGCGCTTTGCCGGAATCGCTCTGCATCGACCATGCAGCCCCCTTTTTTCCGTTGCTCGCCGCACACCACGGGAAGGTGTCAGCCTCGTGCGGCATCCCCCGGGGCAGGGGTACGATCGTCCTGCCCCGGAGGTTTGGTGCTTATTTGATACTTGCCATTTTCTGGTTTACTGTCTTTTGTCCTAGGTCGGTTGTGTCATGGCTTTCCGCGGCCTGTCAGTCACGTCCGCTCATGCGCTTCTTGGTGATCAGAAGTACGCCTGCCGCTGCTACCAGGATACCGCCTACCACGTAGAAGATTGTGGTACCGATGCCGCCGGTGGATGGAAGAGTTGCTCCTGTGCTGTTTTCTACCGTGGGTTTGACAATCAGCAATACTTTCTCGTTGTCTTCAATCTCATTGTTCTTGTTTGTATCATGTGCAACATTAACTTCCTGAGGCTCAGTCATCAGATTATAGCCAGCGGGCGCTTCCGTCTCAACCAAGTAGTAAGTACCGTCTTCTAAGCCGTTGAAGCTTGCTTTACCCTGAGCATCTGTCACTACCTCTGTCGCATCCGCCTTGGTACCCCACTTAACTTCAGCCTTTACAGCCGGGTTCTGACCCTCAGCCTCTTTTGCTTCGATATACTGGTAATACTTCGCGTCAGTCGCAACACCTGTGATATTGCCCTCATCGTCTTTCGTCACTTTGTCCACCAGAACAAATTTCGCGCCGCTCAGAGGGTTCTGACTTCCTGCAACAACCTTATTGATTTCGATATTTGCCGTGTAGAGCGTAACGTCTGATCCGGGTGTTTTTTCTGTCGTGGTGTTATTAGGATCCTTGCTGTACTCTAAATGTGCCTCGTTCTTCAGCGGGTTGGGAGTTTGTGTTTCAACTACGATTGCATTTTCATTTACGGTAGCGGTATAGGTAATCTCCACCGTCTCGCCGACGTTAAATTTCGTCATATCAAAAGTCAGCTTGAAATCGTAATCCGAACCATTCTTCTCTACCGTGATTCCACCGGCAGGTGAATCCGCAGAGACCGTGTTATTCGCATAGATGGTAGCATTCCCAACCTTTACGGTTAAATCATCGTTAAATGTTAAGCCTGTGCCCATTTTATCGGTAACGATATAGGTATACTGGTCGTACCCCACCGTACTCGGCACCTCACCTGTAATGGTATAAGGCACGTTCTGGCCAACGCTAACATCGCCAGTCAGCGTAGTTGTCTTTTCAATCTCAGGCGTCTCGTTCTTGTCGTAGATCGTCACCGGGGTGCTGCTTGAAGCAGTGGTCAGATTAGCCAATGCACCGCTGTCGGTAGAAACGAAGTAGTAACCCATCTGATCTGCCGGAATTGTAATTTCCACTTTTCCGGTTGTGGAATTGAGTGTACCGTTAATGCCGCCTGTTAATGTTGCTTTCTGGGTATTCAAATACTGGGCAAATGCAGGTGCATCGGTTACATTTACATTGTAGACACCCTCTACCGTAGTAGGAGTAATCTCTACACCATTCGCTTGCTGCACAGTCTGATCCATTTGAGCCAACAGACTATACACGGCAGAAGTATTATCCAACTTGTAGCCATAGTTCGTTTCACCGTCAGCTGTTGCAGATGTAGTTACGGAGAATATCTTGTATGCTACATAAGGATAAGGCTGCGGGTCGTCTCCTTCTTGCACAGGCGGCTGCAGAACGGGATTCTCAATTACAATTTTTCCACCTTGCGGTGCAACGGGATCCTCACCTGTGGCCGATGCGGTGATGCCCATGGCCAGAACCATAATGGCGGCCAAGGCAAGCGCAAATAACTTTCTCATTTTACCTTTCATAGTAAAACCTTCCTTTCTTTTCCCTCAAAATTTTTGTTTTTAGTTCCATGGTGCTATATTGGTCTTGCAGTCGGCGCAAGTTTGCGTCGATCGGAGGCTTTATCCCAGAGTCAATGCCTACCTCCTTTCTCTTTTCTGCGCCTCATGCCCAGACCGTACACAAGACTGGCTGCGATTACCGCAAGCCCGCCCAATGTATACATTGCGGTGCCGGGGCCGCCGGTTACGGGGAGCTGGGCTCCTGTGTTGTTTGGTATTGCAATTGTCCAAACCTTGCCATTGTCATCCACGGTGTACTTTGTATCCGAATTTGTAGCGTCTATTGCAAATTTACCATCCTCACTGATGAAAGCAGTAAAGAATGATTGGTTGGTTGGCACAACTTCCGCAATGCTGCCCACCTTACTGTCCAGGCCCTCTTTGATGTTGAAGACAAAATCATTCGCAGAAAGCATGAAACCATCCGGCGCTTTTGTCTCACGGAGGAGATAAGTCTCTCCAACGGCGAATTTCTTTGTGCTATTGTGAATAACTATCTTTCCGTTTACAGCTTCCAGTTCCTCCATGATAAGGGTTTCGATCGTATCACCGCTTTCGCCCTTTGTCACTTGGTACAGATTAAACTTCGCTCCATCCAGTATCGGATATCCCTTTTCATTGGACTGCGCGTTTACTTTCACAATCTGCAATGTGTCGATCACCATCCGGCGGTTCTTTACCTGAAGTTCAAAGCTGTTTTCCTTTTCGTTATCGGTCAAAATGACATTTTCGTCATTCGGGAATCTGATGCCGACTACGTTCCCATCTATTTCGCGAGATTCGGAGATCGTACCCATCTCGACCTTGGAATCGAGAACCTTAAGCAGGAACGGGTATACTGTATAGTAGTCTATCAGCGGTTTTTCCACTCTGTCTTCTACGACAATGTAGTTGCCTATATTAAGCTCAATCTCTGCGCTGTTCGCACTGTCGGCTTTCATATATTTTTCATTAATTGAACTCTCAACTACTTTCGCATATCCGTCACTGCCTATCAGCAACTTGCAGACAACGGGTTTCCCGTTAATCAGGGCTTTGAGCTTTTCCTCTCTCTTTTCAGGTTCCTCTGCAAAGATAGCATCCCAGTCTTCCTTGGTAATTTCTCCTGCCCGGATTGTGAAATCCAATCCTTCAAATACTGAGCTGGTCTTATTATCACCATCAACCTTTAGCAGCTTGACTGTCTGGGTCTTGGGCTCATAGGTATTCGTGAAAGCTACTGTCACTGTACCATTTGCAGGGACATCTGCTATTGTAACTTTAGCATCCTGATCGAATAATGCGTCTTCTGCACTTTCTCCGCCGGTTTTAGACGGATCGAGCGCTGTGTCCACGCCATCGATCGTTATAGTGGTCGTGCGCAGCATATTGGGGATATCAGCACTTTCCCAAAGCTCAGTCACTGTATGCCTGCCCGGTGTTACCGTCTTGGTAATACTGTAGGTCCCGTTTTCGTTCTTTGTCAGCGATATCGGCGTTGTCTCATCGTCAAAGATAAATCTCAGCTTTTCTAATATCCCGGCTTTTTCCTCCTCTGTTAAATCATCTAAGCCAACTATTTCCTTGGTCACTACAATGGTAGCGGCGCTGGGCTGAATGACCGGACGAGAATATTCCGTTTCCTTGCCTGTTTCACCTTTGAAGTCGAACTTCACCTTTGCCGTATTATTACTGTAAAATCCTTCCTTACCGGCTGATGTTTCGCCTGTTCCGGCTTCGCCCTCACGAATATTCTCTGTACTTCCGTTTTTGAATTCTTCATAAGCAGCTTCCGTAGGTTTGATTCTTATGGTTACGGCATAGGTATAGCCTGCTTCCAGTTTATAGTCATCAGTAAAATCAAGCTCAACCTTTTTCTCGGCCTCGTTGTAGGTTGCGGTCATGGAACCGCCATTCGGATTTGTATTGTTCGCATCTGTGGATTTCGGCAGCGGCAATGTCACTGACAAATCTGTTCCCTTATTTGTGTTAGAACTTATCTCCGCTCCGGTATCCTTATTAATGAGTGCCACTTTCAGCATCTGCGGAACACCCGGAACATCCGCGGCTGCGTCGATCTCTGCCCACTGACTCAGGATGTCGGTAATCGTTACATTATCGCAATTATACTGGACGATTGTCTCAATGATCGCATTGAAGTACTTTGCCAGATCGTTGGTGGCATCGACTTTGCCGTCCTGTATACCCGTAGCAGTTCTCACTTTTTCAAGTAACTCTTTGGCTGTATACCTTTCTCTCGTTTTACTGTCTGTGTAAATAATTGTATTTGAATTCATATCTTTGCCGAAACCAATGGCATAGAAAGAATCAGCTTTCCCAGCCAGAGCACCGGCGCCCATTATCGCGCCATTAAAGTCATCATCCTTAGTCTCATTTCCCCCTCCCTGCATTGCTGTCCCATTATTATCAAGCGGGCCACATTTCTTACTGCCCCAATTGCTTATAACATTGCATACATGGTATGTTGGCTGACCATCCGTCAGGAAAATGACAACTCTGGTTGCATCACTGCGGGTTCCGCCCATTCCATTAGCTGCCTTTACAAGGCCGTCCTGGTAATTCGTACCACCCGACGGAGCCAGATTACTTGTGTCGGAGGTCCCAGACCAGCCAGAAGAAGTAGTCAATTTAATGTACTCCTTGACTCCATTGCCACTTTGCCATCCAATGGCAGACTTGGCCGAACCGGCAAATGTCACCAGATTATACTGCGCGTCGATTTTCTTCTCTGCCAGCTGGTCAATCAGATTATTTATCGCCGTTCTGACATCGTCAATGCGGCGGTACCCTATAGATGCGTTGTTATTCGTATTCACGCCATAGTTCATGGAACCGGACGTATCTACCACAAACATAACATCATACTTAGCCGGCTTTTGGTCTTTTCCGGTTGCAACTTCACCCGTGATATCAAGAGTCAAATCATACAGATCAGTCGCTCCCTCTACTTTCGTAACGTATTTATTATGTCCCATCTCCTGTACTCTGATGGGCTCCGGAGTAGGTACGGTTGTCATCTGGACTACGGGACGAGGATATTCCAGCGGATCATGCTTTACAGCAGCGTCTCCTATTTTATAGCTGTACTCTACTTTAGCGCTGTCCTCCACGTTGCAAAAGAATCCCAGCTGCCCCTCAGAGCCTGCTCCTGTATTCGCCTCTCCCCTATCCGGATAGCTGTATCCGTTTATCCGATATTCAGGGTCCGCAGCTTCCTTATTTATCTTAATCTTTGCGGTTACAGAGTACGTATAGTTTTCTTTCAATTCGTACCCAGGATTAAAAGTCACATTTAATCCATTTCCGCTGTCATACTCGGCTTTCATGCCGGACGCCGCGATCTCGTCAGCGGCCTCATTTCCGGCAGCATCCGTAATCTTGCACACCCAGTTATCTGCACCCGGATTTTCTACTTTACTCCCCTCGCCGTCCACGATATAGACCACATTGGTCAGCCGGTCTGTAAAGCTTACATCAACCGCTGTGATTTTCTTCAGGTTAGCCTGAAACTGTTCAAAGAATTTTGTCAGGTCTGTGCTTGCGGTGGCAAAGCTCTCTCCGGCTCCGGAATTCTTTGCCGCTTCCGCAACATCGGTTAAAATCTGCAGCGCGGTCTTTCCGGAACTGCCCATGGTAGTAGGCTTCGTCATATCCGCGCCAAAGCCCACCGCGTAGAAATAATCGCAATCGCTTCCGATCATTCCTGCACCCTCTACCGCTTTCGTCACACAGACAGTATTTGTAGAGGAGCCCGGTCCGGCAACGCCGCGGCCGCTGTTATAATAGGTAGGCGCTCCGTCCGTCAGGAAGATGATGATTCTCTTCGCATCTCTCTTGTCTGCACTCACTGCCGCTCCGGCCTTTTCCAGAGCGTCCTGGTAGTTCGTTCCGCCGGAGGCGTCCCCCGGCAATCTGTTGATTAAAGTTGCTCCGCTCTGCCACGAACTTGCATTCCTTGTGCTGGCCGTGCTGGCAAAGGTAACCAGCTTATATCTGGCATCAATCGCGTCGTCATTTTCCAGGCTGTTTACCAGCTTTGTGATCTGTTCATTTACCAAGGCCTGGCGAGTCTTATTATAATGGTACTCATGCCCATCCACATCAAAGTCCATGGAGCCTGAAGTATCCACCACAAATAAGATATCCAGTTTTGCCTTTTCCTTTATGCTTCCGATAGCGCCCTTTACGTTCAGGGTCAGTTCATAGACATCCTCCATCCCCGAAACAGGCTCAACCTGTTTCTCATGAGCAAGACCGCCAATAGGAGCAATCTGCGAGAGCTGACTGTCAGAGTCCACCGTGTATGTGCTGGTACCGGCCACATCGGAAAAGCTGTCCAGAGTAAATTCCGCTTCCACACCGCTTCCGGTCTTTGTTCCGCTGCCGGTCATCTTCTCTGTTTCGGTGTCCGCAAAATGTACTATCTCATACTCAGCGGCATCTGTTACATTCTTATCCGTCACCTTGACGCTGACAGGGGTCTTAGGCTCTACCTCCTCCCCTTCCACGAAGAAGCCTACATTCAGCAGCCAGTCCGGCTGGTAGCCCAATTCTTCACAGCGTTTCATGTACTGTTCAGAGTCTTTTGAATATTCGATTACCTGCAGCTGCGCTCCCTCCGGAATCCGGGCGCTCTCCGCATAGTTGACGGTCACGATATAGTTCGCAGTTTCTTTTGTCTGGAACAAAGTCAGCTCGTCGCTGAGGATTTCTACCATGGTCTCCCTGACCAGAGTCGCCACCATAGCGTCCACGGCATCTCCCGCATTGTATACCAGCACCACGGGTGCCCCTGCGGCATTGCCGTCCCCATCCAGGCACTGTACCGTAAAGGTTACGCTGCCTTCCGGCTGGATCGTCTCACCGTTTACCGTGAACCGCAGTCTGTAGGATACTTCTTCCCTTATGATTTCCACGGCGTCATCGGATGTATTTCCGTCCTCCGCAGACGCCTGGTCGGCAGTTTTCTCATCCCCGCCGGCATTCTCTGCCCCAGGCTCCGCTTCCGTGCCGGCCTCCGGTGCAGTCTGTGTATCGGGTGTATCCTGGGTCGCCTGCCCGTCTGCCTCCGTCTCCGTTCCCGCCGGCTCCTGCTCATCCACCACGGGCTCGATGCCCTGGTCTTCCTGTCCGGCCTCTTCAGGCTCTGTCCCGGCTTCCGTCTGGACAGACTCCGCCTCCGGGACTTCCAGATCCTGAGATTCTGTCTGGGCAGACTCCGCCTCTGCGGGTGCCTGACTCTGGTCTTCCTGTCCGGCCTCCTCAGGCTCTGTCCCGGCTTCCGTCTGGGCAGGCTCCGCCTCCGGGACTTCCAGATCCTGAGATTCCGTCTGGGCAGGCTCCGCCTCTGCGGGTGCCTGATCCGGGGTTTCGGGTTCCTGGTTCTGGTCTTCCTGCTCCTGATTTACCTGTCCCTGAGTCTCGGTCTTCCTGGCGATCACTTCCGCCACCAGCCGGGCCTCCTCGGGAATGTTGGCATCCTTGCCGTACACCGCCGTCACGCGGATCTCGCTGTCCTGATATACTTTCTGAAGAACCACCGGCTCCTCTGTCTCTATGGTTTTGAAGCATTCCTCGCCGTGCACATGCTCCACTGCCGCCAGCCGGCCGCAGATGCAGACGGTCTCGGTTCCATAGCACTCCCCGCTGTGCACATGGGCTCCCTCGCCCTCGGGCACCTCACAGGTCAGTTCTTCGGTCCACTCGTAGCACTCGTCCGTGTGCTCATGGGGCCCTTCGGGTATCTCGCAGACCAGATCTTCGGTCCATGCGTAGCATTCGTCTGTATGGGTATGGCCCTCTTCCTCCGGAATCTCGCAGGTGAGCTCATCTGTCCACTCATAGCACTCGTCCGTATGGGCATGGCTCTCCTCTTCGGTGAGGCCGCAGGTCAGTTCGTCATGCCAGGCGTAGCACTCGTCCGTATGTTCATGGCTTTCCTCGGCGAGTCCGCAGGTCAGCTCCTCATTCCATGCATAGCACTCGTCCGTATGCTCGTGACCCTCTTCCTCGGACGCACAGGTCAGGGCGCCCTTTACTTTTGTATAGCACTCTGCGCCGTGCTGATGGCCATCCCCTGCCGTGCAGATCAGGTCGCCTTTCACTTTCGTATAGCACTCCGGGCTGTGCTGATGGCCCTCTGTTTCCTCCTGGCCGCAGACCAGGCCGCCCTTTGTCTTTGTATAGCAGTCGGCGCTGTGCCGGTGCCCTGACTCCTCTTCCCCGCAGGTCAGGTCGCCTTTCACTTTCTCATAGCACTCCGGGCCGTGCTGATGCTCCGTGCCCTCGGCCTCGCAGATGAGCCCGCCCTGAGTCTTGGTGTAGCACGCCTCGTCATGCACATGCCCCCCGGACTCCTCTTCCCCACAGATGAGCACTTCCTGCTCCGTGAAGCATGCGGCGTCATGTACGTGGAGTTCTCCATCGGCCTGCATCTCGGCCAGGGTACATACCAGCTCCCCGCCCTCGTTGTAGCAGTTCTCGTCATGGGTGTGAATCACGTAGTCCGCCTGCCCGCAGACGAGCCCGCCCTCGCTGTTGTAGCACTCGTCCGTGTGCTGGTGCATGGCCAGCCGGCAGTCAAGCTCCTTTTCTCCCTTGTCAGCGGTGAGCGCCTGGCCGTTCATGGTCAGCGCCGCCACGGTTCCCGCTGTCACCAGCAGGGCCAGGCACAGAAACGCCGTCAGCCGGACCTTATATTTCTTCTGCTCCCCCAAGATTCTTGCAGCCTGTTTCCTCAAAGATTCCATTGTGCTGTCTCCTTCCTTGTATCTGCAAAACTGTCAGTTTATCAATCCAATTTCCTGCACCGGCCATATCCGGAACGTGATCCTGCCTACGATCTTGCCCGCCTCTATGCAGCCTACCGTGCTGCTGCGGCTGTCTATGCTGGTGGAGCGATGATCCCCCATGACGAAGCACCTCCCGTCCGGAACCTGGTATGGCAGGTCGATGTCGCACTGCCCCAGGGCTTTCTCCGCCAGATACGGCTCCTCGATGGCCTCCCCGTTGACGTAGACATTGCCGTCCGCGTCTATGTCCACCCAGTCCCCGGCTGTGGCGATGACCCGCTTCACCAAGATGGTGTTGTTGTAGTAGAACGCCACCACATCGCCGATCCGGAACTTCGCCCCCGACACGGCCACCACGATGTCCCCGTCCTGCAGGGTCTCCGTCATGGAGGTGCCGTCTATCTTCAGCACCGGCAGGAACAACATTGCGACGAGCACGGCCACGGCCGCCACTACCACCAAAGAGAAGCTGGTGCTCCTTAAGACCTTTCTGTAACGGCTCTTGTGCCTGGTCCTGTGGAGCTCCGCCTCCAGCTGTTCCAGGGTGGGGATCTGCGTCCCGGCTCCCCCGGATGGCTCTGTCCCGCTTAGTTCCTCCAGCCCTATCACATCCAGGTCGTACACGTATATCTCCTCGACGGATGTTTGGCCGGGTTCCTCAGGCCGAGCTTTGCGTCTGCGCTTCATGTAAAAGTTCCTCTATCCTGTCTGACGAGATACCTCATAATAAACATTATGAGGTTTTAAATGGCATGAAAAAATAAAAAATCCAAGCAGAAACCCATTTTAGCAAAATGTTTAGACGTATCTTTTGACTTAGAATCTGTTATAGTTAATTCACAAACCGCGGAAGCGCAATAAAAGGGCTCCAACTGTATAAATACTTTTGGAAATTTCGTTTATGATATTGAATTTTCAGAGTTGGAAGAGTATAATGATTTCTGAGTGAAAGAGTCATTTTCGGAAGTTACCGCATAATGTTTATTATGCGGTATTTTCGTTTGGCAGGACGAGTCCCAGGCTGTCCAGACGCCTTTCCTGCATCTCACAGCTTATGAGGGTGTAGATGCGGGTGGTGTTGACATTGGAATGACCCAGCAGGTCAGCCAGGCGGGAGAGATCTTTTTCTACATTATAATATGTGACCGCGAAGAGGTGGCGGAGATTGTGGGGGAAGACTTTCCCCTCTTCCACTCCTGCCTCCCTGCACAGGGCTTTCATGGCATGCAGGATGTTGCTGCGGTCCATGGGCTGTCCGCCGCGGGTGACGAAGACGCTGCCGTTTTGGATGCCTGCGGCTTTTGTGTAGCGCTTCAGTTCCCGGCAGAGATCCAGGGGCAGGATGACCGTGCGGGTCTTTCCCTTGAGTGAGACCGTGGCGCGCCTGGTCTGGAGGGAGGCTACGGTGATGAAAGGGAGTTCGCTGATGCGGATGCCGGTGGCACAGATGGTCTGCATGAGCAGGGACAGGCGCAGGTTCCCCCGGTGCCTGGCGGTCTCCACCAGGCGGACATACTCCGTTTTGGTCAGTTCCAGTTCTTTGGAGCGGAAGACGGCTTTCTGGACTTTAAAGGTGCGTACTACGCAGTCGGGGCAGCCTGCGAAGCGCAGGAAGCTGTTTACGGCGGCCAGCATGGAGTTGGCGCTGGCTATGGCGTAATGGGCGGACAGGTGCTGTTTGTAGCGGATGGCGGCGTCTTTCGTGACGGGCTGTCCGTCCAGGAAAGCGGCAAAGGCTCTGATGTCCCGCATGTATTTTTCTATGGTGGCTTTGCTTTTCTCTTCGGCCTGCAGGCTGTCTTTGAATTGGCCTATGATCGGGTTATCTATTGTAAGTCCCATTTGGGCCCTCCTCGTGCCCTGCCTTTTGGGGCAGGGGAAAATACATCTATGGCACAATGTCCTTATTCCTGGCGCGGAACGGCCGTATGGCCACAGGTACCATGTACGATGCTGTGCACATGGTACCATCCTTTTGGTTGTTTGTCACCTTATCTTTGTCTGTGGGCGGCACAGGGGGCGGGGCTTTGGGTTTTGCTGCTTTTAGAACACAAGAGCCGCTGTATGGAGCCATGAATCCATACAGCGGCTGGTTTTTATATTTATAGGGTTATAGATTTACA
This sequence comes from uncultured Acetatifactor sp., assembly GCA_949840885.1. Lineage (GTDB taxonomy): Bacteria > Bacillota > Clostridia > Lachnospirales > Lachnospiraceae > Acetatifactor. Next base: position 54,427 of record CATKYJ010000011.1, read on the forward strand.
GGGCTATTCTTATGGCGTATTCCTCGTGGTATCCCTTATAATATTCCTCCCAATAACTGTCTTCCATCAGTTCGCGCAGAGTCGGGCACATATGTATTTCGTCCGCTTTATGCATATCATATTTTCCTTACTCTGTTTTATACTTTGGTATATATGTCTTTCGCCTGGCGGTACTCTTCAAGGGTCTTTCCGGCCACCTCACAGGCTTCTTTCAGAGTACAGCGGCTTGACTTCATAATGTTCTCTATAATTTCGGTTATTTGGTGGGCCTCTCCCTCCAGTCTGCTGTCTTCCATCAGTTCGCGTATGGCTTGGCACATATTGTAGTTTCCTCCCTCGGTTTTATAAGTTTCTTCGTTTTCGTTGAATTTATTTATCCCCATAAGCACGCTGAGCGTCTCGGCGGTCTCTTTGTCCATGCTTTGGTAGGCCGGGTCGCTGGACAGAAGCTCCAACTGCCCCAGGTGTTCCCTTGTATCCTTTCGCGTTATTTTTATTCCTGCTTTATGGTAAGATCTCCTCTCTTTTATGGGTGTGCGAAAAAATAGTTTTTTGCTGAAAAAGAGCAACTATTGCCTTTCGCCCTTCAGTACTTGTCTGGTGGCGTTCCTGTTATATTTTGGTGTATATTTTTTTCGCCTGGCGGTACTCTTCCAAAGTCTTTCCAGCCGCTTTGCAGGCTTCTTTCAGAGAACACCGGCTTAATTTCATGATGTTCTCTATAATTTCGATCCTTTCACGAGCTTCGCCCTCAAGTCGGCTGTCCTCCATCAGTTCGCGTATCGCTTGGCACATATTATAGTTTCCCTCCTCTGTCTTATAAGTTTCTACATTTTCGTTGAATTTATTTATCCCCATAAGCACGCTGAGCGTCTCGGCGGTCTCTTTGTCCATGCTTTGGTAGGCCGGGTCGCCGGACAGAAGCTCTATCAGCCGCTTTTTGTCCCTGCGGCAGGGCAGGATGGTGAAGAGGTCGCGCAGGGACGTGCGGAACCCGGAGCAGTCTAGGGGCTCGTTTACGCAGACCAGGTGCAGGGGGTAGTCCGCAAAGCATTCCTCCCACTCCCGCACCCCGCCGCTTTCCGGCTGACCCGGCCGGCTCTCTCCGAAGTCCATCATGTCTTTCAGACTCCTTGGGCCATCCCAGGGTTCTGTACCATGGTAGAGGCAGAGGGTATACACCGGTGCGAAGCGCTCCTCTTTCCGCACCTTGTCCAGGCGCTCCCCGGCGCTTTCGTACACTTTCTCCCCGGCCCTCTCCCGGGCTTTGTTGGCCCTCTGGGCCTGCTGAATTTGGCGGCCGTACTCCCTGCAGTCATAGTCCATCACCCGCCAGGGCATGATGCTGCTTGCCTCGCTCTGGCTCTCCACCGCCAGTATCTTCAGCTCCCTGCCCGACTTCAGGCGTTTCTTCACATCCCGGATCCGCCCGCTCTTCTCCCCGGGCTTCCCATGGTACACCTCCGACGCCTCCGCCAGTTCCTCCGGGTCGACCACCTGCCCTCCCTTGAAGTACAGCTGGTTGAACAGATCCGCAAATCGGTAGTTGTCCTCCAGATAGGACAGCATTGCCTCGTTTTCCACTCCCATTGTCATTCCTCCATTCCGGCAGGAATGTATGTATGGGCTGCCTCCATCCCTGCCGTTTTCCTTTGCTTTGTTTACAGTTGCGCTTTTTCCAGTGATAAACGGCTGAGATGCCATTCAACATCAGAAAGTACAGATCTTAAGATAGTGGTGCTTTAGATATAGGATAATATGTGGAGTGGGAGGTTGTCAAGAGCAAAAATGGCAAAATTTCTTTTTGACTTAACCTACGAAATGCTGGTCTGGCTGCAAGGTTTGCGCTTTCTCTTCTGGAACCGTATACTTCATCGGTAATACTATCGGAATGGTGGTCATTTATCTCTCTAATACCATCAATTAACTGATTATCAAAATTGCAAATCTTTACAGTTCTGTCAATACGACAAAAAGAAACAGCCACTACGAAAATTCTCCAGTCTCACTGTCCCCTCTTCCACTCCAGGCGGTGCAGCTCCCCCTGTTTTTGCATGTCTGCGAAACCCTTCTGGCGCAGCGCCTCGTAGAGCACGATGGCCACGGAGTTAGAGAGATTCAGGGAACGGATGGCGGGAAGCATGGGAATGCGGATGCAGGTCTCTTCATAATCCACAAGAATCTCCTCGGGAATCCCTGCGCTTTCTTTGCCGAACATGATGTAGTCGTCCTGTTCAAAGGCCGCCTCCGTGTAGGAGCGCCCGGCCTTGGTGGTGGCCATCCAGATTCTGGCGCCGGGATGGCTCTCCCTAAATTCCTGAAAATTCATGTAGCGGTGGACTTCCAACTGATGCCAGTAGTCCATTCCGGCCCGCCGGATGGATTTTTCGTCCAGCCGGAAGCCTAAAGGCTCTATCAAATGCAGGGACGTACCTGTAGCCACGCAGGTACGTCCTATGTTTCCTGTATTTCCCGGTATCTCCGGCTGGTGCAGAACGATATGCATCTCAATGAATCCTCCTGCGGCACTGGGGCCTCTTTTGTTAATATACGTCAAAGCTGTCCAGGATCTCTGCGGCTTTTTCTGTCGTCTCTTCCGTATATGTGACCGTGATGCATAGGGCATGATCTCCGGCCACGCGAACATAGTAATCCTGAAAATACGTAGCGTCACTCTCCACCCGGAGGTTCAGCACGTCATAGCTTTCGCCTGCGATCTCCGCTGATTTACTGTCGTCCAATACGGTAATGTCCGTCATTCTCATAAGCAGCAGCTGCATCTGCAGGGCCTTTTTATAGTTCTCCGTGGTCAGGCCCCTCATCAGAAGCTTTTCTGTCATCACGAGCACATTGGCATCCGCCCGGGGCGTGACGGCCATCATCTCATATAAGGTGGTGTCCTCCAGTCGATCCTGCTGGGCCTCGGTAAATTCACGGTCCTCTGCAACCATCTCCTGTCCCGCCTCCTTGACATTGGCAAGCCCCTCATCGCTGAGCATGTACACGTCCTCAGGAACCGAAAAGCGCAGGTTCCAGTACTCGCTCTCCCAGCCATAGTCCGTGACAGTGCCTTTCAAATAGCCATCTTCCCGGCCGTCCGCTTCTTCGCCCTGCTTCTCCCCGGCTGCTTCCCCGTCATCCTGGCCCTTTACATAGAGTTTTTGTTCCCGCTCCTCCCGGGCTTCAGATTTCGTCTCGCTGTCAGCGCTGGCGCTCTCCCCGGTTTTGCTGTTGGCCTGGGAAAGCAGCTCCAGCAGTTCCAGGGGCGAGACGATGGCACAGCCTGACAAAAGCAGCGCTGTCAAAAGCAGCACAATGCCAACTCTCTTTTTCATTGCTTTACCTCCTAGTTCCCGCGTTCCTCCCTAAGCCTTTTCAGAAAGCGCTCCAGCCTGCCCATGGCTGTCCTCAGATTCTCCAGCGAAGCAGCGTAGGAAATACGCAGATACCCCTCCCCGCAGTCGCCGAAAGCCGTGCCCGGCACCACAGCCACGCCCTCTTCCTTTAAGAACCGCATGGCGAAGTCGTCGCTGGTCAGACCGTATTCTTTGATACAGGGGAAGATATAGAATGCGCCGTAGGGCTCAAAGCAGGGCAGCCCCATCTCCCGAAAAGCATGCACCAGATAGCGGCGCCTCTGGTTGTAGGCCGTGCACATCTCTTTCACATCGTCATCGCCGTTTTTCATGGCCTCTATGGCCGCGTACTGGCTGGTGGTGGGCGCGCACATGATGGCGAACTGATGGATCTTGGTCATCTGCTCTATGATGGCCTCCGGACCGCAGGCATAGCCCAGCCGCCAGCCGGTCATGGCAAAGGCCTTGGAAAAACCGTTGATCAGTATGGTGCGCTCTTTCATGCCCGGAAGTTCCGCAATGGACACATGCTTCTCCTTGTAGCTAAGTTCCGCATAGATCTCATCGGACATGACATAGATGTCATGTTTGAGGATGACTTCCGCAATGGCCTCCAGGTCTTTTCGCTCCATGATGGCTCCGGTAGGATTATTGGGGAAAGGCAGCACCAGAATCTTGGTTTTGTCCGTGATGTTCTCCTCCAGTTCCCGGGCCGTAAGGCGGAACTCGTTCTCCTCTTTCATGTTGATGTACACGGGCTTTGCCCCTGCCATCACCGCGCAGGGCCCGTAGGACACAAAGCTGGGCTGGGGGATCAGCACTTCGTCCCCAGGATTGATCATGGCCCGAAAGCCTATGTCGATGGCCTCGGAGCCTCCTACGGTGATCAGAATCTCTTTCATGGGGTGCTCGTAGAGAATCCCCTGCTTCCTGTACAGATACCTTGCAATCTCCTCCCGCAGTTCTTTCAGGCCCGCATTGGAGGTATAGAAAGTCTTCCCCTTTTCCAGGGAATAAATGCCCTCGTCCCGGATGTGCCAGGGAGTGTCGAAGTCAGGCTCGCCCACGCCCAGGGAAATGGTGTCTTTCATCTCCTGGGCAATGTCAAAGAATTTCCGGATGCCTGACGGCTTTATATTTACCACATTGTCTGATAACGGATTCCTCATGGGGTGATCATCTCCCTTTCATCTTCTTTTTTCCTGGAAAGCACTGTGCCGTGATCCTTGTATTTCTTCAGGATGAAATGCGTGGCTGTGCTGAGCACGGACTCCTGTGTGGACAGCTTATCAGACACGAAAGAAGATACTTCCCGCAAAGTCTTGCCCTCCAGGATGATCATCAGGTCATAGCCGCCGGACATCAGGTATACGCTCTGAACCTCCGGATACTGATAGATACGCTGTGCGATGCTGTCGAAGCCCTGGCCTCTCTGGGGTGTCACCCGCACCTCGATCAGTGCGGACACTTTTTCCCTGGAGGTCTTCTCCCAGTCGATCATGGTATGGTATCCGCAGATGACGCCCTCCTTTTCCAGGTCGGCCAGTTCATTTGCCACCTCTGCCTCCTGAACTCCTAACAGGACTGCCAGCTCGCTTAAGTCGATGCGGCTGTTCTTTTCCATCAATGCCAACAATTCTTCTCTCATTTGATATCCCTCTCTTTTCTTGTAATGCATACTGACGGTCACTGGAATTTGCCATGGAATGGTACCCGACTCACCAGCGGCAGGCATCATGAATCGGCGGCAAACTTCATCGCCCGTGAGTATGATAGATTTCATCCCTTTTGGGTCTGTCCAGGTAGCGGATTTCGTCTCCGTTTGTCAGTATTCGGTCATTGCCCCGGGTAAGCTTCCCCACCACTGTGGCAGGAATCCCTGCCGCCTTGAGAGCCGCCGCAAGCCCCTCTCCGTCCCATGCCGTCATAACAAGGCACCCTCCCGAGAGCAGCTCGTAAGGGTTTGCGCCGCAGCACTCGCATACCTCCACGGTCTCCTGGCGCAGGGGAAACTTTCGCATATCTGTCAAAAGCCCTGTGCCCGCGCCCTCCGCCAGCTCCCAGAGGGCTCCTAAAATGCCTCCCTCCGAGGCATCGTGCATGGCGCAGACCCCGAAACCCATCGCCGCCTCCGCCTCCGGCAGTACAGACAGATACCGGCCAAAGCCGGCCGCTTCCTCCACCAGCCAGGCGGGATATCGCTGGGAAAGCTGCCCCGCGCAGCTTCTGGCGATCCGGGCCGTGCCCTGCAGGCCGATCCATTTGCTCAGGACAATGTCCTGGCCCGGCGCGGCGGCTTTCAAGGTGTGGTCCCGGCCCATAGCCACTGTCCCATAGCCTGTCACTGTGGCTATAGGCATGGCGGCTGCGGCCGTTATCCTCGTCTGTCCTCCGGCAAGTTCCAGGGACAGTTCCCGGCACTTCTCCTCAGCCTGGGCCATCAGCGCCCTGACCCGGGACTCCTGGGTATCCTGGGGCAAAAGCAGCGCGGTCATCACTGCCACGGGGCGTGCGCCTCCCGCAGCCAGGTTGTTGGCGCATTTCGCAATCAGGTCGGCCATGGTCATTTCCATTTCGTCTGTCCATGTCCCGGAAACCGCCTCCTGTCCGGGCGGTGCGGATGATTTCTGCCCTTCGGATGCTTTCCGCACTGCGCTCGTGCCCTCCGCAGACAGTGGGGCGGGCTTTCCGACTATGTATTTATCTTCTTTATCTGATGATGCGGTTTTTCCCCTTTCGGCCAGTCGGACTGCTCCGTCCGGCCTGACAGTCACCACCGCCTCCTGCACGCAGATCGCTATATTTTGTTCCCCGCAGGAAGAGAAGATGGCGCAGTCTCTTCCTACGCCTGCGCCACTTAACACTTCCTCTCTTTTTGTCCGGATCTGTCCCAGAACGGAACGTTTCATGGCATTCACCGGCAGTTTTCCTGTTTTTAGTCCCGCACTCTCCGGGGCAGCGCTTCGTCCCATGGGCCCGCTGCGCCCCACAGAGGCGATATGTTCCAGGGGAGCGCTGCACTCTGCCGATGCGCTGTTATCCGCGGAAATGCCGCACTCCGCCGGAGCTTTCCCCCCAGGCATCACTGCGCCCCTGCAGCCGGATCCGCGGCCGGGTCGGCAGCCGGGTCTGCGGGAGGAGGCGGCAGGAGCAGGGCAAGCACGTCCCTCACATGCTGTATGCTGCCAGTGCCGATTGCAGCCATAATCTCCTCATATGCAACCGGATCCTCCGTGGCCACTCCCACCACTGCGCTTTTTGGCACCAGCCGATAGCTGCTGCTGTTTATTTTGGTACGTTCCACTTCTTCGCCGTCCTCCAGAACGATTTTCCACAGCTCCGCCCTGTATCCGGTATGGACGCTGTCATTGGACACGATATAGCCAAGGGGCTGGCCTGCGTCCGCAGTGATGTCGTCCGAGGTAGGATTGATGACCTCCAGTATCTCGCTCTGATAGCGGACTTCCCGTCCGGGATCCCTGGTCTCCTCCCCATAGATGGTAAAGGTCAGCTTCTTGCCCTCGGTGCGTCCCTCAATATAAATGGGGGAATCCAGGTTGTTTACGAACCTGAAATCTTTGTTCGCGCTCTCGGCGATTGCCGCGTCCGCCGACGGATCCACATAGGTGACGATCATGGTGTGATTGGAGCGCTCCGTCACCTCCAGTTCCGCCAGCAGGACTGTGTTGTACAGCGTGGTGGATACCTGGCAGATGCCGCCGCCCATGCTGTCCACCACCTGGTTGTTCATGAACGACCCTGCCATATAGTAGCCGTTCTCCGCGGTAAAAGGCGTCACGTACTCCAACATGGAGAATTCGTCTCCGGGGTACAGGACCGTGCCGTTGATCAATTTACAGCCATTGGATATGTTTTCGCTCCGGTTGAAATTGGAACTGCCGTAGGAGGTGGTAAAAGTGCCCAGCACGTCTTTCACCTTGGAAAGCTCCTCCGCGCTGCCCCTGGGCTGCGTCACTTCCACCACCAGGGGAATGCTGCATGGCTGACAGTCCCACCCGCTGGACAAAAGTTCGTGAACCTTGTCGAAAGAGGCCTCCACGTCCAGGGCGTAGCCGACGTTTCCGCCTATCACCTGGAATGCATCGTCCTCACGAACCAAAGAGGCATCCACTGCTTTCACATCATACTGGGTGCACTGTTCCATCAGGATATCCGTAAGCCCCTGAAAATCAAAGGAAAGCTCCAGCGGGTAGACCAGATTCTCCCGCTCCAGATCCTTGAGCATCTTGTAGCGCTCGATCACGTTTCCATGGATGCCTACCTCCAAAGCCTCGGTTATCACATCCTGATTGGCCCAGGAGATTCCCAGTTCCCCGGCGGTCACGGGCACTTCCCTGTCCTCGGCGGCCAGCAGCGTGATCTGCACTTCCCGCAGAGTCTCCACATAGGCGTTCACCGCCTGCACCGCCTCCTCGGCAGTCATGCCGGACAGATTCACTTCGCCCACATAAATTCCGTTTTTGATGACACCTTTGTCTTTTGCTGCCGCTGTCATTCCCGATGCCAGCATGCAGACCAGCATAAGGGCGCAAAGGCACCCTCTCTTTATCCATTTCCCCATTATTTTGTTCCTCCCGTTTTATACTCAGACCACCGGTATTTACTAACCCTGCACACCATTGTGCACTGCCATTCCGCTCTTGAATTAATAGAGCAGATATGTTACAGTGGAAGCAATCATTGCGATCACCAGCAAAGCAACGATGATCGCGGAAATGCGCCGGGTTGTCTTTTTATTGTTCATATGAAACATGGCTTGCTCCTGACTGCCCTGCCCGCGCAGGACTCTATGGCAAATATTACAGTTCCTTATGAAAGGATATTATATATGAATATCGGTTTTTTGGCAAGTTTTATTACCTTTTCCCTGCTGGTTTATTACAATGTCAAGAAGTGGTCCGGAAAAAGCCGCAGGCAGGAGTCGGACTTCTGGGCCCGGGAATCCGCCGCCAACGCCGTGCGCCGCAAGCCTTTGGACGGGCTGCCCTATATCAAGATTCCCCTGGAGAGCTTTCCCACGCATCTGCTGAATGACAACAGCGAAGTCCTGGAATGCATTGAGGTCATGGAAACCCTCTCTGATCAGAAAATTGTCAATCTCACCGGCTGGACCAACACGGATCTGAAGCTGGAGTACGGCACTGCCAATATTACAGCATTGTCTGAATATGACCAGAGCTATACCCTGCTTGTCCGCACACTGCAGCGTTGGGCGGATGTGCTGACCGAGGCCGGCTACCGGGAGGAAGCTGCCATCTTGATGAAATTCGCCGTCAGCACCAACACGGATGTGAGCCGCACTTATTATCAGCTGGCGGACTACTGGGCATCGAAAAAGGAATGGGGGGAGATCCAGCAGCTGCTGCACACCGCTGAGGGGCTGCGTTCTTCTAACCGCGAGGTCATTGTACGGCATTTGAAAGAAGTTCTGCCCTGACTGGAAAGCCGCATGCAGGGCAGCGCTTGCGGGGGCTTCAAGGCAGTTTTATGGCAGCTTTACGCAACTTCATAGCCCGGCAGGCTGCGGCAGTTCTGCTTTATGTCATTCTATGCCGGTGTTTGCTTTGAAAGAATCCCTGCTGCTATTTCGTTCACAAAATTATGGGGTTTCCCCATGGGACGATTCCGGCCGCCCGGCCTGCGGCAGCACCTGCACGTTTGCCTCATAGCGAAGCGGGTTGCGGTTTTTGTAGTCAAACAGGACGAAAGTGTGCCCTGCGCCGCCCGTCTCCGGGTGATCATACTTCTCCGCCATCTGCTCTTCGTCCCAAACCGGCCAGGCAAAGGCTTCCATATGGGTCATTTTGCTAAGCTGTTTCCAGTCATACCCGCCGTAATCCGGCAAATACTTCCGCTCCTTTTCCTCCTTTTGGTAGAAAGCCCTGGCCGCTTCCCTGCTGCCCTCCCTCTCCGGCGCAAAATCCGGCCTGCTCTTGAGGTTCTCCCGCAGATACATGTCAAAAGTCAGAAGCTCCCGGTAGATTTCCCGCCGCTCCCCATCGTATGTCACGGCAAAGTCAAGCAGCGCCTGGTACCGGTATGCCCGGGCAGGACTCGCGGTAAAGTATCCCCTTTCTTCGTAGAACTCCGCCAGCGCCTCATACAGGGCAAAGGGGCCGGGGAATGCTTTCTCCAAAAAAGGCAGCGTATGGGTGAACTGGCCGCTGTTGTAGTAGAGTTCCACCATCTCTTCAATGCGCTTTAGCCGCAGCATGTCCCGGTAGGTCAGCCATTTCGTGCAGAGCACCTCATAGGGAGGCTGCTCCAGATATTGAATGCCGTACTCCCCGGCCCGCTCCCACATTTCAGAGCCTTTCAAGACTTTCAGGAAGCCCAGCTGCAGCTGATGGGGGTGCATCCCATAGACCCGGTCAAAGGACCTGCCGAAGCTTTCGTAGTCCTCGTAGGGCAGTCCGGCGATCAGATCCAGGTGCAGGTGCACGTTCCCGCCCTGGCGGATGGACGCCACTATGCTTTCCAGCTTATCCACATCCATGACCCGGCGGATGGCTTCCAGGGTCTTTGGGTTCACTGTCTGGACGCCGATCTCCAGCTGCGCCAGCCCCGGGCGCAAGTCATTCAGCAATGCTATCTCGTCCTCTCGGAGGATGTCGGCTGAAATTTCGAAGTGGAAATTTGTGACACCATTGTCATGTTCCAGAAGATAGGACCAGACGGCCATGGTGTGGGCATGGCTGCAGTTGAAAGTGCGGTCTATGAATTTTACCTGTTTTACCTTATGGTCCAGGAAAAACCGGAGTTCTTTCTTTACAATGCCCATATCCCGCAGCCTCACCTGTTTGTCGATGGAGGACAGGCAGTAGCTGCACCGGAACGGGCAGCCGCGGCTGCTTTCGTAGTACACAATCCGGTTCTCAAAGGGCGCCAGGTCGTCATACAGGAACGGGATGGCGCTTAGGTCCGTCAGGGAGCGGCACGGGGTGTAGCCTGTGGGGAGATACAGGCCCGGGATATCCGCCAGGCGCCCGGCATCACGGCCCGGCCATTGGCGCCGGCCATTTGCTTCGGCTGTTGCAATCGGACATTTTCCCTCTGAGAAATCCTCTGCTTCCATGTCCCCCCGCCCGGCTGTCGCGATGCTTTCCGGCTCCGTGTCCCCGCACCCGGCTCTCGCGATGCTTTCCGGCTCCGTGTCCCCATACCCGGCTGCCGCGATGCTTTCCGGCTCCGTGTCCCCCCGTCCGGCTGCCGCGATGCTTTCCGGCTCCGTGTCCCCCCGTCCGGCTGTCGCGATGCTTTCCGGCTCCATGTCCCCCCGTCCGGCTGCCGCGATGCTTTCCGGCTCCGTGTCCCCGCACCCGGCTGTCGCGATGCTTTCCGGCTCCATGTCCTCCCGCTTGTCTGCCGTCGCACCCGCCGCATAATACCCCAGAAGCTCCCGGAAAGTGGCCTCGCCCTCGCCCACCATAATACCTGTCAGCTGCGGATAATTCCTCAAAATGGCATCTGCGTCATATGACACCTCCGGGCCTCCCAGCCAGATTTCCGTATCGGGCAGGAGTTTGGGAAGCTCCCCCAGCAGCTCCCGCACCAGCCTCCAATTCCAAATATAGCAGGAAAACCCGATCACATCAGGTTTCCTGCCATAGAGATCGGCAAGTATGTCTGCCATAGGCTGATTTATGGTATACTCCGCCAGTTCCACATATTGGCGCAGTTCTTCTCCCGCATAAGCCCGCAGGCTGTATATGGCAGGATTCGAATGAATGTATTTCGCATTCACCGCCGCCAGCAAAAATTTCATTTCACACCTCCCGCAGATTGCCCGTCACAGCCCGAACCGCTCCGCCAGCTTCTCCCACTCCGATTCCGGCGCCTCGGGCATAGATGCAAGCCCCAGCTCCTTTGCCCGCTTTTCCATGGCCAGGATGCATCGGAAGAAATAGTTGACGCCCGTCACCAGGCTCTTCTTAATGGCTTTGTTGAGGGTCATGCCCATCTCGTCCACGCCGCTCTCCCCAAAGGCCTGCAGATAGGCCTCCACGTCATAGGGAATGGACAGGAACTCCGCATCCCACTTTTCCGACACTCCTGTCAGAATGGCGAACTGTGCCCGCCGGCCCACGCCGTCTACGGCAAAGCCCAGAGAACCCGGATTGATATAGGTGACGCCATAGAGGCTGTCCATCTCCTGGTGGTGGCTGTGACCGCCCAGCAGACAGGAATAGGGCAGTTCCTTTAAGACTTTCTCTTTCAGCCCCGCCTCCTCATGCACATTCCCCCGAACCCGGCCGGGAGTGCCGTGACACAGATATAGGGTCGGACAGCCCTCCAGGCACAGCTCCCTCTCCGTGGGGAGGGAGGCGAAAAATGCCAGATCCCGGTCAGTCATATGCTGCAGGGTGTAAAATAGGGTGCCGTTGGCGGAGGAGGGTCGCCATCCCTCCCGATTGTCCCGGTTGTTCAGGAGATAGTCCTCCCTGTTGCCCCGCAGCATCCAGCACGTATGGTTCTTCCGCATCTCATACAGAAGCGCCATGGTGCGCTCCGGGTAGGGGCTGTCCGTCACATAATCTCCCAGACAGATAATGCCCTCCACCGGGTGCAGGGTAATATATTGCAAAAAGGCCTCCAGCGCCTTGTAGTTTCCGTGGATGTCGCTGATCAGCGCGATTCTCCTCATGTCATGCCTCTCCTTTCCGCTCCTGGGTCATCACACGGCCGAAGACCTTGTCACAGGGCCTGGTCCGAAACGGATTCCCCGTTATAGCGGTTCGGGATCCTGCCAGCCGGCTGCACAAAAGGAGTCTTCCACGGCATACAATCCCCCGCGGCGCGCTCCTCCCTCAGGCGTCAAATCCGGATATGCTCTCCAGCACTGATCCCGATTGCCGGTACATCAAATTCTTTGGAAAGAAATGATATTCATGGTTTCGCGCAAACATGCAAGCTAAGAGGATCCCATATGGCATATTCTACTATAAATACCTACACTTTGAAATGGAAAATTTTAACTTTTACAAATTAATTTTCTAAATTTTTGGATATTTCCGTTACCTCTCCCCTCGCTTTTTCAGTCTCAGGAAATGCCATAAAGCCATAATCGCCAGCAAAGCTCCCGCCGCACGGGCAATTGCGGAAAACCGCGGTGCATTGTCCCCGGTCTGCGGACTGCGCAGGGCATCCCCGCTATCGCCCTGGCTTTCGGATGTGGTCGGGCCAGAGGATCCGCCGGGGCGGTCAGGCGGCGTGGTTTCGGCAGGTCTATCCGGCTCGTCCGGGCCGCCCTTGGCCTGGATTTCGAATCTGCCGGAGGTCTCGCCGTCCAGGTAGAGGAAAGTCAGGGTGTGGGGGCCTACCGGGAGGGTGTCCAGATAGCTTTCTTTCAAGGTGACAATGGTGCTGCCGGACTCCACTGTATAGTGCTCCGCGTCCACAGGCTCTCCGTCCACCAACAGGCCCTTGAACTTCTCCACCGCCCCGTTCGCCCGGAAAGCGATACCTCTTTCCGTCTCCTGGCTCCACTGGCTTCCATCGCCCTCCAGGATCCTGTAATCCCTCAGGGCGGCCAGAACCTCCTCCAGTTTCTTGGCATCCACCAGAGACTTCTCGTGGTTCGTCAGGGACTCCAGCTTGCTCTTTGCCCATGCCGCGGCCCTTTCCGTGTCCAGATCGTCCGGGCTCACGCTCTCCGGCTCCGGCAGCTTCTTGATCACATCCACTGTCTCCACTACTTTCTCAATGCTCTCCAGAGCTCCTGCAATCCGATCCCTTTCCGCCTCAATGGCTTCCTTTTCGGCTTCCGTGTAGTTCCCTCCATATTCCTCCAGCAGGGATTCCAGTTCCTCCAGGGCTTTCTCCAGGGTCTCACGGTCTGTGAGCTGCACTGTGTCCTTGGATATCCCTTCCACCGCGTCCTCCACGTCCGCCAGTTCTCCCTGTGCCGTATCGATCCTGGTCAGGAGCCTGTCGCAGGTATCCAGGATTTCCTGCAGTTCTTCCTTTTCCTCCGGGGTAGCGCTGGCGCTGTCTGCCTCCACGGCCCGGACAGCTTCCAGGGCTGCCCTGTCGCCGGAGGTGGCGTTTCCCTCCGTCAGGCCCTCTATGGCCTGAGCCAGAAGCTTTATGGGCTTCATGTATAACGTAGATGTAGTCTCGTTCCCGGCCAGGTCTGTGGCCTTTATCACATAGACTGCCTCCCGGTTTCCCGAGAGCGTCAGGCTGCCGGAGACCGTCTCCCCATTCAGGGTCACGGAAGCCAGATTCCGATCCGTCACTTCCACTGCCTGGGTGGTGTAGTAGGTAGCCCCCGGCTTCACCCCTGTGACGGCAGGCTGCGTCAGGTCAAACTCCACGCCCAGGGACGCGTAATACACCGAATTCCCCGCCATATCCGTGGCTTTTACGTAGACTATAATCTTTCTTCCGTCTCCGGGCGGGATGGTGAAGCGGTTCCCGGGCACCCAGTCTTTTACATCCGGCAGCTGAGCCTGGGGCAATATGCTTCCCGACTGGTAATAAGCTATGGTGCCCATGCCGCTTAAGGCATCCGCAGCCGTAAGGGAGACATCGATCCCCTCTCGTGAGAACTGTCCGAAAGCCACTTCTGCGGGAAGCCTCCTGACGGAAGTGCCGTTGAAGCGGATATCAAAAGTTTCCGGCGCTGTCCGGTCAAGCCTGTAGGTTTCCGTGGCCGCCAGGGAGATGTGCCCCGTCTCCTTATCTTTTACATAAAATGTCAGGGAGCCCTCTTTGGTCTCTTCCGTCCGCCGCAATTCCTCCACCCAGTCGTCCGATACTGTATTTCCCAGGGAAAGCAGATGTCCCTCCCCGGCGGACACCACGAAGTCATCTTGCATCCAGCCGTTCTCGTTCAGGGATGTGATATAGTCCCGGCCTTTCTCCGGACGGTATTCGTTCACGATGTCGAAAGTTCTGCTTCCTCCGCTCACTATGTAGAGTCCCCCGGGCTTGTTGGCGATGGTTACGGTGGCCGTGCCGATGTTCACGTTGTCCCGGTAGGTGACTGTGTATTCCTCCGGCGGGATTACGGTGTCCCCGTCTTTCACTACCACCGCCGGCTCCTTTGCCGTCCCATCGTAATGGAAGCGGCTCTCCGAGAGCCGGATATCGGGATTTTCCACTTCCGTCGGGGGGACGATTTTTATGGTAAGTTCATGGGTATACCTTTTGTTCCGGCCACTTTCCGTCCGGAAATATGCCGCTACATCAAAACTATACTCACCTGCTGGCAGCCCATTGTAATATTCCTTGCTAAAGCCAAATACGAGGACATCGTTTTCCAGCGTCTTTGTATACATGTCAGCGCCCACGTAATCATGTTCAACTGAAATATCGTATATATAGGAATCCGTTGTGTCAAACTCCAAGCCTTTGAAAGAGAGGAGGATATCCTCTGCCATACCCTCGGCAAATATGTAGCAGTCCTTTTCCGGAACCCTGATGAAATATACGAAATCGTCATAAGTACAGGTTTTTCCTCTTAAATTCTGTTCCACATTCACATGTACTGTGCCGGGGCCACCCACTTTGAGGCTGTCCCCCTCCAGCACCGCCCCGGGGGCCGTGGTTCCGGCATTCAGCAAGGTATAGGTAAACTCTGCGGTTTTGCCCCGGTGGGCGAATATGGGGCAACTATCGGAGGCATTCGTGCTTTCCTTACAGATGTCCTCCAGCATGACCGTAGTTCCACTGCCGCTTTCCTGCAAGGGGAATATGGTCTCTTTCAGCGCGGAGGTCTCAACCTGGCATTTGCAGAGTTTTTCCGTCAGGTCAGTCTGCCAGCCTCTTCTCTGCCATACCTGCCCGGATGTATCACTACCCATAGACACCTCATATACTACAGAATAGTCGTCCGCTGCTGGGAGGAAGAGTTCTTCCGGCCCATCCTTGGGTGTCTCTGCCACCAGGACAGGCATAGAAATCCCCTCAAAATCAGGGATTCCGCATCCTTCCGCATTCATCCACTGAATCCGTGCCTGACCTGTGGGATTCTGCCCGAAACGGATGCTCTCCTGGTATAAACTGGTGCGAATCAACAGTGGGCAGTTCAGCAGCTGCGTGGGCGGCATATTTGTCCGCCAGTCCCCAATCAGCCGTAATGCACCGCCGTCCACCACGAGTTCTTTCATACAGGTATCCGGGCTGTTCTCACCTTCCGTGAGCGAATCGTCAAAATAGTTCATGTAGCTGTTCCGGAAAGTTATGCAGGTAAATTTATTTTTATTCAGACGGGAACCCTGCAGAACCGGATTTTCCTCAACCGTGAAACTGGCAGAGCCGGCATAGCCTCCTCCATTGCAGATCCCCCATTTGCTCTCCGGGCTGCCGCAGTTGATATAGGATAACACGGCCTCTGTATCCTCTGTCAGTACGCCCGTGGCCAACCTCAGATTTCCCACGGATGCATTATCCAAAGTGATTTGCAATCTCTCCGTCACTTTGGAATTGATTTCCAGATTGGCAGCCTTTCCGTCTTTCAGCGTTATGGAGACTGTTTGAAGAGCCTTTGTAACGGAAAAACCAAAATCGAGATCTGTAGCAGCAAAACTATCTCCTGACACCACAACGGACAAATCCCCCAAGATAGAAGCTTCTTCACAGGGCAGGGCGCTGAAGTATTCCACCGTACCTCCAAGAAGACGAATGTCCGCTTCTCCTACCGTTGACTCCATACCGCTGAAGCTGGCTCCCGAAGCACAGACTCCCCCTATCGTACCTCCCTGTATGGCGATATAGGCCTTGCCTGTCACCTCGGATTTCTCCTCGCCGCCTCCATAGACCTCCGCTGCCTCTAAGTTTCCGCCATTGATTGTGATATTGCTGCTGCCTACTTTCGCGCCGAACCAGGCTCCGCCTCCGTATACATTGTGCAGAAACTGTCCGTCATTGATGGTGATGTTGGCGCTTCCGGTCACTTCTGTGGGGATACTGTCAGCCCTTCCTGCACCGCCGCCGTAAGTCCATCCATTTACCATCGCGCCGTAGCCAAAGACCAGCTCCGTATTGCCGCCTACGGTTCCGGAGACTTCATTGCCGCCAAAGACAGAACTCACCTGAGCGTTTTCTATATATATACTGGTGCTGCCGCTAATCGCCCCTGTTACAAGCCCACCAAATATATTCTTGACTACACGTCCGCCCGTAACACGAATTGATGTATTTCCATTAACCTCTTCGCTGTATCCGCCTCCCAGGACATATTGGACATTGCCGCCGGATATAGCCACATGGGTATCTCCGTTTAAAACGCCGTTTCCGTTGCCTCCATATAAGTTTCGGGCATTACCACCGGACATTGTCACATGGGTGTCCCCATTTAAGACGCCGTTTCCGTTGCCTCCATATATGTATCCCCCATTTCCGCCAGATACGACCACATTCGTGCTGCCTGTCAGAGTTCCTCCTGCATTTCCGCCATAGATGGCCCAAACCGTATAGACAGGGTTATTGCTGTCCGTCTCATGGGAAATGCCGCTCAAAGTGACATATGTGTCATATTGTTGCACCCCTTCTTTTGCACCGCCATAGATGGCCGAGTATCTCAGATCATATCCCGTCGAAGTCGGAGACAGAGCCCCTGTTCCGTCCGCCACTTTGTCTCCCTGGATAGACGTAATCTCCTCCCCATCCTCGCCGATGCCGTTTCTATTAGAATCTACATACAGCTTCGCATAGCCGGCATCTGCTCCCGCTACAATCAGCAGAGGCTGTCCATTGGCATATATGTTATATTTATTTTCCCCTACCGTCTCATACGTCACGCCCTTGCCGTCTGTGTCTCTGGCTGCCGCCTTTTCCATTGGCATCGTGCCGTTCAGAGCGCTGTCCCCGGATATTCCCTCCGAAAGCGCTTGATCCCGAGACTCCCCATCCTCTGGGTCATCCGGCGCTATTTCCTCTGCGGGAGAGTTGTCAGAAGTTTCCTCTTCTCCGGAATCGCCCCTGGCGCTTTCCCCATCCGCAGGGTTTCCGTCGGAATCCTTGTTCCCGGAGACTTTATCTGTTCCATTTTCATCCCCAGGGGCGTCATCCGTTCCCTCGTTCCCAGAAATCCCGTCTGTCCCATCCGTGCTTTCACTCCCGGAGGTTCCTCCTGTGCTTTCCCCATCCGCGGGGCTTCCTTCCGTACTTTCACTTCCGGAGGTTCCTCCTGTGCTTTCCCCATCCGCGGGGCTTCCTTCCGTGCTTTCACTTCCGGAGGTTCCTCCTGTGCTTTCCCCATCCGCGGGGCTTCCATCCGTACTTTCACTCCCGGAGGTTCCTCCTGTACTTTCCCCACCCGCAGGGCTTCCTTCCGTACTTTCACTTCCGGAGGTTCCTCCTGTGCTTTCCCCATCCGCGGGGCTTCCTTCCGTAACTTCCCCATCCGCACCCTCGGTCCCTGGAACCGTCCCTGTCCCCTCTTCGGCCCCAGGGTTTCTGTCCGCGCTCTCGTGCCCCGGAACGCTGTCTGCATTTTCTCCCTTTTTTCCATCTGCAGGCTTGCTGTCCGCAGTCTCATTGTCCAAAACCTCTCCGGCCGCCGCCTGGCTCGCAGCTGCCCGGAGCGTCCCTCCCGCTGACGGCATGGACACTGTCATTGCCGCTGCCAGCAGCAGGCTCATGGCTGTCTTTCCGATTCCTTTTTTCATAAGCTTCGCACCTCTACCCCTTTTTCTGACACATTGCCGTCGGCAGGAAAATCTGCCCAGGCAAACATTATGTAGAAAAATTATATACAGCCGTCAAAACCCGAATCAACCCGGATGACTCAAACGGCATTTTTTTGACTCAAACGGTAGCCGGAATGCCTCTCCTGCGCGAAATTCGGCCTTTCTTTTTTTCATGACTTCCACTATAATAGATAAAAAGGCATCAGTCCCCCGGCATAACGAATCGCCGTCAGGCTCCATGGCCGGCGCATAGCTGTCATGTATATGGAGAACCCTTATGAAAATCGCTATCGTAGATGATGAAAAGGACGAGCTGGATTGTCTGTCCCGCAGATTGGAGAATCAGCTTTCCCTTTTGGGATATTCCGAAAATGTAATCCATTGTTTCCACAGCGCCGAGGATTTTTTCTCGGCGTGGAGCCCCGGCAGATATGACCTGATCCTGCTGGACATCTATATGGAGGGCATGCAGGGGATAGAGGCCGCCCGCCGGATCAGAGAGCAGGACAGGGACTGCCGCCTAGTATTTAGCACTTTCAGTAACGACTTCGCCAGCGAAAGCTACGAAGTGGGCGCCCATTATTATCTTCTTAAGCCTTTCTCGGACGACGCCATCCTGGGGATGCTGCGAAAGCTGGATCTGGAAACCTATGAATCCGGCCGCTTCGTCACCCTGCCCGACGGAAAGAATATTTTGCTTCGAAATATTGTTTATACAGAATACCATAATCACGTAGTCACAATTCATACAAAAAGAGACGGCCAGATGCGCACCAGAATCTCCCAGACAGAATTCCAGCACCTGCTCCTGGGGTATCCCTGCTTTTGCTGCTGCTCCAAGGGAGTCCTCATCAATTTCCATGAGGTGGCCCGCCAGGACAGAGCCATGTTCACCATGAGCAACGGGAGCGCCGTGGCTGTCAGCCGCAGGAGGGAAAAGGAAGTGCAGGCGGCCTATGCCGCTTT
This sequence comes from uncultured Acetatifactor sp., assembly GCA_949840885.1. Taxonomy (GTDB): domain Bacteria; phylum Bacillota; class Clostridia; order Lachnospirales; family Lachnospiraceae; genus Acetatifactor. Next base: position 73,406 of record CATKYJ010000011.1, read on the forward strand.
CCTCTTCCAGCGGATGCGAAAGGAGATGCGGGAATAATGCCACCTTTCTATATAATCCTGGAAATCAGCGTATACTCCCTGCTGAATTTCCTGCCCTATCTGTCCCTTGCCCTCTATCCTTTCCGGAAGCATCTGCGCTATTCCAGGCGGACTACCTGCATGCTGGCGGCTCTGGTAGCGATCCTGCAGATAGCTCTGGGGCTGTTGGCGTCCTTTTCGCCTACTGACCTGAAAGGGTTTGTCAGCGCATCCAGCACGACTTTCTATTTCCTGTTCTACTTTTGGTCCGTCCGGGTGCACCCGGGAAAGACATTGTTCACTCTGCTCATGCTGTCCAATATTGCCAATCTGGTGGTAGTCTGTTCCAAATGCGTGGAGGGGCAGCTTTTCCCCGGGCTTGCGGTGCAGACGTACCGATGGTCTTTTACCGCCGTCATGCTGACGGTGCAGTCCGTCATCCTGATCCCGCTGTTCTTCTATATCCGGAATGTGTACTCGGAGGCGGTGGAGAAAGAATCGGATTCTTCCATATGGCGGTATCTGTGGCTGATACCGGCCACTTTCTATCTGCTGTGGTTCTACCATCTCTACGGCAGCGGACAGTCCGGCCTGGAAGTCGCCCTGCAGCCCGCGAATGCTCTGTTCCTGCTGTGCATCAATCTGGGCGCCTTCCTGATCTACCACATGGTAGCTCAGCTGATCGTGGAACACTACAAGAATATAGAGCTGGAACAGCTAAACCATATGCTCCTGCTGGAGAATCTGCAGTATGTCAATCTGAAAGACAGAATCGAGGAGACCAGGCGGGCGGAGCACGACCTGCGGCACCATATGGCTCTCATGGCCGCCTATCTGGAGGACGGGGCGTACGACAGGCTGAGGGCGTACCTGAACGAGTACCGCAGTTCCCAGCCGGAAGACTTGCATGTAATGTTCTGTCAAAACCATACCGCCAACCTGCTGCTGTCCTACTTTGCCAGGCAGGCCGCAGGCTCAGGCATAGGCTTCGCCGTATATGGGAATCTCCCTGCTGATCCGGGAATCGCGGAGAGCGATTTATCGGTCATTCTGGGGAATCTTCTGGAAAATGCACTTCATGCCTGCTTGGCTCAGAAAGGGCGGGAACGACGAATCGTATTCCGGGGGAAGATGGAGGGATGTTCTCTCCTTGTCACCGTGGACAATACCTTTGAGGGGGAATTGAGACAGGATGTAAGCGGAACGCTCCTGTCCACAAAGCGGGGCGGCTCCGGGCTGGGCCTGGAGTCGGTGCGCCATATCGCTGCCCGCTATGGCGGGATGCTGCGCACGGAATGCAGGGACGGCATGTTCTGCGCGTCCGTGCTGTTGAAATTGCAGGGGGAGAACTTTCCGACGTAATCCGCTCCCATTAAGAGATAGCGTGTCTGGCGCAGAAACATTAAAAAACCCAACGTGGTCCGCATCGTTGAGAGGCGTGTTGGGTTTTGTTAGGATTATTATATACACCGTTAAGGCCGTGGTGCACCTGCCATAAATCATCTGCTCTCAAAGCGGCAGAGCGCTTTTCATACGAGTATTACTGCTCCTGGCCTGCATGTATCAAATCTTATCGGTCAAAGGCTCTCTATGAATCTGTCAAAAGCCGCCTGGCCCTGAGGTGTCCTCTTGTACACCCCGGCGTCCTCCAATACCTCCATGAACACCAGGCCGATCTCTTTCTCGATGATGCCGTCGATATTGGAGGCGTCAATCTTGTCGTAGTTAGGCGCGAATTCCTCCACCCAGTCCGCGTGCTTGGCCAGCACCTGGTCCGCGCGCAGATCCGCTCCGGTGAGGATGGCCTCCTTTAGCTGCGCCATCTCTCCCTTAAGGCGGGCGGGCAGCACGGCCAGTCCCATGACCTCGATGAGTCCGATGTTCTCTTTCTTGATGTGGTGGAGCTTGGCATGGGGGTGGTAGACTCCCAGGGGATGCTCCTCGGTGGTGATGTTGTTGCGCAGCACCAAATCAAGCTCGAAATTCTCCCCCCGCTTCCTGGCAATGGGGGTGATGGTGTTATGGGGCTCCCCATCCGTGTAGGCGTATACAAATGCGTCTTCATCCGTATACCCCCGCCACTTCTCCAGAATCCGGTCTGCCAGAGCTATGATGCGGCCTGAGTCCGGGCCGTTTAACCGGATGACTGACATGGGCCAGTTCACCACGCCCGCGGCCACGTCCTCAAAGCCCTCCACCGTGAAACGCCTCTCCACCGGAGCTTTTGCCATGGCGAACTCATAATGGCCGCCCTGGAAATGGTCATGGCTTAAGATAGAGCCGCCCACGATGGGGAGATCCGCGTTGGAGCCCACGAAATAGTGGGGGAACTGCTTCACGAAGTCGAACAGCTTACAGAACGCTGCATGGTCTATCTTCATGGGCACATGCCGGAAGTTGAACACGATGCAGTGCTCGTTGTAGTACACATAGGGCGAATACTGGAAGCCCCACTGGCTGCCGTTTATGGTCACGGGGATGATACGGTGGTTCTGTCTGGCGGGATGGTTCACCCGGCCCGCGTAGCCCTCGTTCTCCCGGCAGAGCAGACATTTGGGGTAACCGGACTGCTTGGCGTTTCTGGCGGCAGCAATGGCCTTAGGGTCTTTCTCCGGCTTGGACAGGTTGATGGTGATGTCAAGGTCGCCGTACTTGGTGGGCGCAATCCACTTCATGTCCCGGGCGATGCGGTATCTGCGAATGTAATCGGAATCCTGGCTGAGCTTGTAATAATAGTCCGTAGCCGCTTTGGGGGATTCGTTTTCGTACAGCTCCCGGAACCTGCGGATGACCTCGCTGGGCCTGGGCATCAGCATACTCATGATCTTGGTGTCGAACAGATCCCGGTACACCACGCCGTCCTCGGCAATGAGGCCGTTCTCACAGGCGTAGTCGCACAGGCGGTTCAGGATTTCCTCCAGCTCCCCGGCCGGCGCGGATTCCCCGGCCTGGTCCGCGGCAGCCTCTCCCTGGGAAGCCGCGCCGCGCCTCCCGTCATCGCCCGGGTCCGTCAGCTCATCCAGCCCGAACAGCTCCAATAACCTGTTAATCGTGAAAATCTCATCCTCTTTGGGGACGAGCCCTGTCCTGATTCCGTAGGACACCAGTTTCCTGATATCAGACTCTATTCTCTCCATCCTCTCCATATCCTTTCCGTCATATACAAAATCCCTTGTGCCGTCTTCGCATTGCCCCAATGCTGTCTTTGTACTGTCCTTGTACCGTCCTTGTGCCGCAGGCCTCTCCAAATTTCCCCGCCGGTTCGCCCTATGCGCCACGCCGTACAGGCGGCTTCTGCACAGCCGACCGGCGCGTCCTGTTCTAAAGCAGTGCACTGCTCCGGGGACATCCCATGGACATACTTTCAGGCAAAATCTTCAAAGCAGAGTATTCCAGCCTGCCGATCTGCCGTCTTTTACAGCGCCACAGGCCCGTTCCCTACTTCCACTACATAGAAATCCGCCGCATAGCCGATCTTTTCCTGATAGGCCTTGCCCACCTTTTCGATAAAAGCGTCTATGGCTTCGTCTTTCACAATGCTGACCGTACAGCCGCCGAAGCCTGCGCCGGTCATTCTGGAGCCGATGACGCCCTCCACTTTCCAGGCCTCCTCCACCAGAGTGTCCAGCTCGATGCCAGTCACCTCGTAGTCGTCCCGCAGGGATACATGGGAGGCATTCATCAGCTGACCGAATAGGGACACATCGTTGGCTTTCAGCGCCGCTACCGCGCGGATTGTCCGCTGGTTCTCATACACCGCATGCTTCGCACGCTTCCTGCGCACATCGTCCTTGATGGTATTCTGATACTTCTCAAAGGTCTCCTCATCCAGGTCGCCCAAGCCGTTTATCTGCACCACCTGCTGCAGCTCCGCCAGGGCAGCCTCACACTCGCTGCGGCGCTCGTTGTACTTGGAATCCCCCAGTCCCCGCTTCTTGTTGCTGCTGGCGATGACGATCTTCGCCCCCTCCAGCACAATGGGCGCGTACTCGAAGCTTAAATCCGCCGTGTCTAGGAAGATAGCATTGTCTTTCTTTCCCATGGCGATGGCAAACTGATCCATGATGCCGCAGTTCACTTTATTGTAATTGTTCTCCGCGTACTGTCCGATCAGGGCCAGATCCTGATTCGTCACGTCAAAGCCGAAGAAGTCCCGCAGGATGTACCCGGTGAGCACCTCCACGGACGCGGAGGAGGACAGGCCGGAGCCGTTGGGGATATTCCCGTACAGCATCAAATCCATGCCGCAGGGCATCTTCATGCCTCTCTCCCCGAAAGCCCACATGACCCCCTTTGGATAATTGGTCCAGCCGGCCTCTTTGGCGGGCACCAATTCGTCCAGGGAGGACTCGATGACTCCCAGCTTCTCGAAATTCATGGAGTAGAAGCGCAGCTTATTGTCATTGCGTCTCCTGGCCGCGCCGTAAGTGCCAATGGTCAATGCGCAGGGGAACACATGCCCGCCGTTATAGTCGGTATGTTCTCCGATGAGATTCACCCTGCCCGGCGCAAAATAGGCTTTCACGCCCTCTCCGCCTCCGAATACTTCCTCAAACCGTTTCAAGATCTCGTTCTTCATGCTGCCTCCGTTCCGCGCCCTGCAGTTTTCTGCAGTCATGCGCTGTCATTCATTTTATCTCTGTCGCAGCCCGCGCCGATTTTGCTCTGCCGCGCGCCTGCGCTCTATGCGTCCTCAGGTGGTTCCGGGCCGGGAACCGTCTCGCGTACCCTGTTGTCTTATGTCCATTATACACGCAGAGCCTGTGGAATTTCCACATTTATTTGTTTTTTGTACCTGTCAAAATGTTAAATGATGGGGCGACGAGTATTCATCCTTACTATTCATGGCTTCGCCGCTCACAGCAACGTGATACACACATACAATTGTATGGCGCCTGCTGTCAAAGCAATCGAAACGATTGCTTGGGATTGTTCGTGCAAAATGCGCACGAAAACACTTGGCGGAACTACAAAAAAATCATAAATTCACATTGACAAAACCGTGAACTATGCTATCATAATTTTAGAAAGCATACTTTTTTCTTGAAGACACTGATATCATCTTAACCATCTAAAGGTCTCATTCAGAAACTCTATGCTTTGAAACCCATTCTACAATAGAATCCACGCTCCGCGAGTCTTCTATTGTCACGAATCACAAGGCAGGAGCTTCTGGCGCAGCAATGTTTCCTGCCTGGAAAAGGAGGAGACATGAAAAAACTGCAAGAAATGAACCTGGTAGACGACTTTTTGGTCTACAGCCTGACCGCGCATAAGGTCTACGGGGAGGAAGCCGCCCGCTACATCCTGGAGTGCATCCTGCAGCGCAGCATCCGGCATCTGACGGTGGTGCCCCAGAAGACCTGGTACGGCGAAACCCCGGAGAAGCACGGCGTGCGGCTGGACGTCTGTCTGGACGAGGAGGACGGAGAGCTCTTTGACATAGAGCCTGACCGGACCGGCGGTTCCGAGGAAGTGAAAGCGCTGCCCCGGAGAGCCCGTTTCTACCATGCCAAGATCGATGCCGGGAACCTGACCGCCGGGGAGAGCTATGGCACACTGCGGAATGTGGTGGTCATTTTCATCACCACCTATGACCCGTTCGGGCTGAACCGCATGGTGTATACCATTAAGAACGGCTGTGTAGAAGTGCCGGAAATGCCTTACGAGGACGGTGCCAAGACGCTTTTCCTGTACACCAAGGGCGAGGAGGGGAATCCTCCGAAAGAATTAAGGGAACTCACCCGGTACATGGAGGAATCCAGAGGGGAGAACGCGCAGACCAACGGTCTGAAACGTCTGCACGAGATGGTGACAAAAGTAAAAGCAGACAGAGAAGTGGGGGTTAGCGTATATGAAGATGTGGGAAAGTGAAGAATCTATTAAAGCGAGGGCAACCGCCGAAGCCACTGCAAACGAAAAGGCAAACGAAATCCTGCGCCTGCTGGAAAAATGCGGCACAGTCTCCCAGGAGGAGCGGGAGCGCATCCTGGCGCAGCGGAATCTCCAGGTGCTGGAACAATGGCATGAGGAGGCTATGGCCAAAAATGAGCAATACCTGACAGCAAAGATCAAAACGGAATCCAAACAGGAAACCATATTCCTGCTGTTGTCAGATCTCGGCCAGATTCCGGAAGCCCTGAAAGCGAAGATCCTCTCGGAGACGAGGCAGGAGACCCTTGACCTGTGGATTCGAGCTATCAAGCGGGCCGAAAGCATAGAACAGTTCACTGCCTCCGTCCTACCGGACAGGGAATCTCTTTGACAGCGAAATCTCCCCGGCGCCTGTTGTCTCTATTCAGACGCCGGGGAGATTCTATGTCAGGGCGAAACACGGCCATGCAAGCCCACCCAGGCTTTGTCCCAGCCCCTAAGCCCCTCTCTCATAGCAGTCTGTACGTCCCCTTTCCCAGCCTCTTTACCGCCCCTGCGGCCTCCCTTTCGTTGAGGATCCTCTGCAGCTGCCTGGCGCTGCAGTGAAGATGAAAGGCAGCCCGCTCGATCCCCTTTAAAGTCCCGTCTTCACATTTATACCTCATATAGGATATGACCCTCTCCGCAAGGGAGGCCGGAGCAGCGTCCATGGCCGCCACCATCGCCGCAGTGACATTGTGCGCGCCCATTCTGCTCATCATCATGTCCGTGGCCTGCATCTTCGGAATGGGCGGCAGCAGCGTGATCGCCAGGCTGCTGGGCGAGGACAAGAAAGAAGAGTCCGGCGCCACCCTGTATTATGTCCTCTGCATGATACGGGAAGCGGCCAGGGGCAATCAGTTGGTGCCCTGGAAACCCAGCCGCTTTTCGCCAAATGCCTCCATGGTCCGCGGCGTCATAAGCATAGGCATCCCGGGAGCCCTCATCACAGTGCTCATGAGCGTCTCCAATATCGTGCTCAACAACTATATCGGCATCTACGGTTCTGACGCAGTGGCCTCCTACGGAATCGCATACAAGCTGGATATGGTTCCCATCCTGCTGTCCGTGGGGCTGTCCCAGGGCGTGGCCCCTCTGGTAGGCTATTACTATGGCGCAGGCAGGACAAAGCGAATGTCCGACACCGTGAAGCACGCAGCGCTGTACGGCGTACTCATGGGCGCAGTATTCACTGTTGTCTTCGTGCTTTTCGGAAAGCCCCTTGCCTCCGTCTTCCTCCAGGACAGTGCCCTAATCCGGCAGACCGGATATTTCCTGACGATCCTCTGTCTGTCCGCCCCGCTGCTGGGTATCATCAATATGATGACCAGCTATTTCCAGGCGCTGGGAAAAGCGGTGAAATCGCTGACCATCACGGTGCTGAGAAACGCTGTGCTGTTCATCCCTGGCGTCATCCTCCTGAACCGCTTCTGGCAGCTGAATGGGGTCATCGCAGCGCAGCCTGTGGTGGAGGCCGTATTGACAATCATCTGCGTCTTTATGTACCTTAAGGATGCGAAGACCGTCGGCAAAAATGACTGAAAAGATGACTGTTCACGGGCAGTCCTCAAGGCATTTTCCAGCGCATTTTACACGAAAATTACAAGACTTCCTAACTGATTGGCATTGCTCATGACAAGTAATCTAGAATTCAGAGCCCTCTTTCCAATAGAGTCCTGTTTTTTTCAAGGCTTCCTCATGGCCCATATTCTTTTTATCCATAAGGCTCCGGACGGCGGCATCCCTTGACGCGCCGAGCTCCTGGCAAAGCTCAACAAGCAATTTGACACTGTTTTCCTCCGCTGTGTCGGCGCGTCTTTTCTCTTCGCCAGCATGTCTTCTCTCTTCGTAGGCCAGTTTCTGTACTTCATCTGCACGTCTCTTCTCCTCGTCGGCACGTCGCTTCTCCTCATCAGCCCGCGTCCTCTCAGCCTCGGTTTTCCTCCGCTCGGCCTGTATGTCCATCTTCTCCATATCCGCAAATAATTCTCCCATTTTCTTTTCCCTCACCTTGTCAGTCAGTCGCTCCGTCTCCGGTACAGGTACATTCATCTTTAGCAAAAAGGCGCACAGTACATCCGCGATTACATCGACCAGATGGCCGGGGGAATCCCGCAGAATCGCTTCGATTTCACCGCCCGGAAGCTTCCGGAAATTCTCGATGTCCTCCGCTGTCTGGAGCTTGTTGATTAGCATGACCAGCGATATCTCATCTTTCTTCTCCATCAGCGCTTCATTGCTGTAATCCCGCAGGGGCACCAGATAATAGGTAAAGTCCGGAAGATACTTTCCGAATGCCTCTCCCTCCCGTACGCGGCTCTTGAAATCCAGGGGCACATTCCACTTTCTGGCTCCCTCATAGTATATGATGGGCAGAACAGGCGGGTACAGAAAATCCTCTCTCCTTGACATGCCTTTCCGGATGCTTTCCGCCTCTTTCTCATAGGCGTTCCAGATGTAGACCATATAGCGGAACACCTGCATACACACATTGTAATCCGGCGCTGTCTTGTGCTCTATCAGGGACACCAGGAAGAAAGGAACAGTTCCTCCACCTATGTGCACCCGCTTTACCCTGTCGGAATTCCGTTCCTCTGCAAAAAGCGTCACATATTGCTCTGACACATCCTCGATATCTTCCGGCTTTACATCCTTTAGACAGGGCAAATCCACGTAGTCACGCAAAAACTGCGAGCACAGCGTGGGATCATCGAAGATGACCTTACTGCCGCTGTCCCGAATCCGGGAATTCAACACCATGTCCCTGGGTTCTGCCGCTCTGTGCAGACCCGGAACAGCCGAAGTCACAGGCCCTCTTTTCTTCCTGATTTTTTTGTTTCTCTTTTTTGTCTGTTTCATACATACCTCCCGGCCAGGCAGATGGGAAACAAACAATATCGATTCTTTCCGCGTCTGCCTGCTTGTTCAATTATAAATGGGTTACTTCAGGCAAAACGCCCAGATCCATGGCTTCCGCAGGAAACCGGATAGTACATGGCAAAAAGCTGCAACTGACAGCTTATGCCGCTATGAAAAATAGATTTTTTGAAGTGGTTTCATCATATCATATGAAAATCGGAATTGCAATACATTTTTTGACTTGGTAATGGCTGCCCATAGATCGCTTGCTGTCTTGTGATTTTCGTGCAAAATGCGCACGAAAACACTGGAATTGCCCGTGAGCATAACGTTCATGCCGGCTGATGCAAAGCTAAAACAGGGCGGCGGGGCACAGGGAACAGGAAGATGTAAAGAGGATTTTTTTACAGAGTTCATTAATATGACATACTGATGTCATATTATCAGGTATATAATAGGCTTACACTTATGGAGGCAGGCGCCGCTTCTATAGTGAAATGTGAGGCAGAGGAGATCTCTGCCAATTCCGATACGAAAAAGGCAAAACGAGAGGAGAGCAACATTATGGAAAACACAATGAAGCAGGAACTGAAAATCTGCCAGAGCTGCGGTATGCCCATGCAGGAGGAGCAGTACGGAACCAATCAGGACGGCAGCAGGAACGAGAAGTATTGCTGCTACTGCTACAAGGACGGGGCCTTTGCCCAGGACTGCAGCCTGGAGGAGATGATCGAATTCTGTGCGCCGTTTGAGGTGGAGGGCGGCCGGGCCAAGACCCTGGAGGAAGCGAAAGGGATGCTGGGGGAATACTTCCCCACGCTGGAGCGCTGGAGGGCATAAAACAGGCGCATTGTTAAATGCGGGAGAGGAGGTTGACTATGGCAGTCAAATTATTGGAGATAAAGAGGGAGAGCTGGCCTGCGGTGCGGCTGATCGGAAAGAAATATTCCGATGCTCCCAACTGGGGAGAATGGTGGGAAAAGGACTGGTTCGAGATATTGGAGGCGAAGCAGTGCACTCCCATGAACGGGGATGCCTATGTGGGAGCCGTACACATCGTGGATGGGAGACCCGAGAGATGGATCGGCATGTTCTTCCCGGCGGACACGTCGGTTCCGGAGGGATTTGAATTTGTGGACATAGAACCTCTGGACTATGGGGTATGCTATCTGTCCGGCAAAGAGGGCGAAGGGGAGTTCTTTACCATGGATACCCACAATATGTGCCTGGAAGCGCTGCGGGCGGAGGGCTTTGTCCGAAAAGAGGACGATTGGTGTTTTGACAGATATAACTGTCCCAGGTATACCACGCCGGACGGAGAGGGAAATGTCATTCTAGACTATGGGATTTCCGTGATGTCCGTATCAGGGGACTGAATCATACACAGGAACCGAATCAATGGCGTTCTGCGCTCCGGTTATACCAGCACGTTTTTGCAAAATTTTGCAATGGTGGCTGGCGGTAGATACAAGCCCTCTCTGAGATAGGTGTCCATATCCGGATACCGTTCGTCGATGGCCGCAAACGCCTCGTCCAGGTAGGAGGCTTTGGCAAGGAATGCATTTCTTACCGCAGCGGCTTCGGACTCGGATTTGCCTGCCGCCAGCATCCCCCGGTAATACATCTCCGCCTTGGATTCGTTTACGTCGTTGGTCAACAGATAGTCTTCCATGATTTGTCTGCGGTCCACCCCGAGAGCAGAGAGCAGCATGACTGCCAGCAGTCCGCAGCGGTCTTTTCCCTCGGTGCAATGCCAGAGGACGCTTCCTGCCGCGAAGTCATGTTCCATCACGCATCCGACTGCCTTGCCCAGATTCTTCCGGCAGGGCTCCAGCGTCACCATCATGCGATAGAGATGCTCCATGTTCGGGATAGTGGCTCCGATTTGTTCCGCATCCGTATTCTTCTCATGGGAGATACCCGGTACCGGCCCGTCAAAGACCGGGATAGGCAGGTAGGCCGCGTCTTCCGGCGCGGCATCCGGCCGCTGGCTGCGTTCCGTCTTGGTCCGCAGATCTATGACTTTGGCCAGACGCCACTTCTCCCGGAGAATTGTCCTGTCGGCAGACGTTGCCTCTGCCAGATTTGCCGAGCGGAGTAAAAGGCCCGGCGCAATCTTACGCCCGTCCGCCGTGGGCAGCCCTCCTAAGTCCCGGGCATTCTGAATTCCCTGAAAATCGATTTTCCTGCTGTCCATCTCTGTCACCTCTGCGCTTTTATGTAGTCTCACTTCAAGCGGCTGCTGCCGGGTGGGGAATCTTTCCGGCTGTCCGCGCACCGGTCCGCAATCCGCAAAAGTCCCGGCAGACAGGCGTCGAAAAACATCCTGTAAGCTTTACAGAAATAATTCTCCCCCTCCGCCGCACCCATTCCGCACCGGTGCCTGCGGCAGCCTCCCCGGCACAGACGAAAATAGCCGCATGCTCTGCATTCCGGCGTATGATTTACGGAGCGCTCCGAGAATTTCAGCTCCCGCCGCTTTCTCTCAATCTCGGCAGTTTCCTCCGTTCTCAGATTCCCCAGACAGTATTCATCCATTGCGTAAAAATCACAGGGATACACGCTGCCGTCCGCCTCCACCACGGTCTGACGGCTGCAGTATCCCCGCTGTTCGCAGGACTCAGGCTCTTTCCCCAGGAGAATTCCGATATAATTTTCAAACTGTCTGATATAGGGTTGGATCCCTTTTTTCACATCGATTTCCCACAGCTCGAACAGGTCGATGAGGAACTGTCCGTAGGCTTCGGGAGACAGGGAGTATTCCCGGCTGCCCTGCTTCTCCCACACGGGATCCAGACAGGCGATATACTGCTGCCAGCCAAAGCCCAGCTTTCTGTACTGCTCGTAGATTCGCCTGATCTTCGGGGCTGTCCTGCCGTTCACCACGGTCAGCACGTTGAAATCCACCCCGGCTTTTTTCAGCTGCTCCGCCCCGGCCAGAACGCGGAAATAGGTTTCCTCCCCCCGGGCGTCCCTGCGGAAAGCGTCATGTGCCGCCTTAATTCCGTCCACAGAAAGCCCCACCAGGAAGTGATTTCCGGCGAAGAAGTCACACCATTCCTCGTCCAGCAGATAGCCGTTGGTCTGGAGGGCGTGGGAGATTACAAGCCCTCTGTCATTGCAGACGCGCTCCGTTTCCAGCCACTCCCTGTAGAACGCCAGCCCTGCCAGCGTGGGCTCCCCGCCCTGAAAGGCGAAAGTACATCCGCCCTCTGCGGAGGCCAGGCTTTTTCGGATGACCTGCTCCATGATCTCCCTGTCCATGACTCCCCGCAGGGGCTGCTGTCTATGGCTCATCTCATCCGCGTAAAAACAATAGCTGCAGCGCATATTGCACAGTCCGGAGACTGGCTTTACCATTATACATTCCATCACATTTCACCTGTTTGACTGCTTTGGCCGTCCGAGAGTTCCCGCTGCGCTTCCCCATGGCTCCTGCGGTTTCGCTTACGCTTCCCCCGGGTACTTTTCCAGGAGCAGCGGGATGCCGTATGCCCGAGGCGTGTCTTCAATCCGCTTGATATAGGCGGAGAGCTGTCCCCTGCAGTGCTCCGGCCCGCCCTCCCGCATCACGGTCCACATGGGATCCGCATCATATCGGGAGCTCTTCATCATGGCATCGTTCCAGTCCAGAATCATCTTGGCCCCGCGTGCGCAAAGTTCCGGATGCTCCGCCGCCAGGTTGTGCTGCTGATGGGGATCTTCCCGAATGTCAAAGAGCATCTCCTCAGGCAGCAGATGGTATCCTCCGTGTACAGTGCGGATATAGAGATAATCCTCAAAGCGCACGCTCCGCTGGCAGACATGGGCGCACTGGGTCAGCACCACGCAGGACTTTGCGCAGTCCGTGCCGTCCCGAAGCGCCGCCGCAAAGGAAACCCCGTCATAACAATACCTGTCTCCCCACATCTGCGTGCCCAGCAATTCCTGGACGGTGGGAGCCAGATCCGTATTGTCATGGAAGCCCTTTACCACCGCGCCTTTCCTCATTCCGGGCCAGCGGATGATCAGCGGGATCCTGCAGACTGGCTCGTCCGCCATTCCGTGCTCGCCGTATACGCCGAATTCTCCCAGATCCTCTCCGTGGTCGGCAGTGATGATCACGGCCAGATCGTCGTCATACAGCCCGTGCTCTCTCAGCCACCCCAGAATTAAGCCAATGTTGTCGTCAGTATAGCGCACGCCCTTGTCATACTCGTTCAGGAAAGCCTTTGCCTCCTCCAGACTATTGAGCCTGCCGGGGTGCTTTGGCCAGGCCTCAAAGCGGTCATCGTTCCACATATTGATCTCGTTGGCACCGTGAGGACCGATGTGAAGCAGATGCTCGGCAAAAATTTCCTCCGTAATCCAGTCGTCCGGAAGAGCCGTTTCCTGGAAAGGACATTTGTAATCCGCCGGCGTTCTGTAGGGCGTGTGGGGATCCCAGAAATGCACATGCATCATCCAGTTGTCCTTTTCTCCGTTTCGCTCCAGCCAGTCCAGGACCTGGGGCGTCACCATCTCCGCGGACTCCCCGCCTCTACGTCCTACATTGTAGCACTCGTGAAAACCGGCGTTGAACCACCAGGCGCTGTGCCGTTCTGCAAAGGTGGAGAAAGACACCGTATGCATACCGGCTCTGCGAAACTGCATGAACAGGCCGTTCTCCGACATATCGTCGGTAAAGCTCCGGGAAGCGCCCTGAAGCCGCATATCCGCCGCCGTCCCCCCATGTCCCACGATTCCGTTATGTATGCCGTAGAGACCGCTGATCATGGAGGCCCGGGAGGGCAGGCAGGGCGCGTTGGGGCAGTAGTAATCCTCAAAGCGCACTCCCTCCGCGGCCACCCCATCCATCACCGGGGTGGTATCCCGCCCATAGCCGTAACACCCCATATGATTCGCCCGCAGCGTATCTATATCGAACATCAATACCCTCATCCGCTCCTCCTTTCGGCCATTTTCCCGCACTGACGGGAGGCGGCCGCCCATTGAAATTATGATTGTGATTATATCTTATCCCATGGGCAAAGTCAATGAATATATTGCCCTGCAGGAGCCGGGGAGGTTGCTGTTTATGGGCAGTTCCGCGAGGTGTTTTCGTGCGTATTTTGTGCGAAAATTACCGAAAGCTATTATGCCCCCAGCGGCGGGACGGTTCCTGTATTCATTGCAGACAGAGGGGCCATGCGTACAATGTCTTTGCACATGCCATTGAGAGCGGCTCCTTTTTTGTCATCCAGGCAACTGATACAAAAAGGAAGCGCTTTCTTGGCAGCGACTTTCCAAAAAACGAGACATTTGACATCAGGATCACAAGGCTCCTTTGCAATAAAACAAAGACATGGCTCGTCAAATGACATTATCCCCCCGCCTGATCTGGGGTTCGTTCCCATATGGCGCTCTATTCCTAATGTTTAGGCTGTTTATTCGATTTTTAGCGTTCTTAACTAACTGACATTGACCGTGAGCAGTACCCAAAAATGCCACCAAGTAATTCCATTTCAAAAACCCCTTGACATTCCGCCCCTCCCGCGTTATACTCTCCTTACTTCAAGACAAAAAGGCTTTGACGAGGAGTAGTAAATAGCAGGGATTTCACAGAGAGAGGATGTTTGGTGCGAATCCTCATTGAACTGTTATCGAAGCAGCCTCCGAGCTGTGAACCGAACGGATCCGTCCCAGTAGGCTTCAACGGAGTTCCCCCGTTAACACAGGAAGCAATATCGGAGCAATCCCGTATTGGCAAAGTGCAGAGAAATCTGAAATCAGGTGGTAACACGGACAAGTAGGTTCGCCCTGAGTCGGCAAATATGCCGGCCCGGGGCTTTTTGTTTTGGAAAAAAACAAAAAGGAGAAAGCCATGACCGCACAAGAATTGAGAACCATGTATCTAAACTTTTTCAGGGAAAGGGGGCACAGGGAGATTCCCTCGGCCTCCCTGCTTCCGGAGAACGACCCTACCGTCCTGTTCACCACGGCCGGGATGCATCCCCTGGTACCCTATCTGCTGGGGGAAAAGCATCCTCTGGGGAGACGTCTGACAGATGTCCAGAAATGCGTCAGGACATGCGATATCGACGAAGTGGGAGACGACGTCCACCTGATCTTCTTCGAGATGATGGGCAACTGGTCTCTGGGCGATTACTCCAAGGAGGAATCCGTCTCCATGAGCTTTGAATTCCTGACGCAGTGCCTCCATATCCCGCCCGAGCGCCTGGCCGTGACCGTGTTCGCCGGGGATGCCGGGATGCCCCGCGACCAGGAGACCGAGCGGCTCTGGAAAAGCCACGGCCTGACGAATGAGCAGATCTTTCCCTATGGCAGGGAGGAGAATTGGTGGGGGCCCGTGGGGCGCACAGGCCCCTGCGGCCCGGACACGGAGATCTTCTACGACTGCGGAAAGCCCAAATGCGGCGAAAGCTGCGGCCCGGCCTGTCACTGCGGGAAATATGTGGAGATCTGGAACAATGTATTTCTACAGTTCAATCAGGAGGAGGGCGGACGCTTTACCGAGCTGAAGCAGAAAAACGTGGACACCGGCATGGGACTGGAACGGGTCCTGACCATCCTGAACGGAAAGACAAATGTCTATGAGACGGAGCTGTTTGAGCCCCTCATGGAACGGCTTGAAGCGCTTTCGGAAAGCCGGGGAAAGCACATTCCGCAGAGAGACAGGCGGATCATCGCGGAGCATGTCAGAGCCGTCACCTTTATCCTGGGGGACCCGAAGCGAATCGCCCCGTCCAACACGGAACAGGGCTATATCCTAAGGCGCCTCATCCGCAGAGTCATACGCCTGTTCCAGAAAGCCGGAATCGAATCCGACTGTCTGTGCAGCCTCTCGGACATTATCATCGGCCAGTACCGGGGCGTATACCCGGAGCTGGGGGAGAACAGGGACTTTATCCTGGAGGAGCTGCGAAAGGAACACGCCCTGTTCTCCAGAACCCTGGAGGAGGGGCTTCGGAAAGCCAATCGGTATCTGGACAGTCTCGGGGCGGGCAGCCCGGGAGAGAACAGTCTCATGGCGGGCAGCCCGGGGGAGGACAGTCTCAGGGCGGGCGGCCCGGGGGAGGACAGTCTCGGGGCGGGCAGCCCTGGGGAGGACAGTCTCGGGGCAGGCAGCCCGGGGGAGGACAGTCTCAGGGCGGGCGGCCCGGGGGAGGACAGTCTTTTGGCGGATCCTGCCGGGGGCCGGATAGGAACCATGCTCAGCGGAGAGCTCGCTTTCAAGCTCTATGACACCTATGGATTCCCGATTGAGTTCACGGCGGAGCTTGCCAGGGAGCGGGGCTTTTCCGTGGACGAAGAGGGTTTTAGGCAAAAATTTGAAGAGCACCAGGAGAAGTCCAGGAAAGCCTCCGCCGGAAAGTTCGCAGGGGGGCTGGCGGAGCACAGCGCAGAGACCGCCAGGCTCCACACCGCCACCCATCTGCTGGGCGCAGCGCTTCGAAAGGTGCTGGGGGAGGAGGTGGCCCAGAGGGGCAGCAATATCACCGCCCAGCGCCTGCGCTTCGATTTTTCTTACGCCAGAAAAGTCACAAAAGAGGAACTGGCCCAGGTGGAGGCAATCGTAAACCAGGCCATCTCCCGGAAAATAGATGTGGTGCTGGAGGAAATGTCTCCCCAGGAGGCCTGGCGCACCGGTGCCGTGGGAGTCTTCTCCGAGAAGTACGGGGACTTGGTCAAAGTGTATGCCATCCCCGGATACTCCAGGGAGATCTGCGGCGGCCCCCACGCGGGCAACACCGGGGAGCTGGGCAGATTCCGGATCCTGAAAGAGGAGGCCTCCTCGGCGGGCGTCAGGCGGATCAAGGCGGTGCTGGAACCGGACGGGGGCTGATGCCCCTCCGGTCATCCTTTCCCCTTTGTCCTCCTCCATAGAACGGTTCCTGCCGACAGCCGCGCCGGGAACACAACGCCGGACGGAGCGCCCGTTTTCAGGTTGGCCCCGGCGCTCCCGGCGCTGTCCCCGCCGACCCCGGGCCGTAACTTTACCCCGCTGCCTCACAGGTGTTCCCGAAATCTTTCCACATGCTCAAATACTTTCCGTATCTCATCGGGAATCCGGATTCCGGCAGGGCACATGGGCAGGCAGGGCATGTCCGCACATTTCCTGCACTGCCCCGCGCTCTCCCGGATCCCCATATCCAGTTTCCGCAGAGCCCAGTGATCCTTTCCCAGGAAGAAATAATTGTACTGGCGGAAAACAGTGTGTATCTCCGTCCCATACGGACAGCGGCACCTCTGGCAGCGGTCACAGGGAATGGGAGAAAAGTCTTTTTCCAGAACAGACAGCACCTGTTCAAAATCCGGGGCCACAGTTCCGCGTCCGCCTCCCCGGATAAAGGCCGCATCCGCCTGTTCCACGGTGCCGATTCCCACCAGGGCGCTTGATACCGGATAGGACAATACGCTGTCAATCAGGAGCTTTGGCGGGAAGAAATCCGTAAGAATCCCGGCTGCGTATACCTTGTTCACCAGCAGGCCTTTGTGCCAAAAAGCCGGCTCCTCCCTGATCCTGTCCAGCATCCCCCGCTCCAGCAGATTGCCGCTGCCCTGTAGCACATCCACCCTTGGGTCATTGGCGCCTCTCAGGAGGATGTCATAATAATGGGACGCCAGTCCCGTGAATCGAATCCGCCCCTCCTCTTTCAGCTGGCTGAGGGCATCCAGAGCCCCTCCTTTCCGGAAAATCTCCTCCTCATGGTCCCAGTCCGCCTGATGGACGAAGTAGATGTCCGGCCGTGTCCCAAGGTTTTCACAGGATTCCAGCACTGCCATGTACATCTCATTGCCGTCAAAAAACCGTGCCTTGTCCGAGATGATGATTTTGTCTCTTCTGCTGCCGGATGCAAATTTCCCCGTTTTTCGTTCCGCATCCCCATATTCCGGGACAATGGCCGTATCATACAGATTACAGCCTAACCGGAAAGCATGCTCCATCACAGCCAGGGCTTGTTCGTCACTGAGATTATAATAATCGGGAAGAACCGGCACGCTGCCCTTTAAGACGGGGATCGTGCCGAAGCTGACCTCTGAGACCATCAGACCGGTGCTTCCCAGTTTACGATACCGCATAGCTTCCTCCTGTCCACGGCTCCCGTTTTCGGAACCTGTTCTCTGTGCAGCAGTGCCTGCCCCGAGACTGCTTCAAATCTGCCGGTTCTCCTGACGCCGACCTCAGGGCAGCACCCTTTTACGGTCTGCTTATCACGCCCGCAAACGCCCGCTCCTCCACCAGGACGCCCTCCAGGACGGTCGGCATCTCAAGGTTTCTGCAGAAAGCAAACGCCTCTCTCCCGATCCGCTTCAGCGTGGACGGCAGCTGAACCCTCTCCAGGCTTTGACACCGGAAAAATGCCCTCTCAGGCAGCTCTTCTATCCCTTCCGGCAGCAAGATTTCTCTCAGGGAAGTGCAGTTTTCAAAGGCGCCTGCGCCGATCTCGGCAAGGCGTTCCGACAGCTGTATCTCCTCCAGGCTGCCGCACCCCGAGAATGCCCTGCTCCCGATGGCTCTCACGTTTTGGGCCCCGCATACCCTCCGCAGCCACTTGCAGCCGGCAAAGGAATTCCTGCCCAGGGAAGCCACCGTCCGCGGCAGGAGAACTTCCGTCAGAAGATTCCCGTCCTGAAAGACATTGTCCCCGACGGCAGTGATCCCTTCGGCCACGAGAAGCCTGGAAATATTGCCGGTACACTCAACCAGCACATCATTTTCATCTGTTTTGAAGCAGTTGAGCCTGTCCCGTACGGCCTGCTCTGCCAGCGCCGGCAGCTCTTTCTTTCGGTCCGAAATCCCCTCGAACACAATCGCAGTACCGTCCGCCAGCACCAGTTCTTTCAGGAAAATACAGTTCCGGAAAGCATAGGCCTCCACCCTTGTCCGGTCCGATAAGAAGCGGATTTTCTCTATCTCCATGCCCCCTGCAAACGCCCATCCGCAGACCAGGCGGATATCCCTGGGGACAACCGCCTCCCCCCGGCAGCCGGAACCGTCCAAAAGCATGCGGTTCACCACCACCATGGGCGATCTCTTCCTCTGCCTCTCCATCCACGCTGTCTTGTGGAAAGCCCTGGCCCCGATGTATTCCACCGTTTCCGGGATGCTTATCTGCTCCAGCATCAGGCGGTCCTGAAAAACTTCCGCCCGTATCTGCCGTATCCCCTCCGGAATCCTCAGAATGCGCCCAAGCCCTCTGTATCCGCAGAGAATCTCCTCTTTTTCCACCTCAAAGCAGCTGAGGGCGCTGTGGAAGATCAGGCGCACGGTTTCCGGCAGCTTTTCCGACAGGATATCCCTGTATGCACCAAGTTCCCACGCCTGCCCGTGCAGTACCACCCGGCTCAGGGCGGTGCTGCCGGAAAACGCATATTCACAGAGCCGAATGCTCCCCTGACTTCCCGCAAGGATGATCCGTTCCAGGCGGCCGCAGTCCTCAAATCCATGGGGATGTACCAGGACATGATCGTTCAGCCGGATCTCTTCCAGCATGTCGCAGTCCTGGAACGCGTAGCTCCCGATTTCTTCGGCCCACCGCAGATCAAAGCTTTCCAGCTTCCCGCAGCCGCTGAAGCAGGAATCTTCCACCCTGGACACCTCTTTGCACAGGCATTCCTCCAGATTCCCGCAGCCCTCAAAAAGCCTTTTGCTCAAAACGGTTATGCCTCTAAGCTCTGCTCTCCTGAGGGACAGGCAGCGGGCAAAGGCGGCATGGCCCGCGCCGGCGGCGTGGAGGCTGACTGACCGCAGCCCGATGCACTTCTCGAAAGCGCGGTCGCCCAGGTCGAGAGCAGACAGCGGGAACCGGATCCGCTCCAGCCCGCCGCAGCCCCAAAAGGCACCCTCGCCGATGCAGCGGAGGGATTCCGGCAGCACGAGCCCTGTGACCTGGCGATTGCCCCAAAAGGCATATGGCGCAATGGCGGTGATCCCTTCCGGTACACGCACCTCTCCCAGGCAGCGTCTGCCCGATACCAGGATACTTCCCACAATACACAGACCGGACGCTCCTCCCGGGCTCTCTGCGTCCTCCTGCCCTCCCATCCCCTCAAATGCCAGCTCCCCCGCCCATTCCAGGGAATCCGTTTCCCCCGGCATCAGGGAAACACAGCCGTAGAAAGCTTCCTTTCCCACTGTCCGGATGTGCTTCCACCGGACGGAAGACAGATTCCGGCAGTTGTAAAAAGCCCGTTCCCTGACAGCCTGCCATGGGATCTGCGCCGCCTCCCCGCCGTCCGGACACAGGACAACGGACTTAAGCAGGGTACAGCCGGAGAAGACCTCCGGTTCCGCCGTGGTTACGGCTTTCGGCCAGATCACACGGCGCAGGCCGGTACAGCCTTTGAGCGCGGCCCCTCCGATCCATGTGACGCTGTCCGGAAAATGTATCTCCGTGAGGAACCGGTTTCCGTAAAATGCACCGCCCGCTACGATCCGGGTTCCCTCCGGCAGGAAAACCACCCCCTGTAAATTACGCCCGTCCCAGAATATCCCGTCCTGCTTTTCTGCCTGCTTTTCTGCCCGCTTTTCCGTCGGACTCTCGATTTGCATCCCTGTCTCTGTTTGGTTCCTTGGGGCTATTTGATTTCCGGTCCCATGTCCAATCTGATTTTCGGCACGATTTTCAGTCTGATTTTCGGTCTGACTTTCGGTCCGTTTTTCAGTCTGACTTTCGGTTCGATTTTCAGTCTGGTTTTCAGTCCGATTTTCCATCCGATTCTCTGAGCGCTTCTCGATCCAATTATCCAGAAAGGGCGTGTGTTCCCACACATTCCTCCCCACGGACTCCAGCGTATCTGGCAGTATGACCTGCGCCAGAGCGGTACAGCCATAGGCCAGCCTGTCCGGGATGTGGCGGACTCCTTTTTCCATTACCACCCTGCGCAGGCCCAGGCACCGGGAAAAGATATCCGTCCCGTACCTGCTGCCGCTGCTTTCCATCCGGACTTTCTTCACGCCGCTCTGGGCAAAGGCCAGACTGCCCACCTCTTCGGTCCCGGAGGGCAGGCGGATCTCTCTCAAGGCCCTGCACCGGTAAAATGCCATACTGCCCAGGGAGACCAGGCTGTTGGGAAAATGCACTTCCCCCAGAGAAGTACAGCCATAAAATGCCTGCTCCCCAACGGACCGGACGCCTTTCCCGAAGCGAAGCTCTTTCAGCTTGCGGCACCGTTTAAATGCCTTGGGCTCTACTTCCGTAAGCCCCTCCGGCAGCAGGACCCGCAGCAGCTTCACGCAGTTTTCAAAAGCCCCCTCCCCGATGTGCCCCAGGCGGTCCGGAAAATTCACTCCCTGCAGCACCAGGCAGTCCCTGAAAGCGGCCGCCCCTATCGATTCCACAGAATCGGGTAGAATCACTCTGTCAATGGCCTCGTTTCCGGCAAAAGCCTCCTCCGCGATACGGGTGACGCCCTCCGGAACCACAACCCTTGATTCGTTCCCCAGATATTTCAGGAGCAGGGAACCGCTGAGGCGGAAATTTCCCAGGACCTGCCTGCGGACAGTCTCCACCAGTGCCGGGATACTTTCCGCTAAACGGCCTGCGATCCCTTCGATCCCAAATGACCTGCCCTCCGGCGTACAGACTTCTTTTAATGCGCTGCAGTTCTGGAACGCATCCTCGTGGATCATGATCCCGTCCTGCCAGAACGACACGGTCTCCAGACTGATACAATTGCGGAAAGCACGGCTTTCTATCTCTTTCAGGGTGGCGGGGAACCGGACCGAAATAATCCCCCGCTTGTCGAAAAAGGCGCTCTTCCCGATTTTCTCAATCCCCTCCGGGATTTCCACATGCTTCAGGTTCGTCAGGAATTTTGTGAGGCATCGCCCCTCCAGTTCCATCATCCGCAGGACATCAACCGCAATGGCGCGGACCAGACCGGGAACGGCCATCTCCCCGGCCACTGCCTCCACCGCGTTGGGAAACACGAATTGCCGTCCGTCCGAAAATCCGATCTGCGAAATCCTGCCGCAGCCCGTGAAGACGTCACAGATGCACGCTTCCTGAAGTTCCGGGGAAATCTCCAGCTTTTTCAGCATCACATCGTTGACGAATACCTGCTTCCCCAGGCGCAGGACACCGGGAATCCTCACTTCCGTAAGGCTGTCGCAGTAGAGGAATACGCAGTCCCCCAGCTCCTTTACAGACAGGGGCAGACAGACGGACTCCAGGCTGTGGCAGCGGTGAAAGGCATAATCTCCCACAAAGGCCACGCCCGCCGGGATCTCAGCCTCCCTTAACCTGCGGCACCCCTTAAAAGCGCCGGACAGGATACGGACAAGGGAGGCTGGCAGGACCACTTTCCGCAGGGAGACGCAGCCTTTGAAAGCGTCCTCGCCGATGGTATGGACTCCGTCCGGGACAGTGATATGCTCCTGTCTGCCCGTATAAGATTTTAAGATACCGTCTTCCACCTGAAAGTCATTTCCCATAAAAGCAGCCCCCTCCGCCGTTCTTTCCATACTTTCATCACATATCACTTTCCCTTTTCCATATCCTCGGAAAATATCTGTACCACCATTTCCCTGAGCTCTTCCAGGCTTCCGCACCGGTACATCCGCTCCTTATACTGCTTGGTCCCTTTCCGCTTTTTCATCCCGTAGGAAGCCAGCTTCTGGATGTACCGGATGGTAAAGGTCTCATCATAACAGGCGGCCGCCAGATCCAGCTGCTCCAGCAGGATCTGCAAGGTGGTCTTTTTTACGGCTTTTTGCGTCAGCCGGCTGAAAATAAAGGGATTTTCCAGGGCGTAACGGGCGATCATCACCCCGTCGGCGCCGGTCCGCTCCATCATCAGCTCCGCGTCCTCCGCGGAAAAAATCCCCCCGTTGGCAATCACGGGAATGGAGACCGCCGCTTTCGCCTGGGCGATCTCCTCGTAGCGGCAGGCGCCGTCATACATCATGCTGCGGCTGCGCCCATGGATGGTGACCATATCCGCTCCGGCCTCCTCGCACATGCGGGCGAATTCCGCCGCGAACATATGATCCTCCCGGATTCCCGTGCGGCACTTCACCGTAACGATCTTCCCGCTTTTCCGGCATCCCCGGATGATGGCGGCTGCTCTCTTGGGATCCGCCATCAGGGCGCTCCCCTCGCCGCTCTTAAATACGTTGGGCACCGGGCATCCCATGTTGATGTCAATGATATCAAAGTCTTTCAGCAGCTCTGAGGAGGCCATCTGCGCCATCACGGCAGGATCCCCGCCCAGGAGCTGCACAGCCCGCACGGGCTCTTCCCGGGTGGTAAAGAGAAGTCGCCGGGTGGCCCTGTCCGAATATTTCAGCGCGTTGGCGCTGGACATCTCGGTAAAGCACAGGCCTGCGCCCATCTCATAAGCAAGCATCCGAAACGGATAGCAGGTATATCCGGCCAGGGGCGCCATCAAAACATTGGAAGACAGCAACAGTCCGCCCACCCTCAATCTTTTATTTTCCATAGAATTTCCGCTCCTCCGTCTCCAATCCTATTATCCCGCATCTTCATGCGAAATGGAACACTTTTTATAAATTTTTAAGTATCTCAAGCGCCTTGAACCCGAGCGCCTCCTGTGGTAGAATCATATAAATACATCGAATTTCATGGGAGAAATGTCCGGAAAACGGAGCAAAAGAACCTGTGTTTACATGTATTTGACACAGGTATCTCTAAGGAGGAAAGGCAATGGCATTTGACAGAGAACAGATTTTTCTTTTTCCAGGGGAGACATTAGTAGACACAATCCTTGACAAGGGCGTCCGCTTCGACATCATAAAAAGGGATGAGGCTATCTGGTGCGGCACGCTTGGGTATGCCCCCACGCCCGCGGACGAGCCGGATATCCCGGGGCTGCTTGCAGCTTATCAGGCCCTTATACCCGTG
The DNA here is from genome assembly GCA_949840885.1 of uncultured Acetatifactor sp. Lineage (GTDB taxonomy): Bacteria > Bacillota > Clostridia > Lachnospirales > Lachnospiraceae > Acetatifactor. The sequence continues at coordinate 97,045 of CATKYJ010000011.1, forward strand.
GAGAAGCGGGAACCGGTGGCCCCTGACTGGAGCGGCTGCATCAGTCTGGGATATTGGCCGGACAAAGAGGCGCCCCGCGGAATCATGTTCATGCAGCAGGTCGGCACAGCGCATCAAGATGAACGGTACGCCGTATACAAAACACCCGCCTCACTGTACATCCGCATTCACTATAACAGCGCCGAGATTCCCCAAAAGCTCTTTGGCAAGGAACAGTGCCAGGTGTTCGAACTGTACGGGCCCATCCATGAACTGGCCCAGAAGCATGGATACGAGCCCCTCTCCCCCGTGGGGATCGAGTTTGAATACTACGGCAGCGCATCCTGTTTTGCCTACTGCGGGGTGAAGAAGATATAATCAGCCAAAGGAGGCTTCCGACACATGGTATTTGAACGGCTGACTGAAGATAACGTGGAAGATTACATTGCATATTTAAGGATCGCAATGCAGGAGGAACCCGACAAGATGACCGCCGAAGAGGTGGATGCGGAGGGCATAAAAGCCCGCGTCTCCGACCCCTTTTACACAGCGGCAGCTTCCATTCTGGCAAGGGAAAACGGTAAAATTGTAGGGCGCATAGAATATCACTTCTACGGCTGCATGCAGGATGGCTACAGGATGGCCTATGTGGATTGGATCTATGTCCTGAGAGCGTACAGGCACAGAGGAATCGCTCAAAAGCTCTTCGCAGCCTTTGAAACAGACTGCATCCGCAACCGCATAGACCAGTATTACCTGATTCGCGCCACCAACCAGGAAGCGGACAGGTTTTATCAAAGCTTTGAAGATGTCGGGCTGGAGGAGGCTCCTCTCCTGCGGAAATATTTGAAGATATAGGTGTGATATTGGAGCATTTCCCTCTGGTAAAGCGCGGAGAAATCCGAAAGCAGGCTGCGGCATGGGCAGGCAGGTCCGCCCCGGGCCCGCAGCCTCACTCCGCCCGCCAGACCAGAAAGCCCTTGTCCCGGGTGCCGCAGTAGATCTCCCGGACAGCGACCCTGTCCCCGCCGTCTGTAAGAGTCATTGTAGGGATGGCCCACTGTGCCGTCCAGGTTTCCTGGCCCCCGTTGCCCTGGGGGATCACTCCCCGCTTTAATAGGATGAAGCATTTCCTGTGTTCCTGTTCCTTGTTTTATTGTTTCTGTGCCTTAAAACAAGCAAAGGAGAACTGCTGGACGAAGATATAGGACACATCCGCAAGCCTCTGGAGGTTCTTCGCTATATGGAGTTCGTCAGCCTGGACCTCAAACCACTCATGGATCCGGTCCGGCTTACCAATGAAATAGGGGAGTTTTTAAGGGGCATTTTTAATGAAAACAGCTCAGTAATATGTCAATCCCACTCCCCAAAAATTGAATAAATTTCTTTCCGAAACTGCTTGCGTGCGCACGCATATTAATTTATAATGTTCTTGATTGGAGGTTGACATCTATGAAACTATTAAAATGGCTTTCGGTAACAGACCGGTTTTACAAAATCTATTTGGACAAACAGCTTGCGCCCTTTGGGATTAACAACAGTCAATATATGTTCTTAATCAAAATCTGCCACTCGCCTGGAATTTTGCAGGATTCTTTGATGGATATGTTCTATGTCCACCCCAGTAATATCGTGCGGACAATAGCGGCATTAGAAAAACAGGGGATGCTCACACGCTCCCCCAACGACAAGGATAAAAGGACCTGCAAACTATATCCCACGGACCGCGCGTTGTCTGTGATCGACGAGGTAGAGGCAGTCTGTGAAAAAACGGAAGCTCTTTTGCTCCAGGGTATCACCGAAGCCAATCAAGAGCTTTTTATGAGCCTGCTGGTGCAGGCAGGCAAGAATATTACTGCGGAACTTCATATAGAAAGAAAGGAGGAGGAATTCAATGCCTGAAAATCCGCTGGGCTGTGAAAAAATTTCAAAGCTGCTGAAAAATTTTGCTGTTCCAAGTATTGTGGCGTCTCTTGTCGGCTCAATCTACAATATTGTGGATCAGATTTTTATTGGTCAGGGGGTCGGCTATCTGGGAAATGCAGCAACCAATGTTTCCTACCCGTTCTCTACCATCTGCCTTGCCATTGCGCTGCTGGTGGGAATTGGCAGTGCCTCCCGTGTTTCCCTCTGTCTTGGACGCAAAGAGCCGAAAGCGGCTGCTAAAGCAGCGGGAAATGGTATTGTTCTGATGGGGATTTTCGGAATTATTTATATGTTGGTTGGTGAAGCTTTGCTGCCTTTGCTCCTAAAGGCATTTGGGGCAACCACAGATGTGTTTCCATATGCAAAGCAGTATGCCAGCATCACATTGATTGGAATGCCGTTTCTCATCGTAACGAATGGCATGAGCAATTTGATTCGGGCAGACGGAAAACCAAAGTATTCGATGATCTGCATGGTTGTGGGAGCTATTGTCAATACCATTCTTGACCCCATTTTTATTTTTGTTTGCGATTGGGGAATTGCCGGCGGAGCTTGGGCAACGGTCGTTGGGCAAATTTTTTCTTTCATACTCGCATTCCGTTATCTATGGCGTTTCCAAACAGTCCATTTTGAAAAAGAGTCGTTTCTGTTGGACATCAAAGAAGGCCTGAAAATTTGCAGCATGGGAATCAGCAGCAGCTCAAACCAGATTGCAATTACCGTGATTCAAATCATTCAGTACAATTCGTTGACTTATTACGGCGCATTCACAAAATACGGAACGGATATTCCCTTAGCCGCCTGCGGAATCGTTATGAAAACAAACGCCATCCTCCTTGCAATCGTTGTGGGAATCTCGCAGGGAGCCCAGCCCATTATCGGCTTCAACTATGGGGCAAGGCAATATCATCGTGTACGGGAGGTCTATCTGCTTGCAGTAAAATGGAACCTCATTGTTTCTGCTATTGGTTTCATCACATTTCAATTCTTCCCGCATTCTATCATTTCACTATTCGGAAACGGCAACGAACTGTATTTTGAATTTGCCGTTTTGTTCATGCGTACCTATCTTTTCATGGTGTTGGTAAATGGAGTACAATTACTTTCTTCCAGCTTTTTTACCGCAATAGGAAAACCGTTAAAAGGCGCTCTGCTGGCATTGACAAGGCAGACCTTTTTCTTGATTCCGCTTACCCTGCTGCTCCCGCTTCGTTTCGGCATTATGGGAGTATTGTTTGCGGGACCCGTTGCTGATTTTTCAGCGTTTGTGCTATCTGTTGTGCTGGTGGGGATAGAATTAAGAAAGCAAAAAAATGCTGCGCAAATGAATCCCATGTAAAAATAATTCTTCAATTTCAATCTTTACTTTGGGACAAAATCGAGCTGTTGACAAACCCCTTTCTATCAGCAATCTTCTGAAATACAATGACACATTTTTAGTAAATCAATAGGAGGTATACAAGGAAAAAGGTCATGGTTTGTTATGCCATGGCCTTTATCATCCGTTTTAGATTTAACGCCGTTGACGATAAGAGGTACTGCTTTTCAGCCGCCTCTAATCCTCTTCCGCAGCAACAAAATTTTTATGCACTTAGTTTGTAACAGTTCGAATATAGGGGAAAGTTCTTCCGTTCTGTATTTTGCCGTATCTGTAACCTTGTTTTATATCCGCAGATTGGGCAAAACAACCATTCTGTTTTCATAATGTCAAATCCTTTTCTTTCATAAGCAAATGCTTATTCTTTCTAGATTTTACGCAAATATCGTTTAAACAAAAAGCAAATCCACATAGCAGATAGAACAAATGCGGGAAGCATATAAAGCGGTACATTTTCTAAAATCGCTTTTCCAATCCAAAAAGAGGGCAACAAAGATATTACATACTGTATATCTGATTTCATGAAAAACGGGATGACTGCACCAAAAATAGTCAGCGTAGATAGCTTTGTTACTGCCATGCCCTCTAGCTTGTTTGATGAAATCGTCAGTACCAGCAATGCAACAATCATGCCCTGCAAGGTTCCTCCTGCCGCCAGCAATAAAATGGTAATCAAAGAAAGAGACGTCAGCTTAAAAACAGGCAGTAGAATAATAGTCGCAAGAAATGCGATAGCAGAAGGAACACCAAACCGTGCAGCTATGTAACCTGTTTTTCTTAAAGGCGTAATGAATAAATAGACGGCTGTCTTTTCATCCCTTTCCTCTAAAGAAATCATTGTGGAAACAAAGCAGAACATAGTGGACGACAGCATTGCAAACAGGATGTCAACCAACTTGTAATAGGGAGAAATAATCGCCGCTATATGAAAACTGTCTGTCAAAGCAGCTTCTATGAAAGGTATGGCAAACCGAAAGAAAAAGCCTGCAAGGATTGGCGCAAAACAAGATACAGACAACATCATGTCCCGCCGCATAGCTGCTGCCATTTGGAAAAAACTCAATCTAATTGTTTTCATAACTTTACACCTCGTATAATAAGTTTATAGCCAATCAAAATAGGCTATAGACTTATTCTTTTTTGTGATATAGATGAAGGATAATTCAGAAGGGTCCTCCTTATCCCATCCCATCTATACAGCCAACAGTTACTTTGATAATACTTTCTTATTGATATAGGTGAAGGCAGTCAGGAGGATTCTCCTCTCGCCCTTTCATCATCTGT
>CATKYJ010000012.1 GCA_949840885.1 uncultured Acetatifactor sp.
GTAAGGCGGTTCCGTTTCCCGGCGTAACTGCCTGTAGCCCATTCTGCCCTGCAGACTTCTCGGGCAAACCTTTATCAACCTGCTTTTCCGGGTCAGGCATCCTCTCTTTCGCCCCGACCTCGGAAAGTGGCAAATTCTCCTCCGGCACAATCAGCCTCTCCTGGGTTGCCAGAGCTTCCCGCCGAATCTTCTCAAGCATGGCACCGTCCACTCTGACCACTGTCTTCGTGGCTTCCCTGTAAAAGGCTTCCGTCGCCTGGGTGACCACTGCCTCCGGAGAGATTCCGTCCTTTTGCAGCTCCGCAGCCATCACGGGGCTGAGACTGCCTATATTGGCGGAAAGTTTGTGGCTGTACTTGGTCAGCCGCCGCAGAACCGACTCCATCTGCTTCATGGTATACCCGATCAGCTGCTTCCCGGTTTCCGTGGTGATCGTGGTGCTGAATGTCCAGTGATTGTCGCTGCACAGATAGATTTCCTTTTCCGAGAGGACTACCCGCCTGTCCGGCTGGCGCAGTGCAGGATAGAACAGTGCTCCCTGAAAGGGCGTCCAAAGGGACATATTTCTTGTGGGATGAAAAATATACTCCTCCAGATCCACATGGCTTCCCGCAAAAACCTGACCGAGCCTGTCCATGGTGAACCGAAAGCAGTCCTTTATCAAATCTTCTCTATCCGCTGTATAAAAGCGGGATTTACGAATGTCGTATTTGGAAATTGCGCAATACAGATCAAAATCATCTTGCGAGTCCGATAACTTCGGATAGTATGCACCCAGATTGTTCCGTTGGACAAAATCGTGAAAAGACCAGGGAAGCTCATAATAGATATGGTAATCTTTCAGCCATTTGGGCACATATTTGTCCATGGCTTCATCATAGACCCGGTAAGCATCCCAAAAAAGCATCAGTTTTTCCATTCCCTCTTCGGGACTCTCCACGCCGATGTTGTTCAGCAGTTCATAGAGATACAGAAATGCGTAAGACAGAGAGGTCTGGAGGATCTCTCCCTGACGCACCTTTGTCCGCCAGGTGAAGTAGGTGCGCAGCTGCCCATACCCCATCATCTGATAAGTGGGAAAATAGGCCGAATAGGGCAGCTTCCTTTCACAGTTGTCCTCGAAATCTTTCATGAACATACCCTGTCTGTACAGGAGCCTTGCGTTCTCCTGCTGAATCCGTTTATCGTAGAATTTTGAATTGCTGAAAGTCAGACAGCGGCTCTCTCTTGCGATATCCCGCATCTGATTAAATCTCTCCCGCACGGGATCCGCCTCTCTGGGCGGGGACTGGATTTTAGCGGACTTTAATACAAACTTTCCCACCCCCGGCATAGGGCAGGAATCGTATTCGATTTCATAATAGGGAGTCTCCTCCGTCTGCTTTTGCGCCACATTACTTTCTTCCATGGACGGTTCCTCCTGCACTGTCTGCTCCTGAATCTGCTCGAACAGCCGAAACGCTTCGTACTCCTTATCGTATTTGCCCATCGCTTCCCCCAACAATAGCCAGAACAATTACTGTTTCCAAACATTTGTTCCATTGTATCAAATATAGCCTGGTTCGTCAATCAAAAAAATCCTTGACTCTGACCTTGCGTCATAGCTTATAATGAATTTTACACGGAGGGAGAAAAGATGCGGACAGTAAACGAAATCAGTAAAATCACAGGAGTAAGCGTGCGCACGCTTCATTACTATGATGCCATCGATCTGCTGAAACCCAGCAAAATAACCGAAGCAGGCTACCGCTTGTATGACGATACAGCCTTAAGCCGTTTACAGAGTATCCTGCTGTTCCGCGAGCTGCAGTTTCCGTTAAAAGAGATCAAAACCATTCTGGACAGCCCTGCATATGACCCGGCAGAGGCGTTGAACCAGCAGATTCATTTGCTGGAACTGCAGAAAAAGCATATCGAGAATATGATTTCTCTCGCCCGTGAAATACAATTGAAAGGAGTAGATCATATGAGCTTTGAGGCATTTCAGAAAGATGATATGGAGCAATACGCGGCAGAAGTCAAAGAAAGATGGGGCGCCAGTGCAGCTTATGCGGAATATACCCAAAAGGCCGGCCAGAAAAGCGACCGGGAAAAACAGGAGGCGAACGAGCGGTTGCTGGCTATGTTCTCGGAGTTGGGAGAACTGAAGTCCCTGCCCCCTGAAGACAGAACCGTCCAGGAAAAAATCGCTTCCCTACAGCAGCACATTACGGAGAATTACTATACCTGTACCAATGAGATTCTGAAAGGACTGGGACAGATGTACATTTGCGATGAGCGCATGAGGCGCAATATCGACCAGGCCGGAGGAAAAGGCACGGCGGAATTCGCGGCAAAAGCCATTTCCGTATACTGCACTTGATTTACTGACAGCTAACCGCCTGAAGAGCAATCTCTTCAGGCGGTTACAATGTCAGTGCGGATATTTCACTCATTCCCTCTGTCGCAGGCAAGCTCGGCACAAATATCAGTGTTTTGCTTGGCCGGGAAGACGTCTCTCTCTCACTAAGAATATTACTTTCACTTGTCGCAGCCGCAGTCCGGCTTGTCATCACAGCTCTCGCATTTGTCAAAAGCAGGGTTAAACGCGTAGAAGTTTCTGCTGTCAAGCCTATCCTGTACCATGCGCAGCGCTTCGCCAAATCTCTGGAAATGAACCACCTCCCGCATACGCAGGAACTTGATGGGTTCGCAGACATCAGGGTCTTTTACCAGCCGCAGAATGTTGTCGTAGGTGGCGCGGGCCTTTTGCTCTGCCGCCATATCCTCCATCAGGTCAGTTATCGGGTCGCCCTTTACCTGAAATTCACAGGCATTAAATGGTACTCCGCCCGCCGCCTGAGGCCATACGCCGACGGTATGATCCACATAGTAATTCGCAAAGCCGCTCTTCTCAATCTCCTCCATGGAAAGATTTCTTGTCAATTGATGAACGATAGAGGCAACCATCTCCAGGTGCGCCAGCTCTTCCGTGCCGATATCCGTCAGCACCCCGGCCACCTCTCTGTAGGGTATAGAATAGCGCTGGGACAGGTAACGCATACTGGCGCCCATTTCTCCGTCCGGTCCGCCGTACTGCGAGATAATCGCCTGTGCCAGCTTCGCGTTGGGTTCCTTGATATTCACAGGGAATTGCAATCTCTTCTCATAACTCCACATTTACGCACACGCTCCTTCCCAGGGCAGGGGCGCTGCCCCCCATCTCCATTCTTTGCCGCTCTCGGCATATCTGGTGTTCAGCGGATAATATTTCTGGGAGAATTCTTTCTCCATCTGGAGTTTGATCCGGTTGTAATGGTTGAAGTATTCCATGGCTTTACAGTCATGGGGATGAGTGTCCAGGTACAGAACCAGTTCTGTCAGGACGAAATCCGCGATTCCAATGTCTCTCAAAAGCTGCTCTCTGTCTCCCATTATACGCATCTCCTTCCTGTGAAAGGTTTATCCAGTTCCGGGAAAACCGTTCCTGCACAATACCCTTTCTCCAAGTCATCATACAGCCTCTCGAATTTCTGCCAGGGCACATAGGCCATTGCAATCGGGAAGTCTTCAAAATTATCGTCTCTCCAATGTTCGTGCATTTTGAGTCCTTTCAAAGCTTTATGTTTGCTTGCTATTATGATATGAAAAAGATAAAAAACTGTGAGAAAGAAAGTATGAATAACGGAATGAGACGTTTCTGCCCCATAGAAAAAGCCGCCATGCGCAGAATTTCCGCTTTGGCGGCAATCCCTGCATGGCGACTTTCGACAGCTCTACCTGGACTCTCCCATAAAAAACAGCGCGATGGTTCCCGGCCCGGAATGGGCGCCGATGGTAGGGCCGATGTGATTGATAAGGAAGTTCTGGAATCCGAACCTTTCCCGAATCAGATCCCTGACATATTCCGCATCCTCCAGGGCGTCCCCATGACTGATAAATACATAGTCATCCCTGTTCTCCTCTACCCAGGAACCCATTTTCTCACCCATGTAGTCCACCAGGGCGCTTAAAGATTTTTTGCGCCCTCTGACCTTGCCGATGAGAATCAGATGCCCCTCATCGTCCACATGAAGCTTGGGCTTGATGGAAATCATGGTTCCCAATACTGCCGCGGTTTTGCTGACGCGCCCGCCCCGGTAGAGGTGGAACAGATCGTCTACCGTAAATACATGTGTGAAATTCAGTACATGATCCGTCAGCCAATTTGCGGTCTCCTCCATGGATTTTCCTGCATCCCGCATTCTGACGGCCTTATGTACGAACAGGCCCTCTCCCAAGGATGCCCCCAGACTGTCCACCACTATTATTTTTACGTCGGGATGCTCTTCCATCAGTTCCTGCGCTGCCATGCGGATATTGTTGCAGGTGCCGCTTAAGCCGGAGGAAAAAGCCAGATACAGGATTTCCCTCTCCGGGCAGTCCCGGATATACGCCTCCAGCTGCTCTTTGGCCTCGGCAGGATTGATCTGGGAAGTGGTGGGCATCTTGCCCTCCTCCCGCATGAAAGCATAGAACCGCTTCCAGTCCAGCTGCCTCTCCCTGCCATAGGTAATCCCGTCTAGTATATAGCTAATAGGCAGGCAGCCTACATTGTGCTCCTTCAAATAAGCTTCCGGCAGATCTGTAGTACTGTCAGTAATGATTTTGAACATACGATACCCTTGCCTTTCTTTTATCAATTTGTTTGACTTTACCACAAAATACGACATATGTCAAATTTACCTGCCGTCAGGCAATTTTGTTTCGAAGCAGACTCGAAACGGAGACCTGAAACGGGAAGAACCGCCCTTACTGGGGCGGTTCCTCCGATTTCGTTCCATTGGCCAGTGCGGCCTTTCCTGCCAGAAAACCGGACAAAACCGCTTGGAGATCCACTCCCGTGGATTCTTTCAGTCCGTCCGTCACCTGTACTACGGTACCCATGATATCTTTCATGAGCTTTGTGGAATTACCGTCGCCGTACATGGTGATCTTATCAACGCTTGTAAGGGGCTCCGCAGCGTTTTTGACTACTTCGGGCAATGCCTTAAAGTACATTTCCAATACGGCGGCCTCTCCCATTTTCGCCATGGCTTCCGCCTTTTTCTCAATACCCTCCGCTTCCGCCACGGCCTTTGCACGGATTGCCTCCGCTTCCGCTAGGCCCCTGGTGCGGATACCGTCAGCTTCCTGCTCCATAGTATAGCGCTTTGCCTCGGCCTGGGCTTTCATGGCCTCCGCTTCTTTCTCGGTCTCGAACTTTTTGGCCTCTGCTTCCCGCTGGCGCTCATACAGGCTTGCGTCCGCCTGCTGCTGTTTCGCAAATCTGTCCGCCTCAGCTTTTTTCTTAACCTGTGCGTCCAGAGCCTGTTCCATGACCTCCGCTTCTCGCTGTTTTAACTGGATTTCTTTCTCCTGTTTTGCAATGTTGGCGTTGGCTGTGGTGATCTCAACGGTTTTCCGCTGTTCCTCCTCCTGGATGCGGTATGCCGCGTCGGCCTCTGCCTGTTTGATATCGGCCTCCCGCTTCAGCTCGGCTTTGCGTATAGCCAGGTCGTTTTGCTTCTTGGCAATCTCCGTGGCGGCATTTACCTCTGCCTCATTGGATTCCCGCTTGGCATTGGCCTGAGCCTTGGCAATTTCTTTCTCGCTCTCTGCCCGGGAAATGGCTGCGTTCTTCTGAATCTTGACGATATTGTCCACACCCAGATTCTCGATGACACCGTTCCCGTCCACAAAATTCTGGACGTTGAAACTGATAATATCCAATCCCATGGCCGCCAGATCCGGCTCTGCGTTTTCCTTTACCAAAGTGGCGAATTTCTGTCTGTCGGAAACCATCTCCTCCAGAGCCATTTTCCCTACGATTTCACGGACATTGCCCTCCAGCACTTCTCTGGCCACGCGTCCGATGTACTCCGCATTCTTGTTCAGGAAGTTCTGAGCCGCCAGCTTCAGGCGTTCTTCGTTGTCACTGATTTTGACGTTTACAGTGGCGTCTACATTGATATTTATGTAGTCTGCTGTGGGAACGGCATTGGAGGTCTTCACATCAATGGGAATCAGCTGGAGGTTCAGCTCATCCTTTCTCTCCAAAAAAGGAATCTTGATGCCAGCTTTTCCGATGAGTACCTTGGGATTCTTTCGAAGGCCCGAAATAATCATCGCCGTGTCCGGGGGCGCTTTCACATACCCCGTCAGAAAGATCAAAAACAACAATACCACAACTACACTCAGGATCACCGCAAAAACGGGAACTCCTACGATTCCCATGCCGGAAACGACACCGGGAACCATCATGTCCAATACAGCTTTTACCATACCTATCTCTCCTTTCCGTATACTATATCCCTCAGAGTTGCTTTTCAACCCTGTTTTTATTATATAACGGGAGTCTTCCAGCCGCAAGCCGCAATCGCATACAATATGCTTTCCTACCAATGCGGAAATTGCACGTTAAGCTCTCTGCAATCTGCTTTTCACTGGGACAGGCTGGATGAGCTTCCAGGCGGCCTGGATACTTATCTGGGCAAAGACCTGGACGAGAAAGGTGTAGACATGTCCGGCGGAGAGAAGCAGAAAATCGCCCTGGCCAGGGCCTTGTACAAGGATGCGGCTTTCATTGTACTGGATGAGCCCACGGCTGCATTGGATCCCATTGCAGAGGCCGAAATCTACAGTAGGTTCAACGAAATCATAGAGGATAAGACAGCCATCTACATCAGCCACCGCCTGTCTTCCTGCAAATTCTGTGACGATATTATTGTCTTCTGCAAAGGCAGTGTCATTCAGCATGGGAGCCATGATGCCCTTATGGCGGATGCGGCAGGAAAGTATCATGAGCTGTGGCATGCCCAGGCCCAGTACTATGACGATGCCAGGCCCGGGTCCTAGTGTAAAACTGGCGTAAAATCAGATTTGGAGCCGACAATTTGGAGCCGACAAAAAGCCCTGTCCGTGTGGCATACAGCCTGAAAGCCAGGGCTTATTTTCACACAGCGGCATTTTGTCTTATTCGCCCTCTTTCAAGGCTCCCGGCAGCCGCGTCCGGAACAGCTTGCTCCAGTCAAAGGGGAACAGCGGGTACAGGTAGCTCCTATGGGACACCGTCCGGTTGCAGCCAATGGCCAGCAGGGACAATATTATTCCGCCGATATACCCCCATAGGTTGAACCACTGTGCGAGCAGCAGGGTGATGATGCGCAGGAACTTCAGGGCGTACCCCAGCTCGTAGTTGGACTGGGTGTAGTTGGCGATGGCCACGAAAGCCATGTAAAGCATGACCTCGGAGGAAAACCACCCGCTGTTCACCGAGAACTCCCCCAGCACCAGCGCCGCCATGACGCTTAGGGGAGTGCTGAGCATGTTTGGGGTGTTGATAGCCGCCAGCTTCAGTCCGTCTATGGCCAGTTCCAGTACCAGGAACTGCCATATCAGAGGGAGGTTTGGCTCCTCCTGGAGCATGATGAAAGAAAAACTCTCCGGAATCCACTGGGGATTGTTCATCATCAGCAGGAAAGTGGGAGTGACCAGATAAGTCAATATAGAAATCAGGAACCTGGTCATCCGCAGGTAAGTGCCCGTCACCGGCGGGAAATAGTAATCGTCCGCCTCCTCTATCACATCGAATATGGTGGTAGGCAGGATCATGGCCGAGGGGGAATTGTCCACCAGTATGACGATATTTCCCTCCAGAACCTGGGCGGATGCCGCGTCGGGCCGCTCCGTATACTTGAACTTGGGGAACGGATTATACCATTTCCGCTGATACAGGCATTCCGCCAGAGATTCCTGGTTCATGGTCAGGGAGTCCGCTTTGATGTCCTGGATCTTCCGCCTGATTTCATCCAGGAAGACATCGTCCACCCTGCCTTTCATATAGCAGAGGGCAATGTCCGTATGGGAGCTCTCTCCGGCATTGAGCATCTCCATGTGCAGATCCGCGCTGCGGATCCTACGGCGGATCAGGGCCGTGTTGGACACCAGGGTCTCCACGAAGCCGTCCTTGGAGCCCCGGAGAGCCTTGTCTTTCTCCGGCTCCGCCACGCCCCTGGAGGGATATGTCCTGGAGTCGATGACCAGCGCTTTCTCATAGCCGTCTATCAGCAGGAGGAACATCCCGGAAAGCAAAGATTGTACCAGGGTATCCCGATTATCCTCGATATCCACCTCCACATAGGGAGTGAACTGTTTGGACATGCCATGCATGTCTTCCGGCATCTTGTCCGGAGTCAGGTCCATGAAATACTGTAGGAGCTTCTGATCCAGGTCGTCCTTGCAGAAGCCGTCTATCAGGTACATGCAGGCTTCCTTGCCGCCGATGCGGACGACACGGTAGATGATGTCGAAATTCCGCTCCACGTCCAGGACGCGGTTCAGCCAGGCCATATCCGCCTGCAGGGAGCCTGTGATTTTCTGTTTGCTGTCCCTTTTCTCTTCCATGCTTTGATAAACTCCTTTTCAGCTGCGGTTCGCGTGATATTATACACACTTATCTTAGCCAAACCGGGAATTTTTATGCGCATCAAAAAAGCCTGCCCGTAAAAGGCCGGCTTTTTTGATTCTACCGCTACGCTACTTTCCGCCTCCGTCTGGAAACTATGATATGCGCGCCGAACAGTAACAGCATATCTACGGGCTTCTACTTTGTGGTGCTCCCCAGCCCGCCGTTGCGCACCCCTTCCGCCTGATCGTCCACAGTGATTCCATACTCGATAAAGATCCCCTGGGCAAAGCCCGTGCCCTGGAGCACTTCCACCGTCCTGCCCTCATTGGTGTCATTGGTCATCTTGATGAAGATGTGCCCCTCGTTGTCGGAGTTGAAATAATCGCTGTCGATGATTCCCACCGTATTATTCATCTGTAGGCGGTACTTGAAGCCCAGCCCGCTCCTGGGGTAAATCTTCAGCACCCAGTCCTCGTCTATCCTTACACGGATTCCCGTGGGAATCTTGACGGTCTCACCCGGCGCAAGGGTAAAGGAAAACGGCGCAAAAAAATCATATCCGGCGCTTCCCCTGGTAGCCCGCACGGGAAGCAGGATTTTTTCATAGATTGTCTGTATATCGGTGTCCGAGAATTCCGGAAAGTCCCCTTTCACGGCCTCCGCAAAGTTCTCAAAACTCACCTTAAAAAACTGTGCCACTCTTTTCATACATGTCTCCCTATCTTATTCCTGATTACCTGAATTTCATGGCTCTATCCTGCCACGGCCCATTCCCTACCGCCTATCCCAAAACATATCCTTTACACTCTCATGCTCCCTGCAGCTGAATATTTCTGCCTTATATAAGGGGCTTGACCGCATCCCGTCCACCGTCCGGTCTGCAAACGGTCTCACAGAGGATTCAGTCGCAGCACCCGCAGACAGTGCCCGGTTTCTGGGTTATTGCGTATTCCTGCGCATAATTTCCGCAGTGCAGCACCGGCACGCTGGGGTCTTCCTGCGCAAGCGTCCTCTTCACATCGATCACCCTCTGATTGGCGCTGCCTTTCCACAAAAGCTTCACATCTTTCTCCGCCTCATGGAACTCTCCGTCCACCAGTACATCTATGTACTTCATGATCGGATAATGCAGGATGTCCTCCCAGCTGTCCCCGGTGTAGAGCCAGATGGTCTTAGCAGGGTATCTCTCCCTGATTTCAGCCATCAGGCACCTTACGTCCAGCCTGTTGGCAGGGTGCAGAGGGTCGCCGCCGGAAAATGTAATGCCTGAAATATAGTCTTTATTCAACTGTTCAAAAATCTCCTGCCTGGCCGCTTCGTCAAAGAGCAGCCCCCCGTCCGGATCCCATGTGAGAGGATTCTGACAGCCCTTACAGCAATGACTGCAGCCGGCAAGCCAGAGCACCACCCGCAGCCCATCGCCGTTGAGCATGTCGTCGGACGTAATATCGTGATATCTCATCTTGTCTCCTACTCCTACCTATCTTCATTCCGTTCATACTTTCCGATATGCCGCCTGCGGCGGCACATACAGCAGAACGCAGTTTCGTTGTTTACATGCTCTTGCGTTCCGCGATCTCCGCCATCTTTGCCTCATTGAGCCTGGTGTCCCCATGCACCCGGGAATAGGACAGATAGCCGTTCATGCGGTCAATCTTCGTCAGGTTCCGGCTGCCGCACTTGGGACAGACATCCATCTCCAGTTCCTGATGGCCGCAGTCATCACAGTAGGCCAGGGACAGATTGACACCCTCGTAAAAGCCCATGTCCATGGCGCGGCGGACCAGAGTCCTTATCGCCTCAATGTTATAATCTATAGGATATTTCACATACTGTATTTTACCGCCATTGGTCAAATCCCAGAACCGGTTCTCCAGATCCTGTTTTCTGATAGGCGTAATGTCCTCCGTCACATGGCAGTGGAAGCTGTTGCTCACATATTCCCTGTCCGAGACACCCTCTATGATGCCGTATTTATTGCGGAACTGCTTCACCTGCAGACCGCAGAGGTTCTCTGCCGGCGTGCCGTAAATGGCGTAAAGGTTTCCGTCCTCTTCCTTGAATTCGTTTATGCGCTTGTTGATGAACTCCATTACCTCCACGGCGAACTTCCCATCTTCTACCAGCGACTTGCCATTATACAGCTCCTGCAGTTCATTCAGCGCCGTAATGCCGAAGCTGGCAGTGGCGGACTTAAGCAATGGCTTGATCTTGTCCGACAGCTTTAGATGCCCGCCCAGGAATCCGCCCTCGCAGTAGGCCAGCGGATTGGTGGAAGCCCGCATCTCGCCCAGATAGGCATAGGTGCGGATATGGAGCTGCCTGATCAGATTCAGGTAATAGTCCAGCGCTTCGTAGAAATCCCGGCTCTCCTTTCTGGCCTTGGCCAGAATCATGGGCAGATGGAGGGATACGGCGCCGATATTGAACCGTCCCACGAACACAGGCTTGTCCTGATCGTCTGCGGGATGCATGCCTCCCCTCTCATACCAGGGGGACAAAAATGCCCTGCATCCCATGGGGGATACAATGCGCCCATATTGCTTATACATGCTGGCTACATAGCCCTTTCCGGTAAGGCTGAGCCAGTCCGGGTACATGGTTTTGGCGGAACACTGTATCCCGGCCTCGAACACATCCTCCAAGGGCTTTCCCGGGCCGTGGAGATTCTCGTCATAGAGGAACACGATCTTCGGGAACAGCACGGGCTTCTTGTGCTCTTTCTTGCCCTGGCCGCCCCGGCGTACCTCCAGCATGGTCATGGTGGCAAGCTTTGCGAACCTCCCGGTGCCGGTTCCTGCCGTCACGGTGATGAAAGGATAGTCTCCGCGGCTGCTTCCAACGGTGTTGAACTTGTACTCCCAACCCTGGAAACCCTGCTCGAATTCCCTAACCACATCTTCGTAAGCTTCCTGCTCCGCTCTCTTTGCATCTATTCCAAGTCTCGTATATTTATCAATGTAATGCTGATAGGACTTCTCCGCGTAAGGCTCCAGGATCAGATCCACGCTGGGCACCGTGAAGCCGCCGTACTGCTGGCTGGCAGCGCTAAGCACGATATCCCCGATGACATCGAAAGCCACATCCAGAGACTTGGGCTCATTGTACCACACATTTCCCATTTCGAAACCGCCGCTTAGCACGTTCTGCACATCGAAGAGACAACAGTTCATGGTGTCCCTCCTGGCGGACATGTCGTGGACATAGATATAGCCGTCCCGGCAGGCCTGAATCTCCTCGGTGGTCATGAAGAACTTCTGGTACAGTTCCTTGTTCAGCTGGTTGAATACCAGGCTCCTCTTGGTAGCTACCAGGGCGGAGTCCGTGTTGGCGTTCTCCTTGTCGCCGATGTACATGATGGACTGGCTCTTTTTGTATACATCGTCCAGCATGCGCACGAAGTCCTGCTTGTAGTTGCGGTAGTCCCGGTAGCTTTTTGCCACCACAGGCTTCACCTGCTCCAAGGCGCTCTCCACGATATTGTGCATGACAGGAATCGGGACTTCGTCCATGTTCAGCTCATCCACTTTTTCAATGACATACTGGCAGATCAGGCATTCTTCTTTGTCCGTGAATTTGGCCAGAGCCCTGTAGGCGCTCTTTGCCACAGCATTGATCACTTTCTGTACATTGAATGCTTCCTTGCTGCCGTCTTTCTTGATGACATGCACGTCTTTTTTTGGCCTGTAGGCCTCTCCGTAATTAATACCGCTCTTCGCTGTCTGCTCGTTCTCCACATGAATGCTTTCCTTCATTGCTCATAGCCCCCGTTCCATTCCATAAGACATCTACCAAATACAAAATATAGTGTTTCGTCTTTTTGAACTCCAATATATTGTGTCGTGTACATACTAGTATATGAAAAAAAAGAGGGCTTGTCAATGCATAATTTGGGAATATGGAAAATGGGAAAACCTCCTATGGTATGATAGATATGGGTTTGCCAACCATAAAAACATACATAGGAGGTATCCAAAATAGATAATAACAGTTTAGAGCATACCAAGTTCTTTCAGTCCGAATCCCTCATAGAGCCCAAAATGTCCTCCAGCCATTCCCTGTACTGTTCCCTGACGGCATCCGGGCTCACTGTCTTTACGTCCGCCCCGATTCCCGCCAGCCATCCGAAGAACTGGCCGCTGACCGTCACTTTGGCCCGGACACGAAAACGCCCCTCAGGCATCTGGCGGATGTCCGCTTCCCTCCCGAAGCGATCCAGCACCACGCCTATCAGCCTGTTGGGGAATTCCAGGGTCACTATCGCCTCTTCACCGCCGTACATGCCGAAGACCTGGTTGGTATAGGCCGCCAGATCCACTTTTGCGAACTGCTCCACACCCTCCCTGGCCTCTCCTCGCACCTGTACTTTGCCCATCTTGTCCACTCTGTAATGCTTGATATGGCCGTCCTCGCTGTCGTAGGCCGCCAGGTAATAGTTTTCGTCCTGCCAGATCAGCGCCCAGGGGCTCACTGTCCTTTCGCTGTTGGCCCTGGGGACAAGTTCCTTTTTCAGGTTCCAGTCCAGGTACTGGAAAGAAATCTTCCGGTTCTCCTGAATTGCCCGGTGGATGTTGTCGATACTGTAGTAGATGCTCTCGTTCTCGGTTTTGATGCGCCCTGCCACATACACCTGGCGCTGCAGCTTGCCGGCATCGTGCTTTCCGGCCATCTGCTCCAGCTTCTTAATCAGGCTGCGGGACTTCTTCGTGGTGAGAAACCGGGAGGACTGCACCGCGTCCACCAAAAGCTTTAGCTCCGCCAGCTCGAACTCCCTGCTGGCCATGTAGTAGCCTCCCCCAAGCCTGCTATGCACCTGGACGATATCATAGCCGAAATCGCACAGCTTTTCGATATCATCATAAACACTCTTTCTCTCGGAATGGATGTCATTGGCCTCCAGGTGGGCAATGATGTCCGCCGTGCTGGCCGGATGATGCTCGTCCGTATTTTCTGTCAAGAATTTCACAATGTACAATAATTTCAGCTTCTGCCCTGACGCCCTCGCCATACTGTCACATACCTTTATACTAAGTTTGCTTTCGTCTGCATGGATTTCTGATTAAAGTTCCGCTTTGATAAGTCTGCATAGCCGTGAAAAAGGGAACGAAATCAATGCAGCAGTCCCAGAATATCGTATACCATATGTAAGTCGCTGATTTCATAATCCGGCCTATAGCCTGCACTCAATTCTATGTCCATGTCCTCGGCCTTTCTCCGGTACCAGCACACCGGAATTCCCGCCTGTACCCCGCCCTTGATGTCGCTGGTCAGGCTGTCCCCCACAATCAGGATCCGGGACTTGTCCTTTTCTTCGATATGCCCCAGGCAATAATCGAAAAACGGCTTCTGAGGCTTTGGGCTGCCGATTTCTTCGGAGATAAAGATGCCGTCCATCACATCTGCCAGCCCTGACAGTTCCAGCTTGGCTTTCTGGCTGGAGGTGACGCCGTTGGTAATAACATATTGTCTTACTTTCCCCTGCAGACTTTTACAGATCGTCAGGGAATCGTCCAGGAAAGAGAAATGGCTTCCCAGCCCTTTCTGATAGTTATCCCGAAAGTCCTCCACATCCACGCCTTCAATGCCCAGTTTTTGGAATAGCAAAACAAAGCGTCCCGTCAGCAACTGCTTCTTAGTCACTTCCCCCAGTTCGAGACGCCTCCAGTAGTCATTATTAATCTGCGCATACAGCGCAAGATCCTCCTCTTTCATCTCCCTGCCAATAGAACGAAAGCATTCCGCCAGGGAATGTCGTTGAGAATAAGAAAAGTCCAGGAGCGTATTGTCCACATCCCAAAGGACTGTAGTGAACCTACTCCTCATTTGGAATGCTCTTCTCCCTTATAGGAAGCCACCGCGGCATCCTTTGCGTTCTTCTTCTTTGCCATGGTAATGCCGACAGCCGTAGCCACTCCTGCAACCACCACGATGACAAGCATCACCACAAGATAAGACATAAATGAATTCAAAAAACTCACCAGCATGATTCCATACTTCCTTTCTTCAGATCACTCTCGTTTACCGGAACATTTTTCTTATGAATGCTCTTCTTCCATTGTCCCATATAGAGTTTTCACCAATACAGTATACCAGATATAGTGTCTCTGCGTCAAGATGGATTCTCGTTCCGGAATATTCCGACTTTCCCCGGACTTTCCCCGGGCTCATCCCTGCCAGACGCCTGATTCGGTGAACCGCGCTGCCTGGGCGTAAGCCTTTTCTATGATTTTCTTGTCATATCCCATCAGTTCAAGCAGCCTGATGGCATTGCGGGTGGTGGCTTTTCCCTCTTTCAGCTTATAGTTGAAGACCACATCTCTTTCCGCCACATCCTCCTCGAAATGATAATTGCCAAAATCATTCCGAAGCAGATCCGTAAGTTCAATGTCATGGGTTGCGGCAAAACAGAGGATGCCTGTACGCCCCAGGGATTTCAATATCTGGGTGGAGGCCGCGATGCGCTCTACGGTATTGGTTCCCCGCAGCACCTCGTCCACGAAGCACAGGATAGGCTTCTCCCCCGCGTCCGCCGCATCCAGAATACGCTTCAGCGCTTTGATTTCCACGATATAATAGCTCTCCCCTGAATCCATGTCATCTCTGAGGGCCATGGAGGAATACACATGATAAAAAGGCGCCCGGTACCTGACCGCAGGGCAGGTATGGATGGTTTGGGCCAGAATCGCGTTGACAGCCACCATTTTCAAAAAGGTGGATTTCCCGGAGGCATTGGAGCCAGTGATCAGTACGCCCTTGTCCGTGGCGATTCCGTTCTTCACAGGATTCGTGATCAGAGGATGGTATCCGGCCTCCAGTTCCAGTCCGTTTTTCGCGCCAAAATCCGGTTCGCACCAGCCCTCTTCCCTCTCCAGGGATTTTCTGAAAATCCAGACGGCAATGGCAGTTTCCACATAGCCCACCACCTCGATCATGGCGTCCACATCTTTCATATGTCCCCGCAAAGTCCTGAGCATACTGTCGAATTTAATCAGATCCACATGAAACACCATACGAATGTAGTCAAGTAGCAGAGCCGCTATGTCCCCGGAAGCATTGCCCCGATAGGGCGACATGACCCAGAAAGAATTGCGCCTCATACCCTGAAGTTTCTTCTTCGCTTCCCGTATCTGGCTCCACTCTCCCTGGCATACCGGCACGGACAGCTTTTCCAGCTCCTCGCAGCAGCGTATCAGCCGCATGATATAAGAAAAGCTGGTGATATAGGGATCGATTTCGCCCTTTTCCTTGAAATAGGTCACAATATTGTAGATAATGAGGAGTACGATCCCCAAAATGGCCAGGGAAAAATTTACCCACAGAAATCCCACCAGGGGAATAAAAAGCAGATCTGTCAGAAGATGCTTTTTGCTGGAGCGCTCTCCCAGCAGATCCAGATTGTCCAGATAGTCATAAAGGGAATACTTCCCCATATGTCCTAGGCGCTTCATGGCCAGATGTACCTGAACCCGCGTCTGCGGATTCTCCCCAAAGAAGCGGATCACCTCCTCCAGATGGGCCAGTTCTCTCTCATCCTGCCGCAAAGACCGCAATGTATAGTACAAATACTCCTCCCCGGAAGCGGAAAGGGTATAGTTCATCCGCACGAACAGATCATCCATTCCAAGGTCATTCCATGTAATGTCATCCAGCTGCCCCTGTTTCCCATGCCGTTCAAAATAACTCCCCATCCTGGCAAACCGCTCAAGGGCATATTCTTTTTCAGAAAGCTTGAAGTAGTTATTGTATAAGCTCTGCGTGAATCTCCTTTCCTCTTTCTTTGTGCGCAAGATCTCCGAGCCGAAGATAACCAGCACAAACATCGCCATGATTAGCATAAAAAGCAGATATTCCATATTTGATTTGTCTTCCGCCTTTCTGTCACTACTCTATATATGATTATACAGGTAAACCATTTCCGTACTATGAAAATCATAAATGCAGCGGCGAACGGCCCATGGCTGTCCGCCGCTGCACAAAACTTCAGGACAAAATTTGCGCTCTTACAGGAAAATATATTTTAAGATGAACAATACTGTAAGCACATACATGAGAATGCTCACTTTCCCTTTGGTCTTGCCTGCGCAAAGATGCAGGATTGTCCAGGAGATCACTCCCATGGCAATTCCTTCCGATATGCTGTACATCAAAGGCATGGAGAGAATGCACAAGAACGCAGGAATGGCCTCCAGCATGTTCTCCCAGTCAATCTTAGCCACAGACGCTATCATATAGAACCCGACTATGATAAGCGCAGGAGCGGTGGCAAAAGAAGGAATCGTGAGGAACAGGGGTGAGAAAATTACGGAGAGCAGAAACAGCAGACCTGTCACCACTGCCGTCAGACCTGTCCGTCCACCCTCTGTCACGCCGGAAGCGCTCTCCACAAAAGTAGTGGTGGTGGAGGTTCCGAGAACTGCGCCTGCACTGGTGGCAATGGCATCTGCCAGAAGCGCTCCCTTGATTCTGGGAAGCTTGCCATCCTTGTCCAGCATGTTCGCCTTAGAGGACACGCCGATCAGGGTCCCCAGAGTATCGAAGATATCCACAAACAAGAAAGCAAATATAACCACAATAAATTCCGTAATGTTCTTCAATGCCCCGAAATCAGCCTTGAAGACCTGGCCGAAAGTATTTCCCAACGCCGAAAAATCAAAGGATATGAATGCTGCAGGAATCACGGAATACATTCCCAGCTCCGGGTTAGGCTTATATAAACCTATCAGTTCACACACAATCCCTATAACCCAGGTAATCAGAATGCCGAAGAGAATGCCTCCCTTTACCTTTTTGATCAGAAGGAATCCGGTAATCAGAACTCCGATCAGCGCCAGCAGCGCCCCCATACCAATGGAACTGAAATCCGTTTTGAAATTCTGATATGAAACCAGCGTGGAATCGTTGTTCACGACAATCTTGGCATTCTGAAGGCCGATAAATGCAATAAACAGACCGATGCCGGCACTCACTGCGGATTTCAATGTCATGGGAATGGCATTGAAGATGGCTTCTCTCACATTCGTCACGGAAAGTACAATGAAGATCAAGCCTTCCGCGAATACGGCCATCAAGGCGATCTGCCAGGAATACCCGTAATTCAGTACCACGGTATAGGCAAAATACGCGTTGAGCCCCATTCCAGGAGCCAGTGCAAACGGATAGTTGGCTAAAAAGGCCATCAGTATGGTCCCCAGAAAAGATGCCAGCGCCGTTGCCAGAAGAACTGCATTTGCATCCATTCCCGACGCGGAAAGGATGTTCGGATTCACGGCCAAAATGTACGCCATGGTCATAAAGGTGGTGATACCGGCCATGACCTCGACCTTTACATTTGTGCCGTTCTCCTTGAGTTTAAATAGTTTCTCTAACATTTTTTACTCCCTCCTATGTAGATTTGATTAGAGAATGAATTCGAGAACCGCATTGCGGCTCTTATATCTGTGAAGCGCATAGAACGCGCTTTACAATCCTTTCACATCATATTCACCGGATGGATTCGCCTCCGAATCCATGGGGAAGCAGTTCCTCCAGGGTATAGACCTGATAGTCCGAGGCGCTTTTTGCCACAATGATCCGGAAGCCCTCCCCGGCAAACTCTTTCATGACCTGTCTGCAGATGCCGCAGGGATAGGCATAGTCCGCAGGCTCCTGTCCCTCCATCCCCCCTGCGATGGCGATGGCCAGGAACCGCCTCCTGCTTTCGCTTACTGCCTTGAAAATGGCAGTCCGTTCTGCACAGTTGGTGGCGCCGTAGGAGGCGTTTTCAATATTTCCGCCCTGAAAGATTTCTCCCTCTGCCGTCAGCAGCGCCGCTCCCACCGTATAATGGGAATAGGGCGTGTAGGCCATCTGCCTGGCTTCCAGCGCGGCTTTTACCAGTTTTTCCGTGTCAAATTCCAATTTCATTTCCTAAGCCTCCATCAGCCTCTGCCGTCTGTACAGACACTTCTTTTCCGCCATGCCGGGCAGCATACAGTCTTTTGCTTTCTATGCCTATATTTCTGCCATGCTCTTTACAGCCTCCGTCACCAGCTTCTTGAAATTCGGTGCTGCCATGTCCGCGGCCTCCTGCACCTCCCGGTGGCTTAAAGGATTTGCGGACATCCCTGCGGCCAGATTGCTGATGCAGGACACGCCGCAGATCTTCATGCCCATATGGCGTGCCGCTATGGCCTCCACCACTGTGCTCATCCCCACTGCATCGCAGCCTAAACTGCGCAGCATACGGATCTCCGCAGGGGATTCGTATGACGGGCCAGTCATCTGCACATATACGCCCTCCTGTAAGTAAATATGGTTTTCTTTTGCCGTCCTTACAAGCAGTTTCTGCAGATCCCTGTCATATACGCTGCTCATATCCGGAAAACGAACCCCAAGCTCCTCTATGTTTGGCCCAATCAGGGGATTCGGGGCAAATGCAGAAACGTGGTCTTTGATCATCATCAGATCCCCTGCATGGAAAGAAGTGTTCACGCCGCCGGCCGCGTTGGTCAGAAACAGAATCTCGGCCCCCATGAGTTTCAACAGGCGGACGGGCAGCACGACATCACTGACAGGATACCCCTCATAGTAATGCACCCTGCCTTTCATACAGGCCACGGGAATATCGTCAACAAACCCAAAGATGAACTTACCGGCATGTCCCGGTACCGTTGATACGGGAAAATCCTCCAGTTCGCTGTAGGAAAGTTCGTATGCCACACGAATGTCTTCCGCATAGTCCCCCAGCCCGGAACCCAGTACAATCGCAACTTTCGGAACAAAGTCTGTTTTCTTCCGGACGTTTTCATGGCATCTCATCAGTTTCTCGTATACCTCTCCCATTGCCGCCCTCCTTTACCGCGTATTTTGCCTCTATTCCATTTTTTAGAAAAAATTAATAAAATCATTATACTAAAAAAGATGCCAAAAAGCAATTCCTTTCTTTGTAAAAAATGACGCAGACGAAAAAGCCGCAAAAAGAGCGGAGCCAAAGCCCCGCCCTATGCCGCCTGGTTTTAAATGATAATGCACACCATGCCGCCATTGCTGTCATTGACGATTTTCTGCATGGTATCCTGGAGCTTTAACTGGCTCTCTTCTCCGATGACGGCCACCTTTGCCGTAATTCCGTCATTCACAAGCTGTTCAACCGTCTTTCCGAAGATATTGGTATTCCAGATACCGCTTTCCTTATCCTCCTGGTCAATAAAGCTGATCAAATCATTGGCCTGTTCCTCGGTCCCCACAATGGGAGCGATTTCTGTCTCGATATTGGCGCGGATCATATGTATGGAAGGGCTGGAAGCCTTGATCTTTACGCCGAACTTATTACCGTGTTTGATCAGCTCCGGCCTCTCCAGGGAAATTTCGTCCCTGTCCGGCGTCACCACGCCATAGCCTTTGATACGCACCATGTTCACGGCATCCAGAACCTTGACATATTCGTGCTTCATGGCCGCAAAGTCCTTTAATTTGCTGATCAGCTGGTACTCATCCGATATGGTCTCGCCCACCATCTCCGTCAGCATCTCATAGTAATAAGCTTCCTCCACTTCCAGCGTTACCCTTATGACGCCGTCCGACAGGCTTATGGTATCCGTTTTACAGCGCCTTATGTACTCGCTTGACAGCTCCACAGGTTTTGTACGCGCATCTCGGATGGTGCTGTAATCTTTCATCATATTCCTGATCTGCAGGATAATGTCCTGCTTCATGCGATTGTCCCAGGGAAGCATCTCTACCCACTTAGGCATGTAGAATTCTATAGAAGAGATAGGGAATTCATACAGCACGTTTTCCAGCAGCATGTGGATATCTTCTTTCTTCAGCTGTTCACAGTTTACCGTCACGGCCGACACGCCGTATTTATCGGATATCTCCCCGGCCACCCGCCTAGCTTCCTCCGAATAGGGCTTCTGGCTGTTTACCAGCACCAGGAAAGGCTTGCGTAGTTTCTTTAAGGCTACAATGGTCTTTTCTTCTGCCTCCAGATAATTTTCTCTGGGAATTTCTCCGAAGCTGCCGTCCGTGGTGACCACCAGGCCGATAGTGGAATGATCGTTCATGACCTTATCCGTGCCGATCTCCGCAGCCTGGGTAAAGGGGATTTCATAGTCGAACCATGGCGTCTTCACCATGCGCTCCATATCCTCCTCCATATGGCCGGCCGCACCCTCCACCATGTAGCCCACACAGTCAATGAGCCGTATGGAGACAGGTACCTCGCCGCTTAACATCACGTTTGCCGCTTCATTGGGAATGAACTTCGGCTCCGTGGTGGTAATGGTCTTGCCGCCCGCGCTCTGGGGCAGTTCATCCTGGGCTCTGACCCTGGCATGTTCATCCTCCATGAAAGGAAGCACCATCTCTTCCATAAAGCGTTTAATAAAAGTAGACTTTCCTGTGCGCACCGGCCCCAGCACTCCTATGTATATCTCCCCTCCCGTGCGGTTTTTGATGTCATTGTACAGGTCATAGGTATTTATCGAGTAATTTTCCATAGAAAAACCTCCTGCATATACTGTTAGATGTATATGTAGGAGGCTCAGGAATTATGATATTCCTTCTACAACTCCCAAAAGCAGGGGGAGATTGTGTTCGCAGTCCAAGATCATGTAGACGAAAGGCCTGTTCAGGTATACTGTCCTGACATCCTCTTGCGGCATGGCACCTTCAGCGCTCATCTCCACTGCGGTGGCAGCCCCTGCTTTCGTCCCCTTTTCATCCACTGCGATGTAAGTCTTGTGCAGCACGCGGCTGATGAAGATGTTTCCGTCCAGAGATCTGCCTATGCCGGAGAAATCCGCTTTGGCGGAGTCAAAGGCATCCTGCATTCCCATTTCCTCCAGGATACGGCGCAGTTCCGTACCATACTGGCTCTCATATTTCGGAATGGCGGCATTTACATGCAGCTGCGTGGGATGCGAGAGAATATCCCGCAGCTTCTCACCGTCCAGTGTCGCCACATATTCCGCCACAGTCATGCCCTCTTCGGGCAGCAGCGCCGCGTAAGCATATTTCCTGTCTGCATAATATTTCAGAAAGCCTGTGGCATGGGTATCCTCCAGATAATGGCTCTCCTCGGAGTACATCATCTCTACATTTATGACATTTCCGTCTTCCGTCTTGAATTCTCCCTCCCGCACTTCGTTGTCCCGATAGATCCGCTCCCATTCCGCATCGAACGCCAGAGCATTCACCAGGTACATCACCGCGTCCGCCGGAATCTCGTCCAGGATTTCCTCAATCATGCCGTCCGTATTGTCCTTTACCCAGTCATTGATCTCTTTGCAGGCTTTGCTGTCAAAGGTCGCGCGGCGTATGCCGGATTCAAACAGTTCCTCATTCTTTTTTAAGAAATCCTCCTCCACAGTAAAGCGCTCCTCCGCCGTGAACCAGATGGCGTTGGCCATGCTCAGCTTATACTTTTCGGCGGCTGGAAGAGTCCTCTGGTAGTCCGACAGGCAGGCGGACAGTTCCGGCACCGATATGCCGAAAGCCTCTTCCATCTGGCTTTGGGTATCTCCTTTCGCTCCGTTTGCCGTCATGGCCAGCGCCGAGAGCACTGACAGGGGCGAGAGGAGGACATTTCTGCCGCCTGGGCTTTCGTCATACACAGATTCCGGCATGGAGGCGTGGGGCGGCAGAGCCGCATTTCCAGAAGCCGCCGCTTCCTCCATGCCGGAACGCAGGAGCCGCAGACCGAAATCCGTGATCTTACCGGCGGCGGCCTCCATATCAGGGCCGTCTATGTCACTGGCCTGGCCTGCATCCCTATTGCCGCAGCCTGCGGCAAAGGCTGTCATCGCTGCTGTCAGCAGTAAAGCCATTGCCCTTGCTGTCTGTCCATTCCATTTTCTCATAATGATATCCCTCCTTTGAAGTCCTGTTCTTTCCGCTATTTCCAAACGGAGGCAGATTTCGCCCCAGCTTCCCACAATGAAACTGTCCTGCCTGATAATATAGACGAAAGGTACAGGAAAAGGTTCCTGCATAACATAAAAACAATACAAAAAGGCTCTTCTTTTTCAGAAGAGCCTGGGTAACCATAATATACGGGCATTCTATGCCGCCATCGCGTTATTATTTCATAATGACTTTCTTGTAGTTCTTCTTACCTCGTCTGACGACAATACCGTCTCCGGCAAACTGCTCTGGACCGTATAAGGTCTTCACATCGCTCACCTTTTCATTGTCCACCGTAACGCCGCCTTGTTCCACTGCGCGCCTGGCCTCGGACCGGGAGGCGTTCAAGCCGGCCTTTACCAGCACACCCAGGATATCGATAGTGCCGTCCTTAAAATCGCTCTCTTCCAGTTCGCATGTGGGCATCTGGGCAGCACCGTCCACTCCGCCGCCGGCGAAGAGACTGCGGGCGCTGTCCTGGGCTTTTTTCGCCTCTTCCTCGCCGTGCACCAGCTTGGTCAGCTCAAAGGCCAGGATTTCTTTTGCCTGGTTGAGCTGGCTGCCCTCCCACTTGTCCATTTCGTCTATCTGCTCAATGGGCAGGAAAGTCAGCATCCGCAGACACTTCAGCACATCCGCGTCCGCCACGTTTCTCCAGTACTGGTAGAACTCAAAGGGAGAGGTCTTGTTAGGGTCAAGCCACACTGCCCCTTTCTGGGTCTTGCCCATTTTCTTGCCCTCGGAATTCAGCAGCAGCGTGATCGTCATGGCATACGCATCTTTGCCAAGCTTACGCCGGATCAGTTCTGTGCCGCCCAGCATGTTGCTCCACTGGTCATCGCCGCCGAACTGCATGTTGCAGCCGTAATTTTCATACAGCTTCAGAAAGTCGTAACTTTGCATAATCATATAGTTGAACTCCAGGAAGCTTAAGCCTTTCTCCATGCGCTGCTTGTAGCACTCCGCCGTCAGCATTCTGTTCACGGAGAAATGTACCCCGATATCCCGAATGAACTCGATATAATTCAGATCCATCAGCCAGTCCGCATTGTTCACCATCAGGGCTTTGGAACTGCCCTCCTCCAGCGAATCGCCGAATTCGATGAAGCGGCTCATCTGGTTCTTGAAGCACTCGCAGTTGTGCTCGATAGTCTCTTTTGTCATCATGGTGCGTAAATCGCTCCTGCCCGAGGGGTCGCCGATCATACCCGTGCCGCCTCCGATCAGGGCAATGGGCCTGTTGCCCGCCATCTGCATCCGCTTCATCAGGCAAAGGGCCATGAAATGCCCTACGTGCAGGCTGTCCGCCGTTGGGTCGAAGCCGATGTAGAATGTAGCCTTGCCGTTGTTGATCAGCTCCTTAATCTCTTCTTCATCTGTAAGCTGGGCTAACAGCCCTCTCGCTTTCAGCTCCTCAAATACTGTCATTGTTTTCTCTCCTTTTTTTGTCTACTCACCGCATGCCTGCACTGCAGCATCATCCTGACGGCTTATTCTTCCTCTGTATCCTCTGTAAATTCTGGCGGTCTGCAGTATATATCTGCCAGGCATATTTGTCAAGCCTTACTTATTCGCCATCAACTTCACCATAGCCTGATTCAGCCCATCCACAGTAAGCTTGTACATAGGGAACAGCTCTTTCACCGCGGTCTCCGCCTCCCGCCAGGGAGCGCGGCCCGGCGCCATCTTCGGGTTCAGCCATACGATCTTTTTGTATTTCTTCTTTAAAAGCTGCAGCCACTCATAGCCGGACAATCCACCGTTGGGCCCTCTGTAATTGCCTGTGTCAGAGTACAGCTCCTCCGGGGCCATGGCCGCATCCCCGACGATTATGACTTTGTAGTCACTGTCCACATTCCGGAACATCCATTCCGTGTCTACCCAGTCGCCGTTCTCGCATTCCGGTGTCTTGTACATTTTGCTGTAGATGCAGTTATGGAAGTAATAGGTTTTTACATCCTTATAATGGTTGGACTTGTGGATGGCCTGGAACAGGTCGTTCAAAAGGCTGCTGAAAGGGATCATGGTGCCGCCGGAATCCATCAAAAGCAGCAGCTTTACCGCATTCTTCCTAGGCTTTTGCATGACAATCTGCAGACAGCCGCCGTTGTTGCAGGTCTTGTCCACGGTGCCGTTGATGTCCAGCTCTGTCTCCGGGATGTCCAGACGGCTTGAAAACTGCCGCAGCTTCCGGAAAGCCATCTGAAATTGCCGGTTGTCCAGGACACGGTCATCCCTGAAATCCCGGTACTTTCTGGCCCCAACTACCGCAAAGGCGGACTGATAGCCGGTCTTGCCGCCTACCCTTACGCCGCCTACGTTGCCGCCGGTATTGCCGAAAGAAGTTTTTCCCATGGTACCGATCCAGTAGCTGCCTCCATTGTGCTCGCTGTCCTGGTCTTTCAGGCGCTGGCGGAACTTCTCCTCCACATCCTCCTTGTCGATCTGGAGATCCTCCATTTTATTCATATGATCCCTGGCCTCCTCATAGGCCAGTTCCATCATGTCGGACTTGTCCAGCCAGCGGAGCATCTCCTTGCCCACCTCGGTATCCCTCTGAGCTGCCTTGAAACACTCTTCAAAGGCCATATCGAACTTATCGAAATCCGTCTCGCTCTTCACCAGGATCATCCGGGCCGTGTAATAGAACTGGGTCAGAGAACTGCCGCAGAGCCCCTTGTCCAGAGCCTCCTGGAAAGTAAGCCACTCTCCCAGAGTCACCCGCAGGCCTTTTTCGCGCAATGTTTCAAAAAAATTTATGAACATATTTTATCCTCAATTTGCACCACTCAATAAACATCTGTTTGGCGATCTGTCCCATATGACCGCCTTACTACAGATTCGGCTCCTGCCGCACCAGCTGCAGATCCTCGTCCTTTTTCACCACTACCCCCACGAAAGGCAGGGCTTTCCTGATGGTATCCGCCGGAATCCCTCCGATCTGCAGGGCATTGATCCAGTCGATCAGTTCCGAGGTACTGGGCTTCTTGCGTATGTCCCGGATGGCTCTGATATTGTAGAACACCTCCATGGCATTCTTCAACAGATTTTCCTCCACATCGGGATAATGCACCCGCACGATCTCTTCCATCAGCTCCCTGTCCGGGAAATCAATATAATGGAAGATGCAGCGGCGCAGGAACGCGTCCGGCAGCTCCTTTTCCGCATTTGAGGTAATGATCACGATGGGGCGCTGCTTTGCCTTTACCGTGCGCTTGGTCTCGTTGATATAGAACTCCATCTGATCCAGCTCCCACAGAAGGTCGTTGGGAAACTCCAGATCCGCTTTGTCGATCTCGTCTATCAAAAGCACCACCTGCTCCTCGCTGTCAAAAGCCTCCCCCAGCTTGCCAAGCTTGATGTAATGAGCGATGTCGTCAACGCCCTCCTCGCCGAACTGCCCGTCATAAAGGCGCTGAATGGTATCGTACACATACAGCCCCTCCTGGGCCTTGGTGGTGGACTTGATGTTCCAGATGATCAGCCGCTTGCCCAAGGCCTTGGCAACGGCTTCCGCCAGCATGGTCTTACCCGTGCCGGGCTCTCCTTTGATCAAAAGCGGTTTCTTTAACGCAATTGCGATATTCACGCTGGCCATCAGCTCCTCACTGGCCACATATTCCCCGGTTCCCTGAAATCCCTGTTTCTCCATTGCTCTGTACACCTTTCCCTTGAAATGAATTCCTTTTTATGTTACGATATTTATGGTTTAAAATCAAGACCAAACTGACGAAACAAAGGAAAATAAGGTGACCATACAATGCTACAGAATATGTTTGAGCACAAGCACACACTCTCTTTTGAGGTATTTCCCCCGAAAAAGGACGGAGATTTCGAGTCTGCCTTTCAAGTGATGGACGCATTAGGCGCACTCTCTCCTGATTTCATCAGCGTCACTTACGGAGCCGGGGGAAGCCGCGCGGGCAAGACGGTCGAAATTGCCTCCTATATTCAGAACACTCTGGGGATAGACGCAGTGGCGCACATGACCTGTGTGGGCAGCCGAAAGGAGAGCCTGCTCCAGGTCGCAGAGGCTTTAAAGGAGCATAATATCAGCCATGTGCTGGCACTGCGGGGAGACCGCCCCAAAGACATGAGCGATGAGCAGTTCGCCTCCCGGGATTTTGCCCATGCCAGCGATATGATGCTTTTTTTGAAAGAGCACACAGATCTGCATATGGGCGGCGCCTGTTATCCGGAGAAGCACTACGAAAGCTTCAGCATGGAAGCCGACCTGAATAATCTCAAGCGGAAACAGGAAGCCGGGGCAGCATACTTTATCAGCCAGCTGTTTTTCGATAATGACTACTACTACTCTTTCATTGAAAAAGCGCAGAAAAAGGGCATCACCGTTCCCATCTGCGCAGGCATTATGCCAATTACCTCCGCAGGGCAGCTTGGCACCACCGTCACTCTGTCCGGTTCCAGCATCCCCAAAGCGCTGGCGGGCCTCATAGCATCCTATGGGGACAATAAGGAGGATATGCGAAAGGCCGGCATTGACTATGCCATCCGCCAGATCCGTGACCTGCAGGAGAATGGCGTAGGCGACATCCATATCTATGCTATGAACAAGCCAAAGACGACCCGGGAGATCGTGGAGGCCATCTACAGATAGATGTGCTGCTACGTTTTCCATAGAAATATCAAAAGCATCTGCCAGGCTGCACAGCATCCGGAAAACAGATGTAAAACGAAGAATAGGAGAAATCGGATATGTACCATTGCCATATTCAGTTTTATTTCATAGGCGGCCAGCCTAAGCTACGTGACATCATCAAAGGCATACCTCCTCTTTCGCCTTTTACTCACGCGTTTTGGGAGAGCGATGTTTTGGAGGAAAAATTCCTTGCCCAGGCGGACGTCATCTTTGCCGATTTGCAGAATACGGATACGGAGCATACGATTCAGGCGCTTCTCTCCAAAAAGAAAGAGACTGCCGAATTGATCGTGCTTACGGACAAAACAGCGCTTGCGCTTTTGTCGGGATATCTGCCCCGGCTGACAGATATCTGGTTTACTCCCATGACGGAGGAGGAGATCTCTTTCCGCTTTTCAAGGTGGCAGCTAAACTGCAAGACGCAAAAGGATCTCTGGGAGACCAGCCATTTCCTGGATGCCACCATCAACCATGTACCCAACCTGATCTGGTACAAGAACCGAGAGGGACTTCACCTGAAAGTCAATGACAGCTTCTGCCAGACCGTTGGCAAGACGAAAAAGCAGGTAGAGGGGCGGGATCATTTCTACATATGGGACGTAGACCCTAACGACCCTGCCAACAATGCCAGCGACTGTATGGAATCCGATTTCGAGGTCATGGACAAAAGGGTCACCTGCGTCTCTGAGGAGACCGTAAAGTCCGGGGATGGGATAAAGCTGCTTACCACCTACAAATCTCCCCTGTACGATTGGGACGGCACTGTCATGGGCACGGTGGGAGTGGCTATTGATGTGACTCAGGAGCGCAACTATAAGCAGGAACTCATCCAAAAAAACGAAACCCTGGAAACGATCTTCACCACGCTGGAGTGCGGCGTTATGTGCCATACCCTGGACGGTTCCCACATCATCAGCGTGAACCAGGCCGCCCTGGACATCCTGGGCTATGCCTCCCAGGATGAGCTTATGGACAGCGGGTTTGACATGATCGCTCCGTCCGTGCTGGAGCAGGATCAGGAATATCTGCGCGAAGCCATCCAGTCCCTGACCAGAGAGGGGGACAGCGTCAGCGTGGAATACCGTGTCCGCCATAAAAGCGGCACGCTCCTGTACATCATGGGCAACATCAAGCTCATAAAGGAGAACGGCAAACTGGCCTACCGGCGCTTTCTGTTGGACTTTACCGACCAGAAGCAGCGCGAGAACAAGGAGCGGCTGGAAGCAGAAAGACGCCAAATGGCTTTGGTACAGGCTCTGACGATTGATTACAGCCTCGTCTGCTTCTTTGATCTTGACACCGATATGGGAAAACTCCTCCAAATCAAGGACGAGGATGCCTCGCTCTTCGGCTCCGCTTTCAGCGGGACGCTTGTTTATTCTGAAAGTATGGAGCGCTATATCCAGACTTTCGTCCATGAAGAAGATCAGAACATGCTGCGGGAGTTCCTCTCTCCGGAGAAAATTGTGGAAGATCTGGAAAGCAGGCATCTGTTCTATACGAATTACCGTGCCATCCAAGACGGTGAGGTGAAATATTATCAGCTGAAAGTCGTGCGCACAGGCGACTGGAGCGAGACCCGCGGCATGGTTCTCGGACTGCGCAGCGTGGACGAAGAGACCCGCAAGGAGATGGAGCAGAAAGAACTGCTGGAGGATGCTCTCCTTCAGGCCAACCGTGCCAGCAAAGCAAAGAGCATTTTCCTCTCCAATATGTCCCACGACATCCGCACGCCCATGAACGCCATTGTGGGTTTTACCGCCCTGGCCATGACTCATATAGACCAGAGGGAGCAGACCGAGGAATACCTGAAGAAAATCATGACCTCCGGCAACCATCTGCTGAGCCTGATCAACGATGTCCTGGACATGAGCCGCATCGAGAGCGGCAAGATGCACCTGGACGAACAGGAATGCAGCCTGCCGGACATCCTGCACGGGCTGCGCAATATTGTCCAGGCGGATATCAGGGCCAAGCAGCTGGAGTTCTATATCGATGCCGTGGATGTGATCCATGAGGAAATTTTCTGCGACAAGCTGCGCCTGAACCAGGTTCTTTTGAACCTGATTGGCAATTCCATCAAATACACGAGCGCAGGAGGGATTGTCAGCATGCGGATCCGGGAAAAGCCCAATGCTCCCGTCAACTGCGCGAATTATGAATTCATCATCAAAGATACAGGTATCGGCATGAGCGAGGAATTCGTGAAGCGCATTTTCGAGCCTTTTGAGCGGGAAAGGAACTCCACCATCAGCAAAATCCAGGGAACCGGCCTGGGGATGGCCATCACAAAGAACATCATCGACATGATGAACGGCACCATTGACGTGAAGAGCGAACAAGGCGTGGGCACGGAGTTTATGGTATCTCTCACGTTCCGTCTTCAGACCAAGAAAAAAGAGGTTCCAAACATACCCGAGCTGAAAAACTGCAGGGCACTGGTAGTGGATGATGACTACAACACCTGCGACAGTGTCTCTTACATGCTTCAGCAGATCGGCATGCGCGCCGAGTGGACCATGTCCGGACGGGAGGCCGTGCTGCGCACCCATCAGGCCGTCACCAGGGGCGACAGGTACTCCGTCTATATCATTGACTGGCTGCTGCCGGATTTGAACGGCATCGAAATCACCAGGCGGATTCGAAAGGAAATGGGAGAAGACGTTCCCATTATCGTCCTGACGGCCTATGACTGGTCGGATATCGAGGAGGAGGCCAGGGAAGCGGGTGTCACGGCTTTTTGCAGCAAGCCTCTATTCTTTTCAGACCTGCGCAGCTGCCTGCACACAGCGCTGCACGCTGATGCGGAACATACTGTACAGAATGCCTGGGAGGGTTTCCACCACAATAAGGGGCGTATCCTCCTGGCAGAAGACAATGAACTGAACCAGGAAATCGCCACTGCTATCTTAGGAGAAGCGGGCTTTCAAATTGATGTGGCGGAAAACGGCCGGATCGCCATAGATATGCTGAAGAAATCCGAACCCGGCTATTATCAGGTGGTTCTGATGGATGTGCAGATGCCTGTCATGAACGGATATGAGGCTGCCAAAGCCATCCGAAGCTTTAAGAATCCTGTCCTCTCTTCCATTCCGATTCTGGCCATGACGGCCAACGCCTTTGAGGAGGACAAGAAAGAAGCTCTGAAATGCGGCATGAACGGCCACATCGCAAAGCCCATTAATGTAGAGACTTTATTTGAGACTTTAGACAAAATATTATCTTAAGTTTTTTGCGGGAAGCCTGTGGACTATATAGAAATAGCTTGGAATCAGAATCATATCCGCACCAATCCATGCCAGGATTTCCGCATACAGAATCCCGTTTTCTCCAAACGCCAGGGGCAGCAGCAAAGCTGCCCCTGTTCGCATGACAAACTCGGCCACGCCAGAGACCATGGGAAGCATGGTATTTCCCACCCCCTGGATGCAGCTTCTCGTGACATGCAGGATGTAGAGGACAGGCAGGCATACCGACATGATGGACAGATAACGATAGGCCACATCCAGCGCCTCTATGCTCTGTGCGGCGTCTGCTGGCAAAAACAATGCCAGAATCCATCTCCCGAAACCCAGCATGGCAGCCATGATGACCACAGAAGTCATAATGGCGATTCCGATCCCAGCCCGCATCCCCTCTGAAATTCTGCGCAGTTTTCCCGCTCCCAGGTTCTGGCCGGAATAGGTGGTCATGGCATAGCCATAGGAGGTAGCCGCCACTTCCAGGATTCCATACAGCTTGTTGGTAGCTGTGACGCCTGCGATGAACGCCACGCCAAAGCCGTTGACAATGGTCTGAACGATCATGCCTCCCACGGATATGACTGTATTCTGGAACGCCATGGGCAGACCAAATGTCATCAGCCTGCCGCAGAGAGCACCCTCCAGCTTCCAGTCCTCTCTCTTCATCTGCAGTGCCTCAATGCGACAAATATGCCAGATACAGTAAGCAGCCGACAGGCATTGGGCGATCAGTGTGGCAATGGCCGCTCCCTGCACGCCCCAATGGAACTCCATGACGAACACAAAATCCAGCACGATATTGGTCAGAGAGGCGATCACCATGGCTATCAGGGGCTGTTTGCCATTGCCCATCGCCCGCAGGATAGCCGCAGCCAGATTGTATGTCATCACCACAGGCAGACCCGCAAAGAGAATCCGCAGATAGGCCATGCCAATGGGGCGGATTTCCACAGGCGTCTGGAGCAGGGACACCACTACCCCGGCTGCTCCCTGGCTGACCAAAGTCAGAACCAGCGCGCAGGCTAATGCCAGCACTATGGCATTGGCAACTACCTGCCTCAGCTTCTTGTACTCGCCTGCGCCGAATTTCTGAGCCATGAGAATAGAAAATCCCTGGGCAAAGCCCTGTATGATTCCAAGGATCATCCAGTTGAGCCAGTCCACTGCCCCCAGCGCCGCCAGCGCCTCCACCCCAAGAACCTTGCCCACCACAGCCGTATCCACTATGGTGTACATCTGCTGGAAGATATTCCCGGCCATCAGGGGAAGCGAAAACAGGATCAGAAGCTTCCAGGGACTCCCCTCTGTCAATGTATTGGCATCTGCTCTCTTCCGAAATCCCATCTTTTCCATTGCTCTCAAAACTCCTCCCTCATCTTTTGCAGCCCGGATCTCTCCTGCTCTCCCCAAAGCTTCCCTTGCGGCGAAGCTTTACTTTAGAAGCTCTGCCTACCCCAGCATTACATCCAGGAGCATCATTACCGCAAAGCCCACGATGATTCCCATGGTGGCCCAGTAAGGTTCTTTCTCCTGATTACTCTGACATTCCGGAATCAGTTCGTGAACGGCCACCAATATCATGGCCCCTGCGGCAAAGGAAAGAGCCAGGGGCAGAACGGACTCCATATACACCACCAAAAGCGCACCCAGCATGCCGGCCACAGGCTCCACCATGCCGGAGGCCTGCCCCATCAGAAAGCTTCTTTTCCGGGAATATCCCTCTCTGCGCAGAGGAATGGATACAGCGGCGCCCTCCGGAAAATTCTGCAGCCCTATACCTACAGCCACGGTCACCGCTCCCATAAGGCTTTCCATGGACGCCCCGCTTTGCAGGCTCCCAAAGGCCACTCCCACCGCCAGCCCCTCCGGTATGTTGTGTAACGTGATGGAAAGCACCAGCATAATAATCCGGTTAAGCCGGTCTCCCCGCTCCCCCTGCGCACTGTCCGCCCTCCCCCGCGCACGAGTGACAATTCTGTCCGAACACCACATAAAAACGGCGCCAAACAAAAAACCGCCCGTAGCTACCAAAAAAGCCGGAGCTCCCCCCATCGCCTCAGCCCTCTCAATAGCAGGCTGCAGCAAAGACCAGAAGCTGGCGGCCACCATGACCCCCGCAGCAAAGCCCAGCATAAGGTTCAGCCGTTTTGCATTAGGCGTCCTGAAAAAAACAACAGTCGCAGCGCCCAAAGCCGTCACCGACCAAGTCCCCAGCGTTGCAACCAAAGCCATCAAAACCACATCGTTCATCCCACACCCCCTCGTATACAGCATATGATACCATATACGAGGCGTGCCTGTATTTTTTATGTTTCTGGCCAAGGCAGGTCGGATACTTCAATTTTCTTATCCCGCAGCATAAGCTCCCGCACCGCCTGATCTGCACTCTTTCCCTGGAAGAGCACCTGATTCACCTGCTCTATGATCGGCAGCTGCACCTGATATTTATGTGCAAGCCCCATGGCTGCCTTTGCGGAATATACGCCCTCCACTACCATCTTTACCTCCGCCATTGCCTCATCGCAGGTCTTTCCCTGCCCGATGAGGATGCCTGCCCGGCGGTTTCTGGAATGCATGCTGGCGCAGGTGACGATCAGGTCTCCAATCCCCGTCAGGCCGCAGAAAGTCTCGAACCTCCCTCCCATGGCCGTGCCCAGCCTTGCAATTTCCGTGATGCCCCTGGTGATCAGGGCAGCTTTCGTATTGTCCCCGTATCCCAGTCCGTCCGCGATTCCAGCAGCCAGCGCCACCACGTTCTTAAGCGATCCGCCCAGTTCCATCCCCAGAATGTCCGGGCTTACATAGACCCGGAACACTTCGTTCATGAACAGATTCTGAATATATTCCGCCGTATCCTTGGATTTTGCCCCTACTACTATCGTAGTAGGAACGCCGCGCCCCACCTCTTCGGCGTGGGAGGGACCGGACATCACCGCCACATCCGCCTGGGGAATCTCCTGTTCGATGATTTCCGAGAGAGTCATCAGCGTGCGCTCCTCAATTCCCTTTGCCACATTCAGGATTTTCTGGCTCTCCCCCACCAGAGAAGACAGCCTATGGGCAGTGGTTCTGGTATAGGAGCTGGCCACTGCCATGACCAGCAGGTCTTTTCCTGCCACAGCCTCCTTGTCGTCCGTAGTGAACAGGATATCCTCCGGCAATTTGACTCCGGGCAGCATCTTATGCTCATGGTTCTCCTGAAGCATGTGAATTTCCGCCTCCAGAGCCGACCATACGGTAACTTTATGTCCGTTTTTATGCAGCAGCACCGCCAGCGCAATGCCCCAGCTTCCTCCGCCAATAATGCTTATTCTGGAATGATTTTCCATGACACGTTCCCTCTCTTTTCGAAGATTTTGCCCTGCCCCCTGCTATTTTCTTTTTCAGCGATTCCCGTCTTCCGTGGAATGCTCCTCTTCTGTTTTCTCCACATCCACCTTATTCTTTTTAAGCAGATATGTCCGTCTTTCGTTGCCGTGCAGCAGACGGACAATGTTCTCCCGATGCTTCCAGTAGGCCAGGAGCGTCAGCAGAAGCGAAAGAATGTACATCTCGTTCAGATGAGCCTGGGTCATTCCGGCAAATACGCCGTTCTGGCCGCAGACCACCATCTCGATCACAAAGCCCAGATATACCAGAAGCGACCCCAAAGACACCAGATGGGTGGAAAAGAAAATGCCGAAGAACATCACAACACCCATGACAACGAAATACGGATGGAAAGAAAGAATCAGGCCAGCCGTG
Source organism: uncultured Acetatifactor sp. (assembly GCA_949840885.1). Lineage (GTDB taxonomy): Bacteria > Bacillota > Clostridia > Lachnospirales > Lachnospiraceae > Acetatifactor. Next base: position 33,938 of record CATKYJ010000012.1, read on the forward strand.
GCGGCAATTCCCTTTCCCCCCTTGAATCCCATGTAAAAGGGGTAATTATGTCCCAGAATGACACCTGCCGCTGCATAGAGACACAGCAGATATATGGTGTCAGGATGGTTCTGTCCAAACAGCAGCCTTACGATCAACACTGCTATAATACATTTCAGGCAGTCCCCCACCAGCACGATCAGCCCCGCCTTTGTTCCCAGCACCCGCAGGGTGTTAGTGGTTCCGGCATTGCCGCTTCCGTGCTGCCTGATGTCGATTCCGTGAGCCTTTCCGTAAAAATATGCCGTCTGAAACAGACCAAATACATGACCAATCAGCAAACAGATTATTCTTTCCATAAACCTTACTGCTCCTTTTCGTTATGAATTCTTTTCTTCATTCCTTTCTCTGATGATGAACCGCAGCGGAGTCCCCCGAAATCCAAAGGTCTCCCGGATCTGATTCTCTATATACCTGGTGTAGGAGAAATGCATCAGTTCTTTTTTGTTCACGAATATGACGAATGTGGGCGGCTTCACGGACACCTGGGTGATATAGTAAAGCTTCAGGCGCTTGCCCTTGTCAGAGGGAGGCTGCTGCATGGCCACCGCCTCCATCATAATCTCGTTGAGCACGCCGGTAGCCACTCTCATGGCGTGGTTCTCGCTGACCATGTCGATCACATCAAAAAGCTTGTTCAGCCGCTGTCCTGTCAGTGCGGATATGAATATGATCTCCGCGTAAGGCATATAGGAAAGGACATCGCGCACCTTTTCCGTAACCCGGTAGATGGTTTTGTCGTCCTTTTCCACCGCATCCCATTTGTTCACCGCTATGATCACCGCCTTGCCCCTGTCATGTGCGATGCCTGCGATCTTGGCGTCCTGCTCGCTGACGCCCTCCACCGCATCGATGAGCAGCACCACGATGTCCGACCGCTCTATGGCGCCTATGGCGCGCACGATCATGTAATGCTCTAGCTCCTCCTTGATCTTGTTCTTCCTGCGCAGGCCTGCAGTGTCGATGAACACATATTCCCTGCCGCCATGGGCGATTTCCGTGTCCACGGCGTCCCTGGTGGTTCCGGCGATATCCGACACAATGAGCCGCTCCTCCCCCAAAAGTTTATTGATCAGGGAGGATTTGCCTGCATTGGGCTTTCCCACGATTGCTACCCTGGTGCGATCGTCCTCTTCCTCGTCTATTTCCTCTGTCTTAAAGTGGGAGACCACCTCCTCCAGCATGTCCCCCAGACCCATCTTATTCGCCGCCGAAATGGGATGTGGCTCACCGATGCCCAGATTGTAAAATTCATACACATCCGCGGAATACTTGTTCACGCTGTCCACCTTGTTGACCACCAGCACCACCGGCTTTTGGGAACGCCGCAGCATGTCCGCCACCTTGTCGTCCGCGTCCACCAGTCCCTGCTTCACGTCCACCAGGAAAATGATTACATCTGCCGTGTCAATGGCGATCTGCGCCTGGGCGCGCATCTGGGACAGTATGATATCTTTGCTGTCCGGCTCTATGCCGCCTGTATCTATCAGCGTAAACGTCCTGTCCAGCCAGGTCACGTCTGCGTAGATTCTGTCCCGGGTAATGCCGGGGGTATCCTGCACAATGGATATCCGCTCTCCCGCCAGGGCATTGAACAGGGTGGACTTCCCTACATTTGGCCTCCCGACCACTGCCACGATTGGTTTTGTACTTCTCTTTGCCATCATTTCACCTATATGCTTTCCTGCGCGCCTTGGCGCATGTCAAATCTGTGCGCTTGCACGCAAATCAAATCTGCACTTACCCGCGGATTAATCACTCAAGAACCGATGCCAGCACAGCATTCACAAAATCATTTCCGCTTGATTTTACAATATTAATCGGAACTTGTAAAGCCTTTTCCAATTCTGATAGCCTATAATCGTCCAAAAACACGTCTTCGCCGCTGCGCAGGATATTCTCCGGCAGAAGCAGACGCTTTCCCAGAGGCTTATCCTGAAGCTGCGCCAGCAGATCCTGCCCGGTGATAAGCCCGGATACCGTAATCTTCTCCCCGAAGAAGAAATTGGTGATGGGATAGACCATGACCTTAAGTTCCGGCCACGCCTCCATCATTTGCTGCGCCATTCTCAGAATGTATGGATACGCCAGCTTTCCCGTGGCTATCGACACATCTCCCCTGGGCGTCCTGTTCTCATTATCGTCTATCGACATGTCTTCTTTTGCCCGGCTCTCCATTGCCTCCTCAAACTCATCCAGCAAAAGCCGCAGCATCCCCACGCCATTCTCCAGCTGCAGGTACCCATCGTATCGCTCCGCATCAGGCATTTCCCGTCCCGCCAGAATGTACCACTCATCGCTGGCATGGACGAAATGGATGCCATATTCCGAATAGCATTCCCTCTGAAACTTTTCTATGAGGTCAATGACTGCAGCTGCCTCCCCGCTGTCAAAGGGCTCCAGGGGATACAGGCCCTCTCGGTATTTTGTCAGCCCTACCGGAACGACAGAAACGCTCTCCAGATTCGGGATGTACTTTATCAGCTCCCGGATGCTGTACTCCAGTTCTCTCCCATCATTGAGCCCCTTACAGAGCACGATCTGGCCGTTCATATGGATATCTGCCTCCATCAGCCGGTCAACCTTTTTCAGAGCCTCCCCGGCAAAGCGGTTGTTCAGCATTCTGCAGCGAAGTTCCGGATTCATGGCATGAAAGGAAATATTGATGGGAGAAAGCCTGTATCTGCAGATCCGGTCGATATCGTGGTCAGACATATTGGTCAGCGTCACATAATTCCCCTGCAGAAAGGAAAGCCTGGAATCGTCGTCCTTAAAGTACAGGGTCTTTCGCATGCCCGGCGGCATCTGGTCAATGAAACAGAACACGCATTTATTGCAGCAATGGCGGTACTCGTCCATCAGCCCGTTCTCGAACTCCAGTCCCAGATCCTCATCAAAATCTTTCTCCACCTCCAACAGCCACTGCTCCCCGTCCGGCTTTTCGCAGAGCAGTTCAATATAGCTGTCTTGTATCATGAACTGATAGTCAAAAATATCCTCGATCTCGGTTCCGTCAATGGAAATCAGCCTGTCCCCGGGCTCTATCTCCAGTTCCTCTCCAATGCTTCCTGCTATGACCTTGCTCACTACATGCCCCTTTATCTGCATATCTTACTCCTTTTTCCATATTTTGCCATAAAAATCTAACTTTCTCCCTGCTATGGCCGGAATTTTCTTGACGCGTCCCCGGCGTAATGATATAAATATAGGTGCAGCCAATATAGCTTATCTGAAGCATGCACTTTATTTCATACTGTACGCCAGCTAAATTTACAGCATGCCCCGACTGCAGACCGCCGGCCAGGTACTTTCCGGGCTGCGTTACTGTAAACTGTAAATTCTGGCGGTATGCAGTATACATCAATGGAGGACTTATGGCTAATTTACAAGAGATTGAAAATTCCATGCCTGTAGCGCCCTTAAAACTCATCGCCCTTTCTTCCGCGAAGAAAATGGGAGCCAGGATCAATGACTATCTGGTGGAATTCAGAAAAACCATCCACAATGACAAAGTAAAGACGGATCCGGCCTTTCAAGGCTACAGCGAAAGCAACTATCTGCTGGAGGTGGAGACGCCGCGCTTTGGCAGCGGCGAAAGCAAGGCTTCCCTGCAGGAGTCCGTCCGCGGCAAAGACCTCTTTCTCCTGGTGGACGTCTGCAACCACAGCATCACCTACAACATGCACGGATTTACCAATCATATGTCCCCGGATGACCACTATCAGGATCTGAAGCGCGTTATCTCCGCCTGCAATGGCAAGGCCCACAGGATCAATGTGATCATGCCTTTTCTCTACGAGAGCAGGCAGCACAAGAGAAACGGCCGCGAATCCTTAGACTGCGCTTTCGCCCTGAAAGAACTGCGGGACATGGGCATCAGCAATTTCATCACCTTTGACGCCCACGACCCAAGAGTCCAGAATGCCATTCCCTTAAAGGGATTCGACAATTTCACCACCCCTTACCAGTTCATCAAGGCCCTCCTGAATTCAGAGGAAGACTTAATCGTGGACAAAGAGCATCTGGTGGTCATCAGCCCTGATGAGGGCGCGCTGGACAGGGCAATCTATTTTGCCACGGTTTTGGGCGTGGATACAGGCATGTTCTATAAGCGCCGCGACTACACTACCATCATAAACGGTCGAAACCCCATTGTGGCCCATGAATTTCTGGGGGACAATATCGACAGCAAGGATGTCATCATCATAGACGATATCATTTCCTCTGGCCAGAGCATGCTGGACACGGCAAAGCAGCTGAAGAAAATGAACGCCAGACGTGTCTTCATCTGCTGTACGTTCGGCCTCTTCACCGATGGTCTGGAATCCTTTGACGAGGCCTACGAGATGGGTTATTTTGACAAGGTAGTGACCACAGACCTGACCTATCTGCCACCCCAGCTCTACAGCCGGCCTTATTTCATTGAGGCAGACATGAGCAAGTTCCTTGCCTCCCTCATTGACTTCATGAACCATGACGCCTCTCTGACCAATGCCTTGACGGCCACGGACAAGATTCACGACATCCTGGAATCCTACAACAACCGTCAGGAATTCGAGATGAACTGACGCTTGCCCCGTCTTTCCCCTGCTTATGACGGCTCTTTTGCCTGATTAAGCGGGGGTTCAATATATTCCGGAAAAGAGATCAGCACCTTGAACAGGTCTCCGTCCATGAGGATGTCAAAGTTCCCGTCATGCACCTGCACCAGGCTCTTTGCAATGGACAGCCCAAGGCCGCTGCCCTCGGTGGTCCTGGAGGAATCCCCCCGGATAAACCGCTCCGTCAGCTCTTCGGGGCGTACATTCATCTGCTGTCTGGAAATGTTCTTGATGGATACCTCTATCTGCCCTTCTGCCTTTGCCATGTTGATATAGACTCTGGTGCCCTCCAGGGCATATTTGCAGATATTGTTAAACAGATTCTCCACCACGCGCCACATCCTGCGGCTGTCCGCGTAGATATAGGCCGGGGAGGCGCTTTCCTCGAACACCACCTGCAGTCTGCACTCTTCCAGCCTTTCCGAGAATTCCCCGATTCCCTGATTCAAAAGTTCTGTCAGGTTGAGTTTTTCCTTTTCCAGTACAATGGTTCCGGAGGAAATCCTGGAGACCTCCATCAAATCGTCCGTCAGCTGCTTTAAGCGCTGCGCCTTGCTGTCTAAGATGTCGATATATCCTTTTGCCGGCTCTTCCTCAATGTGCAGGCGCTTGAGCAGGTCTACATAGCTGATGATGGAAGTCAATGGTGTCTTAAGGTCGTGGGAGACATTGGTGATCAGATCCGTCTTCATCCGCTCGTCTGCCATGCTGGTCTTCACCGCATGTCGGATGCCCTCTCCAATGCTGTTTACGGCAATGGCAAGCTCTCTGCTGGAGCCATGAAGGCTTTCCGGCTCCACCTTGAACTCCTCCTCTCCGTCCCGTATCCGGTTGATCCCCTCCACAATCTCGGCCTGCTCGGCATTGCGCCGAAATAGCAGTACACCCACGATCCCGTCCAACGCCACCATGGCCGCCAGAATAAAGAACGCATACATCCGCTGGTTCCACAGCCTGTATACGGCCGCGATTCCGATCAGGTTTGAAAACAGGAACATATTGTAAGGCAGCAGCGTGCTGATAGCGGAATTCCTGTGACGGAAGATAAATCTGACCGTATTGTCGATTCCTCTGTACAAAAAGAAAAGGAAACTGCCATATAACAGTCTGCCTGCCTTTACCCGGCGCACCAGGCTGTTCCAGACCACGCCAAAGCCCACGCTGACATAAATCCCGTAAAGGGCAAACAGTGCGTATCGGTACATTTTTGTCAGTTCAATTCCCATAAGCCTAGTAGGCGTGGCTTCTGCCGTCTCTGCCAGGCTTAAGATCGCCCGGGCTCCCTGCAGGCCTCCATACACCAGCCCTGCCGCCAGCAGAATGAGCAGTTCTGTCCAAAGCTTGTCAAAACGGTTCAGGTAGCATATCTGTTCCCCATTCTCTCCAGGCGCCATTCCCGTGGTAACCGTCAGGTAGACTCCGATTCCCAGCCAGAGAAAGGCAAGCACCACGATCAGTACAAGAAACCGTCCCATGTTCGGCACGATTCTCTGATACACGGCATTGGCTGTCTGGAATGCGTCTCCCTCTATGGGGTATTTGGAATCCACTCCCAGCCAGATATGTGTGGTTTCCGGATACGCATAGCTATATGCGTTGATATAGCCGTCCATTTCATCCTCGCTGAAGATCGTGTTCCCCATGAACACCAGACTGTCCGGATAGTAAATCAGGTAACGCCTGTACTCATTGAAGAACTCTGTGACCTCATTGTCCTCCAGACCTGCCAGATTAGACACATTCGTATAAGTGCGTATTCCCTCATCGGTCATCATACGCACCATGTATTTCACATTGCTTTTAGAGCCTCTGTAAGCCTGGTTGCAGATCTGATAGCGCTGATAGTTGACAGTAAGGCTGTCGATAGCAGTCGCCACATTCTCCTGGAGCAGCATATAGTCGATCCAGTTGTCAGCATAGGCCGTCAACTGCCTCTTTCCCTCCACGGTAGCGTAGCGGCAGTTCAGCATGGGAATGTATACGGTCAGGCTGCCATCGTCCTCTCTGGATACGTTTATGCCCTCCAGATTTTTCGACATGATATAGGAGAAAACCATGTCCTCCAGCTGCTCTTTCGTGCTCTTTTCCAGCAGTCCTTTCAGTCTGGCAATTTCCTCTCCGCTTTTGCCATAGCGGCCCTCCAGCTCTTCCACGGGTTCTTCCTCTGGCGCTTCTTCTTTTTGTTCCGTCTCCTCCGTTTCCGTGACATGGTAAAAAGAATCAAAACAAAGCTGGCCGTACTCATCCAGCTTGAAATTTTCCGGATAGATGCAATATCCGAAATAATTCACGAATTCCGACATGCTCATAAAGCGATCCGCGTACTCCACGCCGGACTTTCCCCATTTGACAATGTCGTCCAGCGCATACACCGCCGTCAGGACGCCGCCCGAATCCGCTCCAATCTCGTTTGCATATTTTGTCACATCAATCTGTTTGGCAGGATCCAGGACTCCATCCGTCTCCAGCTGCCCTTTTAAAACCACCAGCTGCGTGATATCCGAAACCGCATTCCGAAATAGATCCTGATAAATCTCGGAATCCTCAAACTCCAGACCTGTATCTATGGGAAAAATCCTATACACTTTAGGGCCATCGATGGAATCCACCGAAATATAGGAATTTAGGAGCACGCCTGCCAAAGCCGTCATAATGCCTGCGGCCAGCAGATGCTGGAACAGCCCCAGACAGGCTCTCAAAAATGTCCTTTTTTTCATAGGAATGCCTCTCTTCCATGCTCCTTACTGTTTATCAATTTTATAGCCTACCCCCCAAACCACTTTCAGATACCTGGGTTCCCTGGGATTGATTTCAATCTTTTCCCGAATATGGCGGATATGTACGGCCACTGTATTGTCCGCGCCAATGGCATCCTCGTTCCAGATGCTTTCATAGATTTGGTCAATGGAAAATACCCTGCCCTGATTCTTCACCAACAGCAGCAGGATGTTGTATTCAATCGGAGTCATCTTCACGGACTCCCCATCTACGAACACCTGCTTGGTGTCATCATTGATCATCAGTCCGCCTACCTGATAGACGGACTTGCTCTCCGCGTTCAGGCTTCCCAGAGAGGTATACCGGCGCAAATTGGACTTCACTCTGGCCACCAGTTCCAGCGGATTAAAGGGCTTCGTTATATAGTCGTCCGCCCCGATGTTCAATCCCAGAATCTTGTCCGTATCTTCCGATTTTGCGGACAGCATGATGATGGGGATACTGCTGTATTCCCTGATTTTCAAAGTGGCGCGGATGCCGTCCAGTTTCGGCATCATCACATCCATGATCAGCAGATGGATTTCCTCTTTTTTCAGCAAGTCAATGGCCTGTTTGCCATCGTAGGCTTTAAAGATACTATGTCCGTCCTGGCTTAAATAAATCTCGATGGCATCCACGATTTCCCTGTCATCGTCACACACAAGTATATTGGCCATATTGTTTCACCCCGTTTTTCCAAATTTCCCATGGAATATTCTTCTTTCATGGAATGCTCTTCTTACATGGAATGCTCTTCTTTTATGGAATACTCTTCTTCCATGGAATACCCCTCTTCCATCTTACTATAAAACCATATCTTTTTTAAGCCTTATCTATCAAAATAATGAATGTTTTCTTAATCTTCTTAATCTTTTGCCTCTTTCAGCCCCAGGAACGCAGCCAGGCTCCCTCTCTTGCCTGCGCTTGCCCGGTGCGAGAACAGATACTCGCTGTTGTGGCAGGTGCAGATATCCGTCACCGCAATGTGCGAGGGGCTTAGGCCTGCCTGCCTTAAAATAAGTTCATTGGCAAGCCAGAGATCCAGCTGGTACTTCCCGGGCACCTCTCCAGGTACAGCCACTTCATCTCCCAGCATATGGAGGAAAGCTGTTGCCACATCCTCGCTGACCTCATAGCAGTCCCTGCAGATAGAGGGGCCGATGGCCGCATAGAGATCCTCCGGTCTGCTGCCAAATTCTTCCGCCATGGCCTCCACCATACGCTCCCCCATTCTGCCCACGGTGCCCCGCCAGCCGGAGTGAGCCAGCCCGATGGCTTTGTGGACGGGATCCACAAAATAAAGGGGCACGCAGTCCGCATAAAAGGTCACCAGCACAAGTCCAGCCTCGTTGGTCACCATGCCGTCTACATCACAGTAATCACGAGGCCGCAGGATTCCCTTTCCCCTGTCCTCTGCCGTCATGCGGCGGATATTTGTGGTGTGAGTCTGATGGGAGGCTGCCATGTCCTCCACCTGGCAGCCAAGCACATCTGCCATCCGCCTGAAGTTTTCCAGCACATTCTCCCGCTTATCGCCCCTGTCTGCACTGAAATTCATAGAGGAGAACTCCCCGCAGCTCACCCCGCCCCTGCGGGTAGAGAACAGATGTCTTACAATCTTCGTCTGTTCCAGCAGGGGAAAGGTCAGGTATTCCAGCTCTTTGCCGTCCCGGGTCAGGGCGCAGTTCTGCTGTATAGCCGAATCGACCGCACCTGGCCTATGGGCAGTCTGCTCATGCTGTTCATTCCGAATCGATTCATCCCAAGCCGATTTTTGCTTTTGCGCCGGATGTCCGCCCATGTCTGTCCGCCGTATCTGAAACATCCTTTCCCCTCCGTCTCCTGCTTTTGCTGTAGTCTCCTGTTTTTCGCCTCCGTCATCTGCGTGTATAGATATGCGTAAAAGCGTTCTGCACCCATGTCACCTCTCTGTCCTGGATGCCTATCACATCGTATCTGACGCTTGTCTCATCCCCGAGTCCATGAGTAAATCTGTAATAATCCGCCACCCTGCAGATACGGCACTGCTTGCGGTAGTCCACGGCCTCCAGCGCGTAGCCTTTCGCCCAGGTGCTGCGGAACTTCACCTCCACGAATACCAAGTATCCCTGATGCCAGCCGATCAGATCGATTTCGCCCTGCCTGCAGCGGAAATTGGACTCTAATATCCGCATCCCCTTTTGAGCCAGGTATTCCGCCGCCTGTCTTTCGTAATCAGTACCTGTTCTGCGTTTATTCAAAAAGCGCCTACCTCTTGATCTTCCCTTTAATCTTGTCCATAGAATCCACGAACACCAGTATCTCCGCCACCACTTCATACAGTTCCGGCGGTATCATGTCTCCGATGTCCAGGCGGGAAAGGGTGTCCGCCAGCTTGTCGTCCCGGTGGACGGGCACATCGCTCTCCTGGGCTTTTTCAATGATTTTTTCAGCCAGGTATCCCCGCCCGCTGGCCACCACCCTGGGAGCTGCGTCCGAGGGGTCATATTCCAGGGCAATGGCCTGCTTTAACTTCCCATCCTTTTTCCCGGAATGCTGCTCTTCTATTTTTCCGTCCATTTCCCCACCTCCCCATGAGCTGCTTTTTTCACTTTTGGAATGCTCTTCTTCCATTAGGTGCGCACGTCAAAGGCATATCTGGAGAGCATGGCTCCCCGCTCCTGCCTCAAAAGCGGCTCCAGCCCGCCTTTTGTGGCCTCGCTCTTGTGCTCCTCTCTGGTAGTCATGGCAAAGCTGCACTCATATCCTCGCTTCCGCAGGCGTGCGGTCAGGATGTCCATATGGGCTGCCATAAAATCAATCATCTCATCGTCCCGGAGATAGAATTTCGTGTTCACCTTATTGTTCTGCATGGCCACATACACGTCCACCGGTCCCAGATGCTCCATGTCCAGATGCAGCAGGGCGCTGACGTTTCCGTCCTTTCTGGCCAGATTCTTCTTGTTTGTATAGACATACAGATCTCCGTGAGCATCCCTTTGCTGCAGGCGCAGGGGCAGCTGGACATAACTGTACATCTGATTGAGCTGGTTTAAAAAGTCCACGTTCTGGGACATGGAGGCAGTGGCCTGATAGGCTGTGCTGCCGCTCTGCCCGGCGTCTTCCAGCGCCCCGGCCAGGCTTTTCAGCTGCCTGTCCAGCCTGCGGTACAATTCCTCCACCTTGCCGGGAACCGCCAGTTCCTCCGGCCGCAGCACCCAGTCCGCCTTGAAAGAATTGGCAAAGAACGCCCGGAAATTCTCTCCGGAAAACAGTCTCTCCAGCGCATGCATGGCGCCAGAGGAGGTTCTGGCCCCCTCTGTAAACGCCGCCAGCCTTGTGAAGAGAAGCCCTGCGTCCATCTGCCCTCCTGCGAACTGGCGGATCAGGCTTTGCAGCTGCACGGTTTCCTCTGCAGACAGGTGCAGTGCGTCAACGAACTCCATGGCCTCTCCGGCTGCAGCCGCCCGCAGGCTGCCCTGTACTGCGTCCGCCCCATCTCCAGACATGCCGGCCTGCCCGGCCATGGCATTTGCGCCAATCCCGTCAGCCGTTCCGTCTCCCAGCAGGCCATCCACCAGATTCAGGATGGCCTGCGCCGACGCGTCTTCCGCCAAAACTGCTGACATGGCCGCAGAAGCAGTCCCTGTCAGCCCTGCCCCTGTGCCCTCTCCGGATGCCAGGGCTTCCCCACCCTGAAGTACCTGAGAACTGCCATCTCCCTGCACATTGCCGGCCTCCCTAACCAGTGAAAGCACCTCCCGGTAAAGCCTGACAGCCCCCATCACATCCCCATCCGCCATCATGGAGTCAAACACTTCCGGGAGCGTCCCCAGAATGTCATTCATGCCGTCCACCAGCTGATGGGTCAGATTCCGGTAGGACACCATCTGGTTCACATTGGCCTCGTTTACAGGCATCTGCAGCCTGTGGAGGTTGATGATGTCGGACACCGTTGCCTGGGGGAAACTGTTGATCTCCCGAAAGATCTGCTGGAGGCTGCCTTTGTTCACCGGCAGCCCTGCCGCCATCAGCTGCTCCGTCATGTCTATCGTGTCCCGGTTCACGGGAAGTCCCGCCATGTCCAGGGCCTTCAGCACGTTCACGCCTGTTGCCACATTGGTGAAAAGGGGGCTTAAGGTAAGGGAACTTCCGTTGTTTTTGACCTCAAAGGTCATGTTCTTGCCGATTTCGATATTCATGTTCTGGTCCACACGGGCGTTCAGCACCACATCCTCGGAGAGCTTTATCTGCACCTCATTGCCGTTCCTGCCCACAATCTCGCCGCTGATGGTCTGTCCAGGCACAAGGGAACGAATCTGACGGTTCATCTGCTCCGTCTGGGCAGGGGTGGGCTGGGCGGCATGCGCCGTATTGTCCGTCCGTATCTCCCCTGAAAATAGCTGTGACAGTTTCATCTGCACTCTCCCTTCTCGATTCCTAAATCAGATGATGTTCCCCAGGAAGCTCTTTCTGTGTATGGGCGTGGGGCCGTATTTTTTCAGGGCATCCATATGCTCTGCGCTTCCATAGCCCTTATTTCCCGCAAACCCATACTGGGGGAAGATTTTGTCATACTCCCGCATGAGTCTGTCCCTTGTAACCTTGGCAATGATGCTGGCTGCGCCGATGGTAATGCTCTTAGCATCCCCCTTGATGATGGGCACCTGGGGAATGGATATTCTCGGGATCGTCACAGCATCGTTTAGCAAAATATCCGGCTTACAGGAAAGCTTCCCGATGGCCTCCCGCATGGCCTCATAGGTGGCCTGCAGGATATTGATTTCATCTATGCGCTCCGGCGTGGCATATCCCACCGCGCAGGAGAGGGCCTGCTCCATGATAATGTCATAAAGATCCTCTCTCTTTTTTTCGGACAATTGCTTCGAATCATTTATATACAAAATGCGGCAGTCTTTGGGGAGGATCACGGCGCCTGCCACCACGGGGCCTGCAAGGGGGCCTCTTCCCGCCTCGTCTATCCCGCAGATATAGGCGCAGTCTATGTACTGCTCCTCATAGGTTCTCATGGTCTCTATCCGCTGCCTTTCTTTTTCCAGCGCCGCCAGCCTTTTTGCGGCCGACTCTGCCATCTTCCTCACACCTGCCCGCCCGTCCGCGGAATACTCCTTTATAAATTCAGGCAGCTCCTCTATGGTTGCTGCCTGAAGAATTCCCTTTATCTCAGTGGTACTTTTCATTTCTGTCCCTTTCGTCTCTTTAGCTGTCCTGCCGGATTTGACCTTTGCCACTGCCCTCCGTTGCCGGTTATTGATGCTTCAATATGCCAAACTTCGCCACAGGCCAGATGCGGACCCATGCCCTGCCTATAATATCCTCCCGCTTGATATTCCCAACGACCTCCGTGCGGCTGTCCATACTGTTGTTGCGGTTGTCCCCCATGACGAAGTACTCGTCTTCGCCAAGGATGATAGGATCTATGGCAATGCCTACATGCTCCGGCGCAATGACCTCCCTGCCATAGCTTTCCTGCAGCCGTTCTCCATTGATATAGATATTGCCCTGTACATCGATCTGCACCGTCTCTCCGGGAAGCCCGATGATCCTCTTGATGTAATATGTATTCTTCTCGAGTTTAAAGGGAAATACAATGATGTCATATCGCTTGGGCTCCGTGAATCGGTAGGTAATTTTGTCCACGATAAGATTGTCACTATCGGACAGCATGGGCTCCATGGAGGAACCGTCCACCTCTGTCCTCTGCCCCACAAAGGTAATCACCAGCCATGTCAGACACAATACACCCAGCAGATAGGCAAGGGTGCTTATCATTTCTTTCATCACTTTGTTCATATTTATACCCCTGGCGCGCTTTGGCGCGTATCTTAATCAAAAGTTGAATAATTGTATTGAAATGTCAGTTAATCGTCTGCGGAGATTCCGGCCGCTCCAGCGTCATTCTTCCCAGACGGCCGCATCTGAAATCATCCACCAGCAGATCGGCAGCTTTCTTCAGATCAAGGGCTTCGCCTTTCAGAAAGCATCTTCTGCTGCGGGCGATTTCCTCCAGCTTCCCGGCCATGCCCGCACTCCCCGGTTCTCCTCCGGAAATCCCGTATCGTGCCTCCACGGCGCCCGGATACAGATTCTCCAGGCTTTCCAGCAAGTCGCAGGCCAGCTCCTCCATGATGATGATCTCATCGTTCATGGATCCGATAAAGGCCAGGTGCATCCCCACCAGATTGTCTTCGAACTTGGGCCAGAGGATGCCGGGCGTGTCCAAAAGCTCCAGATTCTTATTCAGGCGGATCCACTGTTTCCCCTTTGTGACGCCCGGTTTGTTCCCTGTCTTGGTACATGCCTTGCCTGCAAAAGAATTGATAAACGTAGATTTGCCCACATTCGGGATCCCCACCACCATGGCTCGTACCGGGCGGTTTAAGATGCCCCGCTTTCTGTCCCGCTCGATCTTTTCCGCACATGCCTTTTGTACCAGTGCATTTATGGACTTGATGCCCGAGCCGGACTTGGAGTTTACCTCCAGTGCAAAGATTCCTTTGTCTTCAAAATGCTGCATCCATGCCTTGTTCCATGCCATGTCCGCCAGATCGGATTTATTTAAGAGCACGATTCTGGACTTGCCCTTTCCCAGTTCGTCAATGTCCGGATTGCGGCTGGCCATGGGAATCCTTGCGTCCACCAGCTCTATGATCAAATCAATCAGCTTCAGATTCTCCTGCATCATACGCCTGGCTTTCGTCATATGGCCAGGATACCATTGATAATTCATTCTATTTGACAAATCCCATGCCAGACTCCTCGCAGGCGGCACGGAACCATACCTTTCCTATAATGTCGTCCTCTTTCACCGGCCCGATATTGGCCGACCGGCTGTCCTCACTGTTGCCCGGATTGTCGCCGATGCAGAAATACTCTCCGTTCTCCACCACAAACTCCGTGGCGGCGATTCCCGCCTCTGCCAGCTTTTCCTCCACCCATGGACTCGGCTCTCCATTCACATACAGGACACCGCCCTCTATCACAACCCGGTCTCCCGGCACTGCGGCCACGCGCTTTACATAGTAATGCGCATTTTCATTCCCATTGGGCAGGAACACGATCACGTCCCCTGCCTTTGGGGAGGATATCAGATAGAGGAAAGAATTGATGAAAATCTGCTGTCCATTGTACAGCGCAGGTTCCATTGACACGCCCACCACATTGGTGGTCATTCCAAGAAAGACATTCAGCACCACCGCTATGAAGACCGCCGTAAAGATGCCGAACAGCCAGCTGAAGACCTCCCTCACATGGGCCGGACTAATTTTCTTTTTTCGCCTGTAAAAACTGAGACCTCTGTTTTTTGCCATATGATCATTCCTGATGAAAGAAAAGGACAACTACCTGAGTAATTGCCCTTTTGTCCGCTGGAATGCTCTCCTTCCATTTACCTTGCGGCTTCCTTTACCTTAGCTTTCTTACCGACACGGTCTCTCAGGTAGTTCAGCTTCGCACGCCTTACCTTACCTCTTCTGACGACCTCCACCCTCTCTACATTAGGGGAATGTACAGGCCAGGTCTTCTCAACGCCGATGCCATTGGAACTCTTCCTGACGGTGAACGTCTCACGGCTGCTTCCGCCCTGTCTCTTCAGGACGATACCCTCGAACACCTGAATCCTCTCGCGGTTTCCTTCCTTGATCTTACCGTATACCTTTACGGTATCGCCAACGTTGAAGTCATCGACCTTTTCCTTCAGCTGCTCTGCTTCGATTTCTCTGATAATGTCACTCATAATGAGCCTCCTTTTTACCGGATGTTCTTAATACCTTTTCTAAACCTGCCTGTCAGGTTTTCTGGTAACAGAGGACCATCTCTTCTTCACAACATGAAAAGTTTAGCATATTCACGCATTATTTGCAAGTATTTTTTCCAGCCACCAGAAAGATTTTTCCGCCTTATAAAACCCCAGCTTCTCCTGCAGATTCCTCGAGGCGGTGTTTTCCACGGACACATGCCCATAGGGCACCCAGCCTCTTTCCAGCATGCGGTTCACCGCAAAGGCCTCCAGGGAACTTGCTATCCCCCTCCCCCTGTAAGCCTCCTCCACGAACAGCATCCCCAGGCTCCCCTCATCGTGCATCCCCACAAAGCCCACCTGTCTGCCGTCCAGGAAAGCGCCGTACATGGCTTTCGCCAAAATGCGCTCCCTTACATATCCGTCATCCACGTCGGGGCCGTCTGCGCCGTCTGCGCCATACCATTTGCATACATACGGCAGATCGTCCAGGGAAAGCTGTCTGATTTCCTTGTGCCTTACAGGCAGCGTTTCCTTTCGGGTATACAGCATTTGGAAAAACTCCCCAAATACAGTGTACTGTCTTTTGGTCAGGATATCCCGCAGAAAGGGCCGGGACACCAGAACCATATTTGTGTCTTCCGGCAGCATTTCTGCCATTCTCTCGCCGCTCTCCTGGTCAGGGGCGTCCATCATGCAGATCCTTGCTTTTCTGTCATACAAAAGCACTGCGGTATCGCGTCCGCGAAAATCCGTGTACAGAATATCGGCCCGCCCTCTGGCAAGGCTTTCCATCATATGGATATTGTTTCGCTTTTGTCCGGAAAGCCGCCCAATCAGTTCCTGCTTCTGCCGGTACTTGGCGTAAAGGTCGGGACGCCTTGCGGCAGTGCGCTGTCTGGACTGCTCCAGCCGCCATGCTGCTATCTGCCTGTGGTTGCCCGACAGGAGGACCTCCGGCACCCTGCTCCCCTGCCACTCTTCCGGCCGGGAATACTGGGGATATTCCAGCAGATCGTTAAAGAAGCTCTCCTCCCCGGCGGACTCGTCATTTCCCAGAACGCCGGGAATCAGCCTTGCGATCACGTCTATCACTACCATGGCCGCCAGTTCGCCGCCGGTCAGCACATAGTCCCCGATGGACACCTGATCCGTGACCACTCGCTCCAGCACCCGCTCGTCAATGCCCTCATAGTGGCCGCAGAGGAATACCAGCTCTTCCTCCTCGGCAAAGTCCTCCGCCATTCTCTGGGTGAACGGACGGCCCTGGGGCGTCATGTAAATCGTCCTGACAGCCCTGCCTCCGGTCACGGCCCGGTGCGCGTCATAGACAGGCTGCGCCTGCATCAGCATGCCTGCGCCGCCGCCGAAAATGTAATCGTCCACCTTTCCATGCTTGTCCAGCGTATAGTCTCTGATATCTACTGCATTTAGAGAAAGGAGGCCTTTCTGGGCCGCCCTGCCCAGGATGCTGGAGGACAGCCCCTGCCGGATCATCTCCGGAAATAAAGTCAATATGTGGAATTTCGTCACATTTACACCCCTGGTTTCTCACGTCCCATCCAATAGTCCGTCCAAAATATGGATTCTGATGAATCCGGCCTCCACATCCACTTCCAGAACGCACTGTTTGATGGCTGGCAGCAGAAGTTCCCTGCCGTCCGCAAGCGCAATGACATACACATCATTGGCGCCTGTCTCCATCACGTCCCGCAAGGTTCCGATCTGTGTCCCGTCCTCGTCCTGCACCGCAAGCCCTATCAGATCTGCGATAAAGTATTCATCCTTCTTCAGGTGCACTGCCTCGCTTCTGGGCACCAGCAGGGACGCTTTGCGGTACTTTTGCACGTCCTCTATGCTGTCGATTCCCTGAAACTTCAAGATGGCGAACTGTTTGAAGAACTTCACGCTCTCTATCTCCAGAACTGTCTTCTGAGCCTTTCCGGTATCCAGCGTCACATTTTTCAGCTTCTTAAACCGCTTCACGTCGTCTGTGGTGGGAAATACCTTTACCTCGCCGTGGAGTCCGTGAGTGGCGGTGATGATGCCTATTTTGAAAAAATCTTCCATGAAATACTCCTTTTCCTGACGCAAAAAGCTGTCGCTTTCAGAAAGGCACACAGGACACGGTGTTTTTCACATGAAACCACCCTGCCCTGTGGGAGCCCGTCCGTACTCACAAGCAGTTAGATTTTCCGCCAAGATCCGGTACTTTCTGCTCGCGCGTCGGGTAACTATGCAAATTTCAGTGACCGTCCATATAGACAACAGCCCTTGTCTGCAGCATGCATTCTTCCTGATGCGTGTTCCCTTTACAGGATTTCCACGTCCACGTTTTTCTTCTCACGGAAAGATGCCGCTTTCACCACTGAGCGTATCGCTTTGGCGATTCTGCCCTGCTTGCCGATGACCTTGCCCATGTCCGAGGGCGCTACATGCAGCTCAATGACTGTGTTCCTGCCATCAGCTTTCTCATTTACAGCCACTTCGTCCGGATTGTCTACAAGCGCTTTTGCAATCACTTCCACCAATTCTTTGGAATCTTTCATAAGCCACCTCCAGGCATCAAAATTTTACTTCTCGATACCAGCAGCTTTGAACAGTTTTCCTACCGTTTCCGTGGGCTGAGCGCCGTTTGCAAGCCACTTTTTAGCAAGCTCCTCATTGATTTTGAAAGTACTGGGATCCGTGCTGGGATCATAGGTACCGATTTCCTCGATGAATCTGCCATCTCTGGGAGAACGGGAATCAGCTACAATGATTCTATAAAAAGGAGCTTTCTTCTGTCCCATTCTTCTAAGTCTGATCTTTACTGCCATTGTCTACCTCTTTCTGCCGTTTTGTACGGCCCTTATTAAAAAGTTTTCTATGAAAAGGACTGTTTGGGATTTCTCCCATGACACCCATATTCATCCGGTTTCCGGCTCATGGTTTGCCGGCTTTTGTTCGGGTTCTTCCTATGACACATATCTTTCCATGGCACCATAGACGGCCGCGCTCTAAAACGGGAACCTCCCCTTGCCCATGCCGGGGAACCCGCCCAGCATCCCGCGGCCTTTCTTGCCGCCGCCAAACTGCTTCATCATCTTCTGGCTCTGCTCGAACTGCTTGATGAACCGGTTCACTATGGCGATGTCCACGCCCGCGCCTTTCGCTATGCGATGCTTGCGCTGGGGATTCAAGAGTTTCGGATTTCTGCGTTCCTCCTTGGTCATGGACAGGACGATGGCCTCCATGTGCTTTAGCTGCTTCTCGTCTATCATGGATTCTAAGTCCGCGCCTTTCAGCCCTAAACCGGGCAGCATCCCCAAGATGCTGGCCAGTCCGCCCATGTTGCGCATCTGCTTCATACTCTCTAAGTAGTCCTCGAAGTCGAACTTGCCTTTTTTCATGCGGCCGGCCATCTCCCGGCTCTTGTCCTCGTCCAGGTCTATGCTCTCCTGTGCTTTTTCGATGAGGGAGAGCACGTCCCCCATGCCAAGGATCCGGTTTGCCATGCGGTCAGGATAGAACTGCTCCATGTCCGAGAGTTTTTCGCCCATGCTGACGTACAGAATAGGCTTTCCCGTGACTGCCTTTATGGAAAGGGCCGCACCGCCTCTGGTGTCGCCGTCCATCTTGGAGAGGACGACCCCGTCGATGCCCACTTTCTCATCGAATTCTTTCGCCACGTTCACGGCGTCCTGGCCGGTCATGGCGTCCACCACCAGAAGCGTCTGGTGGACAGCGATTGTATGTTTGATCTCCTGCAGTTCCGCCATCATGTCCTCGTCAATATGCAGACGGCCTGCCGTATCCAGAATGACTACATTGTGACCGTTCTTCTCTGCATAGCGGATGGCCTCCGCCGCGATTTCAGGAGGCTTATGATCCGTTCCCATGGAGAAAACGTCCACTTCCTGCTTCTTACCGTTGATTTCCAACTGCTCTATGGCCGCGGGACGGTAGATATCGCAGGCTACCAGCAGGGATTTCTTGCCCTTGGTCTTCAGCTTCCCCGCAATCTTGGCCGTGGCCGTGGTCTTGCCGGCGCCCTGTAAGCCTGCCATCATGATAACGGTGATGGACTTGCCGGGCTGCATGGCGATTTCAGTGGTCTCGCTGCCCATGAGGGAAATCATCTCCTCATTGACGATCTTGATGACCATCTGGCCGGGGTTTAAGCCGTTCATCACATCCTGGCCAATGGCTCTTTCTTCCACCGCTTTCACGAACTGTTTGACCACTTTGAAGTTTACATCGGCCTCCAAAAGAGCCATCTTCACTTCTTTTAAGGCAGACTTTACGTCCTCCTCGGTAAGGCGCCCTTTGCTCCTTAAGTTCTTGAATACGTTCTGCAGTTTATCTGTTAAACTCTCAAATGCCACTTGTGACTCCTTGTCCTATTGATTTATACTGCACGTCAGTAAGATTCATCATGAATCCCGGCTGTGAGCCGCCAGCAAGGAATAACAGGAATTTCAGCGGTCTGAAGTATATCCAGAATGCCTTGCCGGACATTTTCTCTTTACAACTCCTCCAGCAGTTCGTGGGAGAGCCTGCGGATAGCCTGGAGGCGCGTCTGCATCTTCTGTGCACCTGCCACCTGTGGCGTCTCCATGCCGCCGGACTTTTTATCTGCCCCTTTGCCGGCCATTTGGCCTGTTTCTCCATCTGCCTCTTCCAGGCATTCTGTACAGAACGTCAGCCTCTCGATTTCGGCCACCGTCTTCTTTGCCTTGGCGAACCGCTCCACCAGATGGAGCTTGCTCTCGTACTCCTGCAGGATCCTGTCGCAGCGCTTGATCAGGTCGTGCACGCCCTGTCTGCTGATGCCCCGCTCCTCGGCGATCTCCCCCAGGGACATGTCCCGGTACACCGCATCCTCATAGACGCTGCGTTGATGCTCTGTCAACAGCTCGCCGTAGAAGTCAAACAACATTGTCTGTTCGTATATTTTATCCATAACTTCACCAGCCTTGTGTATCTTACTACAGAAATGGGTGGGTGTCAAGTAATTTTTCTTTACAGAGATTCAAATATTTGTTATCATATTAGGAAAGTAAGAAACTCGAAAGGAAATCATCATGTCAGGTAAAAAGAAAAAAGCGAAGCTGAATGAACTGATCCGGAAAAGGCCTCTGCTGGCTTCCATTGTCATCACGTTTCCCATCGGCCTGGCCGGCACCTGCCTCTCGTATCTGCCTACGTTCTTCCGCTATAGCGGAGTTTCCGCAAAATCGTTCCTGTCCATGCCCATCGCCCTGTTTTTCGTGGGGCTTCTCCTGGCTGGCTTTCTCGTCTATCCTTTGGTCCTGACAGGAATCCAGTTCTTTCTGCTGCTGCGCATGGTTCTGAATCCCGGGAAAGAATATGCCAGGAAGAGGATCTTCGACATCGTCACCGTGCCACTGGGACTCCTGTACACCTGCATCTATTTTAGCCTGACGAATGTGGTGTTCTACAGTGACTGGACCGAAACCCTGGCCAACGCCCAGCAGCATACGCCTATATATACCCAAAGCGCATTGACTGTATCGGTCATTATCATAGTGGGTTTTGCAGGATATCTGACAGTGAGCTTCCTCCCTTTGCGGCATACGCCTCCCCTCCTGCTGGTCCTTGGCATATCCGCCATGTACCTGGGGACTGCAGAGAGCATTGTATGGGGCATTCAGATCTATCGGGATCCCTTTTTCAGCATGCTGCCCCTGCTGCTGCCCCTGAACTGCATCCTGATCACCGCCAGGACGGTCCTGTACAAAATCCGGGAGTGGGATCACATCCCACATGAGATGCACAAGATCAGCCGGGTTCCGTTCCTGCGCGGATGCAGCCGCATCCTGGACAATGCCAAACTCTGGCCCCTGGCAGCATTCCTGCTCATGTGGCCGCTGCTTGGCATCCTGATCGCCATCCTCGTGCTGTTTGGCCAGGCGCCTGATTCCATCATCCGAGCCTGGACGGAGACAAGCGACTGGAACCTTTCCAGGCGGGTGGCCCCGCAGAATGTTTACTATGATGAGCATTATCTGTGCACCGTGGCGGCGGGAGGACATGAAAGAATCGTGAAGCCCCTGCGATTAGGGGTCAGACATGGGCACCAGGTCATCGTGAACAGGCAGTTGTGTGTGGCAAATGCCTTCGAGCAGGTTTTGGAGGAGCGGACACCCCGGTTTCACAGGGCTGTGCGGCATTTTTATGATAAATACGGTTTTCCTGTGGCACGGCTTATCCGTTCCAGATATGTGGCGGATTTCGTCTACTTTTTGATGAAGCCCCTGGAATGGCTCTTCCTGGCAGCACTGTATCTGACGGAAGTGCATCCGGAAGACAGAATTGCAGTACAGTATATGGGCCGGCCGTGAGCAGTCAGGGACTGTGTGTCTGCGGGGCATCGAACCGGCCTAGTCAGATTCCGGCGGGAAGAAGTGAGTCAAAACCTCTCATCCGTCCCTCTTTTGCCCTTTACAGCTTCTGACTGAAAATATTTTTATACCCCTCTCCGTAGATTTCCGAAGCGCTGGTGATGATTGTAAAGGCTTTCGGATCCTCCTGCCTGACAATCTCCTCCAGCTTTGGGGAAAGGGGTTTTTTCACCACACACAGAATGACCTTTTTGTCCGTTCCCGTGTAGGCGCCGCTGCCGGAGATGTATGTGGCGCTGATGTCCAGTTCCTCCAGCAGCCTGGCCACAATGTTCTGGGGACTGTCGCTGATGATGAAGAACATCTTCGCCCCATCCCGCCCATAGAGAACCAGATCCAGCATTACGGAGTTGATGAATACCACCACGCCGGCGTACAGCGCTGTGTCCAAGTTCTGGAATACAAAGGCGGATGCCGTCACAATGATGGCATCGGTGAGCAAAAACAGAAAGCCCGTCTTTAAATGGGGAAGTTTCAGCCGCAGCAGTTTGATGATGATATCCGTGCCGCCGGTGGTGGCTCCCGCTTTGAATACCAGCCCCAGAGAAACTGCCATCAGCGAAGCGCCTACCAATGCCGCCAGCAGCGGGTCTTTCGTCAGGGCTCCCACAGGCGTGAGCAAATTCGTGGCAAAGGAAGTAGCCAGGGTACAGTACAGAGTGGAGAGGATGAATTTCAAGCCGAATTTCCACATGCCCAGGGCCAGAATGGGGATATTGATCAGGAACATCCAGGTACCTGTCTCCAGCCCCGTGAGCCGGTTCAGGATGATGGCGATACCGGTGACTCCGCCGGGGGCCAGGGAATTGGGATCCAGGAACAGGCTGACGGAAACGGCATAGATTCCGGAGGCCAGAGTGATGATCAGGTAGTCCTGGATTCTACGCTGAAACGTCTTTTTCTCCTCGTATTGAATTTCGCTTTTCTGCTCTTTGCTCACCTGTCCCATACTGCTTTTCATTCCTCTTATCTACCTCCAAAACCCAGTAGAGCAGGCGGCCTGCGTCACAGGCAGCCCGCTCTCTCCGGCTTTTTTGCCCTCAATGATTTAGCCTTTTGTTTCCGCTGTGCACAGCCACTTAGCTACTGCTTACATACAACAAGGCTTCATCCGCAAGCCCCGTCAGCCTCCTACGTTCACCAACCTGGGCTTATAGCCCCCTTCCTCCAGGGACTTCATGATCTGTTCCTTATGCTCGGTGCCGAATGCCTCCATGGTGATACGCAGTTCCACGGCGGCGTTGCGGTTCGTGGTGACGAACTGGTTGTGCTCCAGTTCCACCACGTTTCCGTTGGCCTTGGCGATGATGCCTGCCACCCGGTACAGTTCGCCTGGCTTATCCGGCAGCAGCATGGACACGGTGAACACCCTGTCGCGCATGATCAGGCCCTGCTGTACCACGGAGGACATGGTGGTCACATCCATGTTTCCGCCGCTTAGGATGGCTACCACTTTCTTGCCCTTTACATCCAGGTGCTTCAGGGCAGCCACGGTGAGAAGACCCGAGTTCTCCACAACAGTCTTGTGGTTCTCCACCATGTCCAGGAAAGAGACTACAAGCTCATGGTCTTCCACAGTAATGATGCCGTCCAGGTTCTTCTGGATGTATGGGAAGAGTTTGTTTCCGGGAGTCTTCACCGCGGTGCCGTCGGCGATGGTGCTGACCTTAGGCAGCGTCACCACATGACCCTCCTCTAAAGATCTCTGCATACAGTTTGCCCCGGCAGGCTCCACTCCAATCACTTTTATCTTCGGATTTAAAAGTTTTGCCAGGGTGGACACGCCGGTGGCCAGGCCGCCGCCGCCGATGGGCACCAGTATGTAGTCTACCAGAGGCAGTTCCTTTACGATTTCCATGGCGATGGTTCCCTGTCCGGTGGCCACCATCAGGTCGTCAAAGGGATGGATAAAGGTGTAGCCGTTCTCCTCCGCCAACTCATAGGCCTTGGCGCAGGCCTCATCGTATACGTCCCCATAGAGCACCACCTCCGCGCCGTAGCCCTTGGTGCGGTTGACTTTCATCAGGGGCGTGGTGGTGGGCATGACGATGACGGCCTTTGCGCCGTAGGCCTTGGCCGCGTAGGCTACGCCCTGGGCATGGTTTCCTGCCGAGGCGGTGATAAGGCCCTTGGAGCGTTCCTCGTCTGTGAGGGTGCATATTTTATAGTATGCGCCTCTCAGCTTATACGCGCCCGTGAGCTGCATGTTCTCGGGCTTTAGGTAGACCTTGTTGCCGGTCTGGCTGCTTAAGTACTCGCTGAACACCAGCTTTGTCTCCAGGGTCACATTTTTTACGATCTCTGATGCCTCCTCGAATTTCTCCAGGGACAGTCCCTCCTCTATGGATTGCTCCTCTTCCATTTTAATCCCCATCTCTGTCTCCCCCTTTGTCTTTTTATTTTCTTCGGATTCCATTTCCTCCGCAGAATGTACTTTTACGGCTTGCTTCTCTTCCCCTGCGTTCGTGCTCTCTTTGCCCGCTGTCTCCGGTTCCTCTGCATCTGTTTCTTCTTCCATGGCTTGCACCTCTTCCATGGAATGTTCTTCCTCCAAAGAACACTTCTGTTCCTCCATCCGGCCACTCCTCCTTTCCCCGCAGCCACTGCCGCACTGCGGCCCATATCTCCCGCATTCCATTCCTCATCGGAACACAGTTATTTTTCCTCCTTACGTCCCTATCCGTCCTCGGACAGCTATGCCTGGTCGGACTGGGTCTCCTCCATATTCACATCAAACAAAGCATTCACAAATTCATCGGAGTCAAATTTCTGTAGATCATCTATGGTCTCCCCTACCCCGATATACTTCACCGGCACCTGCAGCTCCGACTGTATCGCCACGGCAATGCCGCCCTTTGCGGTGCCGTCCATCTTGGTGAGGATAATACCCGTCAAATCCGCCACTTCCCCAAACTCCCTGGCCTGAACCAGCGCGTTCTGGCCCGTTGTGCCGTCCAGCACAATCAGGTTCTCTCTGTGGGCATCCGGAAACTCCCTGTTCACGATGCGATTCATTTTCCGCAGTTCTTCCATCAGATTCTTTTTATTGTGAAGCCGTCCCGCGGTATCAATGAGTAACACGTCCACCCCTCTGGCTTTGGCGGCGTTCACCGCATCGAAGACCACGCTGGCCGGATCCGCACCCTCGTTTCCGCCCACCATGGGCACGTCCGCGCGCCTGGCCCACTCCGCCAGCTGGTCTCCCGCAGCGGCCCTAAACGTGTCGGCGGCGGCGATCAGCACTTTCCTGCCATCCTCCTTAAACTTCCCTGCCAGCTTCCCGACAGAGGTAGTCTTGCCTACGCCATTGACCCCGATGACCATGATGACGGACTGGCGCTTTTCAAATTCATAGGCGTTCTCGTCCACCCGCATCTGTTCCCTGATGCCCTCTATCAAAAGTTGCTTGCACTCCTGGGGCTCCCTGATATGCTGCTCCTTTATCTGGGCTTTCAGGCGGCTAATGATTTCCGTAGTGGCATTCACGCCGATATCCCCCATGATCAGGATCTCTTCCAACTCCTCATAGAAGTCATCGTCAATGGCTGAAAATCCACTGAACACGGAGTCGATTCCTCTGACGATATTGTTCCTGGTCTTGGCCAGTCCCTCTTTCAATCTGGCAAAAAATCCTTTTTTCCCCTCTGCCATGCTTTCACACACCTCTTTTCGCTGCCTGTTCCGGCTCATTTACACGGCGTCCTCTGCGTTATGCAGTCCTTTGTACTTTCATACCCTGCACAGGTCGCTGTAAGCTGTCTCTTCCGCCGTGGCCCCTGCCGCCGACTTATGCCGTCAGTTCCTTGTCTATCAGGTTCACGCTCACCAGAGTGGAAACCCCTTTTTCCTGCATGGTGATACCGTACAACCTGTCCACCTGCTCCATGGTGCCTCTTCTGTGGGTTATGACGATAAACTGTGTATTTTTTGTCAGTTTATGTAAGTATTTAGCAAATCTCCCCACGTTGGAATCATCCAGTGCAGCCTCGATTTCATCCAGCAGACAAAAAGGCGATGGCTTCAGGTTCTGGATGGCAAACAACAGCGAGATGGCCGTCAAAGCCTTTTCTCCGCCGGAAAGCTGCATCATGTTCTGCAGCTTCTTTCCGGGGGGCTGTGCAATGATGCGGATGCCCGCCTCCAGGATATCCTCATCCTCTATCAGCTCCAGCGTCCCCCTGCCGCCGCCGAACAGCTCCTTGAACACCTTGTCGAACTCCCGGCCGATCTCCGCGAATTTCTCCGCAAACTGTCTGCGCATGGCAGTGTCCAGTTCCTGGATGATTCCCTCCAGCGTCTTCTCCGCCTCCACCAGGTCGTCCCTCTGAGCCGCCATAAAGGTATACCGCTCCATCAGGTTCTTGTAGTCCTCGATGGCATTTACGTTTACGTCCCCCAGCTTCTTGATCTGCTCCCGCAGGGCGGCGATCTCCTTTTTCATGGCCGGCAGATCTGAAAGACTCTCGTCCCGCAGGCCTGCAGCATCGCTTAATGTAATCTCATATTCGTCCCACATGTAGTTGATCTGGGATTCCAGAGATTCCTCCATACGCTCTCTCTGGGCATTTAGGCGATATACCTCCTTGTCCAGAGCAGACTGTTTCTCCGAAAGTTCCTCACGCCTTGTGAAAAAGCTTTTCTGTGTGGCCGACAACTCCTGCCTTTGTACCATCGCCTCTTTCAGCTTGGCTTCGGATTCATTCTGAGCATCGTAGGAAGCTGCAATGGTCTTCTCGATTTCTTCAATGGCGCGCTGTCTGTCCTCCACCGCTTTCCCGTTTTCTTTCAAAGCCTCCAGAACCTCTGACAGTTCTGCCCTTGCCCTTTGTATCTCCCCATCGATACGGTCTGCATTGCTCTGCTGGAAGCCCAGGGACTGGCGCATCTTCTCCACTTTCAGATCCCAGTCGGACACAGACGCAGCGGCCTCTGCCTCCGCTCCCCGCCATTCTTCCAGTTCCTGCTGGAAACGCGCGGTTTTCTCTTGCGTCCGCGCCTCCAGCTCCTCGCTGTCCGCAAGTTCTTTCTGGACGGTCTCCTTGTCGTTTTTGATCTCCAGGGTCTTTTCTTCGATCTCCAGTTCTTCCTGGCGCAGGGTGGCGGCGCTCTCCACTTCCTCCTCCATGCGCTCTCTGGCCTGGGCAATGTTCAGCCTGGCTGTATTCTGTTCGATGGATTTGCGCTGGATGTCGCTCTTGATGGCCTCCAGATCCACGCGCATCCTGGTGCGCTTTGCCTTTGTTCTCTCGATGTCCTTATCGCTCTCCTCCACGGAAAGTTTTAGCTTCTCTACCCTTTTTTCCAGTTCCTCTATCTCCCGGCGTCTTCCCAGGAGATTGCTGCTGTTCTTATAGGCTCCGCCGCTGATGGCTCCCCCCGGCACCAGGAGTTCTCCCTCCAGCGTCACCAGCCGTAAGCTCTGATTGTACTTTCTGTTCAGCTTCAGGGCATTGTCCACATTGTCCACCACCAGGATGCGGCCCAGCAGAGAGCCTGCCACATCCCGGTATTTATCGTCTATGCGTACCAGAGTGTCCGCTGTGCCGATGACGCCTTTTTCAGTCAGGGCCTCGGTATTCTTGAATCTCTGGTAATTTCGGATACTGGTCAGGGGCAGAAAGGTGGCCCGGCCTAAGCGGTTTGTCTTCAAAAAGGAAATCATCCGCTTGGCGGTTTCCTCATCGTCTGTGACGATGTTCTGGATACTGCCGCCCAAGGCGGTCTCGATGGCCACCTCATACTTTTTCTCCACATGGATGATATCTGCCACTACGCCGACGATGCCGCCGTTCTTCTCCTTTTGCTCCATGACTTTCTTGACGCTGCCGCCGTACCCCTCATAGCGCTCGGCCAGGTTGGCAAGGGCCTCCAGCCGGGATTTCTCCATATGATAGGCGCTCTTGGCTTCCTGCAGGGCGGCATCCTTTTTCGTCAGCGCCTCCCTGAAGCCCGAAAGTTCCTGCTCCATGGCCGCTTCCCGCTCGTTTAAAAGGCGTATTTCCTCGGTTACAGAGGCAAACGCCTCCTCTAAACCTTTGATAGTCTCCTCTCTGGCCTCCTCATCGGATTTGGCGCGCAGCAATCTGGATTGGAGTTCTGATTTGCGGATCTTTATCTGTTCCATCATAGTGTCGAAACGTCCCAGTTTGGACTTTATCGTGGCCCGCCTATTCAGCTCCTCGATAATGGTATTCTTCCCGCCCTCTATATCGTTATTCAGCTTTTCGATCTTACCCTGGATTTCCTCCAGCTTTTCCTTTGCGGCATCGGCCAGGGCAGTGATCTGTGCTACCTTTGCATCTGTCTCGCCCTTTTCGGACAATACCTGCTCCCTGTCTTTCTCCCTGGCGGCTATGTCCTCTTCCAGGGCATTCCGCCTGTTGTTCAGATGGGCCTCGCTGCCCTTGGCGGAGTTGATCTGCTCTTTCAGCACGTTCATCTCGCCCTCTAGCTTGCCTCTGGTGAGCCCTGCGTCCGTGGCAGTGCTTCTGGCGGCCTCAATGGACTGCTCCAGCTTCTCCAGCTCCTCCTGAACCCGGTCATATTCCGCCTTAATGCCCTCATAGGCTTCGCTGGTTTCGGAAAGCTCCTTGCTTGCTAAGGAATATTTGTCCTCCACTCCCTTTAGCTGGTCTCTGAGGCGGGTGTTCTCCAGGAGAAAGACGTTTACATCGAACTTCTTCAGTTCCTCTCTTTTCCTCAGATACTGCCTGGCGGTTTCGGACTGGCGTTCCAGGGGGCCTATCTGCTTCTCCAGTTCTGACAGAATGTCATTGACGCGGATCAGATTCTGCTTTTCGTTCTCAAGCTTGCCCTGAGCCGCAGCCTTCCTACGCTTGAACTTCACGATTCCCGCGGCCTCATCAAAAAGTTCCCTTCGCTCCTCCGGCTTGCCGCTTAAGATTTTGTCGATCTGCCCCTGCCCGATGATGGAATAGCCCTCTTTGCCGATGCCAGTGTCATAGAACAGCTCGTTCACGTCTTTGAGTCTGCAGGAACTGCCATTGATCAGATATTCACTTTCTCCGGAACGGTAGATGCGCCTTGCCACCGTCACCTCCTCAAAACTGGTGGCAAGCTGATGATCCGTGTTGTCCAGGGTGATGGCCACATAGGCATAGCTAAGCGGCTTCCTGTTCTCCGTGCCCGAGAAAATGACATCCTGCATGCTGGCGCCGCGCAGCTGCTTTACCCGCTGCTCCCCCAGAACCCAGCGGACAGCATCGGCCACATTGCTCTTTCCGCTGCCATTGGGCCCCACAATTCCGGTGATTCCATTGTGGAACTGGAAATTAATCTTGTTTGCAAAGGACTTAAAGCCCTGCACTTCAATGTTCTTTAAATACATCCTCTATCCCTCAAAAGCAACAGCGCCTTGTAGGCAGCCTGCTGCTCTGCCGCTTTTTTTGTCTTTCCTACCCCTGTGCCCAGGATTTCGCCCTCCATGTCCACGGATACACGGAACATTTTGTCGTGCTCAGGCCCGCTTTCCTCCAGCAGTTCGTACTTGAACTCTTTTTTCAGCTTACCCTGGATCATCTCCTGGAGATTGCTCTTGCTGTCATAAAAAAGCTGCTTGTCCTCCAGATCGGAAAGGACGAAGCGGTTGATGAATTCCTTTGCCATGTCCATGCCGCCATCCAGATAAATGGCGCCGATCACAGCCTCCATGGCATCGGATACGATACTGTCACGCCCTCTTCCCCCGGTGTTCTCCTCACCCTTTCCAAGCAGCATGAATCGCCCCAGCTCCAGATCCTTTGCGCAGAATGCAAGGGACGGTTCGCAGACCATGGATGCTCTCTTTTTCGTCAGTTCCCCTTCACTCATCTGAGGATGTTCCCTGAAAAGGAACTCGCTGGACACCAGTTCCAACACTGCATCTCCCAGGAATTCCAGCCGCTCATAATTCTGCGCCCTGCGGATCTTCTGTTCATTCGTAAAGGAGCTGTGGGTCATGGCCTGCTTTAACAAAGCCCCATCCCTGAACCGATATCCGATGCGCTCCTCCAGTACCTCCATCGTATATCCTTTG
The DNA here is from genome assembly GCA_949840885.1 of uncultured Acetatifactor sp. GTDB lineage: Bacteria > Bacillota > Clostridia > Lachnospirales > Lachnospiraceae > Acetatifactor. The sequence goes on from CATKYJ010000012.1 coordinate 63,515, forward strand.
GTATCATTCTCAAACATATCTCTCCTCTTTTCCGGCAGGAAAGGTTCTGTACTCTTTTTTGACGCACAGGGACATGCCAAATGGAAGCAAATGAGCAGTCACATAACGGACTGCTCTTGTAAAGTCCATATGGCCGGCTGCTATCAGCCCAGCATGCCTTTAATCATATCCACTGCTTCCCTTACAGTATGAATCCTTTCTGCTTCCTCTGTGGGAATCTCAATGCCAAATTCTTCTTCGATGCCCATGATGATCTCAAACACATCCAGGGAATCTGCCCCAAGATCGTCCGCAAAGGTCGTATCCATGGAAATTTCATTCGGATCTACTTTCAGCACGTCTGCAATTACCTTTTTGAGCTTTTCAAATTCCATACAGTCTCCTCCTTTCCCTAGTCCTCAAGAACCAACTGTTCCTTGATTTTCTGATTTATTTTCTGTTCTTTGAATGCAATGCATTGCAGAATAGAATTCTTGATTTCGATGGACTCGCTGTTTCCGTGGGTCTTTACAACAAGGCCATTTAAGCCGAGCAGCGGCGCGCCGCCGTAGCTTTCCGTATTGAAGTCTTTCAGGGTCTGCTTTAAGGCCGGCTTCACCAAAAGCGCCCCTATCTTGCTGCGGAAGCTGGTCATCATTCCATCCTTGATCTTGCCGATCAGAGCGCTGCTGACTCCCTCCAGCATCTTCAGAATTACATTTCCGGCAAATGCTTCGCATACCAGCACATCCGCTCCGCCCATTGGGATTTCCCTGGCCTCCACATTGCCGATAAAATTGATGTCAGGACAATTTTTTAACAGAGGAAAGGCCTCCCTGGTCAGGGCATTTCCTTTCTCCTCCTCCGTGCCGATATTCACCAGGCCCACCCTGGGATTCTTTACGCCGATGACGCTCTCCATATAAATGCTGCCCATCTTTGCGAACTGCAGCAGCTGGGAGGGGCTGGCATCCACATTGGCACCGCAGTCCAGCAGTAGGCTCACGCCATTTATATGGGGAATGACAGGGGCAAGGGGCGGGCGCTCCACTCCTTTGATGCGGCCTACGATGACCTGTCCGCCCACAAGGACGGCTCCCGTGCTTCCCGCAGAGACAAGGGCATCGCACTCTCCGCCTTTCACCAGGTACATGCACTTTACGATGGAAGAATCTTTCTTTTTGCGGATCGCCATTACCGGAGGCTCTCCGGTCTCTATGACTTCTTCCGCATGGACGATTTCCATCTGCTCCGGATCATAGGTATATTTCTTTAGTTCTTCTTTTAGCAATGGCTCCCGGCCTACTAGAAACACTTTCACGCGCTTGTCGGCATTTACAGCCTCCACGGCCCCCTTTACGGTTTCAAGAGGCGCATTGTCACCACCCATAGCATCCACTGCTACATTTACCATTTCCGCCATTGGATTCCCCTTCCGTTTCTCCATATACTTCCCTTATGATAATGTAATCTTCCTTAAAAATCAAGGCTTTTTCCACAGAAAATTCTTCTCTGCATGCACATAAAAAGGGTATTCCGCAGAATACCCCTACATGCCGGAAAATACCGGGAAAACCATTCAGTCTACATTGACGACCTGCTTCTTGTTGTAAGAACCGCAAGCCTTGCAGACTCTGTGGGGCACCATAAGCGCGCCACATCTGCTGCACTTTACCAAAGTCGCAGCTTTCATTTTCCAGTTTGCTCTTCTCTTATCCCGTCTGCTCTTGGAAGATTTATTCTTAGGACAAATCGACATTGTTACACCTCCTTATTCTTGAAGATATCTTGTATCACTGCCATGCGCGGGTCCGGAACGAAAGTATCGCATCCGCACGCCCTTTCATTCAGATTCTGTCCGCATACGGGACATATTCCCTTGCAGCCCTCTCTGCACAGAATCTTCGCAGGCCAGTTAAGCAAAATCTCATCGTGCACAAGCGCATCCACATCCAGTGAAAAACCGTCCATAAAACTGAAGTCGTCCGCCTCCTCCCCCTGTATCTCGGGTGAGAGGATCGTCCGCTCAAAATCCAGCTTTAAATCCACCGGCACCTCTGTCAGGCATCTGCCGCAGGCTCCCTGAAAGCTTACCTCCACATGCCCGTTTAGGACAGCCTTGTCCTCTTCCACATTCACTACGGTAAGCGATACCGGCGAGGCAAATGTGATCTCAAAGCTTTCCGTCCCATTCTCATAACATGTCATCTCAAGGGGAATCTCCCTCGACAACTTCATGCCCTCAGATGTCAATACATCAGACAAATTCACTAACATAGCGGCTCCCATGCAGATTTTCTTTCCACATACTGGTTCATTATACATAGAAACAACATATTTGTCAATATAAAAAATGAAGAAAAGCATATGGGGATGCCGAAACCGGACAAAATCCCTTTAACTGCAGATTTATCTGCAGAGTTCCTCATTCCCATACAGCCTCAGCCCGCTCTCCCGGATGGCCGCAGCCGCTTTCTCCGCGTCCGATGTCTTTACAATGATCGCCTTGCGTTCGCCTGAAACCAGAGAATACATATACTCGATATTCAGCCCTTTCGCACACAGTACCAGAGTCAGACTGTGCAGCTCTCCCACCTGATCTTCCAGCCTCACGGCCAGCACGTCTGTCAGCATGGCCGAGAAACCGTTCTCTTTGAGGGCGGTCTTTGCCTCCTCCGGGTTCGACACCACCATGCGCAGCATTCCGTATTCCGTAGTATCTGCCATACTCAAAGCCAGTATGTTGATATTCTGTTCCTTTAATATCTCCGCCGCTTTCTCCAGCCTGCCCTCACGGTTTTCCATAAAGACTGACAATTGCTTTACAAACATAATCTTCCCTCTCTTTCCGCGCTTCCCCCGGCTGCCCCAAGCGCTCCGACTCTGCTTCCGATCCCGGAATCCGGCCGCCAAACCGGACGGTCGGTCTTTTGGGGCAGTCAATATCAGTCCATCTTCCGCTTGTCGATGACATGCACCGCTTTGCCCATGCTGCGCTCCAGCGCTTTGGGCTCCACCAGCTTCACTTTCACCGCCAGCCCGATGGCCTGCTGGATCACATGCTCAATCTTCCTGGCCAGGTTCTCCAGGGCCCTGATCTCGTCCGAGAAGAAATGCTCCTCCACCTCTACCTGAACCTCCAGGGTGTCCAGATTATTGACCCTGTCCACGATCATCAGGTAATGGGCCGTGGTGCCGCCCATCTCCAGAAGCGCCGCCTCGATCTGGGACGGGAACACGTTCACGCCGCGGATGATCAGCATGTCGTCGCTTCTGCCCGTGAACCTGGCGATCCTGGCAGTGGTCCTGCCGCACTCGCAGGGGCTGTGGTCCATGCTGGTCAGATCCTTGGTGCGGTAGCGGATCAGGGGAATTCCCTCCTTGGTCAGGGTGGAGATCACCAGCTCTCCGGTGACGCCGTCCGCCACAGGCCGGAAAGTCTCTCTGTCCACGATCTCCGGCAGGAAATGATCCTCGTGGACATGTAAGCCTGCGTGGAACCGGCAGTCCGTGGCCACCCCAGGCCCCATGATCTCGCTGAGGCCATAGATATCATGGGCATGGATTCCCAGCATCCCCTCGATCTTGTCCCGCATCTTCTCCGTCCAGGGTTCCGCTCCGTTTAACGAGGCTTTCAGCTTGATCTTGTCCCGGACCCCCATCTCCTCAATGGTCTCCGCGATGTGCATCAAATAGGAGGGCGTACACAGGATCCCGGTGACGCCGAAGTCGATCATCATGGTGATCAACTTCTTGGTGTTGCCTGTGGACATGGGCACTACCGTGGCCCCCATTTTCTCCGCGCCGTAATGGCCGCCCAGCCCGCCGGTGAACAGGCCGTAGCCGTAGGCCACCTGGATAATGTCCTCCCGCCCCATGCCGGCCATGGTGATGCATCGGGCCACGCACTCGCTCCATACGTCAATGTCTCTCCTGGTGTATCCCACCACCGTGGCCTTTCCCGTGGTGCCGCTGGAGGCGTGGATGCGCACGATCTGGGAGTTCGGCACGGCGAACATCCCGAAAGGATAGGTGTCCCGCAAATCGTCCTTGGTGGTAAAGGGGAGCTTCTCCAGATCCTCCAGCCCTCTGATGTCCCCCGGCTCCAGGCCTATGGCCTGCATCTTCTTGCGGTAGTACTCCACATTGTGGTAGACCCTGTCCACCAGTTTCACCAGTCTGGCACCCTGCAGGGCCTGCATCTCATCCCGGCTCATGCATTCTTTTGTCTCGTTCCAAATCATACGATATGCACCTCCATGCCTGCTGTCTGCAAGCGCTGTCATTATTTTTGCGTTCTTTCTTGCAAGCTTTCCTGCGTTATTCCGGTTTCGGTTTCATGCCATGGAATTTCGTATTTCATGGGCGTGAACCTGATACCATTTTTTTCCTGTTCCCCAGATTGCGGCTCAAAACCGATGTGCAGATAAAACGGTTTCCCATATGGCGAAGAATTCAGCGTAATCTCCCGAGGCGCCGGACCATCCTTTGAAATATCCTCTAACAGATACTGAAAAATCGCGCTTGCCACTCCCCGGCGATGATACTCTTTCCTAGTAAACACCAGCATAATGTGCGTTCTGTTCGACCGCATTCCCATGATGCCTATCATCTTCTCTTTGTCAAACGCTGCATATATGGGGCAAATACCCTGTCTGCATTTGGAAATGAACGCCTCATTTTCTATGATATCTTTTTTAAACGCCTCCGTCCCTTCCGGCTTGTAGTCGGGAGCCTCAAACTCCATGAAAACCTCCAGCGCCAATGCCAGAGCCTCATCCACCTCATCGGCGGTGATTTTGCGAATTGTATACAATGTTCATCCTCCATGCATATGCCCGGTTTGCCTAAAGTTCTCATGAAACTACCCAGATTATTTCCGGGCTGTTCTCAGGGAACTTTGAACCGCCCCGGGAAACATTACTCTGTTCCGTATGAATGCTCCTCTTCAATGAATGCACTTCTTCAATGGTATCCGGCCTCGAACGCTTTCCGATTCACCTCCACGGTCCTGGGCGGAACTGTCGTTTCGATGACGTGGAGCCAATCCTCCTTCCCGAATCCCATATATCTGGCGGCGGCCCCCAGAACGATTACGTTAAAAGCCTTGGGGGCGCCCATCTCCACCGCCTGTCTCGTGGCCTCCACCACCACAGTTTTTCTAGCGGCTTTCAGAGTATCCAGGATGCCCTCCGGATACTGCGCCGCTCCCGTCACCACCGTGATAGGATCGATGCGCCAATCGTTGACAATAACAACACCGTCTTCTTTGAGAAAGTGCAGGTAGCGCAGGGCCTCCAGCTTCTCGAAAGCAATCAGCACGTCAGCACAGCCCTCCTCCACGATTGGCTCCGCCACTTCCTCTCCATATCTGACGAAAGTCACCACGCTGCCGCCGCGCTGGGCCATGCCGTGCACCTCCGAGAGCTTTACGTCAAACCCGGCATGGATTGCCAGATTGCCCAAGATTCTGCTGGTGAGCAGGGTTCCCTGTCCCCCAACGCCTACGATCATAATATTTTTTACACCCATCTTCGTCATCCTCACATTCTGTTTTCCGTTCCGCCCGCCTGAGACAGCCGTATATATGCCGGAGCAAATTGTACTGTCCTTTTTTGTGCCGGCCGGGCGAAACAGGCTCCTCCAAGGCCTGCCCCTCTGCTATATGCCTAAGGCTTTGCCGATGCGCCGAACTTCTGCTCTCGGTCAGCGCGGACGTACCTCTATGGCATCAAAAGGACACAGCTTCTCACAGAGGCCGCAGCCGTTGCACATGGTCTCGTCAATGGTTATGGTTCCATCCGCATTCTTTGTCAAAGCAGGGCATCCGGGTCTCAGACACGCGCCGCATTTCCTGCATTTCTCCGGAACGGGAACGCATTTGTTCGGGAAAGTAACCCCTTTGAGCAGCACGCAGGGCGCCTTGGTGATGATCACCGACACTTCGTCCCTTTGGGTCTCCCGGCGGAAGAGCTCCGTGAGCGCGTCTATGTCAAAAGCGCTGACTTCATACACATGCGCGATGCCGAGACTGCGGCACAGCTGCGTGATATTGATAGCCGGAACCACCTCTCCTTTCAGGGTCTTTCCGGTAGCCGCGTGGTCCTGATGTCCCGTCATGCCCGTGGTGGAATTGTCCAGAATCACCACCGTGCCGCAGGACCGGTTGTAGACCATGTTCATCAGGGAATTGATGCCTGTATGCATGAACGTGGAGTCTCCGATGACCGCCACCCAGTCCCGGATGTACTCTTTTCCCCTGGCCTTTTCCATGCCGTGGAGGGTGCTGATGCTGGATCCCATGCAGATGGTGGTGTCCACCACGCTCAAGGGGGCCACCGCGCCTAAAGTATAGCAGCCGATATCGCCCGCAGCGTGAATTTTCAGGCGGTTCAGCACCGTGTATACACTGCGGTGAGGGCAGCCGGGGCACAAAATCGGAGGCCGGGCCGGAACATTTGCCGGAGGCAAAGGCGCCTGACCGGATGCCGTTTTTCCCGCCCCGTCCGGATGTGCCTGCCCGTCATACTCCGGCACATGCTGTCTGATCATATTGGCGCTGTATTCTCCCTGCACCGTGAAGATCTCCTTGCCGACGGCCTTTTGGATACCCCAGGACTTCACCTGCTCCTCAATGACTGGCTCCAGCTCCTCGAATATGTACAGCCGCTCCACTTTGGCGGCAAATTCCTCTATCAGCTTCCTGGGCAGGGGATGCACCAGACCCAGCTTCAGGACGCTTGCCTCAGGCATGGCCTCCCGTACATACTGGTACGGAATTCCGCTTGTGATAAATCCCACGGACAAGTCCCGATACTCCGCCCGGTTCAGAGGCATAGTACATGCGTCCTGCGCAAGCCTCTTCATGCGCTCCTCCACCACCACATGACGCTTGATGGCATTGACAGGCATCATGACATATTTCGCAGTATTGCGCTCATAGGGAAGCACTTCCCTCTCCTCACGCTCTTCCAGCTCCACAATCCCCTGAGAATGGGAAAGTCTGGTGGTGGAGCGCACCATCACCGGCGTGTCGTACTTCTCGCTTAAGGCAAATGCAAGCTTTGTGAATTCCTTGGCCTCCGCGCTGTCCGAGGGCTCCAGCACGGGAATCATGGCTGCTCTGGCCACCATCCGGCTGTCCTGCTCGTTCTGGGAGCTGTACATGCCCGGGTCATCCGCCGCCACTACCACCAGACCGCCTCCCACACCTGCGTAGGCCGCGGTGAAAAGCGGATCTGCCGCCACATTCACGCCCACATGCTTCATACTGCACATGGACCGGGCTCCGGCGATGGATGCGCCGATGGCCACCTCCGCAGCCACTTTCTCATTGGGCGACCACTCCGCGTAGACTTCATCGTATTTCGCCATCGCTTCGCTGATCTCCGTGCTGGGCGTACCCGGATAGGCTGCCGACACCCTCACGCCTGCCTCATAGGCTCCTCTCGCTATGGCTTCATTGCCCAGCAGTATCTTCTTCTCTGACACGTTCCGTCCTCCTCTTCCATTTCCGTTTTCGGGAATTTCATGTTGGTGGAAATATTTTATCAATCCTGTCATATGGCAATCTCAATATATTTCAATATTCTAAGATAATTTCCCGGATATGTCAATCACTTTAATGCGTTAAAACTCTAAAACCGCCCGGTGCCCCCCACACCCAGCGGTTTTATATCAATCAGTCCTGTTCCTTATCCGAGCACATGCTTCACGGCTCTATCGAAATCCTCTTTCAGCAGATCCGCTCCCTCAAGCCCGATGTGCAGGCGCACCAGCCCTTTCTTCATGGTCTCATTATCCCGCTCTAAACCTGCCCCCACTGCGGAAATAAGGCTCTCGTAGCCGCCCCAGCTGGGTCCTCTGTGGAAAAATTCCAGTTCCCTCAAGATTCCGTGAATCCGGTCCCCGGGCAGATCGAACACCACGCTCATCAGGCCGCTGGCTCCTGTCATCTGTCTCTTTGCCAGCTCATACTGGGGATGGGTATTCCAGTACGGGTAGATCACTTCTTTGACGATGGCCAAATCCTGGAAATACGCCGCCATCTCCATGGCATTCTTCATATGCTGTTTCATCCGGACAGGCAGCGTCCGAATTCCCCGCAGCATCAGCCAGGAGTCAAAAGGGCTCATCACTGCCCCAAACAGCTCCCTTTCGTCTTTCGCCACCTGGATCATGTCTTCTTTCCGCCCGATCACCACGCCGCCCACAATGTCGCTGTGGCCTCCCAGGTACTTGGAAGCGGAATGTACCACCATATCGATTCCTTTGGTGAGAGGCTTCTGGAAGATCGGGGTGGCATAGGTATTGTCGATCACCGTCGCCGCGTGATGCTTCTTCGCGATCTGTGCGATTTTCTCCAGATCCTGCACCAGAAACAGATAGGTGGAGGGACTTTCCAGATAGATCAAATCCGTCCTGTCGCATATGGCAGCCTCGATTTCGTCAGGGTCCGTCCCGCTTACGAATGAGACCGTAATCCCAAATCGCTCCAGATATTCCGACAGGAAACGTCTGGCAGGGCCGTAGATACTTGCCACCGCCACTACATGGCTGTCTTTTTTCAGATAATGCATCATGGCAGCGCTGATGGCTCCCATGCCGGAGCCGAAACACCTTGCAGCCTCGCCCTCCTCCAATGCCGCCACCTTTTTCTCTACAATCTCCGTAGTGGGATTGGATACTCTGGTGTATGCGTATCTTCCCTCCCGTCCGCCTTCATTCCCTTCGCAGTCAACGAAAAGCGATGTCTGGAAAAGGGGCACATTCACGGCTCCGTGAAACCTGGAGGGATCCTCGCCGTAGTGGGTACATATCTCTTCTGCTCTCATTTGGGGTACCTTTTTCCCTTTCTCTAATCTTTAGCGGAAGCAGTACATCTTCCTGTTTTAGCAATCGGCTTCCATCCCTTATTCCTTTACTGCTCCGGCGATATTTTCCACAAAAACCTCTTTCATAAAACCAAAGAGGAACAACACCTCGAATCTCCTTGCCAAAGAGATTCAGGCCACTTCTAAGCAGTTTATAGAACAGTATACAGATGGGGAAAAATTCCCTGAAATGGAAATGTCTGCCTGTCAGTGACGCAGGCAAAAGCATTTCTTCTGGAGCATTATCGGGAACCGGTATCCATTGAGATGCTGGCGGAATACTTTCATCTCAATCCCAGATACTTTTATAAGGTATTCAAAAAATATACGGGACAAACTCCGACAAATTTCCGCAGTTAGTCCCGTATATGAATCGTCATGCCGCGTTTCCCGGTCTCGTCAGACACAGCGAATTTTGCGGTTCTTATGGCTCAGTTTGTCTCATGGGGCACGGATTCCTTTGCCTGTGCCTTGAATTTTGCCACCTCTTTCACCGCCTGAGGAATGGCAATATTCGTCCCCGCTCCGGCCACACATCCGCCGGGACAGGCCATTCCCTCTATGAGACAGCCGTTCTTCCTGCCGGCCTTGGCCAGAAGAAGCATTTTCTTACATTCCGTCAGTCCTTCCGCATGCTCAATCTTCACGTCCGTACCCGGGTAATAGGTCCTGATGCACTCCTCGATGGCTCCCGCCACACCGCCTGCCACGCCGTAGCCGCGGCCTGCTCCGGTGGCATCCGTCATCTCGTCCATGGCTTTAATTTCCTCCAGGAGAATGCCCTTTGCCTCGAACATTCCTGTCAATTCCTCAAATGTGATGACGAAGTCCACATCCGAGCGCACGGTTCTGCGGCTGGCCTCCAGCTTCTTGGAAGCGCAGGGACCGATGAACACTACCAAAGCCTCCGGGTGCTCTTTCTTGATAATCCTGGCTGTGGCCACCATGGGTGTCAGCTCATTGCTGATCTTGTCAATGGTCTCCGGGAACAGATGTTTGGCCATCACGGACCAGGAGGGGCAGCAGGAGGTCAGCGCAAAATCCTGCTTTCCCGTGGCTACTTCGTTCACATAGTGCTCTGCCTCTGCCATACAGCCGAGGTCAGCGCCGATTGCGGTCTCGTATACATCCGCAAAGCCCAGATCTTTCAGTGCAGTCTTGAACATCTCCGGCGTGACTTTAGGCCCGAACTGACCTGCAAACGCAGGCGCCACCTGGGCGATGACTTCCCTGCCGGACTGCATGGCGCGAATCAGCTGGAATATCTGAGACTTGTCCGCGATGGCTCCAAACGGACAGCTGACCATGCACATTCCGCAGGATACGCATCTGTCATTGTCTATATAGGCCCGGCCGAACCGGTCGGATTTGATGGCATCCACGCCGCAGGCCGCCTTACAGGGGCGCTCCTTATGGCAGATGGCATCATAGGGACAGACATCCTTGCACTTTCCGCATTTAATGCATTTCTCCTGGTCAATCACGGACTTGCCGTTCACCATGGAAATCGCCCCTTTGGGACATACGCTGTGGCAGGGATGGGCCACACAGCCCATACAGGAATCGGTCACCTCATAGTGGTTCTCGGGGCAGGCATTACAGGCAGACGGAATCACCTGCATCAGAGGCGGCTCATAGTATTTCTCGTCAATATTGCTCTCCTCCAACCCCTGGGTCAAATGTCCGGGGTGCTCTCTGTTCTCCGGCCGCAGGCTCATGCCCATAGCAAGGCGAAGACGCTCTCTGATAATAGCCCTGTCACGATATACACTCTCCCAGTATAAGGACTCTTCATAATCTACGATTTTATAGGGCAGGGCCTCCATATCATCTTTTAGATTCGATGAATTGTATGCAAGATTCGCCACTTCCTTAAAAACTCTTCTCCTGCGCTGGCGTACCGGAGTGTCAATTCCTCTCATGCTGCTCATGCCTGTGTGTCTCCTTTTTATTCTGCTCTTTTCTCATTTCTGCCGTATAGCCCTGTGATTTCCAGGATTCCAGCTTCCCCGCAATCCGGCGCATCTGCGCTGAAGAACATAAGCCATGCTTCCAGCTTATCGGCTACAATTTTATTGTGCTTGCTTTTTTGAAAAATGTCAAGCGGTATAAAGATATATTTCGATATAGGACTACTCTGCAGTCATAGCAATCCCACGGAGACACCTCCCGGAAGTACCCGCGGACAGTAACCTCACTGCAGCAGGCAGCCCTATCATAAATGGCAGAAAGTGTTGTCACAGCTTTGCCCCGCAAATCATTCATGCCGCAAATGCTTATCCAACATATCCCTTACCTCATCCAGACTCATATCTTTTTCCTTTGCAATAGCGGCAAGGTCATCATATTCGTATTTTGAGCGTTTTACGCCATAGCCGGACGAATCCTTGCGGTGAACGATGCCGTAAGGAGTCTGCAGTTCCTCCTCTTTCCGGTTCAGCACATAGCGCTGCATTCTTGCCTCGCGCACTCCAAGCGTAGTGGTATGCCGGAATATCAGCGCAAGCATCGCTTCCTTGTCAGATTCCCTGCACACTACGCGTATCAATGTCCCCGGGCGGTTCTTCTTCATGCCGACAGGCACTGTGTATACGTCCAGCGCACCACTCTCAAAAAGACATTCCATGGCAAAGCCTGTCTGCTCTGCCGTCATATCGTCCACGTTGCAGGAGAGCTCCAGCACCTGCTCTGTCCTGTCCTCCGTCTCCCCCAGAATCGCGCGGACACAATTTGCCGCCTCGAAATCTTTCTTTCCCATTCCATAGCCGATGGCGCCCATCTTCATCACAGGCATGCTCCCAAAGCGTGTGGCAAAATACTTCAGCAGAGCGGCACCGGTAGGTGTGCAGAGTTCCCCGCGGACATTTCCTCCATAGACAGGTACATCCTTTAGGATAAAAGCCGTGGCAGGCGCAGGTACCGGCAGGATGCCATGGGCGCATCTGACCTGACCGCTTCCCACATGGACTGGCGACACCACTACCTCGTCCGGAGCAATTCGGTTCATCAACATGCACACCATGGCGATATCCGTGACAGCATCCATAGTCCCTACCTCATGAAAATGAATTTCCGTAACCGGAACTCCGTGGGCATGGCTCTCTGCCTCCGCTATCAACCGATAGACGGCCATGATATCATCCTGCACTTTTTCCGGCAGAGCCAGATGTCCCCTGACGATATGCTCGATGTCATGGAGGCTGCTGTGATGGTGCGTGTGGGTATGGGTATGGTGATGAGCATGCTCTTCATGGATATGCTCATGATTCTCATGGCTGTACTCTCCATGGACGTGATCATGGTTCTCATGACTGTGCTCTTCATGGACGTGATCATGATTCTCATGACTGTGCTCTTCATGGACGTGATCATGGTTCTCATGGCTGTGCTCTCCATGGCTATGTTCATGCAAATGACCAAAGTGGTCAATGCTCTCCTCTTCCACTCCGCCCACCATAACGGACACATGAGTTCCCGTGATACCGCATTTTACGGCTTTTTCCCGCTCCACATGCACTTCGGGTATCCCCAGTGAATTCACTTCTTTCAGCAAGGCGTCCCCGTCCGGAATCAGCTCCAATAATGCCGCTGCCAGCATATCTCCGGCTGCTCCCATTCCACAGTCCAAATATAAAGTCCTCATAGGCTCTCCTTTTTCTGTAATATACTTTCGGAATCTCCGCCCCCCCGTTTTATCGGGCTTCCGGTTTTACATTTTGCCCTCTTTTACATTAAATGCGGGCAATCGGATGCTTTTTGCTCTTCAATCCCTTTTTGAGGCATCCATATGATTGATCATGCTGGCCAGGTATCCTGCGCCGAATCCATTGTCGATATTCACCACAGATACACCGCTGGCACAGGAATTCAGCATAGACAAAAGCGCCGACAATCCGCCGAAAGAAGCACCATATCCCACGCTGGTGGGCACCGCAATGACAGGGCAGTCAGCCAGTCCCCCGATGACGCTGGCCAAAGCACCCTCCATACCGGCAATGGCAATGATCACGCTGGCCCCCATGATGTCGTCCAGATGGGCCAGGGTCCTGTGAAGCCCAGCTACGCCTACATCATAGAGCCGCACCACCTCATTGCCCAGCACCCGGGCCGTCAGGGCGGCCTCTTCCGCCACCGGAATATCGCTGGTTCCCCCTGTGGCCACCACGATTCTGCCCAGGCCGCCGCACTCCGGCAGTTCTCCGATGATCCCCACGCCTGCGTCCTCATGGAAATCCAGAGCATGGCGCTTTCCCACCGCATCCGCAGCTTCCTTTGACATTCTCGTGATCAGAATGGTCTTCTGCCCGTTCTTCTCCATAACGTCAATAATACCGTTTATCTGCTCCGGAGTCTTTCCCGCTCCGTAGATAACCTCCGCCGCTCCCTGGCGTATCTTTCGGTGGAGATCCACTTTCGCATAACCAATGTCCTCAAAAGGCTCTACTTTAATCCGAAGCAGTGCATCCTCCACGGACATCTCCCCCGCCTGCACAGCCTCCAGAACACGTTTTACCTCATTGTCCATCAACGTACCTCCATATCCAACAGCACCGCGCCGTAGTACTTCTTCAGTTCCGTGAGAATTTCCTGCCGCCTGGACAGCACCAGGGGAATATCCTGCTCCCGAACCTGCAGGCGCGCATAATCACAAGCCTTAATCCCCGTCTGAAATCCGGATGCCGTTTTGCAGGGCATTTCTTTCCGCGCCGTATCCGTCTGTACGCAGGGGCTCCCACTGCCGGCACACCCCTCTGTCTGCCCGCCGCCTGCCGGAATCATTCTAACCCGGAAATCCGTCAGGCCAATGGAGGCCAGATAATCTTCCGCCTCCTCCGTTCTGCTCAGCCTCTCTGTCGTAATCTCTGTCCCGGCGGGAATCCGGGTAGCCAGGCAGGCATAGGCGGGCTTATCCCAGGTAAAGAGGCCCGCTTCCTTGGACAAACTTCTGACAGCATCCTTGGTCAGTCCGCACTCTCTCAGCGGCGAGCGGACTTTCAGCTCAGTCAGCGCACGCATGCCCGGACGGTCTCCTGCGTCGTCGGAGGCATTTGTTCCATCCATCAATACAGGGTATCCGTCCTCTGCGGCAGCCTGTGCTATAGAGGAAAATATCATTTTCTTGCAGTGATAACATCTGTCAGCAGGATTGGCAGATATCACCGGATCCGCAAGCACGTCTGCTTTCAGTTCCCGCATTTCTGCCCCGAGATTTGCGGACAGCCGCCTGGCGTCCTCCAGCTCAAACCGGGGCTGAAAGGCAGACCTTACATAATAAGCCCGCACCTGCGCCCCATTTGCCAGAGCCGCATAGAGCAGATAGGCCGAATCTACGCCGCCGGAAAATGCCAGGGCTACTTTGGGGTTTTGGCAGAAAAAATCATTTAAATTCATATATTATACCCATTCAATCTCACAGTTGTGATCAGTGGAATTTTGATTTTGCTCGTATGTCAGAGAGCATGGCAACTTTACTAAAGTTTATGGCAGGAATAGGAAAAAGTCAATGCTTCTGAGACAGAATTTAAAAATATGCTTTCAGCTGCTCCTGTTTCCTGCCCACGGTCTCTTTCTTTTTATTGATAATACTGAGCCTGTGCCTGCCAGAGTTCATAATACTTTCCTTTTTCATCCGCCAGAAGCTCCTCATGGTTCCCACGCTGCACCAGCCGTCCCTGGTGGAATACAGCTATGTCGTTGCAGAAGCGGCAGGAGGACAGTCTGTGGGAGATGTAGATAGCCGTCTTGTCCCCCACCATGGCATCGAAACCGGAGTAAATCTCATACTCCGACAGGGGATCCAGGCTGGCGGTGGGCTCGTCAAGGAGCACGAAAGGCGCATCCTTGTACAGGGCTCTGGCGATGGCGATTTTCTGGGCCTCGCCGCCGGATATTTCTACACCGTCATCCGCTATGTCCTGATAGAGGCAGGTGTCAATGCCTGCGGGGAGCTTCTCCAGCCGCTCTCCCAGCCCGGCCTGGCCCAGAACCCGCCTGGCTTTCTCCTCATCCACCTCCCCGGAGGCTGCCACATTCTCCCCTAAAGGCATGGACAGGAGCTTAAAGTCCTGGAATACCACCGAAAAGAGCTGCAGGTACTCATCCTGCCGAAATTTCCGGATGTCCACGCCGTTCAACAGGATTTCCCCCTCCTGGGGATCGTAGAGACGGCACAGGAGCTTGATCATGGTAGTCTTGCCTGAGCCGTTCATGCCAACGATTGCCATGCGCTCTCCGATGCGCAGCTTCATAGAGAAGTCTATCAGGGCATAGCGCTCCGTCCCCGGATAACGGAAAGAGACATGTCGAAATTCTATCTCATACTGATTGTCCAGCCGTTTCTCCACAGGAAGCTTTCCCTTGTACATCTCATCGCTGACATTCAGCAGCTCCAGGGTGCTGGCCACTCTCCTGGCGGTGAGGGCCAGGCCGCTGCACTGATAGCCCATGCCCTGGACACAGTTCAGGATGCTTGTGACAGAGCCTGCGAACTTAATGACATTTCCTATGGGGAACGCGCCCAACAGGGCATAGGCGGCACAGATCAGATAGCCTGCAAGGGCCATCAGGCCTTCTGCGGCTCCCTGGAGAAAGCCCAGCCTCCCTGCCAGCTTTCCCACAATGGACACTCTGGGAATGACTTTTTCGCTTTCCCGCATGTTCCCCACTGTGTAGTGTTCCATCATGTCGTATCCGTCATAGAGATGAATATCCTTGATGAAATGGTAGTCTCCGCTCATACAGCGGCGCACCCAGTACCAGAAAAAGGAATAATATTTTCGGTAAATCTCCTCCGGGTACGTCTCCGAAGGGTCTTTCAGGAGCGTTTCCTCATAGACAGCGTTTGCCCTGGCTGCAGCCACAGTCAGAATCCACAGAATGACAGCCAATGCCGCAAGTCCCAGATACATCCACATATTGCGGGAGGCTGCGATAATCCTCAGGATGGGGAACGCCACCGCCACAGAGCAGACCAGCCTGCATATGCCTGACACAATAGGGTCAAAATACTCGAATGTATTGTAAATGCCGGCTCCCCAGTTGTTGTCTCTGGCAATGCGGTCGGTGAGTTTTTTGATATAGGGGCTCTCGATCAGGGAGTAGTCCATCTGCTGAAATTTGGCGGCAAAATCATTGTCGTAAACCCGGCAGATATGGTTCCTTTTCGGCAGGAGGAACTCGTTTAGTAAAAAGCGGGAGGCAGTGGAAAGCAGGAATGAGCAGACTAGGAGGTAAAACACCGGCTTTCCGATTGTTTCCACAGGCGCGCCTTCGCAGAGCAGTTCCAGAATTTCGGCGGAAAATACCAGCGCCAGCGCCGCCTCCACTGCCTCCAGCAATAACCTGCCAGTTGCCAGGGAAAAATAAGTCTTGTCGATTTTATGAATATAGAAAAACATATTTTTGATATATCTGATATTTTCTTTCCAGGGAATCTTGCTTGTCAAATCATCCGGCATGTTGTGTGACCTCGCTTTCTGTGGAATTTGAGCCTGATTGGCAGCCGTCCCGCTCTTGCGCGGTGTAGTAGCGGGACTGTATCTCGAACATGTGGGCGTAACTTCCTCCCAGCGCCATCAGTTCTTCATGGGTGCCCTCTTCCAGGACGCGACCGTTCTCCAGAAAAAGGATTCTGTCCGAGAACTTGGTGCTGGCCAGCCTGTGGGAGATGAACAGGGAGGTGCGCCCTCTGCTGATTTTCACATATTCCTCGTATATTTCGCTCTCTGCGATTGGATCCAGCGCCGAGGTGGGCTCATCCAAAACCAGAATGTTCCCGTTTTTATACAGCGCTCTAGCCAGGAGGAACCGCTGAGCCTGCCCTCCTGACAGTTCCACGCCGTCCTCGAAAGCGGTTTTGGTCATATAGGAGTCCATTTTGATGCCCCGTTCCCTGAAAATCTCCTCCAGGCCGGCTTCCCGCAGCGCTGCCCAGGCTCTCTCTTCGTCCGTCTCCTCCAGCTTTCGGAAAGAAAGGTTACAGCCCACCGGGTAGGGGAAGATGGTCGCCTCCTGGAATACCACGGAAAACAGGTCGTACAGCGCCCGTTTGGGCAGTGTGGCGATATCCACTCCATTGATCAGGATTTTCCCGGCATCCGGCTCGTACAGGCCGCAGAGCAGCTTTACCAAAGTAGACTTCCCTGCGCCGTTGACTCCCAGCAGCGCCACTTTCTCCCCGGGCGCTATCCGCAGGTTGAAATGTTCGTACACCATGGAATGCCCCTCTCCCATGGAATGCCCCTCTTCCATGGGATGCTCCTCTCCCATGGGATGCTCCTCCCCCGTTTTCCCCTCATATGAAAAGCTCACATCCCTGAATTCAATCTCTGCCGGAGTCCGGTACAGTTCTGCCGGCGCTTCTCCCTCTTCCCCTGTCTCCGGAAGTTCCATGTGGGCCCGCATGCAGGAGGCGTCCTCGTTGACCAGCTTCAGCCTGGCGTAATTGTCCATCATTCCCGTGACAAAGCCGGAAAATCCTGTAATTGCCCCAAAGTACACAAGAAATTCTGCTGGGGAGATATCTCCCCGGGTGCACGCGTAAATCAAATATGCGTATGCAAAGCCGTTCCTGCACAGGTTCAGCAAAAGCTGGAGGAAATCTGCTACGAACACTCTGCGCTGGTTCTTTTTCTCCAGTCTGAGCCTCTGACCGAACACCTTTTCCCGGAAAGCCATCAGCCAGCGGTTCATGGCAAAAATGCGCACGTCTTTGGCCATTTGGGTATCTTTCATGATCCGATACAGATAATTGATTTTCCTGCCGGACTGGGCAAACTCATCTCTGAATGCAAGCTGCCAGCGGTTCTTCATCCGGAATATCCCGTAATTTGCCAGGGACAATCCCAAAAGCAGCGCCACCAGCCAGGGCTTTAAAGTACCCAGCACCGATGAATACAGGAAGAAACAGGCAGCATTCACCGCCAGTTCCCTGGGAATGCCCAGCATCCGGTAGCACACCGACCAGTCCCCGCTATCCAGAGACTGATAGGCTCTCTTGGTAATTTTTTTCTGTTCATCATATTCCACATATCGATAGAGGCATCTGGTCTCTTTTAGGACTACCTCTCCAAACAGGATGTTGCGGAACATGTTCTCGAAAAAATAGGTTTTGGAGTTCACCCAGGATACGATGGCACCGCCAAGCAGCATGACGCCGCCTGCCAGCGCTATCAGCGCCAGCCCCCGGAAAAGTTCGCCGGACGATACCTGGCTCAGCACTATGCCAGGCATGAGGATGCCCATGAAAGGAAGCAGTATCTCTCCAAGTATAGTAATGGCATGGCTGACGGCCAGACGGGGGAATTCCCGGTAGAGCAGCCTGTAGTAATACCGGATATTGGATAGCAGGGGATAGTTTGGCATGTTCATTGCTTTGTTCCTCCATTTCTGTTTCAGTCTGTTGGTTTGCCGTGTCTGCACCGCATCCTTTGGATGAAAAATGTCTGTCTTCGTCATGGATTGTACCGCATTGATGCAAAAAGAGAACCGTTTCTGCACGAACGGCTCTCTCTTTGCATGAATGGCTTGATTTTTTCCTCCCGCAGGCACAGATATCCCCTACAGAGGCAGCAGAACCTCCGTGGCGAAGACATTTCCCTCATCCTGCCTGTTCAGATATCCCTTGTACTTTTTCACCACCTTATCGATTCTCTGCAGCCCATAGCCATGGCCGTCGCTGCCTTTGGTGGAAAGGTATTTTCCAAGTCCCTTGCGGTATGTGCCGTCCGCCGCGTTCATTACATAGATATAGAGGTTGTCCTTGGCTTTCGTCATATAGAAACGCAGAAACCGCTCCTCCGGGGACACTTTCAGGCAGGCTTCCATGGCGTTGTCCAGCAAGTTTCCGATCATGACGCTTAAGTCCACATCGGATACAGGCAGGCTGGAGGGAAGATCGGCAGTGGCATCCACCCGGATCTCCTTTGCCCGCACCAGGGAAAGCTTGCTGTTCAGGATGGCGTCCACCATGGCATTTCCGGTGCGGATCGCTATATCTATTGCATTGTAGTCTTGCGTCAAATCCTGGAGATAATGTGCCAGCTGCCCGGTCTGTCCCATCTCCAGGTAGGCCTGCATGGTCTGGAGATGATTCTTAAAATCATGCCGCCAGCCTCTGGTCTGACGATACAGATTGTCCACCTCCTCGCAGTGTTTGCGGGTCAGGTCGTTCTGGTATCCGGCAATCCGTCGCTCCACTAAACGGCGGATGTAGAAGCGGATTCCCGCCAGCGCTGCGGGAATTGCCGGGATCAGCAGTAGGATAAGATAATTGTTCATATGTTCTCCCGTGTTTTGGACTTTTCCTTCATAAATGTCCTGATGAACCTGTCATTTACCTCGTTGTACAGTCTGCGGCTCACCGGCACCAGCGCGCCGCCGTCCATGACGATGTCCTGTCTGCCTACTTTTGCCACTCTCCGCAGGTTCACCAGGTAGGAACGGTGGCAGAACAGAAAGTCCCCTGTCTTATCCAGCTTCCGGGCCAGCTCCCGGATTCCCATTTTTAACTGCAGACGCTCTTCCATGCATTCCAACCGGCAGTAATGTCCTACTGCCTCCGCGTAGAGGATTTTGGCTGCATCTGTCTTCATCCATCCCTCCTCTGTGGGCAGCAGAATCCATTTCGCATCCTCACCCTGCCGCTTCAGGCATTTCTCCAGGCATTCCCATACTTTCTCCCTGTCCAGAGGTTTTAACAGATAATGCATGGCCTCCAGGTCATAGCCCTGCTGCATGTAGTCGGCGATACCGGTGGTGAAAATGATTATCAGGTCCTTACCCTGTTCCCGAAGCCGCTTCGCAAGACTGATGCCGTCGGCCCCTCCCATCATGATATCCAGGAAAAGGACGTCATAGCGCTGATCACCGCACCACGCAAAATAAAAAGACTCGCTGCTTGGGAAAGCTTGCGCCTGCGCGTCACAGTGCTGCCTCTCTATCCACTCTTCGATATATTTTACCAGGATATCCCTGTGTGCTTGTTCGTCATCCACAACGGCTATGTTCAGCATGGCTCTCGTCCTCTTTGGAGATAATGGTAATCTGGCTAGACACAGATAATCTGGCAGGGTCTGATGTCCATGGGGCCGGCAGGCAATTCGTCCAGGAACTGGCATCGGTAGCCCACGGCTATGGTGCGCTGCTGCAGCTTTGCCTTGTCCGCCAGGAAGCGGTCGTAGAAGCCTTTGCCGTACCCCAGCCTGTTTCGGAACGGGTCAAAGGCCACGCCGGGCATTAGCATAAGGCTCTGCTCTGCCCTGTCCGGGGTATAGGGGTATTTTTCCGTATCTCCTGCCGGCTCCGGTATTCCTTTGTAGCCTGTGACCAGTTCTTCCAGAGCTTCTATTCTGAAAAAGGCCATCTCCGGCTCTTTGTCTGCCAGCACTTTGGGCACATATACTTTCTTGCCTGCCTTTAGCGTCTCTCTCAGGATATCCCTGGTAGAAATTTCGCTTCCGTAGTTCACGTAGCACAGGAGATATTCCGAGCGGTAGAACCATTGATGTCCCAGGATTCGTTCTGTCAACAGGATGTCTCCTTTTTTCCGCGTTTCCGCGCTCAGGCCGTCCCGCTGCCGCAGAATCATTCTTCTGATTTCGCGCTTTTTTGTCTTGTCTTCCATTCTATATCCTTTCGCTTCAGCGGGACTTCCCTCCGAACTTCTCGCCTAAGTTCTCAGTGGAACCATCGGGGCGCTCAATGGTGATGCTGTCCAGCTGGCCCCGCAGGTTCGCTCTGACGCTGGCCACATATTCCTTGCGCAGCTGTGCCTGTTCTGCCTTTTCCTCTTCTGTGAGCCCCTCGGCCTGGGATTTGTGGTACAGCGCATTGATGCGCGCGATTCTTTCGTCCATGTTCATGGTATTCGTCCTCCCTTTTCCTCAGATTCTTAATAACATAAATGTCCCTCAATCCGCTCCGGAAATCCTGATATCAGACTCCGCTTCCGGATCTAATACTTTCTTTCAGGGCGCATACTCCCTGGCTATGGCCTCTGCCACCCGGATGCCGTCCATGGCCGCGGAGACGATTCCTCCGGCGAAGCCGGCCCCCTCACCGCAGGGATACAGTCCCCGGATTTGCGACTGTAACTGTTCGTCCCGATGAATACGCACTGGTGACGAGGTACGGCTCTCAACTCCGGACAGGCAGGCGTCAGGGCGGTCAAAACCGGCTATCTGCCTGCCGAAAGCCTCCATGCCCTCCACGATGGCTTCGTTGCAGGCCTTTGGCAGGATGCGGCTTACGTCAGCCCATGTCCAGGCCCCCTTGCACTGGGGTGTCAATACGAAGTCTTCCGTCCGATGCGGCATTTCATGGTCTGCGCCGGATTCTATGCTACGTCTGAAATCACCAAACCGCTGTACCGGAATCTTTCCGCCTCCCACAGCATAAGCCCTCTCTTCCAGCCGTCTCTGAAACTCGATTCCCGCCAGCGGGTGCTCTGATCCGAAGTCCTCTGGCGTCACTGTGACGATAATGGCACTGTTGGCATTTTTTCCGTCCCGGCCGCTGTAGCTCATGCCGTTCACTGCCGTGCGTCCCTCCTCGGAGGAAGCGTTCACCACATATCCGCCTGGACACATGCAGAACGAATAGACGCCTCTGCCGTTTCCGGCCTTTGCCGTCACCTTGTAGGGGGCAGCGCCCAGCTCCCCCGGCTGTGCCGCTCCGTACTGGCTCTCGTTTATCATCTGCTGGGGATGCTCTACCCGAAGCCCCACGGCAAAGGATTTTGCCTCCATAGGCACTCCGCGCCTTTGCAGCATGGAAAAAGTATCCCGGGCGCTGTGACCGATGGCCAGCACCAGTTGCCCGCACTCCATATATTCTCCGGAATGCGTCTCTCCCAAGGCTTCCTCTCCCTCCGCAAGGTTCCCGCTTTCCGCAAAGGTCGGCCTTTTTGCTGTACCCGGCCCCTCCACCGTCACGCCTTTCACGCACCCCGCTTCCACGCGGATATCCGTCACCTGGCTCTCGAAACGCACTTCTCCACCCAGCCGGATGATTTCCTCCCGCATTCGTTTTACTACAGTGCATAGTACATCCGTGCCGATATGGGGCTTTGCCTCGTAGCAGATGCTCTCTTTCGCCCCGAATTTCACGAAAGTCTCCAGCACCGCCCTGTTCCTGCCGTCCTTATCCTTTACCAGCGTATTCAGCTTTCCGTCGGAGAATGTCCCCGCTCCGCCCTCGCCGAACTGCACGTTGGATGCGGTATCCAGCTTTCCCGTCTCCCAGAAAGCCTCCACATCCCTCTGGCGCTCTTCCACGCATCTGCCCCGCTCCAGCAAAACGGGCCGGTATCCGTGCAAGGCCAGGAAATAACCGCAGAACAGTCCTGCCGGGCCTGTCCCCGCAATGACTACAGGCTTCTTTCTCTCCCTGTTTCCAGGTGCCGGGAAATGATAGGCATCCTGAACAGACCTGCACACCAGATTGTCCTTTCCCCGAAACCTATGTAATATCTTCTCCTCGTCCCGCACCGCCACATCCACAGAATAGCTGTAGAAAATGGCAGGTTTCTTCCTGGCATCAATGGACTGCCGGACGATTCTCAATTCCGTTATATTCTGTTCGGGCACCCGCAATATGGAAGCTGTCTGTCTGCGCAGATCAGCCTCCGAATGCCCTGTCTTCAATTTCACCTGATTGACCCGAAGCATGTAAAACACCTATCCTTATCTCTCAATTTCCTTTATCTGCGAAAGATGCTGCCGCCTGGCAGCCCGCTATAAATCCGCTGCACCACGCCCACTGCAGATTATACCCTCCGCAGCGGCCGTCCACATCCAGAATCTCCCCTGCAAAATAGAGTCCCGGCACAAGTTTTGACTCCAGCTCCCCGGTCACTTCCTCCAGCGGGACTCCCCCGGCGCAGACCTGGGCACTGTCATAGGAATTGCTGCCAATTATGTGGAGCGTCCAGCTTCTGCACAGTTCAAAGACCCTTTTCAGCTTCCTTTCGTCCGCCTGCCCTGCGGCTTCCCCGGGCCTAAGTCCTGCCAGCTTTATAAATAGAAGCATCAGCTTTTTATGGAGCATACCCGTAAAAAATTCCTCCACCGTGCGCTGCCCCCGTAAAAGCATTCTTTCCCTGTACAGTGTCTTAAATTCCTCTCCCGTTACATCCGGAAAGAAGTCAATGACTATTTCCACATCTTTTTTTGGGGCATTCCCGCTATCGAAATGTCTGTGTCCTGCGGACGGATGACTCTCCAAAACATTCCGACCCTCCGCCAATATGTAATTCACCGTGCGGCTCAATTGGAACACCGGTATCCCGGAAATCCCATACTCTGTCAGCTGCAGTTCCCCGCGCTCCTTGGCCACCCGTTTCCCCTGGCAATACACGCTTATCTGCGCCTCTGTCCTGACTCCGGCCACGGCTTTCAGATATTCTTCCCTGCATCGCAGCTGCACCAGCGCCGGAACCGTGGGAACCAGACTATGCCCCATCTGCCCGGCAAGCCCATATCCGCTGCCGTCAGACCCGGTCTTCGGCGCAGCCTTTCCCCCGCAGGCCAGAATGACACGGTCAAAGGAATGCTCCCAACAAACGCCACCCTTTCCATGCACCTGGAACAGCCTTGCTCTCCTGCCCCGCCGGATGGCCTCCACCTTAAAGTCCGTCACCACTTCCACGCCCGCGGCTTTCACCTCATACCGCAGCACGTCCAGCACAGCCGCCGCCTGCTCGCAGGCTGGATACAGATAGCCGCCGCGGCTCTTGGTCATCAGTCCGATGCTTCTGAAAAAAGAAACCGTGTCCGCCGTGCCGAACCTCCCCAGGAACGCCTCCAGCATGTCCGGCCTGCCAGTATAATAGTCCGCCGCTCCCAGCCTCTCATTTCCCAGATTGCACTTCCCGTTACCGGTAGAAAGTAGCTTTTTCCCCAGTCTGTCGTTCCCCTCAAACAGCGTGACCTTTCCGCCCCGCCTTGCCGCCGTGATCGCCGCCATCATCCCGGCGGCTCCGCCGCCTACGATTCCCACTGTATTTCCCATGAACCGCTCCTCTTAATCCTGCCTCTTGTCCTGTTCCTTATCCCCTGCTCTCCTGAGATACGTTCCTATTCGCCCAAAGAAGTCTTTCCGCAAAGCGAATTTCTTTTCCATGCTTCAAAGAATCTGCCCTGAATTACCCCCAGCCATTCCCTAACTGGAATAATTCTCCAGGAAACTGTAAAGTTCCTCCTCGTCCCGGATCCACATCATATCGATGATATTCTGCTGCAAGTGCGCCGGCAGGGAATCCAGCTGAATGTCCGTCTCAATGTAGATCGTCTGCATGTCCTCCAGGTATACTACTACCTCATTATTATAGACAGCCAGATAGAAGCTGCTGCTGGGCTGGACGAATTTATAATCCATGCGCACCACCACCCGCTCCCTGGAAAAAGACAGCACCTCCAGCCCCACAAAGCCCCGCTCCAGTTCCGACAGGGGCGGAAAAGCCTCATAGACCTCCATGGCCTGCAAAAACTGCTCTCTGTTCATCCCCACATACTTGGACGGCAGCCGCCATGTAGTCTCCACCACTGTATGGTAGAGGATGTCCGTCTCCTCCAGCACATATTTCGTGTCCACGCAGAGAGTCTCCGTGGAGACCATGACCTCCTGGGCCGGCTCCTCCGTGGAATGCCTTTCTTCCATAGAATGCCCATCTTCCATGGAATGCCCATTTTCCATCCCCTCCGGCAGCACTGGTGATGCTTCTTCTCCTACTATTATGTCTTCATTTTGCGCCGCTCCATCCTCTCCCATGAGTTCCGGAGCCTGCCCTCCCCCATCCAGGAAAGCCTGGGGCGCGCTTTCCCTCTCCTCCCCGTTTTCCTCCCGGGGATAAAAGAAACCAGAACACTTTACGCCCGCATAAAAACCAATCCCCAGCACCAGCAGGGGATATACAATGAATAAGCTGATACATTTTACATACTTCATAGTATTCTCCTTGGAAATCATCTTCCATGGACATCTCTTCTTCCATCTGTAATCAGTATCAGCTGTTTTTTATCTGTTTATTCACTCTGCAAAGCTGCTTTTCCCTATTTTTTCCTAAAAAACCCGTAGCATCTGCCCCAGGATGCCAATCAGCCTCCCGCCCGGGATGGCCTCCAGCTCCTGCTCCCTGAAATTCCGAAGCAGCAACAGCCCAATCCAGTATATGGCGCCGGCAGCCACAAACGCCACCAGCAGGGTCACAAAGCTGCCCAAATGAGGAGACAGCAGCAGCCTGACCAGAAAGCAGATCAGCCCGGCTCCCACGCCGGCTCCCAAAGGCACCACAACCGCATTCAACCAGTCAGGCTGCTGGCGCAGCTGCCTGTAAGCAAAAGCGCCGGACAGAACGCAAAGAATAAAAATGCCCGCCAGTCCGCCATATACAAGGGATATGGCGCCTGCCTTACCTATGGTGATCAGAACCACTGCGATAAAAAGGATATCCCCTCCACACACCGCCACCAGCACAGGATATTTTTTCCCCATTGCGTGCAAAAGTCTGCAGAAGTACCAGGAAAGGGCTGCAAGCGCGATTAGGGCGGAACCTCCCTGCAGCATTTTTGTCAGGGTCTGCCCGCTTTTCCCGCACAAAAGATCGGCAAATTGTTCCGCCATCACCGCCACGAACACCGACAGAAAGATCCCATGCACCAGGCCGATATGGACACCGCTCTGGAACACTGTTCTGGCGAAGCGGTTCTCCTCCCGCTTAAAGCACTGGAATATCTTTCCGATCACTGGCAATAAGATCATCGTCACCAGCGCTACGGCAATGCCGCACACCACCAGATACTTCCCTGCATACTGGCCGTATTCCACCGTCATCTGCTCCATGGCATCCCCCCTGCCGCAGAAAATAAGCCCCAGCAAAAGGGGGAGGAACAGGCACAGAGCCGTCACAAACTGGGGCCATCTCGCGTTGTGCAGATACCTGACGCTGTCCCAGAGGGAATCTACCGTATACATTCCCTCCTGTTTCCCCTTTCTCTCAATCCTGCGGCTTCTTTTATAGATTAGTCCCAGGAAGAGAATGACCAGCAGCTCTGCCAAGTCAGCCGCCAGGGCTATCCCCAGACCGCTGTACATAGCCGTATAATTCTCCTCCCGCAGCAGGTCGCTCACCTTTTCCCCGTACCCGCCAAGGATGCGGCAGAATAAGAGCCCGAATCCCAGCCACAGTATCTGCCGCAGAATCCCGGCAATGGCTCCCGGAACCTCCGAGCCCTCCCCCTGAAAATAGCCTGCAAGCACCGCGGAAACCGTCCTGAGCAGCACCACGGGGGCAAAAGCCAGCAAAATCAGCCTGCTGCAGGGAATCCGGAAAAGCTTGTCCGCCAGGATCCCCGACATTGCCGCCAGGATTAAGCTCCCCAGGGCTCCCAGCGCCAGTTGGAACAGCATGGCGCTGCTGCGCATCTTTGCCATGTTCCTGTACTGCCCCTTGTTCCTCCTGTTTCGCAAAAGCCTCCCAAGAGTGTCCGACATACTTCCGTTTATGGCGATCCAGAAAATAGCACAGGCCTGTGCCGCCACCGCTGTATAGGCGATTCCTTTGTCCCCTGTCAGACGTCCCATGACATATATGGTCACGAACATCAGGATATATGCAAACGCTCCCGCCTGCCTCCGTCTTATCTCTGTCTGATTCATCCGTTGTCCCTCGGTCAATCTCTCGTAATGCCAAGCCCTGTCAGTATCTCTTCCTGTCTGCGTTCCATCCGCTTTCGCTCTTCCTCTTCCATGTGGTCATAGCCGCACAGATGAAGCATGCTGTGGGCCACGAGAAAGGCGAATTCCCGTCTCAGGCTGTGCCCGTACTCCTGCGACTGCTCATACACCTTGTCCACCGAGAGCATGATGTCCCCCAGCACAAGTTCCCCTGTCTCCGGGTCAAAACAGTCTGCCTGGCTGTCTTCCCCAATATCGAAGACGCCCTCTTCTTCAAAATCCACATTCGGAAAGGAGAGCACGTCCGTCTCCCTGTCGATCTCCCTGTATTCCCGGTTCAGTTCACGGATTCCCGCATTGTCCGTCAGCACGATGTTCACCTGCGCCTCGTAGGGGCAGCCCTCCTCTTCCAGAACTGCCTGGCATACCTCAAGTGCAGTGTCCTGCACGGAAAAGGGGAGTTCCCGCCCTGTCTCGTTCTCCAAATATAAATTCATCCTTATATCCCCCGCGCGCTCCGGCACGCATGTCAATCAGTAAATTATACCCCTTTCCTGGAAGAGGTTCCGCGCCTTTTGCTCATCCGTTCCTTGCGGCTCCTGGCCGCCTCTTTTCCCTCGTAGTCCTCATATGCCTTGACAATTTTCTGCACCAGGGGGTGGCGCACCACGTCCTTGCTGGTCAGCGTGCAGAAAGCGATGTCATCGATTCCCCGCAGCACCTTTGCGGCAATGTCCAGCCCCGACTTTGCATCCACCGGCAGATCTTTCTGGGAATCATCCCCTGTGATCACCACCTTGGATCCAAACCCGATACGAGTCAGGAACATTTTCATCTGGGCAGGCGTAGTATTCTGGGCCTCGTCCAGAATGATATAGGCATTATCCAGTGTCCGTCCGCGCATATAGGCCAGAGGAGCCACCTCTATCAGCCCCTTTTCCATGTTTTTGGCAAAACTCTCCGCGCCCATGATCTGGTACAGGGCATCGTACAGGGGGCGCAGATAAGGATCCACCTTGCTCTGCAGGTCCCCCGGCAGAAATCCCAGCTTCTCCCCTGCTTCGATGGCCGGCCTGGTCAGGATGATCCTGCCCACCTCATCGTTCTTAAATGCCGTGATCGCCATAGCCATGGCCAGATAGGTCTTGCCCGTGCCTGCAGGACCTATGCCGAATACCAGCATGTTCTTCCGGATAGCGTCCACATAGGCTTGCTGTCCCAATGTCTTTGGCTTGATGGGCTTGCCGTTTACCGTGTGGCAGATGCAGTCCTCGTCCATCTGTGCCAAAGCCCCCTCTTTTTCTTCCATTCCAAGCGTAATTGCATAATCCACGTTCTGTTCCTCGATTTCGTTTCCTCTGCCGGAAATAATGGTAAGCTGCTTTAAGACTCCCATGGCCCGCTTTACCATTTCTTCCTTTCCGGTAATTGTCAGCTGTCCGTTGCGGTCCACGATGGCCACGCCAAAGTCCCGCTCCAATTTCTTTACATACGCATCCTGCATGCCGAAGATGTTGCGCATATGCTCCGTTGGCATATCCATTTTGATTGAAAATTCATCCATCCGCTTCTGTTTCGTTAACCTCGATTCTCTCTGTCTCGGCCCTTTCTCCCACAGGCTCCTGCACCAGGAACTGGCCCGTCAGCGCCCATGCATCGGTACCTTTTTCTATTCTAACATCTTTTTCAATAATTTGTACCCCTTTTTCGTCTAATTCTGCAAGAAAATCCATTAATTTTTGATTAAGATGGGCTTTTGCCTCTTCTTCCGTGTATAAATATTCTGTATTCTGATATTCCCGATAGGTCACGGTACCCAGAAAGGCCGGCAGGTCAAGCCGCTCCAGCATCAGGGGCCTGCTCTCCCTGATCACAGCATCGTAGACAAGGAACGGTCTGTTTTGAGGCAACGCCCACGATCTGTCCCCCAGCTTTATGTAATGGATGCTCTTTTCCCGCCCCGTGTACCTTTTCTCGGTATGCGTAAGGGGGAGTTCTGCCGTAAATTCCGCGGCATGCTCCAATATAATATCGGCGTCCGCGTCCACATATCGGTACTCCCGCACTGTAGTGTCCTCATTGTATACAGGCACTTTTCCCTCCACCAGTATGGTGCCTTTCTCTACGGTATCGCCAATGGCCACCTTTGGAACGCCGCTTCTGACAATGATGGACACCACTCTGCCGTTGTAGTCAGCCACCAGATCCGTGCCGGGAATGGTCTGCGGCTTTTGTTCCTGTATGGGTGCATCGTTTTCCTTGATGTCTATCAGCAGCCTCACACCGTCCAGGCGGGCGGAAGCCCATGTAATCTGCGGAAACTGCCTGCGTATCTGCTTCTCCAGTTCCTCGATGTCCAGCGTATCCCGCCGCATGCCGATCTTTACCTGATTTTCTTCCAGGAAGCTCCGGAACACATCATCGGTAATCTGATAATTTCCTGTCAGTCTGATATCCCAGATAAAAAGAGAGGAAACCAGCCAGAACCCAACGGCCAGGATCAGGCCTGCCACAAACATTTTCCGCTTCAAAAGCTTGGGAAGAAAAAAGGGCAGTCCATATCTCTCCAGTATGGCTACCCTTGTCCCTGTCTTTTTTACAATGGGGCGTATCTCCCAGAATCCTTTCAGCGTGATATTCATGCAGTAGGCATCCCCCTCCCTGACGATGTCCCACAGCAGGATTCCCTTATTGCTGCACAGGTTCATGAAGCGCTCCGGAGAAAAGCCCTGAATACGGACGCGCAGATAGCCTTTCATATATTTCAGAAATTTGATCATGGCCTGTTCCTTTCTGATTCCGGTTCCGATTTCCCATATGCTGCGGCCCTTTGCGCAAGATCCCGGGCCGCCTGCACCGGCTTATTTCAAATATACTTCACACAGCTGATGCATCCGCTGATCTTCATATCCTCATTGGTGTAATAGTCAATGGAGAGTCTGGAGCCCTCAAAGCAAACCTGGCAGGTCCTGCCCTGAAGCAGTATCTGGCATTCCGTGTACTCCAGAATTCCTCTGTAATTCTCGATCCACGCCTCTCTGTTTCCCGTGAGAGTGATTTTCATAGCGCCCATGCAGATATCCTTGGGAAGCCGCAGAGAGTCGATGAGGGACTCTTTTCTTGTCTCACTTTTTTGAATGCGGTCATTGTTTCTCTTCATGCTTTCATTATATTATTGCAGGAGGGAAACTATGCACGGTTTTAAGCCATCCCTTTCTCCATGGCATGGGAAACTGTTTAATCATTCCAATTTGGTTCACCAACAGGGTAATTCTGCTCGGAAACAGGATTTTCCGGGTTGTCTAAGCATGTTTCAGTTTGAAACATGCCGGAATCTCTGTAGCCAAGAAGTGTTCCCAAGTTTTTCTTGTAATAGCTATAAATATTTTGCACACGCTCCCATACCTGTTCATCAAAATAGGCATCGGTTCTCTGACTGACCATACTCTCTACATATGAGCGAAGATCCGAGTAAAACAAGTGGCTGGCATCGTAGCAAACGTACCATTCATCCTCATAAATCTTGTACTGCTCCATCTGCTCAAAGGTCATAAGCCGGCCGCGGATGAAAGCATAGTTTTTTGGGGTCGTAATTTGGCTTTTCTCATATGTGAAGACATAAATCAAAGGCACATCCACACCGCCGTCAATATCCCCCTTGCGCTGTGGAATATAAGCGCTCAGCACCAAGGCCTGTTCCGTATCGAAAGAACCGATTTTCTTATCATAGCCGTCTGTTGTACGGCGATGCAGGCCCGTAAGCTGCAATTGCATATCCATTGGTACAGAAGTGTCAAAAACGGGAGTTTGGCCGCTGTCTATCACCGTTAAATCCATCGGGGATACAGCGGGTACGACCATTCCGTCCATTTGATCCAATAATTTCTGACACAGAGCCAGATATTCTTCAGATAATGCATTCCTCTCGCTGGGGTCTGTGGTGTAGCTTTCAAAATAGGGCCTCAATTCTTCCGGAATTTCCGCTACAAGGTTTGCATCTGCTTCAACAGGCATAATGGGAGTGGGATATTCTGTTGGGATAATGTCATATTCCGCAAAGTCAACCGAGCACATCCAGTCCTGGCCAAAAGCAAAATGATTGTTTGTCAGGATAAAAAAGTACCAATCATTGTCTGCCAACGGCGTTTCCAGCAGCGTTATATCGTATGCTTCCGAAAGATCAATGAGCATCGTGCCGCTTGAATGGGCCGGTATACTCGTATTGTTAAAGGATACGTCTTTCCCCGTAAGCGGCTCTATTTCTTCGCCGGTTTTCCATTGCATCAGCTTCAGAACAGGCTGGAAGTGAAGCTCTTTGTCCGACTTATTTTCAACCCGGACGGATACCACTCCATTCCCTTCATAGACGGCAGAAATCTCCAAATCGTCTCCGGACAGCGAAGAGAACAGGCTAACCGCAAAAGCAGTACTGCCAAAGCATATTATCAAAGCCACCGTGACAAGTGTCATCTTGAAAGGATGGAAACGCTTCTTTTTGCCCAGGTCAACGCCTGTTTTTTTCTCAAAAATATTTATTATGTTCTGTAAGTTTGTTCTATTCAAAGAATCCATGTTAACCTCCTTAATTTAGTCGGAAAGAGCTTCTCGCAGTTTCAGCTTTGTTTGATATAGGCGATTGTCTACTTGTTTTGTACTCATATCCAGTGCAAGTGCAATTTCCCTTGGTCTCTGCTCATAATAATAGCGGCGGATCAAGATTTCCCGTTCCGGCTCACCCAGGGCGTTTATTGCGGCGATTAAGGTACGCCGCACTTCCTCTTTCAAAATATCATCTACAACGCCAAGATGATCAATAAATCCTATGTCTTCCAGCGGAACTGTATCTCTCTTTGTGATTTCACGACACCGATTAATCGCCTGTGTTCGCGCAATAATGGATAGCCAGGTTTTTAGCTTTCCCCGCTCCGGATTATACTTGTCCGGATGCTCCCACAAATAAATAAATGTATCAGCCACACACTCTTCAACATCCTGTACGGAACCAATCCCACTCAGAACCGCGCCGGAGACTGACCAAAGCAGTTTAGAATACTTTTTGATAACTTCATTGATCACCGCTTCGTCTTTGTATCTGATTGCAGATATCGTTCTTTTGTCATTCAAAGACATCACCTCTTACGATTAAATTGACCGGTCATATATAGTACGTTGAAAAAAACGAAAACACTTAAAATTTTTCATAATAGTGCTTTTAGCCGGGGAATGTCTTTCTCCCCTGCCCGCCGCGCGACCCGCATGCCAACTCAGCGGCAAATTTCAAGATGCCGGCCTGCGTATAAAAAATGCCATGCAATGAAATAGCTTCTTGCATAGCATTTTTCGTTTACCCGGCATTCGTTAAAATTTAAGTATGTTTCCTTATGGTTCCCTGTCGATACCGGCAGGGAAACGCTTTTTCGTCAGCTCACAATTCCCTTAATGAAAGGAAGTCTCTCCGGCGCTTTGGGCGTGATCGTGCAGGCAGCCAGATAACGCTTCTCCGCCTCCGCCGCTTTCCTTTCGTCATTGGCGTGAATCATGGCCAGAGGCTCTCCGGCCGCTACGTAATCCCCCGCTTTTTTACACAGTACCAGGCCTACCGACAGGTCGATCTGGCTCTCCTTTGTCTCCCGGCCGCCGCCCAGAATCAGGGAGCAGATCCCCACCTCGTCACAGACGATATGGCTTAAGTACCCGCTTACCGGCGCCGGCACAGGGCGGATGATGGTTGCCTGGGGCAGCTTCTCGGGATGATATACTACATCCACGTCTCCTCCCTGGGCTGCCACGAATTCCGCAAGCTTTTTCAGGGCACTGCCGTCCGCTATTACGGCGTCCAGCGCCTTTTTGGCCTCTTCACTGTCTTTCGCCTTTCCGCCAGCTACCAGCATCTGGCTTCCCAGGGTCAGACACAGTTCTACAAAATCCTTTGGCCCGTTTCCTTTCAGGGTCTCGATGGCTTCTTTTACCTCCAGGGCATTTCCCACAGCAAAGCCCAAAGGCTGGTCCATGTCGGAAATCACGGCCACGGTCTTTCGTCCGGCATTCTTTCCGATTTTCACCATTTCCTCCGCCAGAGCTTTTGCATCTGCCTCCTGTTTCATGAAAGCGCCGCTGCCGGTCTTTACGTCTAAAACGATGGCGTCCGCCCCGGCTGCCAGCTTCTTGCTCATGATGGAGCTGGCGATGAGGGAGAGATTGTCCACGGTGGCTGTCACGTCCCGCAGGGCGTAGAGCTTCTTGTCCGCAGGGGCCAGGTCCGCGGTCTGCCCCATGATGGCGATGCCGATGCTGTTCACATTCTCAATGAACTGCTCTGTGGTAAGGGCCGTAGTGAAGCCTGGGAAGCTCTCCAGCTTGTCAATGGTTCCGCCTGTATGGCCCAGGCCCCGGCCGCTCATCTTCGCCACGGGAATGCCGCAGGCCGCCACCATGGGGGTCAGGGCCAAAGAGGTCTTGTCTCCCACGCCGCCGGTGCTGTGTTTGTCCACCTTGATGCCATGGATCCCGGATAAATCCAGGAAGTCGCCGCTGTGGGCCATGGCCATGGTCAGGGCAAGGGTCTCCGCCTCTGTCATCTTCTGGAAGTAGATTGCCATCATCAGGGCCGACACCTGATAGTCCGGGATTTCGCCTTTTGTGTAGCCCTCGATGAAGTAGTCGATCTCCTCCCTGGAAAGCTCGCCGCCGTTTCTTTTTTTCATTATGATGTCGTACATTCTCATAGCTTTCTGCCTCCTCTTTCCCTGAATTTAAATTGCAGTCTTCTTTTCATACTATCCGTCATGCCGCCTGGGGGTCAGTGCTGTTCTCAGCGGCATATACCAGAGAACACAGTTCTTAGAAGTTCTTTACACATTTTCAAACATGCCGCTTTAGCGACACATACATCAAAAACAATTTCTGGTGTCAAGTACAATCGGTGCCAGCCAAAGCGCGAACGGCGCTTGAAGAATGCCCGCACGAAGCGAGCCTTGTTCGCTTGGGCATTCTTCTGTGTGCAATTTAGATTTTCTTAGCGGACATACGAAAGAGGTGGGTCATGCCTCCTCTTGGCCGCTTAGAAAAGCCTTGCACACTTTTACAGGCCCCAGCAGCCCGCTTGGGGCAATCTGCATGTATTCCGAGAAGCGCTCTCTGATTCTGTGAACCAATGTATTGGCCACTTCCACCTCAATCAGGTTCTCGCCCTCTCTTGCTGCTTCGGAAATATCCCACAGATACGGCTGACAGATGCGCATACCCAGGTCCCGGCCGTTTACGGTGAGCTTCGCCGTGCCGCCCACACGCCCCAAATCCAGACCCATTTTCGCGGTTTTCTCCAGGGAAAGCATAGTTCGATAGCGCATCCGTCCTGAGAAACGCGGCCATCCTGCCTTGCCTGTAATGGAGAACAGCTCCGACGCCTGCCTGACGGTACGGAATTCCTCTTCCTTTCCCTCTTCCAGCAGTGCAATTTCCCACAGCAGCTTAGGCGTATCCGCCTCCTCCCACTCTACCTGGGGCTTTGCCCTGTCCAGAACGTCCTGGGAAAGTTCATCAAACAGCAGAATCTCCGACTGGTAGGGCACAAGGCGCACTCGTATCTTGCCATCCTCTGTGGTATCCCTGCTGATTTTTCCTCTTAACAGGTCAAGCCGCAGGAAATCACCCCGGCAGGGCAGTTCGATGGTTTCGTCCACATTACACTGCACATCCTCCCAGAACAGCATGAACCAGGATGCGCCTCCTCTGGTAAAATGGCCGATTCGCAGGTGGGACACTTCCTTTGTATACAAATGAGCAAGATGACGGTCTATGACTGCGGCAACAAGCTGCTCTGTCAAAAGATGCGCCTCTGTCCTCCGGGCTTCCCTCTCACATGCTTCCCCATCCTCGGTAAGCCAGAATACCGGAAGCCCCTCACGTAAGAAACGCTCCGCCAGACAATGCAGCGCCTCAGGATACCGCTCCCCATAGGGGATCACCAGGAAGCGGTGAGCGTGGCCGTTGACTACAAGCTCCCCATTCTTTATCTGTGCTGTCTCCAGGGCATCCAGTGGCAGAAAATCAAAGTCCACATGGGCATCGTACAGCACCTTTGCCACTCTGTCCATGGTTCGGCGGGAGGGCGCACTCATCCACTCCGCCTCCGCCATATAGAAGACAGCCCCATCAGTCTGCAAATCCGCTCCCTCCAGCAGATGGCTCACCTGATTCACATACTTCATCAGCTGGCAGAAACCCTCGTACTGGGGATTGTTGCCCTGGGCATAAAAATGCGGCGGACAGTCAGGATCCGGATACTTGTCCGTAAAAGCATGGGGGACGAATCTGGTAATGCCCCGCACCAGCAGGAAATCCATCAACCATTTCATACAGGCCGTATCCTCCGCCCAGCCATACGCGCCGAACACCTCGCACATGGCCACCCCCTGCATCCTAGGCTCTATCCTGGCCAGGGAGGTTCCCAGTCTGGGCAGCACATAGTGGAAAAATGCATGACCTGCCGTACCTGCCGAAATCCGCGCCGATACGTCCAAATCTCCAAAGCCCGGCATCACCTGGTGGAGCACGATATCGATGCCGCTCATGTCCTGTCCGGCCAATGCCCGGAAATAATGGCCGCCAGAACAGCCCAGACGCATATGTGCGTTCATGTCCTCGATGACATGACCGGTATACAGTACGCCGTGGGCCCGGCACCACTCTCCCAGCTGCATGGAAAAATTCCGCTCCCAGAGTTTTGTAACCGCATTCATATAGGCAAGGCGAATCTTCGCTGACATATCCGCTTCCATAGGATACCAAAGACCTGGCAGTAATTTCAGCATTGACAGTTCTGCTGCTTTCTCCGCCTCCGATGACTGCACCATGGTCTTTCCTGTCTCCGGCCACGGCGCTTCCGGTTCCCACAGTCCGGACATTTCATTCAAAATATCCCCGCTCCAGGGATAGGCCATCCCTGGCCGTCCCACGGTTCTGTAATAAAATCCCACATCCTGTCCATCCGGGCCCACATGGGGACTGCCCAGCCCCGGTTCGTCCGAGAAGAACCCGGCCAGCGTATTGCCGAAATATTCCGAAAAGTGCGCATAGTGAGGCTCATACACCGCCTCAATCAATGCCTGCACGGATTCCCTGTCAATACAGTTTATGTATTCCCGGCCTCCTTTACGGGTCTTGATCAGGAAGAAAATCCGGTAGAACCCCTCCGGCACATCCCAGAATAAAAGCCCCTCTGCCATATCCTCCAAAAGGATTCCCTCTCCGGCCAGCAGTTCTCCCGCGTCTCCCCGCCTGTAGGCCACTGCGCCCAGCAGCTCCTCGTCGTCCTCTGCATCCAGCTTCGGCACCAGCACCGCGCTCCCCTCCATGGGACCTGCCACATCCACATGCCGCTCCCTGACAAACCACTGCCGACGCTCCGGATACTTCTCTTTCAGGATTCCGTTGGCATAGCCTGTGGGGAAATGCTTGTCGTCCAGAATCCAGACTTTCATGTCCCGCTTCCTTGCTTCTTCCAGGATTACTGACATGTCGTCCCACCACTCCTGCCTGCCGAATTCCTCATGGGGCCTGGACTCCACGCAGAAAGCCCTGCACCCGCTTTCCCAAATCACCCGAATGCGATCTGCCAGCCCCTCTCTTCCTCCCTCGTGAACCCACATAAAAGGAAAGAGATAATTTTCGCCTTTCCCCTCCAGTACCTCTGTCAAACGCTTATCCATGATGTTCCTCCTCTATGTCCAGTTTTCCACCGCCAGCCCCTCAACCTGCCAAAACTCCTCTGTATGGTTCGTCACCAGTACAAGCCTTTCGGCCCTTGCATGTGCCGCTATCAGCAAATCCATGGGGCCAATGGGCGTCCTCCTCCGTTCCAGTCCCGCTCTGATTTTTCCGTATTCTTCCGCTGCTGATGCCGAATAATCCAAAACGGTAAGGGGTGACAGGAATAAAGACAATGCGATTCGATTTATGTCTGCCACCCCACTTTTCTCCACACCATGGAGCAGTTCTGCATATGTAATCGCCGAAATACAGATTTCCTCCGGATCATGCAGCAGGAAATTTTGGAGAACCGTCTCCGGCTTATGCTTAATGGTATAAATACAGATATTGGTATCCAGCATATACTTCATAGTTATACCCCTGGCACGCTTTGGTGCGCATACCAATCTTTCCTTTCAAACTTCCTCCCGCTCCTGCCACGCATTATCACTGCGGCCATTGTCCATATAATCCTCTGAAAAAAGATTTAAACTGTCCAAAAAGCCGGACCATTTGTTTTCCTTTGGCATCAGCATCACAATATCCCCGATTTTATTTACAGCTACTTCATCTCCGCTGAAGCGGCACTCCTTAGGCAGCCGGACCGCCTGGCTTCTTCCATTCCCAAATAATTTTGCTGTCATCATTTCTACATACCTCGTATAATAAGTTTATAGCCAATCAAAATAGGCTATAGACTTATTCTTTTTTGTGATATAGATGAAAGATAATTCAGAAGGGTCCTCCTTATCCCATCCCATCTATACAGCCAACAGTTACTTTGATAATACTTTCTTATTGATATAGGTGAAGGCAGTCAGGAGGATTCTCCTCTCGCCCTTTCATCATCTGT
>CATKYJ010000013.1 GCA_949840885.1 uncultured Acetatifactor sp.
GCCTGCTTTCCGGCCTGCCCTGCAAAAGCTTCTCGGTCCGCCGCCTGCTTTCCGGCCTGCCCTGCAAAAGCTTCTCGGTCCGCCGCCTGCTTTCCGGCCTGCTTTCCAGCCTCCTGCCTCCTTGTCTGGGAAAAGCAGGACATCTGTAAGCGCCCCGGGAACCCGGTTCCATGGCGTAAGCAAAATCATTATTAGTGATAATCCCTGAATCTAAGCATCCGAAAGAAAGAGGCAGTCCCTCTCGCTTTCCTGTTCCGTTGCTCTGTGAAGAAATTATCAAATAATAATCATTCCCTACGCCCTTTCTGTCTTTCAGACTTTTTCTACCTGTGCGATTACAGTCCACAGGTGAAAACTTTTTTCTATTATAAGCCACATGCCCTGCGGTGTCAACCCTGATTTCCCCGAGGAAATTTTCTGGTGGCTTTTATGTTGGAGAAATGATATAATACAGAAGATATAGGTATGAATGATGAATATAAAGTGATTTCTGAGTTTAAATGACATGGAAAGCCAATGGTGACGGTCAGATTCGAAAACACTATGCATGTAATGAGTTTAGAGAAATGGCATAAAGTTTACGGCAGAAGCCGTCAGGAAAAAACGGAAAACTAAGGTTGATTGGAATAGATTTAGGACACGAATTGGATATAATAAGAAAGAGGTGTCTTAAAATGGGAGAGGTTTTATGCTTACAAGGCAGCAAAATATTTTTTTGGCGAAAAAAATATTTACAGAACTTGTATTTAATACCGCATATATAGAAGGTTGCAATGTAACTTTCCCGCAAACACAGACTATTATCGATGGTGCTGTGGTAAGCGGTATATCTGTGGATGATATACAAACAGTTTTAAACTTGCGTGACGGATGGAAATTTGTCATAAGTTCAGTAGATGCGGCTTTAACGTTAGATTATATTTGTAAGATAAACGAATATGTATCAAGAAATGAAAGCCTTGAATGGGGAGTGTTAAGAAAAGGAACTGTAGGAGTTGGTGATTTTATACCGAGTATTCCGATCAAAGAAAATGTTCTAAAAGAAATTGAATGGATAAAGGGGATAAATAGTCCTATTGATAGAGCGTTGGAATATTTTGCATATGCCTGTAAACAACAGTTATTTTGGGATGGAAACAAGAGGACTTCTACAATGGTAGCCAGTAAAATATTGATAGAAAACGGCCAGGGCATCCTTATTTTGCCTTTCCGCCGGTCCCTCAGCTGTGCTGCCGGAACCCATTTTCCATGGAAAAAAGCTTGCGTAATATCTTGTTGTCATCATATCCCCTGTCATGACAAAAGCAGCTTTCCCGAGCAGGGAGGCACCGTGCTCCATTGCGGAAAAGGTCACATCATTGACGGAGGTGAAGTCTTTCTCTTTTGAGGAATGGACTTTTGAGAAGATGCTGACTGGGCGGCCGTCCCTTGTCAGGATACAGGCTGCCGTCACACGGCAGCCTTTCTCATAGACATTTTGAGGTGTCCATGCTCTTAGAGCCGTCCCTGACAAGCCCCAGGGCTTCAAGCTTCCGTCCGGCTTCACGATATCGCTGTCATCTGCTGACCATATACAGCGAATAGAAGTACTGCTTCCTCTCCATCAGCTCCCGGAATGTCCCCTGCTCCGTCACCCGCCCGTTTTTCATCACGACGATTTCGTCGAACCGACCGAGAGTCTTCTCCTCCAGCCTGTGGGTCACCACCAGCCTGGTCAGTCCCTGTATGTTCAGGATGGCATCCGTGACGCCCTCCGCAGTCTCCGCGTCCAGGGCGGAAGTGGCTTCGTCCACCAAAAGCACGGGAGATTTCCGCAAAAGGCTCCTGGCGATGGCAATGCGCTGCCTCTCGCCGCCGGACAGACAGGCGCCTCCCTCCCCACAGGCATATTCCTCCCCTTTCTCTGCAATGAGCCCGGTCAGGCCGGCTCCGTTTATTGCCCGTTCTACCTGCTCCCTGTCGAAATTCCGGAACATACAGATATTCTGCACGATCGTATCATCGAAGATGAACACATTCTGCTGTATCACGGAAATTACGTCAAAGATGCTGTCCGGCTG
Organism: uncultured Acetatifactor sp.; assembly: GCA_949840885.1. Lineage (GTDB taxonomy): Bacteria > Bacillota > Clostridia > Lachnospirales > Lachnospiraceae > Acetatifactor. Next base: position 2,061 of record CATKYJ010000013.1, read on the forward strand.
CAGACGGCTGACTTCCTTACCGCCCACCGTAATGCTCCCGCCATAGGACGGATAGTTCCCCATGATCAGGTTCAGCAAAGTGGATTTGCCGGAGCCTGAACCGCCTACGATGGCATAGCTCTTGCCGGCCTCGAACCGGATATTCACGTCTTTTAAGACTTCTTCTCCCTCCTCATAGGCAAAGTCCACATGCTCGAAGCGGATACCCTCCCCCACGGTCTCCAGCCTCTCCAGATCCCCGTCGTAAGATATGTCCTCCCCATAGACTGCCATCTTCTCTATCAGCCCCACGGCAGCCTTTCTGTTGGCCAGAAGTCCCGGCAGCTGCTGAATGGGATTTATGATATAGTTCATCATCTGTACGAAAGCAATCACCACGCCCGGCGTGATTCTCCCTTGGATGCTCAGATATGCCCCATAGCAGAACACGCCCATCTGGACGGTAAATCCTCCCACAAATGACGCGATGTTCACCAGCTCCGCGGCTTTCCTGCGCCGGCACTTGGCCTGCTCCAGCTTCCCGTTCCTGTCATGGTACAGGGCTGCAGCCTCTTCCTGGGCCTGGAAGCTCTTGATCACTCCCAGCCCGCTCAGCAGATCTTTCACCATGGACATGAAATTCGCGTTCTTCCCGCTGACGATTTTCTCCTGTTCCGCAATCCTGTTCCCGAAAGGCAGGGTAACGGCAATGAGCAGAATCCCCAGGACCATCACCACCAAAGTCAGCGACCAGCTGTACCACAGCATCAGCGCCAGAGAGGCAGCTGCCTGCAGCACCAGCGTAAGGAACGTGAAATTCGCCATGAGGTAGTTGGTCTCAATGGAATTCACGTCATTGGTCAGAGCTGAGATGTAGCTGCTGGTATTCTCCTTTCCGAAAGACGCGATGCCTTTGCCGGTGACGGCGTCGAAAGCCTTGTTCCGGTAGGCCTCCACTGCCTTTTTCAGAAAATGGTACCGGAACTGTCTGTCCAGCAGCCATATGCCCACCATCAGCAGCATGAACGCCACTGCCGTCCCCACAAGCTGTGCCAGCAGCTCCAGATCTCCGCTCATAGACACATCCGTCAGTTCCTTGAGCAGATACGCGATTCCCACCTGCATCCCGCCGGACAGCATGACAGCCGTGACAGCCAGGATGAAGTTCAGCCTGTTGTTTCGGTAAAACTCCCGGATATACCCCTTTACTGTCTGTTTCTGCTTCATTTTGTCCATATCGATGACCACCCTTTCCGTATTATCGCAGCCTGCGCGCCGCCTGTATGTATGTGCACGGCCCTGGCAAATCCTCAGCGCTTCTGTTCCACCGCGGCTCTCCTGCTTCTGCCCCACCGCGGCTCTTCCGCTTCTGCCTCACCACGGCTCTCCCGCTTCTGCTCCACCGCGGCTCTCCTGCTTCTGCCTCAACGCGGCTCTCCTGCTTCTGCCCCACCACGGCTCTCCCGCTCCGGCCATGCCACGTCCGGCGACTGTGTCGTGGGCTATAGCTACAGTATACAGAAATTCCATTGCCTGTAAATATCGTCTGCGCAACAGGTGTTTTTTCCTGTGCAAGAGGTGTAATCTGTTTTGACACGGGATATCCAACGCCCGGACCAGGCGGCCAGGGGGAGGATATGCTTTCTCTCCAGGGAGCCGGAACAAGATATGACCGCACATATCCCCCGGAATGCTGCATATACTATCCCCGGAGGGATTTTATGACACATTTCAAACGCTTATCCGTTATCGGCATCCTTTTTGTCATCCTTACAGGGACCCTGTCCCATTTCCTGTACGGCTGGAGCGGAGAGAACGCGCTTGTGGGCCTCTTCGCACCGGTCAACGAGTCGGTCTGGGAGCATATGAAGCTGCTGTTCTTTCCCATGCTCCTGTATGGGCTGTTCATGATTTCCAGGCTGAAAAAGGAAATTCCCTGCCTCCCCTCCGCTCTTTGGGCGGGGGTTCTGGCAGGGACATTTACCATTCCTATTCTGTACTATGCATATACTTTTCTCTGCGGCAGGAACGTATTCCTCCTGGATCTTGGCGTCTTTCTTTTGAGCGTCCTGGCGGCGTTCGGGACTGCCCGCACATTTTCACGCTCCTGCAGGGCAAAGCCCCTTGGCATGCTCTTGGGCGGCGCTGTCTGTATCCTTTTCATCTGCTTTCTGTGGTTCACCTATCACCCGCCGAAAGCCGGGATTTTCACGGATCCCACCGCTGCCCAAACCGGGGCTCTTTCCCACAGATAAGCCTCACTCCGTCCTCTCCAGCTCCCAGATATGACGGTTCTTTCGAAAATACAGGCACACGCCGATTCCGGCAAAGGCAATGACGAAGAAGAGAAACGCCGCCCCGGAACCTTTTCCGCTGCCGAAGAGCCGCGTCAGCGCGCTCTCCGCCCCCTGGGCCGCCATGATGGGCTCAAACACCTGGTCCACCAGGAACCCGCCCAGGAAATACCCGATGGGAATCGTGAAAAACTGCAGGGAATTGCGCACGGCGTACACCCTCCCCTGCATCTGCTCCGGCACATGCAGGCGCATGATGGCATCCAGATTGGCGCTCATAAGCGGTATGGCAATCCACCCCAGGAATCCGCCGATGCACCACACAAGGGGCGTCCTCCCCAGGGCCAGGAAGAAATTCTCGGTGCTCATGGAGAACAGCAGACAGTTGCAGATGACCCGCACCCGGCTTTTCGGCGCTTTCACGAAAGAGGCGAAGATGCTCCCCGCCAGGGTGGCCATGCCGATGACCGCGTTTACCAGACCCAGCGCTCTCTCGCTGCCGCCCTCCCTGGAGAGCATCATGGCCGGAAACGCGGCGTCATAGATGGACGCCACCAGGTTGATGGCTGCCAGGAACAGAATCAGTCCCAGTATCCCCCTTTGCTGCCGCAGATAAGACAAGCCTTTCTTCACCGAGCCGGACAGCTTCTCCCGCTCCCCTGCCTGCGCCGTCTCCTCCGGGATGCGGATGCCAAAGGCCAAGGTCAGGAAAGCGACGCAGAAAGTAAACAGGTCAAAGGCAACCACCGCCCCCATCCCCGCAAGCCCCATCACGGCTGTGGCGATAATCGGGGTCATGATGGAGTTCAGGGCGCTGGACAGATACCTGAGTCCTCCCACACGCTGGTAATACTTCTTTGGCAGCACTTTCGTCACCGCCACCTCCGAGGCCGGCTGCTGCACTGTGTTCATCAGTCCGTTGACCCCGTTGATCAGATACAGATGCCATATCTGCAGCCTGCCTGTCTGCAGCAGGATCAGCATGACTACAGTACTCATGGCCGCCAGCGTGTCGCAGACCAGCATGGTGGCTTTCTTGTTCCACCTGTCGCTGAGCGCGCCTGCGAAAATGCTCAGCAGCACATAGGGCGCGTAAGAGCTCACCATCAAAAGCGCCGTCATCAGGGCGGAGCCTTTCTGGGTGTAAGACCAGATGACCAAAGCATAGCCGGTCATAGCGCTGCCCAGGCCGGAAAAGGACTGGGTCAGCCACAGCAGCAGAAATGTACACAGCTTCTTATTTTCGTTTTTATCGTAATTCATAGACTTTGCTCCTTATGAGATTATTTTCGTTTTCGTTCCCTGAAAAAATCAAAATAAGCAAAGTCCCAGAGCAGTCATTCTACTCCATGCAATCCTGCCCTAAAAGACTTTGCATGGAGCCGATGCAATCGCAAGCAGCATAACTCTCCCTCCTTAAAATATGGCGGCGTATGGCCGTTGTCTTTCCCGCTTATCTCAGCCCCCACCCGATGCCGGCGTCTCCGGCCCGCGTCGCGCCGAGAGGATCCTGCTCAGGCCGTACATGCTTTTGAGCTGAGACTGCCTGATGTTCATACAGGGCTCGTTATACCGGGTCCCGAAAGGCGTCCAGATCGTCGGTCTGTAATGCTCCAGAATAAAGGCTGTCTCCAGATATCCGAGAGAAAACCACAGTCCGTTGTTCATCCCCCGGGAAAAAGCGCCCCATGCCACATAGTCATAATGCTCCAGCAGGGGAATCTGCTCTTGATTGATCAGCCTGCGCCCATAGGGCTGGTCATCGCCCACCTGCCCTCTGATGAGCTTCATCAGGATTTCGTTCGGTATTGTTTCCGTTTTGATATCCACGACGATATCGGTCTGCAGAATATCTCCTCTGTCAATGGTGTCATAGTTCTCCCGGATCCCTGCGCGCCAGTCAAGGCCAAGGCACTCCTTGCATGCGAACTCCCCCAGAAAGCCCACGATATCCCTCTGCTCGCCGCTCATGTACTCCAGCTCGAAATGATGCTTGATCTTGGGATTGCGGCGTTTGGCTTCCCGGCCGGCGGCCTCCCTCATCTCGTCTGTTATCTGTATAGGCATATTCCCTCCCTGTGATGTTTCCCACAAAATACAGGCCCTTCAGGAGTTGCTTAAAAGCAGCTTCGTGTACGCTTCTTTCGGATGGCAAAAGATTTCCTCCGTCTCCCCGATCTCGATGATCCGGCCCTCCTGCATGACCATGATCCTGTCGCACATCTGATAGACTACATTGATGTCATGGGATATGAACAGATAGGCCAGGTGCAGCTCCTCCTGAAGACTCTGCAGCAGTTCCATGATCTGGGCCTGGATGGTTACGTCCAGGGCCGACACCGGCTCGTCCGCCACCAAAAATCCCGGGCCTGTGATCAGCGCCTGTCCGATGCTCACCCGCTGGCGCTGGCCCCCGGAGAGCTGGGAGGGCCTGCGGTGGAAATAACTCTCATCCAGGCCTACTTTGCGCAGCATATCGTAGGCAGCGGCCTCCATGTCCCCCTTGGTCATGGCCTTTGTCCCATCCAGGGCCCCCGCAGCCCGCAAGGGCTCCTGGAGGAGCCAGCCGATGGTCTTGGCAGGATTTAAGCTGCTGTAGGGATCCTGAAATACCATCTGGGGCCGAATGCTGTGATGTCTGATCTCTCCCCGGATATGGCAGTTCATGCCTAAGATCGCCTTGGACAGAGAGGTCTTGCCGCAGCCGCTCTCCCCCACCAGCCCCAGGCTCTCCCCCGGATATATTTGGAAATCGGCCCCTGAAACCACCCACTCCTTTTGCGTCCCGGACAGCCTCTCCCGGAGGGACAGCTTCTCCCCCTCTCTGTTCTTCCTGCCTCCGGACAGAAAGCTCACGTTCCCGTCCTGATAGTACACGGACAGATCCCTGACCTCCAGAACAGGGGCGGCGTGGACATCTTCGGTCTTCTTCCGCTTCTTCATCCGGGAGGGCACGGCTTCTATGAGCTTTCTGGTATATTCCTCTTTCGGGGCGCGGAAGATCTCCTCCGCAGGCCCCTGTTCTACTACGCATCCGTCTTTCATCACCGCGATCCTGTGGCAGAGCCGCCTGGCCAGATTCAGGTCGTGGGTGATAAAGAGCATGGCGTTCTTCTGGGTCTTGTTGATCTGGCGCAGCAGCTCTATGATCTGATTCTGTATGGTCACGTCCAGGGCCGTGGTGGGCTCGTCCGCCACGATCAGCTCCGGCTGCAGGATCACCGCCATGGCGATCATCACCCGCTGGCGCATGCCGCCGGAGAGCTGGTGGGGGTAACTCCTGTAGACTTTCTCAGGCTCCTTAAGGCCCACTGCCCGAAACGCCTCCAGCACCTTTTCCCGCCGCTCTTTGGCCGTCATCCCTGTGTGGAGCCGCAGGGTCTCCTCCACCTGCCGCCCCGCCCTCTGGGTAGGGTTCAGGGATGTCTGCGGCTCCTGGAACACCATGGACATGCGCGCTCCCTGGTAGCTGCGGTAGAGGGCCTTGTCCCTGGGCCTGCCCGCCTCCTGCAGCGTCACGCCGTCAAAAAGGATACGGCCTGTGGTGACTCTGGCGGAATCCGGCGAAAGCCCCATGAGGGTCAGGGCCGTGACGGATTTCCCGGAGCCGGATTCCCCCACTACCCCCAGGATCTCTCCCTCCGCCAAGTCCAGATTCACATGCTTTACCACTTCCGTATCGCCGAAAGCCACGGACAAATCCTCTATCCTGATCAAACCAAAGCGCCTCCTTTCAGGCTCCTCCGCAGCCGGCGTCTGACCGGCTGCGGAACGTAGCGGACACAAAGCGGGCAAAATCCGCTCCGTGAGGCTGTTCCTCCATATCCCCTCACTGTCTGCGCAGGGTAAAGCCGCCCACCAGGCGCTTCAGCACCGCAGCCTGGTTGGAAAGCTCCTCACTGGTGGCCGCGCTCTCCTGGGCCGTGGCGGAATTGGACTGCACCACCTCGGAAATCTGGCCCACGGCCACGCTGACCTGGTCGATGGCACCGGTCTGGCGCTCCACGGCCTCCGCCATCACTTCCATCTGCCCTGACACCTGGCCTGCCAGCACCACCACGTCGGACACGGAGGCGGTGACATTGGCCACGGCTTCGCTGCCGCTGCCCACGGCCTGGATGGAGCGGCGTATCATCTCCATGGTGGCCTTGGTGGCCTCGTCGGATTTGTTGGCCAGCTCCCGCACCTCATTGGCCACCACCGCGAAGCCCTTGCCCGCCTCTCCGGCCCTGGCTGCCTCCACGGAGGCGTTCAGAGCCAGGATGTTGGTCTGGAGGGCAATGTCTTCAATGGTGTCGATGATGCGCTTGATCTCATTGGAGGAGGCCGTGATGGACTCCATGGCTTCGTTCAGGTCCTGGATGTAGTGGCTGCTCTCCTGGAGCTTGGCCCCCGCCCCGTTCACTGCGGTCTTGGTATCTTCCGCCAGACGGGCCGTCTCTTTGGCATCCCTGTCCATGTCCTCCAGGGTGGCGGAGAGCTCCTCCACGGAACTGGCCTGCTCCGTGGCTCCCTGGGACAGAGCCATGCCCGAGGAGGCCACCTGGGCGGAGCCGCTGGACACCCGGGCCGTGGCCGCCGCTATGCCTCCCAGGGTCTGGTTCAGTTTCTCGCCGATGGTCTGCAGATCGTCCTGGAGGGCCTTAAAGTCCCCGGGATATTGGGCGCTGCCGCCGTTCCTGGTCAGGTCGCCGTTTGCAATACTGCCCAGCACAGCGCCGATCTCCTCCAGCATGACCCTGAAATTCTGCACCAGGTGGGCGGTGGAATCCGCCAGCACTCTGGTCTCGTCCCTGCCTTTTCCCTGAGGGATGGGGCTCTTTAAGTCGCCCTGAGACAGAGTCTGCAGGCGCGCGGCGCATTTCACGATAGGCCCTGCGATAGAGCGGCACACAAAGGCCGATATCAATATCACCACCAGGCACAGCGCCACGCTGACCCCCATCTGGACATTATTGCCCATATAGGTGTAGTGCAGGAATTCATCCTCGCTGATAGTCACGGCCACGCTCCAGCCGTCCGTGCCGGGGATGGGGGCATAGCCCTGGATGTAGTCCGTATCGTCCTCGGTATAGGTGTATCTCCCCACGCCGCTCTCCCCTGCCACCATCTTCGCCTCGATGGTTCCCAGTTCCCGGACATAGCTGTCGCCCGTGTTCTCCTCCATCTCCCGGAGGAGGTTCTCCTGGCTCAGCACTTCCTCAATCTCCAGGGCGGCAATGGTAGTGCCCTCCTTGTCAAGGATATAAGCGTCTGCCTCCTCTCCGATCTGGATGCCTTCTATGATGGACTGCAGGATACTGGTATCGCATTGGAAGTACACCACTCCGATCACGCTGCCCTGGGACATCACGGGCGCGGATACCACCAGGTACATGTCGTCGCCTTCCATATAGGGGACGGACATATAGCTATTCCCCTGGAGAGCCGCCTGGAAAAAGGGTTCCCCGGAGATGTCCGCATGGTGGAACGCGTCATAGCCCTCCGTGTCCGCCATGCCCCCGAACCGCATGTAATAGGCATCCACTCTGGTCTGGATGAATGCCTGCTTCTCCTCGGGCGTAGCCTCCGGATCCGAAAGGATGGGGGAAGATGCCAGTTCCGAGATGGTCAGGGTATAAGTGGATATCATGTTCTGGGCCGCCAGAGCCGCCAGCCTGGCCGTCTCCCCCAGAGTCTTCTCCAGAGCCGCCACAGTGGAGTTGCGGGAGATCGCCGTGCCCAGCGCCACATTGATCAGGGAGACTCCCATTGTGGCAATCGCAACCAAAATCATAATCTTCGTCTGAATCTTCTTCATTTTCCTTTTCCGGGCCCCTGCGCGTTCCCCGCCAGGCTGCGGCCCTGCCTCCTGTTCTTAAAAATAGTTTCGTCACTGTTTCACGGCTTGGCCGCTTACAGCGACATGATACGCACATACAATCGTATGGCGCAGATGTCCCCTTGACGTTCTGTGCCTTGAAATGCACGGACTAGACAATGTTCTCGCCCAAGATGATTTTCGGCATTGTGGTCAGACATCAATTCCAGCGTTTATAGAACCTCTCTATGCCCAACTTGGACACTCTTGCATGGGCCTCTTCGTTCTCCAGCACCCAATACAGGACATATGTCACTTTCCCCGTATTTCTTGTAAGGCGGACGGGCAATTCCCCCTCTTTCACTGCATTGAAGTCTTTCTGCCGGTGGGTACGTCTGATATAGTGTACGTCTATGACGCCGTCCTGCTGCCGGTAAAATTCCGCCACTTCCTTCATCAGCGCTTCGATTTCATCCGTTTTCGTCGGTTTTGCTTCATATATGCAGATTTCATTAAACATAAGTCTCCTCCTGCCCTGTCACTGGGAAATCTTCCCCCTGCGTATCCCCTCGCCGAACAGGGAGAATCCCAGCACCACCCACACGATGGACAGCCCCACGCAAAGGGCGTACCAGGGCGCAGCCTGAAGATACCCCTGGGCGTCCGAGAGCATGTTGCCCAGGCTGGCCTCCGGGGGCTGCACGCCTATGCCCAGATAGCTCATGCCGGATTCTGCCAGAATGGCATTGTTGAAGCCGATCATCACGGAGACCCAGAACACGGAGAAGATATTGGGCAGGATGTGGACGAACAGGATCCGGAAGTCCTTGACGCCCAACAGCCTGGCCCGCCTGATATAGTCCGCGTCCCGCAGCTTTAAGTATTCGCTGCGCACGATCCGCACGTAGCTGGGCACGAACACGATTCCCAGCGAGATGATCACATTCTGTCTGCCGCTGCCCAGCAGACTGATGATGACTAAAGTCAGAAGAATGCTGGGAAATCCGTTCACCGCGTCCGTGATCCGCATGACGATTTCGTCCACGATGCCGCCGAAATACCCTGTAAAGGCACCCAGGAGGATGCCCGCACAACCGGAAAAGAGCACTACCAGGCTGCTGATGCCGATGGTGGTGCCCAGTCCTTTCATGACCCTGGAGAAAATGTCCCGGCCGAAATTATCGGTGCCGAAGATGTGGCGCAGGGAGGGCGGATTGAACTTTTCCGATGCTGACATGGCCGTAGTGCTGTAAGGTGTCCAAAAGAAGCCCACGATGCCAAGCAACACCGCAACCCCCGTCATGACCAGGCCCGCCACGAGATATTTATTCCATGGGATGTTTTTCATCCATGAAACGGCCTTTTTCCCTTTTGTGTCGGAATGCTCTTCTTCCATGGAATGCCCCCTTTCTACCGCTCCGCAGCCATCCCGGCCCTTTTCGGGAAAGTGTTCCTACTGCCGTCAGAGCTTACATCTTTATGTAAATGAATATTCACACGCTGCCTGTCCTTTCTGATAGGTACACTCAATTATTTCAGCAGGATTCATTTTTTCAATGTAGGTCAAACATCTGAAAACCATCCCATGACCCACAAAAATAACCTTATCATAATCTGAATATTTATCCGCCACGCGTATGATTCTTTTCCGCATATGGCTCAGGGATTCCCATCTGCATTTTTTCCCTGGCGGATACTCACCGTTAAATTCAGTAAATTCTCTGGCAAAAGCAAAGCTTTCTTCAGAAGTTTCATACTGATTGTTCTCATCAGGTATCCATTCATGCAAATCAATATCAACTTCAACTGGTATTCCTGTTTCTCTTGAAAGAATCTGAGCCGTCTGCAATGCTCTTGTGTAGGGAGAAGATACAATAAGTTCTGCGTCTTTCAGACGGGCATCTTTTGCCGTTATTTCTGCCTGCTGTCTTCCTTTTTCGGATAAAGGGGCAAAATCCCTGCCAAATCCCCAGAATCCATTTGCAAACATATCATCGTAATTTGCTTCTCCATGCCTGACAAGATAATACAATGCCATCTTATGAATCCTCCCGATGCCCTTTCATCCTCCTCACTTCCCGCTGATGCGCGGGTCAATGAGCCGATAGATGACATCCACCAGATAATAGACTACAATCACTACGAAAGTAATGTACAGAATTAAAATCTGCACCACCGGGAAATCCCTGGTGGAGATGGCGCTGATCAGCAGCCTGCCGATGCCGGGCAGACCGAACACCTGCTCGATCACGATGCTGCCCGCCACAATCTCCGCCACGATCATTCCTAAGAACGTGACTACCGGCATCATGGCATTGCGCAGCACATGACCATACATGACCCGCCGCTTGGTGCAGCCCTTGCTGTAGGCCGTGCGCACATAGTCCGTGCCCACCTCCGTCAGCATGGAATTGCGTAAAAATCTTGCCGTCATGGCGATCTTCGGCAGGGCGATGGACAGCGCCGGGAACAGCAGGTATCCCAGGAAGCCCGTGAAGTCCTCCTCATAGCTGATATAGCCGCCGGGCGCAAAAAGCTTCAGGACAATGCCGAACACAAAAGTCACCAAAATGCCCAGAAAAAAAGAGGGCACCGCCATGGTGGCCTGGGTGATGACCCCCAGTACTGCGTCCAACAGCCGGCTGCCGCTCCTGGCCCAGAGCACCCCCAGGGGGATGGACACCAGTATGATCAATACAAGCGCCAGGGCCGCCAGCCACAGCGTCACGGGAAGTTTGTCCCCGATAAGCTCCGCCACAGGCATCATCTCGTTCATGTTCTTGGAGTAGCGATAGCTGACTCCCAAATCGCCCTTTGCCACCCCCGTCACCCAGTTGAAGTAACGGACTGCCGGCGGGTCATTGAATCCCAGTTCTTCCCGAAGCTGCTCCTCCCTCTCGGGAGTGGCTTCCGTCCCCAAAATGGACATGACCACGTCCCCGGGGATAATCTGGAACGCCAGGAAAGCGGCAACGGATACCAGGAACAATGTCATAATGAGAGTGATGGTTTTTTTACCCAGATATTTCACACTGCCGCCTCCTTTTTATTCCAGTTCCGCCTCTGCACTACAGTGCCCTTTCCGGGGAAGAGTTTCCAGCCGTTTCACGTCTGTAATCTCTTCCAGGCACTTCCGTTCCGAGGCTGTTTTTTGATTCCAGTTCCGCCTCTCCACTTCAGTGCCCTTTTCGGGGAAGAGTTTCCAGCCGTTTCACGTCTGTAATCTCTTCCGGGCACTTCCGTTCCGAGGCTGTTTTTTGATTCCAGTTCCCATTCGTGGGAATTGGTTTTGCCTCTGCACTCGAATCGGTGCCAAGCAATTTTTATTCTGTGATGTACACCGTACTCATATCCTGCACATACACCGGGTAGAACTTGTAGCCCGCAAGCTTCTTACTGATTGCCGTCTGGTTGGCCGGAATCTGCAGGAACACGCTGCCCGCCTCGTCGCAGAGGATTTTCTGCAGCTCTTTGTAGTACTCTGCTTTTTGGGCCGGATCCAACTCAGCCTGGGCCTTTGTGTAGATTTCATCATATTCCGTATTCTGGAAATTGATGAAATTCTTCTTGGAGTCCGTCTGGAACCGGTTCAGCAGATAGCCGGGCGTGGAATCGCAGGTGATGCCGCTGATGGTAGCCGCATACTGACGGCCATTGTACACCTCGTCCAGCCAGGTCGCCCACTCCACTGCCTTGATGGTGGCATTGATGCCCACGGCTTTCAACTGCTCCACTACCACCTCTCCGGTCTGCATATGGAACTCATAGTCGGAGGGAATGGTGATCTCCAGGTCAAAACCATCCGGGAATCCCGCATCCGCCAGCAGTTCTTTCGCTTTTTCCACATTGGCAGCGGTGCCATAGGTGTCGTTCAGATCCACATAGTTCTCCTTAAGCGTAGGCAGCATGGCCGAACTGATAAGTGTCCCGTTCCCGCCGCCTACAAAGTCATTAATTGCCTCCTTGTCAACGGCGTAGGAAATGGCCTGGCGCACCCGCGCATCGTTCAGCGGCTCCACGGCATTATTCAGGAACAGCGCCTGTACTACATTGGATACAGACGAAATCACCTGATGGCTGCCTTGCAGAGCCTGAACCTGAGAATCCGTCAGATAGGCGTAGAGGTCAATGGTGCCGCCTTGAAGCTCCAAAAGGGCCGTGTCGGCGCTGTTGATAATTTTAAACTCCACCTGATCCAGATAGGGCAGACCCTCCTGCCAGTACTCCGGATTCTTCGCCAGGATGATTCCCTCCTGGGGCTTGTAGGAGACAAAAGAAAACGGCCCGGTGCCGACAGGATCCGCCGACGTGTCCTCTCCGCTGCCCGCGGGGATGATAGCTGCCACGAAGCTGTAGATCAGCTCTGTGTTGGCGCTCCCTACTTTCACCTGAACCGTCTTTTCGTCTATGATGTCTACGGATTCAATCGTTTTCAGCGTGGAAATCAGGGGGGTGCCATCCAGCAGTCCCGATACCCTCTCCAAAGAGTATTTCACATCCTCAGCTGTCACGACATTGCCATTGTGGAACTTCACGTTTTCCCTCAAGGTGAACGTATAGGTCAATCCATCCTCGGAGATAGTATAGTCACTGGCTACCGCATTGATCAGATTACCATTCTCGTCGGGCTTTACCAAGCCCTCGAAAATGTTGAAAATAATTTCTTTTGTTCCTGCCGCCGTCGCTTTGTGAGGGTCAAGACTGTCGATATCCTGTTGTACTCCTACAACGATGGAGCCGCCGTACATATCCCCTGCCTGTCCGGAAGCGCTCTCGCCCTCCGAACCGGTTTCCGCGCTGCCCTCGGTCTCCTTGCTGTCCCCGGAAGCATCGGCTTCTTCGGACCCGTCGGATTCCGTGGAATCAGGCTGTGTGGATTCTGCTGTGGACTCCTTTGAGGAATTATCCTCCGAAGACTCTCCTGTGCCGTCTGCGCATCCGCCCAGTACAGCCATTCCCAGAAGCGCCGTAACCAGAAGAACACAAAGGCTCTTCTTTCCGTGAAAACTTCTTTTCATTACGCTCTTCTCCTCTTCGTCGCAATGGAATGCTTTTATGTATGCTTTCCATTTGCATGATGATAAACCTCTCATTATTCGATTGTCACCCTCATTTTACCATAGAATAGGGGAAAAGCAAGTATTTTTGTCGGTACAATCAGAGATTGGCAAATGCCCTGCTTCCGGGAGCAGGGTGCCGTAATCCGTCCGGTGGCTGCTAACATAGCTGTGGATCATGAAGTAGTTCTCTACGACAATCTGATGTCGTATGCCGGCTTCAACACGCTCTTCTCCTCTTCGTCGCAATGGAATGCTTTTATGTATGCTTTCCATTGGTCATTGCGCACCGTCTGCGGAAGACCTGGTACAGGCAGTTCCATTCAAAATCGCTTTCCGGCTGGTATGCCTTGGGAAAGCATTCTGCCAGCCGCTCTTTCGCTCCCGGGACATGCAGCTCCTCCCGCAGCGTCTCTTTCAAACCGTTCAGTTCCAAAAAGTATCCCACCTCTTCCAGGCCACGCCTCACCTTTTCCTCTTCTACGCAATAGTCCATATCATAGCGGGTATCTGTCTCCCACCGGGTCAGCATGTCTGTCTTTTCGCTGATCCATTCCGTCAATACTGCCGCAGAGCCATTGTCCCTGGTCATACGCGCCAGCTTGTCGATATCATGCGTATTAGGCACCGTGACGCCTACACATTCCAGAAATGCTTTCAAGGTCTTTTCCACAGCCTGCTGCAGATGATAAGCCACCGCGTTCATATAAGCCTCATCATTTTCCGGCTCTTTCAGCAAGTTTTCTGCCGCTCTGTAGTCAAGAAAAGCACGCCTAAAATATCTGATGTCACACATAACATCCCTCCCTGTCATATACAACGATTCCCTTTTCCTCTATCTCCCTGCGCAGCCGTTCTCCAATTCGATCCGCATAGAGCACATCCACCGCTTCCCCGGCCGCCCCGGCATTGTAGGAAAACGGTTTCTCCATGTCATAGCGCTCAATGCACAGGTCCAGATCGCTGTAGCTATTGCATCGAAACTCCACACCGCTTCCGAATACGATTGCCGCTTTTACATTTCCGTCCTCCTGAAAGTCCTGCTGGAGCGCCTGCACCAGTTCCTGCTTCAGCGGATGCACATACTCCGCATGGAGAAAACGGATCTTCTCGTTTTTTCTGTCAAATACAAAATGCAAGTCAAAATTGTTATATTTCTTCATTGCAGTTGCCGCTTCCTCCTCCCCCTAACCTAACAATGTCATTGGGGTTCATTATACGCTATCTCATCCAAAAAGTATAGCCGCAATTCAGAAAATATGCCGGACAGAAACACTTTGCCGATATAGACCGCACCGTGGCAAATGTGCGCTCTCCTTTCTCCCGGATTCCGGGCATAGAAAAAGCTGGATGTCAGCTCAATGTACTTCATGCCTGGCGCCCCAGATGCGGAATTCGCTGATCTCCAGCATACGAATCATACTGCCCCGCAGGACATCCGGATACTCCGTGGTCTTTTTGATTTTCAGATAGCGGTATCTCTCTTTCTGATATTTTTCATCCACATCCACTGTCGAAAACCGCGAGGTAAACGGTGCTTCCCCCACTGTGAGTCTGACCCAGCTTTCTCCGTCATTGGACCCGTATACCTGCGCGCCCGCTGTGCGGTCGGTGAAACCAAGCCGCGCCCGAAAGCCGAAGCGATATGCTGAAATTTTGAAATTCTCCCCGAAGTCAAAGATGTATGCCTTATCCTGCCCCGGAGGATCGCCTACAAAGGTCCCCAAATCTCCGTCCGTCAGATAATGCACCGCCTCCCCGATATTGGATTCCTGAACCATACCGGGAAAATCCAATGCAGGTTCTTCCGTCAAATGATCCTGTTCCATATAGTGCGAAACCCGCTCCAGCTTTGCCACTGACGCGCCAAGTTCATTCAGCGCCTCTGAGAATTCTTTATCACAGGCTTTCTCTTTCGCCGCATTGGCCTTATCCAAAGCTCTCCGGAAATGTCTCTCGGAGGAGCTGACATACACCTCATTTTCGTCATACCCATCAAGCGCACACCGGATAGCTGCATCCCTGTCTGGGGCCACACGGATGGTAATTTTCTTCAGCACCGAAGTAGCATTCTCTTTCGCAGCCAGATAAAAGCTGCTCTCGCCCGTCTTTTCCGGCGTCCACTGTATCAGACCGGATTCGCTGTGGACAACCGCTCCCTTGGGCAGATCGCTTCCGCTGTATACAATCTTTCGGTCCTGTGAGCCGTCTCTCACACCGAACCGCACAGAGAAAGGCGCTCCTGCATATGTCACAAAATTCTCATCTCTATGCCCGTGTTCAAACTCCACAATATCAATGCGCCTCCATGCATTCTGCTCATCCGGCTTGATATCGATGGCATCCAGATCAACATAAGTTCCTTTGATGTCAGAGATATTAACGTAATACAGATCGCTGAATGTCCCCGTTTTCTTTGTATAAATTACATACTCCCACTGCCCTGCGGTATCAGGAAGCCAAATCTTTTCTCCCGAATCCACCCACAGGCTTGCCCTCCCATCCGTCCGAATATGAAAAGCTACCTTGTTTCTTTCCACCCCGCCGTTTGTAATGGCAAGTCTGCTCTCTCTGAGCGCTTTACTGAAACGAACATATTCCGTACCGTCTTCCTTCCGAATCGCCATGGCTTCCCTGTTAGCAGTCATTACCCCTCTGTCCGCCGCCCTGACCTGATAATCATTTTGGGGCTTGGCCAGCAGCTTATCGTCACCGGCCATTTCCGGCGGAAGGAACAGCCAGAAATCACCTCCGCCGTCCGCATTGTCCCAATTGATGGCTTTCTTTCCGCCCGAAAAGTGGTTTGACGGTATCTTTTTCATAAAGCCTTCGTAGAAATAGGGATACTCCTTTTCCAGGTCTATCTCCGGCCTGTTCACCGTATAGTGCACATACAGATCCCAGAAATTGATGGTTCTGTAGCGCCCGCGGTAGTTAGAGGAGAAAGCCATATAATTATCCGCAATTTTTCCGTCCCTTATGGAAAAAGGTACCTGCACCCACTCTGCCTCATACCCCAGCATATACCGGAAGAAAAAATCCGCTGCCTTCAGGATCCTGTCATCCAGGAATTCATAGGCGCCCACTGCATCCGCCGAAGCAGAGATTGTCCCCTCCACCGGATCCACTTTGGTCCCCTGCCCGTACATGAGTCTCGCCAGAATCGCGGCGTTGGTTAAATCTCCGCAGCCATGGGCCTGATCTCGTCCCATCTCCACATGCTGAATCACAGGGCTTGGCAGCGGCTTTCCGCTGCCCTCTGTCTCCCCAATCTCGTCAACGGTGGCAATCTCCCGGAACAGCCTCTTGACAGATCCGTTAAATCCCGGATTTTTCCCCTTTTTGTTTACAGTGAACCATTCCACAGTCTTGGCATATCCCTCTTTGTCATCCATGAAAAGGTAAGCTGACATGGCCCCGATCACTGTATACAAATGCTGATTCATAAACTCATCACAGCTGGACATGAAATGCGCCACCGCAGGACGGACCAGATGATCCTCAAAATGTAAAATCTCCTCTTCCGTCCACAGGAGGTCTGCCTCCTTGTAGCCTTCCGTGACTCTGTATGTAGAGCGCCTCAATATCTCAGCCCCCATGCACATTCTGTTCATGGGAATCCCCACATGAATACAAGCATCCTTAAAATAACGGTACTTCTGCGGATCAAGCCGCGACCACCTCCGGATTATCTCCAATGCGTTTTTCCGGTAAACATTGTCTCCTGTCACATAATACAGGATAGCCTGTGTGTATACGGTCAGGGCATCTCTGATAAACATACCGTTCACTGCCTGTGAATTATAAGAAGTTCTCTCCGGGTCTGTCAGTCTTCCTGATACGTTCCTAGACGCTGCGTCGGACTCCAGCATCGCCTCGAAATAACTCTTCCACGGTTCTGCTCCTCTGCGCAGCTGATATCGAACATTCTCCAGCATTTCCGCTGTCAGGCCAACACCCGGGTGTACAAACCCGCAAGCGCTGATGGTCTTTTTGATTACAGGTTCAAATACTTTCTGCATATGCATCCTCCCTTTTCTTTTCGCCGCCTCTCCCAACAGTGACATGGGCACTCCTGAAATAATTCCAAACATCACATTCCGATCCCTCAGTGTCTGTGGCTCACATCAGCTTCGCCTTGATCTCACCTCTGCGATACCGCTCATTCCCTTTGGTCTCCCACACAACCGTTCGCTCCCGGTCGCAGAACGAAATCCGTGTCACACAATACTCTCCCTTCTCGTAGCCATATCCGTCTCCGGCATCTTCGTAAAGCTCAAACTCTCCGTCCGCCCCCGGGTATATCAGCAGACAAATATCCTTTCCTTCCATGCGGGCGGTGCTCTCTTCAGGCTCCATAATAGGGATGACTGCTCCGGCTCTCACGAACAGGGGAATCCTCTCCATGCAGATCTCTACTGCGGTCTCCCGGCCTCCCGGATACCTTTCATTGGTATAAAAGTCATACCAGTCGCTCCCTGCAGGAAGATATACTTTCATTTCTTTCGGCGGCTGCGATATGGGAACGCTGTTGTGTTGATAGCAGATTGGTTCCGTCACCGGACACACCATGAGGGCCGGCCCGAACATGAACTGTCCGGAAATTCCGGCTGCTTTCTTATTCTCCGGAAAATCATAGACAAGAGGCCGCATCATGAGGCTGCCGTTTCTCCAGACATCGCCTGCCAGGGAATAGATATAGGGGAGCAGCCTGTACCTGAGCCTGGCTGCGCTCCACAGGGCATCATAAAACAGCTCTCCCTTTTCTCCGAAATTCCACGGTTCCCGCCTGCAGTCGGTGCCATGGCTCCTGAACATAGGCAGGAAAGCCCCATATTGGAACCATCTTACATACAGCTCACGATATCCCATGTCATCCGTTCCGTTCTCATACTCGCCGTTCCAAAACCACTGCGTTCCCTTTTTTACAAAAAAGGCGCCTATGTCCAGCGTCCAGTAAGGCAGTCCGCTGACACAGAACTGCAATCCTGCCACAATCTGCCTCTTCAGCGTTTCCCAGCTGGCAGAAATGTCCCCAGACCACAGGATCGAACCGTATTTCTGGCTTCCCGCATACCCGTTACGCGTAAGGCTCACCACACGCTTCTCTTCTGTTGCATTCCTTTGCCCCTCGTAAGCTGTCTTTGCATGGTAAAGCCCATAGGCATTGGCTTTTTCAACGGGCATCATTTTCCCCGCATCTTCTATGTAATTCCGGTACATTTCCCCTGCCGGCGGCTTTTTCATCCGCGTCCATTCCGGAGTACCCGGCTCGCTGGAGTCTGTCCACCATGCGTCAACGCCATGCCGGAACAGCCCTTTTTCCGCCTGGCGCCAATATAATTCCCGCGCTTCCCGGCGAAACGCATTGTAAATATTGCTGTTGGGAAGCAGCAATCCCGCCTCCTGGAATTCGCGCCAGTCCTCGCTCTTCGCATCCATCGTGGGCCAGACGGAAATCATAAAGTGCATATCCATGTCATGCAGCGCCTGAATCATCCCCGCCGGATCCGGGAACCGCTCCTCGTCAAAGGTTTTCTGCCCCCACAAGCCATCTTTCCATGACAGCCAGTCCAGTACGATTGTGTCTATGGGAAAGCCGGACGCTCTGAATCTCTGCGCCGTATTTACAATCTCCTCCGCCGTCTCATATCGCTCCTGAGACTGAAAATAACCGTAACTCCATTTCGGCAGCATGGCGGCACGCCCTGTGAGCCTGCGAAATCCCCGGATGACTTCTTTCACATTTCCCGCCAGGAAATAATAGTCCAGATATTCATCGGCTTCCGTATACAGATAAGAACCGTATTGTGTGTCGTCAAAAATCCTAGGGCTCTGGGTGGAAAGCAGGATTCCGTATCCCCGGTCTGACAGAAGCATGGGAATCGCTATCTTCATATTGGCCTGGTGAAGATACTGGGTGGTATGCCGCAGATTCCACACTCCCTCCTCCGCCTGCCCCAAGCCGTACAGCATTTCATCCTCCGCAAATTCCAAAGACAGCTTCGTGTGATACAGTTTTTTGTCAAACTCCCTCTCTGCGTCCCGGATCCTGCGCTTTATTCCGTCCGGAGTGGCAATTTCTTCTATCTTTGCTCCCTTACCTGCAATTGTCCGGTATGAGTCGAAAGCCTCCACGGTCTTACTTTCCCGGGAAGCCTCACGCAGCAGGATTTTCCCGTCTCTTTTTTCATATGCTATGGAACCGCTCTGCCGGTCGACTCTCACCGCGAGGGAATCCGTCAGAATACAGATGCTTTGCTCCGTTTCTTCCCATTCCCATTTACAATCACCCGACAAGTCCTGAAACTCTTTCCCCTGTTCCTCCGAGAAGAAGCCATTTTCTGTATAAGAAACCCTGATAATGTCATCCGACTGCGGAATCAGCCTGATCACGCCTGCCTCCTGTTCCAGAAACAGTGCGTTCTCCCTACGGTAAACGGTTTCAATCTCTCTCTTTTTCCTCGGGCTGCTCTTTATCATATCTCTCTCCCTTCGCTTTGAAATCACTCCTCAGCCTGAATCATTCATGCCGGTATAAATCGAGCAGGGGAGATTTCACTCTCCCCTCTCTCACCGTCTTACATGCCGTTGGGCGAAAGCCGGCTCCGCCCCTCGGGTCTGTGGTTTCTTTCCGTTTTATTCTCCCTCTGTCTTCTTTACTGTATCACTTCAATTGCCAGACAATTGGTGTAGACCGTAGGGAGCTTTTCAGGAAGCTGCACATTCAATATACCAAAATTCTGCGCAAAAGGCACATCTCCAACCCCTAACAGCCTCACCGACCGTACTTTCTCCTGGGGCTTCAGGGATTTCAGCACAGCCACTCTGTTTTCAGGAGCTTTCAGCATAAAGGCATAAAGCACATTTCCTTTTACTGTAAAGCGATAATCCGAAGAGTTCCAATCGGTCTTATCCTCCCGAAATCCTTGGATCAATACTCTTGTATCCCCCTCGCCAAATACGCGCCAGGGTCTGGTCTCGTAAACTGCCTCGCTGCAGATTTCAAACCATCCTGCCAATTCTTTCAGAATGAACCTTGCCTCATCGTCTATGTTACCGTCCGGTCTCTGCACGATATTCAGCAGCATTGTACCGTTCTTAGAAATAATGTCTACCAGCATCTCAATGATTTGATCAGGCTTCTTGTATGGATCGCGTATGTTATAGAACCAGCCCCCTATACAGGTATCCGTCTGCCATGGTTCAGCCTGTATCTCCGGGAATTGGCTTCTTTCAATGTCAAGCGTTCCAACTTTGTAGATTTCCGGCCTTTTGTCTTTCTGGGTATAGACCGCCATATTGCTTCCGTTTTGCCTGATTGAATCATTATACAGATGCGATACTATATCCAGTCCCGGCTGCCAGGTTCCGCCCTCTTCTTCAAACGGAAGTCCGCTGTCAGAATACAGCAGTGCAGGATGAAAACGGTCTATCATCTCCTTTACGGAATCCAGCCAATACTGCTGATACTTTTTATTCCCGGTAAGCCACTGTGTTATCTTCCCCGTAGTATTTCCATCAATAATATGTTCCTGATCCGCATGATAAAAATCCTCGTATGTCTTATCATTTCCGTCATAAGGAATTCCCTTATACGGTCCATAGTGATCGGCCCCCTTATTTGAGATCCACCAGCTGAACGATGCCGCCAGATGTTCTGACAGGCCAAAGGGCATATGATATATATCCGCAGCGTCTTTCCATAAAGCGCAGATATCTTTCTTGGGTCCTATATTGACCGAATTAAAACGGTTCACTTTTGAGTCATAGTTGAAGAAATTGTCATGGTGTGTGGCCTGGGCAACAAAGTATCTGGCCCCGGCCCGATGATACAGATCCATCAGCTCCTCCGGGTGAAAATCTTCTGCCTGCCAGAGCGCACAGACATCTTTGTATCCAAATTTTGACGGATGTCCGTAACGGCGCACATGGTACAGATTCTGCCATGTTCCCTGAATATACATATTTCTCGCATACCAGTCTCCGCTCATGGGGACGCTCTGCGGTCCCCAGTGACTCCAAATTCCGAACTTCACATCCCGAAACCACTTGGGACACTCATATTCCCTCAGAGATTCAAATGTCGCCTCAAATGTTTTGTCCATACTGACCTGCCTTTCTGCTCTTTTCTTGAGCTCTGACCTCTATTTTCTGATACATCCGTGTTGCGCCCTGCTCATTTTTGCTCAGTGAAAAATCACATTATATGCGTATTCTCCCACATAAATATTCCCCTTTTCAGCGGAAGTAATTTTTTCTCCCCTCACCACAAGATTTTCAAAAACAATATCACATACCTGGTTTTTTTCCCCAATTCCCTGGATCTGGGATGTTTCTTCTCCTGCTTCGCTGTAATAAATATCCTTAAAGCTGATCTTCTCTATTCTTTTTCCGGGAGCAGGATTGTATTTTCCCCATATGATTTTCAGATCCAGCAGCTTTCCATGTTCCATGTGCTCTATCCGTATGTCTTCATATCTCACATTCCTGACTGTGTTTTTATCTCCGGCATTGATGCACAGGCATCCCAGACATTCCATTTGGGGTTCATGATGTTCCAGAATGTCAATATCCGAAAAGACAATGTTTTCAATCACATTACCGTCATTTTCGTAATCTCCGTGGCAGCCTATATTGGTTGGATGCGCTACATCCGCCCATAAAACGGAATGTTTCACCTGGATATCGCGGGTGTCACCATTGTAATCCCAGCGTCTGCCATACAGCGCAATGCAGTCATCCGAATTTCGCATGAATACATCCTCAATGGTGACATCTTGGCTGCTCATGATATCAATTCCGTCTGACCACCCTTCGCAGCTGAAAGACTTGATTCCTTTCACGCATATCGCTTCCGAACCGCCAATATAAAGCGTGTAATGAGGCGGATTTATGAATGTGATCCCCTCAATATTGATTTCTCTGGAATGACTGATCCGCACTCCCCGAAGCGCGCTATAGCGGTTAAAGCCGGCCTGATACACCACGCCTCTTCCAAAAATTTTGACATTATTCACTTTCTCACATACAAAGCCTCCTATGACCACCGCTCCTCCCTCCAGATAAATACTTGTATTGGAGGGAATTTTCAGCACACATTCTTCAATATAATGAATGCCCGGGCCAAAATAGATGATTCGTTCCTCTTTCGTCTTCCTGCATGCCTTTTCCAGCTTACATGCACTGTATACGGCTGCACCTTTAGGGCTTCCCGCCACATATTCAACCCTCTCGTCTCGAGTATCCGGCGTATTCTGCATAATGGCGCCCGCAAATAAATGAAGATTATGGAATCTGTCCTGATTGATTTCTATGGATAAATTCTCCGGTTGCTCTAGCTCAAAGTATATCTCCCTCTCTGTAAATCTTGGCTGAATATTTCTGTTCTTGGGACGAATATCTACCTGATAAATATCCATATAGTTATTAAATCTGATTTTAACATCCACTCTGCCATTGAAATCAAAGTATGCCATGGAGGCCCTGCGCACATCATGCATATCTACTTTCACCTCATAACATGGCACCTCTTTCCACTCATCTGTTGCCGCCAAACGCACAGACACCGAGAAATCTTTTCTGACGGCGATACCTTTCGGCACGGGATAGCAGATCAGCTGATTTTCACTCAATTCCCCTGTCATTTTTACCTCTTTCATGCTGCTGAACATTCAGCCATAAATATAGCATCCACTACACTCCTTTAACAAAAATGCTGTAAAAAGCATCCTCTAAGCAGCCGGCTCGTTTCCTGCGGAAATCAAAGACCCCGCTGCAAGCAATGGGGTATCAATCTTGCAGCGCAGAAAGTGTCCGAAGGACACTTTGGTATTTGACCCTCGCGGCATTCGTCAAATGTGCATGCATGCATGCCCACTTGACTCATTGCTCGCGGAAATAAAATAGACGAGTCCGGAGACTTCTGGCTGCGAAAGTCTTCCAGACTCGTCCGCTTCTTGTGTTCTCAGTATTTATGTCCTGTTAAAAAGCAATATGACACATTATTCTGTCGCACCCATCAAAGCACTGATTCTATCATTATAGAGCTTCACCTGCCCTGCCCCCACATCCTTATACTTCTCCATAATGGTTGCAGGATTTTCGCCTTCTTTTGCCTCGCTCTCCCCCAGATCCGTTGTTATTCCATAAAAAACATTATTATTCTTTCGCTGAGGGACAATGCTCGTCATGTAATAATAATAGCGCTCAATCTGCTCCTCTGTCATGTACCCGGCAAGATCTTCTCTGTAGCCTTTGTTGATCTCATCCAGAATCATGGCTCCCAGAATTGCACCTCCCAGAGGGTTCTTCGCGCCGGTGGGAATGGCGTAGCCATTGTCCCATACGGGAGTGGTAGGCAGACTTCCGTCTATGGTCGGGTGGCAGACAAAATCAATGTGCTCTTTATTGCCGATTATATTGCCCTCATCATCCCCTTTAATAAGCTGATCCACCACCGGAGCCTCAATGTACATGGCGCCTGCCTCATCCATCCAGCCATTGTTTACAACCTTACCATCAGCATCCAATGATCTGTTCTGGATAGCCTGAAGTTCATTCACAAACTTATAGTAATCAAGCATCTTCGGGTCATCCCAGTTGGATTTCAGCAAACCGTTTCCCACCTCTTCCACACAGAATATTCCGGACGCATAAGCGAAGTTGCCAAGTTTATAACGAGGCCCAAGTCCCCACTGATCAATTATACCGTCGCCGTCCATATCCACTGTCAGCAGATCCATACACTCGATAAACTTCTCCCAGGTCCACTGGCCTTTTTCCTGCAGCTCAAGAGGATTCTCCAGGCCATTGTCTTCAAAGATTGTCTTGTTGAAAGAAACAAGATAAGGCTTTGTCTTGGAAGCGTTGGTAAACACATAGTAATCGTTGCAGTACAGGAAACTGTTCATGCTTGCTTCATCCATCCAAGCGGCGCCCATGTCAGCCTGCACATACTCCGTGATCGGCTGGAAATACCCATCTGTAACATATTGAGGAAAGCAGGCATTCCCCTCCGTAAAGACCAGACTGGGCATATCCCCTGTAGCAATACCCTGCTGCAGCGCCGGGACCATTCCGTTCCAGCCCACCACATTCACGGTCACCGTGCCCTCGCCGTATTTTGCCTCATACCGCTCAACGGCAGCCTGCTCATAATGATCCATCCCCCAGTACAGATCCACAGTCACATAGGGATCATCAAGGGAATCAATCTCCAGAAGACTGGAAAAACTGTTTTCTCCTCCGGTTTCATCCTCCGCGTCATCCGCGGGCTGGGAGCTCTCCTGCTGGGAACTCTCCTGCTCGGGACTTTCCTGCTGGGAATTCTCCTCCTTAGAATTCTCCTGCTTCGAACTCTCCTGCCCCTCATTAGGTGAGCCACCGCAACCTGCCAGCGAACCGACAGTCATTGCCACAACAAGTACCATGCCTAGAACTTTTTTTCTTTTCATTTTGTCTCCTCCATTTCAAATTTATATCGTTAAGGCTTATGCCATAACTTCTTTGTTACATCTTTGGTCCATAACCTTTGCCCTGTACACAAATCTGCATTATCCCTTTATGCCCGAAGACTCCACCCCTTCCACAAACCACTTCTGCGCCACAATATAAATAGCCAGAACCGGCAGGATAAACATCAGCGCCCCTGCGTATGTAATCCCCATCTGAGCAGGAATATTTACCCTGACTGCAGCATTTCCAACCATTAATTCTGTAGCAAGCTTCAGCTTCAGCGCCAAAGGCTGGTGATTCTGTGGCAGATATGTTCTGACTAGAATATATTCGTTCCAGTGCCAGACAAACGAAAACAAAAATACCGTCAATATCGTAGACTTTGCATTT
Organism: uncultured Acetatifactor sp.; assembly: GCA_949840885.1. Taxonomy (GTDB): domain Bacteria; phylum Bacillota; class Clostridia; order Lachnospirales; family Lachnospiraceae; genus Acetatifactor. The sequence continues at coordinate 27,038 of CATKYJ010000013.1, forward strand.
GGCAGCATCACTTTTATATAGGTCATGACCGCGTTGCAACCGTCAATTTTAGCCGATTCCTCAAGCTCTTTCGGAAGATTTCGAAAACATTGGCGGAACAGATAGATAAAGACTCCTGAACGGATTCCTACACCAAAGAAAGTCGGAATCCAAAAGGTCCATCTGGTATCTATCAGATTTTTGGCAAACACCGTATAGTCCTGCCCTGTTACCATTCCCAGAATGCGGCTGACTCCGAAAAAGTCAAAAAAGCGGTATTGTACATAGGTAGGCAGGAAAATAATCTGAGTAGGAATAATAATCGTCAAAAGCACTAACAAAAACAACGGCTCCCTGAGTCTGAAACGAAACCTCGCAAATCCGTATCCCGTCATGGCACAGGTAAAAATCTGAAGCGCTGCACAGCCAATACACAAGACCAGGCTGTTCCATATGCCGGAGCCATATTCCATAAAGGACATAGCGCTCCGCACATTATTCAGCGTCAGAGATTTCGGAATCCAGACCACACTCGTATCCAGAAACTGTCCTATCGGCATGAATGCTTTGGATAAAATCTGCAGCAGCGGAAACAAAATTACAAAACTCAAACCAAAAATCAGAAAAAATCTTGCAATGCTCCAAAGCATACGAGTCAGTTTATGAAGCCTTTGTCTTCCGAACATCTTTCCTTTCTTCATCTGCGCTCCCTCCTAATTATCATTGACGTAAAACACATGCTTGGATGCGATTGCATATGCAATGATAATGATCAAAAATGCCACCAGACAATACGCAAGGCCAAGGGCTGTACTGCCTCCAAGATTCCCCCTCAGCTGGTATTCCTCAAAAATAAACTTGATCATCGGATTGGCAACATCTGTAAATGCATCTATCAATGTATAGACCAGCACCACAAGAGTAATCGGTGAGATGCGAACCCATGTAATCTTCCAGAAGCATTCCCATGCCGTAGCCCCCTCTATTTTCGCCGCTTCGTACTCTGAAGCAGGTATTCCCTGAAGACCTGACAGATACAGCAGAATCTGAATACCCGACATCCATATGATATCGAAAATCTGGTCGGAAATATCTGTAAAGATATCCTGTATTATCTGCGGCAGCCCTGCATTTGCCAAAATCTCCGCAATCCCGTTGCTTGCAAAAAGGTATGTATTTTCCGTTTCCATAGACGTATCCATCCCGTACTCCCTCAATAGCTGAACCACAATACCGGAAGTAATAATGACCGGAAGGAAAAAGACAGCTCTGGCAACCGTACGCCCATGAAACTTTTGGTTCAGTACAATAGCGATAAACAAACTCAATATCACACAGATGGGGGTTCTGATCACAAATTTGGATAATCCCGGCCATACCGTACTGCCAAAAAAATAAATATCCTCCTGAAATTTATAGATAAAATTTTTTATCCCTACATAGGTATAAACCATTCCCTCCTGTGTCACTTTCATTTCCTGGAAAGCATAATAAAAGGACATACACAGAGGACGCAGAAACAGGAAAATAAATCCTATCAGCCAAATCGATATAAACGCATAGCCTGTCCGGGCCTCCCGGCGCTGCATTTGACCGCCTTTGTGCTTTCGCTTTTTTGCCATAATCTACTCACCTCCATCTCCCCGGTTTTCCAAAAAAACATAGTCCCTGGCAGGCACCGTCAGATCATCTATCGTTACATCCTTTTTCCCATAGTTGACATATACACTGCCTGCTTGTCCGTAGTCTGTCCGGTAGACATTTTCCGCAAGCTTCTCATGGCCGGTGATACAGCTGTCCGCAACAGCTTCAAAACATTCTTTTGTCTCCAGGTATGCGTCCAGGACCGATGCATACCAATCCTCGTATTTCGCATTAAACAGGAAATTGTACTTGGTATCTGCAAGCTTCCTTGTATCCCCGTAAATCAGGGCATATCCCAAACTGCTGCCCGTCTCAAGCGCTTTCAGCACCGCCCTGTCCGGATCCGGCGTCAGGTTGATCGGTTCCGTGCTGTAGGATACATAGCCGTGCATCACAATCTGGTAAAAGGGAACCGTCTCATCAGCCAGGTCAAAATGTGTGGAATCTCCTGCCACATCCGTGATATGATCGGCGTACATGGCAGCATAAAGATTCCCCGTCTCTACCATTACCCCTCCGCAGCTTTCCCCGGCTTCCCGAACCATCTCCGAGAATAGCTTTGCCGCATCATCCCGGTGAAGTCCGAAAGCTTTCCTCGAAAAATCGGAAGTGAGGATTGACCCCACTGAGCCCAGGGACAGATATTCGATACCAAGCCCCTCTCTTCGCTCTAAAAAGCGCTGCAGGGCAGTCTCGGACTTTAATGGATTCAAAAGCCGCCAACTGTCTTTGCGGTCGCATCTGGCCCCGGTATTCAGATCATAAGTATACTGCAGGGCAGCCTCTCCGCCGGCATTCTGCACGGCATCTCTGCTTAGCCTATAGCCGTTCCCTGATCGGTACAGATTCACGAAATCCAGATCTGCGTAAAGCCAAATCCCCTGCTCTTTCGCATATTGCAGCAGCTGTGTCCAGTCAGCTTTCTTTCCAAGCGCTGACTCCGTTTTCACCTTTGCCGGCACAGCAGATTCCACCCCGTCTTTTTGCCAGCCGCGAAAGCGCACAATCATCTGCTCTACGCCGCTGTCCGTCATTTCCTGCAGAATCCCCTGGGCTTGTCTATAGTCTGTAAGCTCTGTCACCGCCTCATAGGGAATTCCCAAAAAATACTCCGTCTGAGCAACCCCGCCGTACAGGGTCAGGTACAGGGGAGACTCTCCGGCAGCCACCTTTTTGGTCAGCCCCTGGTCAACCAGGTGATCCCTATAACGTTCTGCCATACCTACATAATCCGCTTTTTCCTCATCCAGCAAAAAGTACCGTAATTCATAGCATCCCTCCGAATAATTATTGTCAACCACAAAAGTATTTGCGAGCACACGGCTGTTATTCGCGTTATAAGTATTCTCTACCGCACGGCTCAAAGACATGCTCTGGCGATAACGGAATTTGATATATACATTGTTGTACGAAGTCAGCAAACCGGAGGTCATGGCGTTGATATTAGCGCTGGCCGCCCCTTTTTCCACTGCCGCCACAAATCCATGACTGCCGTAGCTTGCCCCAAACACCGGCAGCAGCACATTTTCCGCGGTCTTCAGGCTAATCTCAAGATTGAGCACCGGATCCCTGCCATAAAAATCCTGGCTGTATGCTCCATAAAAGGATTTCTGATTATTAAAGTTGATCAGCGCGCCGCTGCCATCGGGAATAAACAGATATCCCTCGTCCTCCGGTCCGGCCGCACCAAAATAGGGAAGTACGCTGATTTCCTGAATGCCGTAATAGATCGCCTCATTTACACCCATATTTTCAAGCGAAACACCCTGCACAAGCTCATATTGGGCGTCTACTACCTTATTTTTCCGACCTGTTTCCAGCTCCTCCATAATATCTTCAAAAGGGACCGTAACCGTAAATCCGTCCTCCGTGAGCCTGTACCAGACAGAAAAGCAGACATCCATCTCCGAAAAGTAATACCATACTTTCATGCCCTCCTCGCAGGCCGTAAGGCTTACGTTTCCGTCTTTCACAGCCCCTGTCAGAGAATTTTTAATGCTGGTGCTCCCGTTCTGGTCTACGAACAATACCTGAAAATCACTGCCAAGGTTCATCTTGTTTACAGCTTTGGCAATGGGATCCTCTCCCGATGGTATAGAGGTATACCAGGCATCCGCCGTTTTGTCATATACGCCGATATTGCCGGCCTCATTGACATAAAATGCCACTCTCGCGTTTTCCATTGCAAGATAGGTAAATCCCCGCTGCGCGGCGTCCCCTTGTGCTGTCTGCCAATCCGGGCCGATCACCTGTTCCGGAAAGCCTATGGCGGTTTGGTCGCCGTCTTTGGTATCGTTAGCCGAATCTGCCATACTTTCCTGATTCCGGGCGGCGCTGTCTTCCTCATTGGCTTTTGCAGACACGCCAAACCATATCGATCCGGACAGAATCGCAACCGTCACAATCAAAATCCATTTTCTCATTCGATTTCCCATATCAACCTCCCTTAAAGCCTCATCTGGATCTCATAGTAAACAGTGGCAAAAAAGGAATAAATTTGTGACACAAGGCCCGATATCAAAACCGCTAAAAATGCCATAAATAATGCTCCCAATACCGTCAGTCCAATAGAAAGGATTGCTTTTGGCCCGCTGTAATCGTGGATGGACATTACTGCAATGAACATAAGCAAAGTACTCCAAAGCAGACCAATGGTATTTAGATAAGTCAGATAAACCGCCTCGTTCTCAACCATCATGTGCGTCAGGCATACCCTTATCAGGCCGCATAAAATATAGGGCATCATGGCATAAGCTCCGGCCACCCAGATTTCTTTCGCTTTTCCTTTGCCATCCATCAAGGTACAGAAGCACCAGTTTGCCACGATACAAACTGCGAAAATAGCCACGGTAGTCAAAAGTACCTGAAAAATATTTACCTCTCCTTTTAGCTGGCGATATGTTACTTTAAAATCAAAGTCCACGTACCCCCAGTCCAAAACACCTAACAAGACCCAAAACGCCAGTACAATATTTGCAAACAGCAAAGAAAATTTGTCGTTTACTTTCAATTCGCGAAATCCGTCTACCGGATGAATCAGAATATAAAAGGGATACCGGAACTTTCCCATATGGCTGTAATAGTCTGGTCTTCTCATCTTGCATCCTCCGTTGCCGCGTGACGGTGTCTCTCTGCCAAGGCCGCTGAGCATAATTTTCCGATGACAGCGATCATAATGAAAAGGGCGATGAATCCGAAAAAGATGGCTGTGAAATTCTCTTTCATCTTTTGATTGCGCATGTCCTCCTTAACCTCCGAATACCAGCTTGTAGCCACATCGCTGCGCTCAAAATAATATTTTGCCATCTCCCAGTCCCCCTCCTCATAACAGGCTCTCCCCAGTCCTGCATAAGCCCAGTCATAATTGGAATCCATTCGGACAATCTCCTCAAAAAGCGTTTTACTCTCAAGATAAAATCCATCATTGAACAGAAGAAATGCTTCTCTGACTAAAGATCCAAAATAGGTAGGGGCAAACACCGTAATATTATTTTTGGCACTGTCTAATACAAGCACTCTCCCCTTTACGATATCGATCGCAGCAGGACTGGTAAATGTCCCAAGGTAATTTCCTCTTCCTCCAAAAATTGCCTGCTGGCACCCCATATTGTCATAAAAAAATATCCTCCCGGAATACGAGTCCAGTGCAAAGACAAAACCGTAATCATCCACGGCAACATCTGTAAAGACTGTGTTGAAAGTGCCGTTCTTATTTGGCATATCCCCAAAAGTCATCCACCCATCCGTATAAATATTGTTTCCCAGTGGATTTAGCTTTTTTATCATTTCGTCCTGCTCGGGATGCTCACTGTATCCTGTAACGGTATAAATAAATCCATCCCTGTCAATATCAAAATTGGAAAATGCTATGGGAATAAAATTCTCCATAATCTCTCTCTGTTCATCTGAGGCAAACCTTCTCAATGTGGCCTCATAAAGCCGTTCCCAGGTCAAGAGCACTTTATTGCGTCCATAATAGCCCAAAAACTCTCCGTCCATACTAAGCATGTATGCACCCTGCGTGGAATTTTCAGAGATCATGTAGATCGTATCCCGGCTGTCCACAAGGATTTTTGCGGGAAGAAATGTATTGGTAGTAGAGCCGTCAGTCAGTATGTTTGACTCTGGCCTAGTAATCACTTTCTCAATACTGCCGTTTTCGTCCGCCACTAAAATTCTGCCATTGTCTTTGTCAGCCATATACAGCTTGCCGTCCGTATGGACAAAAATACCTGTTATCCCCTTGACACTCACCTGCTGTCCATCCAGTGTAAAGCTGTCCAGGATTCGTTCGACTTCTAACTCCTCTGTTAAGATAACGATACGGTCATTTCCCGCGTCTACCATATAGATTCGGTCATCCGGAGCTACAAAAAGATCTGTGGGCGCATTGAAAGCGCCGATTCCAAGCTGCAGCCCGTTATAACTTGTTTCCACCATATAAGCATACTGAGACGGAATAGCGTTTCCAAAAGAGTCATAGCGGTAATCCGCTTTTACCGTAACAGGCCACATACTCACCGCCCATACGAGCGCTGTCAAAACTGCTGCCAACTGCAGTGGTCTTTTCTTCCTTTTTTTGCAACCGATGGGTTTCACCGCAGCACCTCCTATTCTTTTATGCCCGCATGGGCCATGGTCTCCATAATGCTGCTCTGGGTAATCAGAAATATGGCTACCGGAGGCAGAAACATCAGCAAATTTGCAGCGGCTGACACGCCGGCCCTTGCAATTCCGCCTGACTGGATCTGTGCCAGTGCAGTGGGCAATAATTTCAATTCCTCCTTGTAGATAAAATTACCGCCCGTCATTGCCCACATGCCCTGAAATGCAAAGATGATCATGGTCAGCCATGCCGGCTTTACATTCGGCATCACAATATTCCAGTAAATGCCGAATTCTTTCATGCCGTCAATCCTTGCCGCTTCAAGCAGCGAATCACTAATCCCCTCCATAAACTGCTTCATCAGGAACAATCCCATGGGCGTAGCTACAGAGGGCAGAATCAATGCCCAGTAAGTATTGATCATGTGAAGCTTTGCCATAATGATGTACTGGGCAAGCCCAAGGACGCCGCCGGAAAACAATAAAGCCACCATCACGATTTTGAACAACAGCTTTTTCCCGGGAAAATTGTTTTTGGCCAGCGGATAAGCGGCCATGGATGCAATGATCACATTCCCTGCAGTACCCGCCACGCTCACAAACACACTGTTGAACAAATATCTGGAAAAAGGCACCCAGAGATTGTTGATCAGCTGCCCGATCAGCTTAAAATTCTTTACCGTGGGATTGACCACCGTAAACCGCGGCGGAAACAAAAACAACTCTTCCATGGGCTTAAAGGCCTGTACAATTGTATATACCACCGGCAGCAGCATAAAGCCTCCCAACAAAAGCAGCATCAGAAACACAAGCATGTTTCCCCGTCTGGAACGATTGATTTTTTTAGCGCGTGACCTGCGCGTCTTTTTCGGATTTTTCATATATACCCCTATCTGCATTCCCGCCAATCCCTATTTTTCATCAGTCTTTCTCTACTAACACAGTGGTAATCAGCTTGTTCATTATCAGCATCATCATCAGCAGCAATGTGGAGAGCGCGCAGGCATAACCCATATCATAGCGGATGGTTCCATAGTCATGAATATGTGTCATAATAGTGTGGCCCCCATAATTGGTACTTGGAAATCCACAGAGCTGGACAGATATATTGCCCACTGCAAAGGAAGAGGATATCTGCATCACTGCTGCGAACAACATCTGCCGCTTCATGGCCGGAAGCGTGATGTAAACCAGCTCCTGGAATCGGTTGCGGATACCATCGATTGCACCGGCCTCGTAAATACTGGTATCCACCGTCTTGAATCCGGCCTCCAAGGCCAGAAAGCCTGCACCAAGGCTCAGCCAGAGCTGAACGATGATCAATGCTATCATGATATACTTCTCATCCGTAAACCACTTGACGGGTTCCTTCGTAATCCCCAGGTCCATAAAGGTCATCAGAAAAGAATTCACCAGGCCATACTGATCGTCAGAAAAAATGAACTGCCAAATCAAATACAGATTGCCCGACAGAGAAGGCGCGTAAAATACCAGCGTCATGAAAGTCCTCAGCGGCTTTGGCAGGTCATTAATGAACCATGCCAGGATAAAGCACAAAATATAGCTGATAGGGCCTGTTATAAGCGCAAAAATGAATGTGTTTTTCACTGCGATCTTAAAAATCTCATCGTTCAGGAAAATAGATACATAGTTTGAGAGCCCCACAAAGCTGGGTGTCTCAAGCATATTAAAATAAGTAAATCCAAGTACCAGGGACACGGCCACCGGAATCACTGTAAACAAGGTGAACAGAATAAAGTAAGGCGCCAGCATCAGATAATTTTGTCTGTTCATCTTAATTTCTACCCATAGGGATCGGGTTCTCTTTGCTTTCTTCGGGAAAAAAACTCTGTAAGCCCACATAAGCCTGGTTCTTGTTCTCTCTTTCATGCCTTTTCTCCCTATTCTGTGTCAAGTCCGAACTCTGCGCGCTTCCGGAAAATCTCATAATTGATCATAGCATTTTGTTCCACGAGAGCTTTCCTTACCGGTTCATCATTGTAGACAATGCTGCGGAAAGCGTTCGTAATTGCCCTGGTTGTATAATAGCTTCCCGGCACCTGGGGAATCTCCTGCAAGGCAGCCATAGCCTCTTTCAGGTTCTCCATCTGTTCCTCCGGCCAGGGCAAGGACTCCATGGTTCCCACATTTGCCGGCGTAAATCTGGCTGATCCCCCCAGCAGACTTTCGATCTGGATTCCGTACCGCGCTTTCACGTCATCCCTGCTCCACCACTCGATAAAAGCCCAAGCTGCCTCTTTGTCCTCAGCGTCCGCCAGCATAATGGTTGCAGTCAAGGTTGAACTGGCAGACCGGTCAACACTGCCGTCCTCCTGCAGGGTGCCTGGAATAGGAACCATATCCCATCTCCCTGTAATCTCCGGCGCAGCCACAACAAGCTGATTGTACATATTGTAGGGCTGAATAGACATCACCACTTCACCCGACCGAAATCTGGAGTAAAAGTCTGTCTTTACCTCGAATCCATACTGTGTATACAGATTCGTGTAAGTGCGCATGGCATCCACCGCTGCCGTAGAATCTAAAAGCGCTGCCGTATGGCTTTCCTTGTAATAAGTACCTCCGTTCTGGAAAAGCAGAGTCGGAAACAAGTCCTGGGTCGTCACCTGCAGATTATTTCTCTGGATCACAGGAAGAATTTCGTAAAATTCCTCCCAGGTCTGTGGCGGCGCGATGCCAAGCTGCTCAAACACATCCGTCCTGTAAAACAACATATTAAACATTTGGGTCTCCGGAACTCCATACCATCCTCCCTCATATTCAAAGGGAATCGTAGCGGAATCATAAAAACGGGACTTGACCTCATCCCAGCCCTCAAAGACGCTCAAATCCTGCAGCGCACCGCGGATGGCAAAGTTCACGGGCTGATCCTCCGGCGTAAACAGCGCCACATCCGGTCCCGTCTTGGCCAGTGTCGCCTCAATCAAAGACCCCTGAACCAGCATCAGATCTACCTGAATGCCCGTCTCCGGCGTAAACATTTCATCAATCATATCCTTTATCACCTGGGCCTGGTCACGTCCCGCACTGGTACCGTTGGCATTGGCATTGACGGTAGAATTCAGCCAGACCGTGATCCGTCTTTCTTCTTTCTCCTCCTCTGCCCCAACGGAATGATTCTTATCGGAAAAAGATGCCAGGAATCGCCTAACCATATAGCACACACTGTCAAAAAAACCTGTATCTGCCGCTAAAGGCTCTCTATCCGGTGACTTCAAATAGATATAATCAAGGATAAGCGGCTGATCCTGCATATCCACTACCCAAGTGCCAAGGGCGCTTATATTGTTTTTCATACTTCCCAGGCGCTTTGGTATCTCCTCACTGTCCTCTAAAAATAAATCCAGCTGAATCTTCATGGTATCAATAGCAGATGTGGCAGAACCTTTGCCTCCGGTGACAGATGCGAAAAACCCAAGTTCCCTTTCCAGAATATCCCGATTCCTCTGCAGTATCTCCATAAGCCCTTCCACTCTGGTATCCAGGAAATAGTCGGTATAGCTGTCAGGACTTGTACCTGTGATCATAACGATCTGCAAATACAGATCATTCAGTTCCTGCACACATGCATTGATATTTCCAAGAGAATCCGCAAAAATTCCCATTGTCACTTCCATCTTGAGTTCATGGCGTCCCTCTTCCAGCCAAATGAGGTATGGTTCCCCGTTTTCATCCGCGAAGTCTTCTGTCTGCCATTCATCATCATAGAGAAACCGAAGCCTGTCCAATCCGCGGAACGGAATCTCCCCATCTATATACAATTTCCGGCTGGTAAACATGCCGCCCTTGAAATTTTGGCGAAACCTGGCTCCTATGTTATAATACCCGGCTTCTTCCACCGTGAATTCCCATGTCATCCACTGCCCGGTCTGTTTCCACATGGCGCCCCCTGCCGTATTGATCCGTATCCGGGCAGGGTCATTCAATGAGCCGTCCGCGCTCTGTGTTGCCCCACTGACCCGGTCATAGGTGGGATACAGCATGGATGTGGTTTTTCGCTGTGCCGATTCGGCCTGTACTATGATCAGCTCCCCAGTTGTGTCCTCCCCGGGATGTTCCGCTCTGTACGCCTCATAAGCAGGCAGTTCCTCTCTTTTTGATGCCGTCACCCCTAAAATTTCAGCATCTGTGGAAGTACAGACGATCCTGATCTCATTGCTCCCCTCATGCAGCTGAAACTGGTAGTTCCCCATGTAAAAACCGGAAACATTCATCAGCGTATGGCTTACCGCCTCCGTTACCATCATCTGCCTAGGAGCGATCTCATTTCCATTGACATCTTTTCTGATAGGCCCCTCATCCTCATAGATTCTTGGCAAAGACACTTCTTCGGCCTCTTTAAAGGGCAGCTCGTTATTCACCAAAACCTTAATAAAAATATCTCTTGTATTGCCTACAGGCTGTTTATATTCCACTGTCAGTTCATATGCCCCTGCCTCATCCACCTGTACTTCATAAGTGGTATCCGAATAAATGGTTTCAGCCTGACAGCTTATTCCAGCCGTTAAAAAGACTGTCACAGACAAACCTATCCCCAGCATCAGCATTAGAATATGCGCTATATATCCACTGTCAGTTCTTTTGTCTGTCATAATTTTGGAATCCTCCTCCCACATCTCTGACAGAGCTTTCTGTCACAACGAGCCGTCCCCAATGTCTTTTCATTTTGTTGCCAGAGAAATACATCCCCTGTTGAAGATATCCATGCCTTATTATCTTCCATACTCTTTATTCCCTTTCATCAATATTTATAGTAGCTCCTGCTGTTTCAATTCAAAAGCTCTCTATTTACCAAAAAAATCCCAGTTTTTCTACAACTTTGCAAGAATTTTTTGGCATATTTGATAATTTGTAATAGCATATTGAAATATCATACACAATGGAATATAATACTAATAACTGTCATTTTCTGCTTTTTTCATCATTGTTTCTGATGCCAAATTGATTGACATCTGAAGTATTGCTTTGGATCAATTGAGGAATGTATATTTATTTCATAAGTCTATAAAGCGAAATATAGATGTCAGCACATAAGAAAGGATAGCAATATTATGATTACGGTATATAATGGAGGTTGTGATTCAAGACATAAGACCCCTCTTGAGGTTCTGTACACGGGTTCAGACTACTTGCTTCTATTTGTCAAAACAGATGCTTTCTTTGAAGTTGCAAATAAAATAATGGAGGTTCCCCCTAACACGATTATCCTGTATGATATAGGCGCAAAAGTCCATTATGGCAGATCATGCCCCCATTATAACGATAATTGGATCCATTTTGGTATTTCCCAAGATGAAATAAAGCTGCCGCACGCTCTCCGGTTACCGTTTAATGCACCAATCACTCTGAAACAGACCGGACAGATCAATGAGCTGATGCGTCTGATCGCGATCGCCAACCTGACCAACGATGTTTACCGGGATAAACTGCTGGACTCCTACATGCATGCACTCCTTTACCATATAGCATCTTTGCTCCAGGAAATGCCGATTCCTTTAAGCCACCACAAATTTTATCCGGCATTCAGTAAAATCCGCCTTGAGATCCTGAATTCTCCCCAAATGGACTGGAGTGTTGACTCAATGGCAGACAGCGTCAACCTTTCCCCATCCTATTTTCAGCACTTGTACAAAGAATTTTTTGGTATTCCCTGTATGCGGGAAGTAATTCTGGCCCGATTACGGCTGGCGAAATTCTATCTGTCCACCACAGACCAGAGCATTCAGTCATTGGCTGCTCTTTGCGGCTATGAAAGTGATTTACATTTTATGAAACAGTTCAAAAAAAATATGAACATGACGCCCTCGCAATATAGAGCCAGCTGCAGATAAATACGGGCCTGCGGCAAATGCCCGTTTTCTGCGGTATTCAGCATCTGCTTGCATTATCGCGATATCGCCAAGAAAAGTTCGGAGGTAAAAAGCCATGGATATCAGAAGCAAAAAAGAATCGTCCGCTGACTACCGCCAGATAGAGGAACCGGCACGGTTTCCCTCATCCTATATTTTTCAGCTCACAAAAACGGGCATACGCAATCCCGTCTGTACTTTGATCCGTTCAAAAGCCGGGGTATGCGTATACCGTGTAAAATCAGAGGGGAAAAGGCTGATCCTGAAAGTCTTTGAGAAAGAAGAGGACACACGGGAAATCCAAAATTATCTGATCCTGTCAGAACTTGGGATTCCCACCCTGCCGTTATTGGGCTACACGGAAAATGCGATCCTTTTGCCCGATGTGGAAGCGTCCGCTGATTACAGGCTGGGTGTGGAAAACGATATGGACGACCCTCGGGCGGCAAGGGCCATCGCAAAGTGGTACAGGGCGCTTCATGAAAAGGGCAGCGCCTATCTTTCGGGCAAGGAGATTTCCATGTACGACGAATCGGACGTAATCACTCCGGAAAATATGAAGCTGGTGGCGGAAAAGACCGGCACTGTGGGCAATGCGCTCTGGCAGATTCTCCGGACGCACTACAGCGAGATTCGCAGCCGAATAGATTCTCTGCCCCGGACATTGACGTACAACGATTTTTACTGGACGAATCTGATCATATCGAAAGACCAGGAAACCGCTTTCATGTTCGATTACAATCTGCTGGGAAAGGGCATTGCTTACGGCGATATCCGAAATGTCACCGGCTCCCTTTCCCGGGAAGCGGCTGAAGCTTTTCTGGAAGAATACGGTGATTACATCTCCGGGGAAGAGAAAAGAGCGGATGCCTTTATGGCACCTCTTGTGACGCTGTTCGGCGCATGCAGCCGCGATTCGTTTCCGTCCTGGGCAGAGCCCTCACTGGAGGAGTTGAAAAGCGGCGGCATACTGAGGCATCTCAGGGAATGGACAGGCTTAGGTGCGGCAGGCGCCTAGTACCGGCAGGGTCATACTTGTCGTTCCCGCTTCCGGCCGCCGTGTATGTGTCTGCAAAAATTTCCGCCGGCCCGTAAGCGTCTTGTATTCCCGCTTTTCCCATGCAGTCCATGCCGCACCTCGCATATTCACAGTCTGATCTTAAGGGGCGCTTGTCAGCCCGGTATACCCTCCACGCAGTTGGCCATCAGCATGGCGATGGTCATGGGGCCTACGCCTCCGGGCACGGGCGTGATATAGGATGTCTTCGGTGCAACGCTGTCGAAATCTACGTCCCCGCAAAGCTTATTGTCCGCATTCCTGTGGATGCCTACATCAATCACTACAGCTCCGTCTTTTACATACGTCTCGTCCACCATCTTAGGCCTGCCCACCGCTGCCACCAGAATGTCTGCACGTTTCGTGATCTCTTTCAGATTCTTCGTCCGGGAATGGCATACCGTCACCGTGCCGTTCTCCCGCAGCAGCAGCATGGCCATGGGCTTGCCCACGATGTTGCTGCGGCCCAGCACCACGCACTCCTTTCCCTCTATGGAGATGCCCGAGCGCTTCAGCAATTGGATGACGCCTGCGGGGGTGCAGGAGACGTAACCGGGCCTGCCGATGCTTAAGTTCCCCACGCTCACGGGGTGGAAGCCGTCCACATCCTTTTTAGGCGCGATGGCAAGGAGCACCCTTTCTTCATTGATATGGGAGGGCAGGGGAAGCTGTACCAAAATTCCGTTTACATCTTCGCGTCCGTTCAGCTCTCCGATGATGCCCAGCAGCTCCTCCTCTGTAGTCTCCTCCGGCAGTTCGTAGGAAAGGGAACGGATTCCCACATATTCGCAGGCTTTCTTCTTGTTGCGCACGTACACTGAGGACGCAGGGTCTGCGCCTACCTGGATCACCGCCAGTGTCCGTTCCATGCCCTGCTCTTTCATGGCCGCGACTTTCTCCCTCAATTCGTCCTTGATTTCCTGGGAAATCTGTTTTCCGTCTATGATTGTATACATCACATCCTCCTATGCCATTACTCTATCTCCATATATTGCCCCATGCCGGTAGGTCGGGCAGCAAAACCGAGCTTTTCCTAAAAGAGCTCCTTTCCTTTCACCGCTTCACACCGTCATTCTGTGCAGACAGCTCTCCCGTCAATGAACACATGCTTCACTTTCGTGGAGACTTCAAAGGGACAGCCGTCCGTGATGACTATATCCGCGTCTTTCCCTGTTTCCAGGGATCCCACCCGGTCCGCGATGCCCGCATGCTTTGCGGGATTGATGGTGATGGCCTGAAGCGCAGCAAAGGGATCCATCCCTGCCTGTACCGCCAGGCCTGCGCACAGGGGCAGGTACTCCTGGGGAATTACCGGGGAATCCGTGATGATGGACACCTGGCAGCCTGCGGCCGCCAGCACGCCAGGGGTAGTCCAGCTCTTATTGCGCAGCTCGAACTTGGAGGCGCTGCCCAGAGTAGGTCCCACCGCCAGCGGCACGTTCTCTTTCACCAGCTCCTCCACGATTAAGTGCCCCTCCGTCACATGCTCCAGGGTGATCTTCAGGTCGAACTCTCTGGCAATGCGCAGGGCGGTAAACAGATCCTCCGCGGCATGGGCATGGGCCTTTAGGGGAATCTCTTTTCGCATCACGGGAAGCAAAGCCTCCAGCTTCATGTCAAAGGCAGGGCGCTTGGAGATATCGTCCCCGGCGGCCTCCTTTTTCTCCATATACTCTCTGGCCTTAAACAGGGTCTCCCGCAGCAGCGCCGCTGTGGTCATGCGGCTGGAGTCTTTCTTGTCCCGGTACACCCGCTTGGGGTTCTCGCCGAAAGCACATTTCATGGCCACAGCGTCCCGGACCACCATGTTGTCCACCCTTTTGCCCACGGTCTTAATGGTCGTAAAAGTACCGCCCAGCACATTTGCGCTGCCGGGACCCGTGCAGACACAGGTAACGCCAGCCGCCGCTGCCTTGGGAAACGCCGGATCCATGGGCTTCACCCCGTCGATTCCCCGCATCTGGGGACTGATGATATCGTTCATTTCATTGTAGTCCATTCCCTCGTAGCCGATGCCGTAGCCGTCTAAGCCTATATGTCCGTGGGCTTCTACGAAGCCGGGATACACCTGCAGGCCGTCTGCGTCCACTACTTCCGCGTCCCCGGGGATTTCCAGGTTTTCCCCGATTGCCTTAATCTTGCCGTCCTCCACCAGAATGTCCGCCCGGAAGCCCTCTCTGTGCACGCCGTCATGCACTGTTCCGTTTTTGATACAAAGCATATTTTTGCCCTCCTATATTACATTTCTGACTTCACTTATTTCTTTTGAATCGCCTCGCAAATCCACTTTTAAGCTGTAACGATTTCAAATTAGGATTTTATGATCTGATAAATACCATGAAATCATTTTTTAGGAAAATTGGGGTTCTTCCTCCTAATATACATATGGCATCCTGCCCGTAATCTCCTCATAGCAGCCCAATATCCCGTCCAGGGGAATGCACCAGTACCGGATAGGATCCTCGGAGTACGCATAGGCCATGCCGATGAGATTCCCATAGCCGTCCAGCACTGCGGATCCGGAATCCCCATGCACCAGCTCTATGGTCACCTCCGTGTGCTCCCTCTGGTCGTACCACTCAAACTCCTGCTTCACCTTGATCAGGTTTCCGGTGCTTATATGGATCAGCCCGCCCTCTTTGTCCACCCGCTCCAGAGCCAGGGCAATCTCCTGCTCATCCAGGCTCTGCCAATAAGTCCGGTCGATATGTACTGTCATCAGCTGGTTCAGAAGCTCCTTTGGCACATCCTCCAGGGCCACCTTTGCCACGCCTACATCGTAAATCTCGCTGACCCCCACCTTTTCTCCGGAAAGCTTTGTCCCGTCAAAAAAATACACGTCCCAGTCCTCGTACTTGCCCACCACATGGCTGTTGGAGCAGATATAGATTGCGTCCCGGGTTATCTCCACGATATAGCCGGAGCCGGAACTGTAGCCGCCTCCGCCCAGGCCGTGATAAAGCTGCACCAGCGCCGGGCGCATATACTCCAACATCTCTTCTATGTCCTCCTGTTCCGAAGCGCCTCCGTCATAGATATTCGGCGCTCCGAGGATACAGTCCGTCCGATAGTCGATCCGGCGTTTTCCTATCAGACCCTGAATCTCGTCCGGGGAGGCCACGGTCACCAGCGCCTCCTCCACCGTCTCCAGCCCATAGCTGTCCTGGGCCAAGTAGCGCAGCGTATAGCGCCCCTCCTCATCTAGTTTTATTTCGGAATCGTCTATCCGTATATCTCCGGTCAGGTTTCCGTCTACATCGTCCCTTGCCGTCACATCCGCCTCATAGTCCGGAGCGCTTCCCGGAACGATGTAAAAATCATGGATTCCCTCAAAAGCCGGAGGCGTGTCCACGATGACGCGGATTTCCCCCCTTGTCTCGTTCCCGGCCCGGTCTCTGGCTCCGATCTCCAGCGCATACTCCCCCACTCTGTCAAAGCAAAGTTCATAGCGGGCCTCATCCTCCTCCAGGAAAAAGCCCTCCGCCTCCCTGTCCACATCCGACAACCCTGCGATCACGTCCGAAACGCCATAGTTTCTGTCCGTTGCCAGGTAGACCTGGCCCTCTTTCCACAAAATGAATGGCGGCACCGTGTCTCGGATCTCGATCCGGTAGGCGAACTCCTTACTTCCATGGCGGACCACCGCCTCATAGATGCCCGTCTCCGACTCGTCCACCCCCGAAAGGTCCAGTTCGCCCAGCTGGACAGACCAGTCCGTGCCGATAAGGTAATCTGTAATGTCTCGGCTCACCACATCCCCATATTCATAAGTCATCTCCGTGAATGCCGGCTCTACCCGGTAGATACGGAAATAAAAAAACAGGCCCCCTGCCACAAGCAAAAACAAACATATGCCGAAAACTACTCTTTTTCTGCCCCTATTCCTTTCGTCAGCACTCCTCACTTTTGCTTTCCCATCCTTTGCCTCTTCTGCACTGATTTTCTTCGAAATCTCTTCCTCAATAAGAGTAACATTCAGGGGCGCTTTTGTCAACGGCAGAGAGAAGCCGCAGCAGGATGCCTGAAACTTATAAAGACCGGCAAAGGCTAAAATCCTTACAAATACCTTGTGCTTTGGCTTTCCTCATGTTACAATAGGAAATATATTTGACGAATATCCTGACCGGCTTTGCCGGGAAGCAATTGCTTGGATGGAGGAGGCTTGTTATGGGACAGGGAATCTGCTATCTGGTAGGCGCAGGGGAAAATACGGGGCTTGACTTCACCCTTTCCGCCAATGACTATGTGATTGCCGTGGACGGTGGTTTTAAGGTGCTGGAGGAGGCACACATCACGCCGGATCTGGTGGTGGGGGACTTCGACACCCTGGGCTACTGCCCTACCCACCCAAATGTCATACGGCTCAATCCCAGAAAAGACGACACGGACACCTTGGCCGCGTTGAAAGAGGGCATACTGGAGGGCTTTCGCTGCTTCCATCTCTATTGCGGCACCGGCGGCCGCATCGAGCATACCATTGCCAATATCCAGCTGCTGGCCTTTCTGTCCCAGAACGGCAGACAGGGCTTTCTGCATGACAGGGACTGCATACTAACTACAATCACATCATCCAAGCTGACGATACCCAGAAGAGAGTCCGGATTTGTGTCCGTCTTTTCGTTTACGGAGGAATGTCAGGGAGTCAATCTGCGCGGCCTGAAGTATGAGCTCACGGATGCCGTGCTGCACAACTCTTTTCCCCTGGGCGTCAGCAATGAATTCAAAGGGATGGAGAGCTCCATTTCCGTGAAGAAAGGGACGTTGCTGGTGGTCTTTCCAAAGAATGTACTGGGGGGATTGCGGGTGGGGGAGATATAGGGAATGAAGCCCGATTTCCCCAAAAGGCAATTCCCGCTCCTTTCCTTATCCCTCCAAAAATAACACATATCCCAAAACAATTCATATAATATTCCAAAAACAACCAAAAAGCAGGTTTTCCTATGGAACGAAACAGTAACCTCATGTCCTGCGATATGAGCGGCATAAAGCCGGCGATGCTTGAGCTGCGCTATCCGCCCACCCAGGTGGAGCGCCGGAATCCTGACTATGCCGCTCTTCTGTCTTTCGATTACTGCGGCCCGGTGTCCGAGCTGTCCGCCATCACCCAGTATATTAACAATGAGAACCGCCTGTGCCTGACGGCCTGTCCCCTTGCAAGGACGCTTTTAGGGATTGCCATAGCAGAGATGATGCATCTGCAGAAGCTGGGCGAGCTGATCCAGCTTTTGGGCGGCGAGGCCAGCTTTTCCGTAAGGCAGCCAAACGGGAAGCAGATGCTGTGGACGCCGGATTATCTGACGCTGTCCAAAGACGCCAGACGGATGCTCTGTGCGGACGTAGAGGCTGAAAGAGAGGCCATCGCCCAGTACGAAACCCATATCCGAAAGATAAAGGACCAGTGCGTGGATGCAGTACTGCGGAGAATCATTCGGGACGAGGAGTACCATATTATGCTCCTCCAGGGCCTGATGGCGGAGCTGTAGGCTGCGCCTGTGTTCCCGGTTCTATGGTTTTTACAGCAGTCAGGCGAACCATTGGACTATGATAAGTCCGGAGGTTCGCCTGAAAATAAAAATCAGTCATTTTCTCAGCTGATATTCCGATTTTTTAAATGTAAAAAACCTTGTCCATATCATCCGCGCCAGGGTTCATCACCGAAACAGACTCTTCGGTTGTCGGGGCATTTGCATATTCTCTCGGGAAACTGCCTTTGAAACCTCCGGATGAAACGTCATGGCGCACAATGTCAGCAGAAACCCTGCTCTAGCCTTTCCACGATCTGATGCATTTCAGACTTGGACCGAACATTCCGTGCCGCCTCCAGCACACGGTGCTTCTCCTGTTCATCCAGCCTGGCATAAGCGTCCAGCGCTTTCTGGTTCATCCCAAGCTGGAAGCTTAAGCCCAAAGGCATAGTATCTCTTTCATCTGCCTTTCTTTCCATACCATGTCCTCTCTTTCTATACGATTCCAATCAGTTTCCCAATCCAGTAAACCACCCCCAGCGCCCAGCTGGCAAATATCCCATACAGGATCACCGGCCCCGCGATGGTAAAAATCTTGCACCCAATGCCAAACACCTGCCCCTCGGCTTTGTACTCAATAGCCGGTGCCGCCACGGAGTTGGCAAATCCGGTGATAGGCACCAAAGCGCCGGCGCCGCCCCATTTTGCGATTTTGGGGAAGATGCCAAAGCCCGTCAGGAGCACCGACAAAAGCACCAGGAGCAGGGAGCACCAGCTTCCCGCCGTCTGCTTGTCCAGTCCTAAGTTTCCTGCATAGTTTAAGATGAACTGACCGATGCAGCAAATAATGCCTCCCGTAATGAACGCGTGCAGCATCTGCTGCCAGAGGCTGTGGGTAGGCGTCACTGCCTTGACATACTGCTCATATTCTTTCTGCTGCTGTTTCTTCTCATTGCCTGTGTTTTTCTCTTCCATAGTTCTCCTCGCTTCTTTTCTATACCGGCATATTTGTCCTGACTCATGTCCGAAAGTCTGCCCTGCCTGAGTTCATGGGATCCCGTCTCTTTCTCTCAGTATGCGCAGCTTCCCGAAATCTATTCCACTTCTTTCCCCTCTCTCCCGGCGGTGGCGATGAGAGCCTTGTCCACGTCCTCCTCATAATTGCGCATTGCCACCTCTATGGGCGTGGGGTCTTTGGTAATCCGCCTGCCGCCCACATGGTTGAAGAAAAGGATAATGCCCATCGCAAGGCCAATGGAGTAGGACACCTCCAGGGTGTTCAGCCCCTGAGGCTCCCTGTTCATCACCATCCGATAGATTTCCGTGAACACGTCATTGATGCCCACATCATTGTGGTATGCCATGATGGTAAAGGCAGTTCCGAAAAAGCTCACCAAGCACACCAGCGCGCATTTCGCCCACTGCTGCCAGCCCTTGTGCCGGTCCACGCTGATCCATTCCACCAGCACATCCGGCTCTCCCACGATCTGGACGCTGACACCTGGGCAGGTCTCCTCCATAAGCTTTACCAAATGCAGGGAGCTGACGACGCACCGCTTCGTCTCCCCGCTGCCGAAATGGTGCACTTTCAGGGCTTTCAGCTTCGCGGAAACGACGGAGTCCATGCAGCGCAGGGAGGCCACGTCCGACAGGAACACGTCCTCCGACTGCACTTCCGCATTCCTTTCACATTTTAAATATACCGTCACGTTTGCCATATAGCCTCTCTCTTTCTCGTTGCTGTCCGCTCCGTCCGCAGTTACAGATGCGCAGAAATCGCAAGAACAGCGCTTTTGCGCACAACCACCCTTGACACACATGCCGCCGCATCAGGCAGTCCGATGCAGCTCTGTCACAAAATACAGCAGGGAACCGCAGATCTTTCCCGCCGCCATGCCGATAATCGCAAGGCCCAGCCCGTGCCGGAACGAGATGCGCCGGGTCAGGATCGGGATGCTGTCCAGCATCTCCGCAATGGCCAGCGCCAGACATCCCACGAACATTCCGGCAAACAGTCCAAAGACCGCCTGGGCAGACATGCCTATGATATCCAACAGCTTCTCATACTGCGGAAGCCGCTGCTGCCACCACGCATGAAACTGGCAGTATCTGGAAAAAATACTCAGCACGCAGCCTGTCAGGGTCCCGAATATTACCATCTCCTCATAGATCAGCACATATTTCGCCGTGTGTGTCTTGCCCGCGAACCGGGGCACCAGCCCCACTGCCGCCAGCACGGTGAACACCCCTGCCGCTGCCAGAAGCCCATAGCTTCCCCCTGTCAAAATCAGAAAAAAATTCCGCATCATCCAATCAGCTTTCCTTTCAGGTTTCCTGATTATTATGATACGGAATCTCAAAAATTATTCAGTCATTGATAAAGCAATCGCAGACATCCCGCCCGGATGAGGAACGCCTGTCAACACTTTGGCCGCTTAGAGAATTTCTTCGCATTACCAAAAAGGCTCAAAACTAATATTCAGATCCACATCCGAGGCTATCCCCTGCACCCTGCCCGACTGGGAATACTGCCATATTTTGAAGTCATAGGGATAATAGAAATCCTCCCGGTATGCCGCGAACCACTTGTCGTACCCCTCCAGCATCCCCAGCTCCAGCATCATGATTCCCATCTCCGTATTGTAGTACAGCATGGGCCTGTACCCTGCATTCTCAATGGTCTGGCAGAAAAGCTGGGCAAACCTGGTGCGGTCCTCTATGGAAAGGGCGTTCATCCGGCCGTCCTCACCGGTCACATTTTCCACATCGAACACAATAGGACATTCCATCTGGTAGGGGGCAATCTTTGTCAGCACCAGGTTCGCCTCCTCCAGCACTTCCTCCTCGGTGATGGCCTGGCTGTAGATATAGGCCCCCACCTTGATGCCCGCGGCCTGTGCGCCCTGGACATTGACGTCAAAGTTCGCGTCCTCCACCAGCTTCCCGGTTCCGTACCCTCTGTAGGCCGCCCGGATGAAAGCAAATTCCACGCCGTCCTGAGCCACCAGATTCCAGTCGATATTTCCCTGGAACTCCGACACGTCAATGCCCTTATGGGAAATCACCTGACCGTCCTGAAGATATTGGTACTCCCCTGTCTCCAGGATATTCAGGTTGGCATTTTGCCAGCCGTGCTGCTTCAGACTATAGTCAATGGGGACGATATTATACTGCCCGCCGCTGTATACGATCATGTCGTTGGGATACAGGGGCCGCAGCGCCTCCAGCACCGAATCCCCGTCGTTGAGCCTGGTGCGTATCCCCTCCAGCACCTCCGACTGGGCCTGCTGCCTGGCATTGCCCACTTGTGCCTCCACCTCCTGGGGCGAAAGTCCCATAGAACCGGCAAACACGCCGACTACATTTCCATCGGCATCCACCACGTTCCCGTTGGCATCAATGCTGACAGCCTTGGCTCCCTCCAGCACATCCCCGCTGGAGGCCGCAGTGCTGTCTTTCACCCGTTCCCTTATCCACGCATAGATGGAAACCAAGGAAAACATCACGATCACCATTGCCACCAGGCACACAAACATGGCGTATATCCGCCTGCGTATGGCCTTTCCCATACGTCTCTTCCCCGTCCTGCCTCTCTCCATATCCGTATGCCTCATCCTGTCCGCCATATCAGTTCACTCCCTCCAAAACAGCCCTGTCCTTAGATACCGATGTTCTTTGTACCCTATAATAGTAAACGAATTGGCTCCGGAAGAAAAGAGATTTTTGGCAATTTCCGAAATTTTACAAAAAATTAAAGTTTATCTTGCCTTTTCCCGCAGGTTTAAGAGGATCTTCTTCTCCATACGGCTGACCTGCACCTGGCTCACTCCCAGCCTGGCGGCGATTTCCGTCTGGGTTTTGTTCTGGAAGTAGCGCATGTAGATCAGGTTCCTGTCCCCTGGCTCCAGGCTGTCCAAAAGCTGTCCCAGCAACATATGGTTCAAGAGCTCTTCCTTTTCCGGATCCTCTCCGTTGCAGCCCCCTGCCGCGCTGCTGCCTATGCTGCCGGCACTCCCCCGCACCACCTTGTCCACCAGGTAGACCTCGCTGCCATCGTCCTGATAGATTGCGGAATAAATGGACTCCACCGATGTGTCAGCCTCCATGGCCAGCACCGTATCCTCCACGGACAGTCCCGCCTCTGCCGCAATCTCCCGCACCGTGGGCTCCCTGCCTGCTTTCCCCTGGAGCGTCTGCCTGGCAAGCTTCACCTTAAGCCCGTTCTCCTTGATTGTCCGGGACACCTTTACAGGCCCGTCGTCCCGCAGAAACCGCTTGATCTCACCGGTGATCATGGGCACCGCATAGGTGGAGAACTTCAGCCCCAGCTTCAGGTCGAACTTGTCTATGGCTTTCATTAGCCCTATGACGCCGATCTGGAAGAGATCTTCCAGGTCATGTCCCCTGCCTGCAAACCGCCTGACAATATGGCGCACCAGTCCCAGGTTGCTTTCTATCAGTACCTCTCTTGCCTCGCTTTCTCCTGCTTGTGACCTGGCAATCAGCACTGATGTTCTATCCATCCGCCCACCCCTATTTTTTTGATCATGCGGACTTTCGTCCCCTGGCCCGGCGCGCTTTCCACCTCCAGGTCGTCCATAAATGCCTCCATGAAAGCAAAGCCCATGCCGGATCGCTCCAGTTCAGGTCTGGTGGTATAGAGGGGCTCCATGGCCTTCTCCACATCCTCGATCCCCTTTCCCTGGTCAATCACTTCAATATGTAGGATATTCTTGTCCAATACGCAGCGAAGCCTTACCTTGCCCGGATTGGCCTCATCACACTCTTCCCCTTTCTCTCCCGGCCTCCCATAGCCCCGAAGATTCCCATAGCCGTGTATGATGGAATTGGTCACGGCCTCCGATACCGCAGTCTTGATGTCCGCCATCTCCTCCACCGTAGGATTCAGGTGGGTGATGAAAGCCGCCACTGCCACCCGGGCAAATCCCTCATTGTCCGAAAGGGCATCAAAGATAATCTCCATTTCATTTTTCATGATTCCAGTACCTCCACTATTTTATTCAGTCCCGACAGCCTGAAGATCCTCTCTATCTGCCTGTCCACATGGATGGCATAGACCTTGCCCCCGAAGCAGGATATTTTCCGGTACCGCCCCATAATGATCCCTATCCCGGAAGAGTCCATGAACCTTGTCCTCCCGAAGTCGAACACCACGTCCCGCACCTCTTTCCTGACCAGATACCTGTCCGCGCACTCGCAGATAAATCCTGCCCCATGATGGTCGATTTCTTCCGGCAGCTGAATCAGAAGGCAGTTGTCGATAATCTGAAAATCCTCCGCAGCAATCTGTCCCATACCTTGCACATCTCCTTTCCGAATGGGCTTGCGGCCCCACAGCCGCTTCTTCCAACAAAAAAGAACCCATAGCGTCTACAGGTTCTTTTCTTTCGTACTTCCCACATGCCGCCCGGGCGTCACCCGTGTAAAACAGCGCACGCCCAGACTCTTACAGAGCGTTCAGATTGTCCTTGCGCCTCTGGGCATCCCTGGCTCTGGCAGTCTCCGGAAACAGTTCTATTACTTTGTCGTAAGTAGTGATGGCATTGACCGTATCGCCGCTCAACCGGTAGGCCTCTCCCAGAAGAAAGAAAGCTTCTACATTGCCGGCATCGTACTTTACTGCCTTTTCAAAACTCCCTACGGCTTCCTCATACTTGGCCCCATAGTACTGCCGAGTACCCGCGTCATAATATTCTTTGGACAGTTCGGGCCCGATGGCGGCGTTCATTGACTGGTACAGTCGCCCAAATCCGGCCGGCATGGCTGCCATGTCCACACGTTCGCCAAGTTCCTCCAGCCGGTCCGCTGCCACCTGCATATCCGCCGTCTCCGTGTATTCCGCCGCGATCTGGAGCAGTTCCTCCGTCACCGGGATGGTTCCTCCCGTTCCTGCATAGCCGTCAATCTCCGCCCTGAGGTTCTGGATGTTACCGCTCAGGTTCTCTATCTGCCCCTCCAGTTCCTGAATCCGGGCAGTCTTTGCGTCCGATTCGCTGCTGATCCTGGCAGTGACCTGCTGCTCCTCGCTGCGGACCCGGGACTGGGCCGCGGGTACCACCAGAAAGTACATGGCCGCCACTCCTATGATCAGGCCGATGACCATGTTCACTACCGTGGAGAGGCCGCCTCCCCGCTTTGGCTCCCTGACACTTAAGGGCTGGATAATGATTTCATTGTCGCTCTGGTATCTGACAGACTCTTCTTTCCTGCGCCGCTTCACACCCTCCTCCGGCATCATGGCCTCTTCCACCTCTTTCAGATAGCGAAGGGTCTGGAGGTTGTTCTTGTCGATATCCATACACTTGCGCAGTTCCCGCTCTGCCCTGTCCCACTCCTCCTGCTTCATGTACAATAATGCCAACAGCTGATGGGCCCGTATGAATCTGGGATTCATGGACAACACTTTCCGCAGTTGTATCACTGCCAGGTCTTCGCTGTTCTGTCTGCACAGAACCAAAGCCCTGTTGTATTTCTTGGCAGTCTGGTTCACGGATTCCAGCCTGCCGGAATTGGAACGGATCTTATCGATATATTCGTCCGCAATATTCTTCTCCGGGCTCATGTTCTTGCTGATGACCCATTCCCTGAGAGCAGTGGCCACCTCTCCCATCTCAAAATACACCAGCCCCAGGAGATTGCGCGCCTTGATATTGCTCTTGTTGAACTGCAGGCTGCGGCGCAGGCTCACCACAGCGCCGCTTAAATCTCTGACTCCGGCCTTTTCCAGGCCTTCATTGTAATACATGTTGGACACATGCACTACCTTTTTATATAAGGAGACATCGGCTCCGCAGGAAGTGCAGAAGTCATGCTCCGACAGACGGCGACCGCAATTATAACAAAATATCATGATTCTTCTTCATACTCCCGTTCAAATTCACCTTCCGGCTCCGTAATCTTTTTAATGAGCAGATCCGCTATGTCCGTCAGATCCTGCTGATAAATGGCATCCTCCACATCCTCCACCTCAAGGCTGGGGTGGAATTTTTTCAGTTCGTCCTCAAAATTTATCATGCCTTAAGCAACTCCTTAATCTCACCGACTAAATAAAGGCTCCCCGCCACATAGATGCGCTCCCCGTCCCTGCGGCTCTCACACATCCCGCGAAAAGCTGCCTCCACATCTTCACACGCCTCGCAGACGCATCCCTGATATCCGCCGAACAGCTCCGCAAGCGCTCCCGCTTCCAAAGCCCGGCTGCTGCGCACATGGGTCAGGCAGATTCTCTCAAACAGGCCGCTCCCCGCCAGTTCCCTTACCATGCTCTCGTAATCCTTATCTTTCATCACGCCGAACAGCAGGCTCCTGCTGCCCGAATGCCCGTCTGACGCCACCGTCTCCAGAAAAGCGCGGATGCCGTCCTCATTGTGGGCACCGTCCACATAGACCTCCTCCCGCACCTCTTCCATGCGTCCTGCCCAGAAGCAGTCCGCCACGCCTTTCTGTATCTGCTCCGGCGTGATGCTCTCTTTAAGGTTCAGGGCCTGGATGCCCCTGACCGCCAGGGCACAATTCTCCATCTGGTAAGCCGCTATGGTGCGAAGCGTAAGAGTAACATCTCTATCATACAGATTGTGCAGGCAAAAATCAATGCTTTTTCTCTTAAAATTTGAAAAAGAATAGTCATTTTCCGACACGGAATATGCCAAAATCCCAAGTTCCTCCGCCCGCCGTCTGAAGACAAGTTCCGTTTCCCCGCAGGTATTCCACCACACCGCCGGCGCGCCAGTTTGCATAATGCCCGCTTTCTCATAGGCGATCTTCCCCAAAGTATCCCCCAGGACTCCCACATGGTCAAAGCTGATATGCGTGATCACGGCCAGTTCCTTGCGCCATACCGCGTTGGTAGCGTCCAGCCTGCCGCCCACGCCTGTCTCCAAAATGCAGAAATCCGGGGTCTTCTCTGCAAACAGCACCATGGCGATGAAAAAAAGATATTCAAAGTAGGTGGGATGATAGGCCCCTGCCTGGTCCCGCTCCAGCCCGCCCCAGTCCAGCAAATCATAAATCCGGAGAAAGGCCCCCAGGAACTCCTCCTCTGAAACCATCTCTCCTCCCGCCACGAACCGCTCCCTGATGCAGATCAGGTGGGGGGATGTGAACAATGCCACCTTGTATCCCGCCGCCTCCAAAATGCTTCGCAGATAGGCGCAGACAGAGCCTTTGCCATTCGTGCCGGCCACATGGATGATACGCATCTGCCTGTCCGGATTCCCCAGCTTTTGAAGAAAGGCTTTCGTCTCGGCTATAGTGTGTTTCGATGTAAAACGCGGAACACCGTCCAGGTACTTGGCTGCCTGCTCAAATGTAGTAATATTCTGTCTCTCCACAGCAAGACGCCTCCCCACTCCTTATTCGGCGCTGCCCGGACATCCCTCTTCCAGGCAGCGCCTTATTTTGAAAACAAATATTCTTTTTACGGCTTTGCCGCTCATAGCGGCATTATGCGTTATCTTTCTTTCAACTGGCCAAGCCGCAGTTCCACCTGCTCCATCATCTGGGTATATTTCGCAAGCTTTTCGCGCTCTGCCGCTATCTTTTCCTCAGGGGCCTTTGACAGGAACCGTTCGTTGGAGAGCATGCCGTTAACTCTGGCCAGCTCTCCCTCCAGCCTCTTTTTCTCTTTCTGTAGGCGCTCCCTCTCCTGGGCCACATCCACCAGTTCCGCAAACGGGATGTAGAGAGTGGCTCCCGGAACCACCACCGACACCGCATCCCTGGCGATGTCCTCCATATCCACCTTTACCACGCTTCCATCTTCCTTGGTCTGTTCCACCTTGTCCTCTCCCTCCTGGAGGGCCCGGGATTTGCGGAACATGGCCACCTCGTTGGCATAGGCCAGGGAGGCGAAAAACAGCCTGCCCTCCGTAAAGGTTCTGATGATGTCATCGCAGTCGCTGACTACATGGATGGAGGTCCTGCGGCTGGGCGGCACATTGCTCTCGTTGCGGATATTGCGCACTGCCCGCACGGCCTGCTTGATGATCTCGATGTCCTTTTCCTCTTTGGGGAAGTTCCTGTCCTCCCGGTACCTGGGCCATGCGCTGATGACAATGGACTCCTCCATGGGCTGCTCTTCCATGGAATGCTCCGCTTCCATTTCCCGCAGCGTACAGAAGATTTCCTCCGAGATGAAAGGCATATAGGGATGCAGGAGCTTCAGCGCATCAGTCAGGACTGTCTTCAAAGTCCACAGCGCCGCATTCTGGCTGGCGGCGTCATCCGTATTGTACAGACGGGGCTTGACCATCTCAATATACCAGTCGCAGAATTCGTCCCAGATAAAATCGTAGACTTTCTGCACGGCAATGCCCAGTTCGTAATTCTCCATATTGGCTGTGACATCCTTTATCAGGGTGTTCAGCCGGGACAATATCCATTTGTCCACGGGCTGAAGCTCTCCCTCTGCCGGCTTCGTCACTGCCCTGGAACGCTCTCCTCCCATGTTCATCATAATAAACCGTGAGGCGTTCCACACCTTATTGGCAAAATTCCGGCTGTTTTCCATCCTTTCATAGTAAAATCTCATATCATTTCCCGGAGCGTTGCCCGTGATCAGGGTCAGCCGCAGAGCATCCGCGCCGTACTGCTCGATCAGCTCCAGCGGGTCGATGCCGTTGCCCAGGGATTTGGAGAACTTACGCCCCTGGCTGTCCCGCATCAGGCCGTGGAAGAGCACTGTATGGAAAGGCTTCTCCCCCATCTGCTCGTATCCGGAGAAGATCATCCGGATTACCCAGAAGAAAATAATGTCATAGCCTGTGACCAAAACGTCCGTGGGATAGAAATACTTCAGTTCCTCTGTCTCATCCGGCCATCCCAAAGTCTCGAAAGGCCAGAGCGCAGAGGAGAACCAGGTATCCAGCACGTCCGGATCCTGGGCGAAATGCTTACAGCCGCATTTCGGGCAGACTTCCGGCGCTTTTCTCGCTACCACCACTTCCCCGCACTCATCGCAGTAATAGGCAGGAATCCTATGCCCCCACCAAAGCTGCCTGCTGATGCACCAGTCGCGGATATTGTCCGTCCAGTTAAAGTAAGTCTTCTCCATGCGCTCCGGCACCAGACGGATCTCTCCTTTCTTCACCGCCTCCACGGCAGGCTTTATCAGCTCTTCCATCTTCACGAACCACTGCTCTTTTACCAGGGGCTCTATGGTAGTCTTGCAGCGGTCATGGGTGCCTACGTTATGGGAATAGTCCTCTATCTTTACTAACAGGCCAAGGCTCTCCAGTTCCTCTACGATGGCCTTTCTGGCCTCATACCGGTCCATGCCGGCAAACTTTCCGCCGTTCTCATTGACGGTGGCATCGTCGTTCATGATATTGACAATGGGGAGGCCATGGCGCTTGCCCACCTCGAAGTCGTTGGGGTCATGGGCCGGGGTAATCTTCACCACGCCGGTGCCGAACTCCCTGTCCACATAGGTGTCCGTAACCACGGGAATCACCCGGTTCATCAGAGGCAATTGAACGCTCTTTCCGATGAGATGAGCGTACCGCTCGTCCTCCGGATGGATGGCCACAGCCGTATCTCCCAGCATGGTCTCCGGACGGGTGGTGGCAAAGGTAAGGAACTCCGTGTCGCTGGGGGTGCCGTCCTCTTTCATCACAGGATACTTGATATGCCACAGATGGCCCGCCTGCTCCTCGTATTCCACCTCCGCGTCCGAGATGGAGGTATTGCACACCGGACACCAGTTGACGATCCGGGCGCCCTTGTAGATATAGCCTTTCTCGTGCATCTTCACAAAGACTTCCGTCACGGCCCGGTTGCACCCATCGTCCATGGTGAAGCGTTCCCTCTCCCAGTCGCAGGAGGAGCCCATCTTCTTAAGCTGAGAAACGATCCTGCCGCCATACTCCCGCTTCCAGTCCCAGGCGCGCTCCAAGAATTTCTCCCGACCCAAGTCGTACTTGTCAATGCCCTCCTGTTTCAGCTTCTCAATGATCTTCACCTCCGTGGAGATGGCGGCATGATCCGTGCCCGGCTGCCAGAGGGTGTTGTAGCCCTGCATGCGCTTGAAGCGGATCAGGATATCCTGCATGGTATTGTCCAGGGCGTGGCCCATGTGGAGCTGGCCGGTGATGTTTGGCGGGGGGATCACAATGGTAAAGGGAGTTTTGCTGTGGTCCACTTCCGCGTGAAAATATTTTTTGTCCAGCCATTTCTGGTACAGTCTGTCCTCCAGCCCCTTGGGGTCATAGGTCTTTGCCAGTTCCTTGCTCATAAACTTCTCCTTTCTGCATTACGGCACCGCCCTGCCATTCGCTTCTCCATCCGTTCCATCCCGGAATCTGCCGAAAACAAAAAAGCCCTCTGCCGACTCTCATCAGCAAAGGGCGTCATTGACGCGGTACCACCTTTGTTCACAGCGGGCGATTGCTCGTCCCCACTGCCTCATGTGACTTCTGCTAAAGTCCTATCCGGTAACGGGGATAACCCGTGAGACCCTACTGCCGTTATCCGTCTTCAGGCCTCCGGCTCGGAAGCTACCTTCCGCATCCTTTCCTTTAAGCGGCCTTTCAGCATCCCACAGGATGGCCGCCCTCTCTTGTAAGGGGCAATGCGTACTCCTCTTCGTCACAGCCTTGTTGCATCTGTTTCTATGCATACTATATTCTGTCGGTCAGG
Organism: uncultured Acetatifactor sp.; assembly: GCA_949840885.1. Lineage (GTDB taxonomy): Bacteria > Bacillota > Clostridia > Lachnospirales > Lachnospiraceae > Acetatifactor. The sequence continues at coordinate 57,313 of CATKYJ010000013.1, forward strand.
ATTTGTCAAGCATATTTTTTCACTTCACTCCCGCCCTTAAACTGGCCTGGTAAAAAAGTGCTATTCTGGCTCTTTTACACATGCCACTTTTCCGCTACACTGGACCCAGTGCGGCCGCACTTCATTTTGCCATAAGCTTCAAAAGGCGAGGCCTGCCAAGAGCAGGTACATTGATATGCGCGCAAAACGCGCAGGGAGGTATGGACATGAGAGAAACTCAAAACCCGGAAAAGAAGAAAAGCTTTTCGTTATTGATCATTGGAGCCGTCCTGCTGGCGGCAGGTGTCCTGCTGGCCGTGTACACTTACAACTACAGCTATCAGGAATCCACTGTGGCAGGTGCACAGCTGGCTGATGCCAAAGCACAAATAAGCGCTGTGAAAGAGGGAAACGCGGAAGGGGAGCTGCAAGATCTGACCGCCTGGTCGGAAGAATTGTCCCGGGAGAAGCTGCGTCTGGAACGTCCCTATTCCTACTGCCTGATTTTGGTATTCTTTGCTTTCCTGCTGACGGCAAAAGGAATCTGCAATGCCCTCATCGGCAGGCCTGAAACCGAAAGCATAGACATAAAGCGCCTGGCACAGGCAGGGCTTTTGGCAGCGCTTTGCTACATCGGCTTCTCGTTCTTCAAAATCGACATCCCGGTAGGCCCTGAGAGGACGGCTTTCCACTTTGGCAATGTGTTCTGTGTGCTGGCGGCCTTGCTTTTGGGGGGCTACTGGGGCGGTCTAGCCGGGGCGGTGGGCATGACCATCGCCGACATGACCACAGGATATGTGACCAGCGCGCCCAAAACCTTTCTGTTAAAGCTATGCATCGGACTTATCGTAGGGCTGGTGGCCTATTCCCTCTTCCACCTGGATCAGGTGAAAGACCGGAAAAAAATAGCCATTGCCACGGTGACTGCCTCTGCCTGCGGTATGCTCTTCAATGTGGTGGCGGATCCCTTGGTGGGATATTTCTACAAGTCCTACCTGCTGGGCGTGCCCCAGGACATCGCGGGGGCGCTGGCAAAGATGGCCACCCTTACCACCGGGGTGAACGCTGTGGTGGCAGTGATTGCAGCCTCTGTCTTCTATCTGGCCCTGCGGCCTGCTCTGAAGAAATCCGGTCTGATGGCTCAGGCCTGTCCTCCGCCATTCCAAAACTGCCCGAAGCCTGCTGCAAAATGACACAAAAATGCCGCGGACTATGGAATGCTGTAAAACGGTTTAAAACAAACGCAAAACGGAACAAAACACAGGGCTGTGGGAACACGGCATCTGCAATCCACAAATGCCGCTTCGTTCCCACAGCCCCGTTTTTGCGTATCCTGCATACTCGAACAGTACCCCCGATCAAGTCCCCCCATGCACAGCCGCCTTACATCCCGCCCAATGACTTGCCTGAATTTCCGGCACACTAGTTTTCCGGCACGCTAGTTTTCAAACCATATCCCGATGTATCCCATGGAGCACTCCAGGCTGATCTCCCGGGATGCGCCGTTATCAATGGATTGTTCCTGTACAAAGCCTCCGTAGTCGCTTCCGTTCAGTTCGATATTTCCCATGGCGCACTCCACCTCGTAATTGAAATCCTTTTTATTGCCTTTCAGCGTCATTTCCACGCTCCCCATGGCGCACTCCACCTCGGCACTTTTTCCTATTTCCACCCCGTTTGCCCCGAAAGCGCCCATGCCCACTTCCACGTCCAGCTCGTGGACCTGCAGCGCACTGATTTCCACAGAACCTGCGCCCACGGACACGTCCAGCTTCGACAGCCTTACCTCTTCGCCCATTATGATCTGTCCCGCTCCAACCTCAAGGGAGGCATTGTCCGCGCATAAATACGGAAATTCCAAAGTCCCCGCGCCGAATTCTACCTCAACCTCGTCAAATCTGTATTCCTCTGGAATGTACAGGGTAATCACTCCGTCCCCTATGTCAGCGGGATACCTGGCAGAAGACCTCACATACAGGGTACCGTCCTCCTCATACCCCTGAAACCGATAGATATCCTCCGCCTCCAGATAGAGATTTTCGTCCGGCGAGATTTCCGTCTGCAGCCTGCATCCGCCCGCCTGGATTTCCAGATTTTTGATGCCGTTCCCGGGACAGTACCGCTCCACGTCCCCCTCATATACTTTTTGGCTATGGGAGAATTTTACCGTATGCCCCTCATCGTCCCCTTCATACCAGATGCGGCCCTCGTCATATATCTGATCCACATCCGGCACTTCCGGTACTTCCGGCACTTCCGGCACTACCGGTATTCCCGATGTGTCTGCCCCACTGTCAACTACACCGCCGTTATATTTTCCCCACCAAAAGATCCACTTTGTCAATACTTTTTCAAACGGATATGTCCCCCAGCCGCCATCCAGCCGAACCTTTCCCCGGGTAGCCTCCTCCACAGTCCTGGAAATGCCGGAGGCTCCTGCCACAGCGCCTCCCACCGTGGTGAACACCAGTCCGATGATTCCGAATATCAGCGCTGTAACCGCACAGCCTTTCATAAATCTCTTCATTCTGTCCCAATCCTTTCTATCTCCGGTCCCATTGCCCGGTACTGCCCATCTATATCACGCTTCCCGTCACGCCGCCTCCGGCATCAGCCCGCTGTCCATGCCTTTATCTTTCTCTTACAGAAGCGGAACAACGCAGCAAGGCCTCTGATGATAGCCGGCGTCACGATTCCTGCCATGGCCACGGTCAGCATCAAAAGCAGAATGCCAATACAGCCTGTCAACAGACCGCCTCCCACCAAAGCCATTCCCACCCAGGGGTTGAGAAAGAGGCAGACAATTCCTGCCACCACCAGCGCCACAAACACGCCAAGCAGCACCACTGACGTAATCCCGAGACCGAGTATGGTGCCAAACCACCCCATAAGTATCCCGGCAAGCCCCAGAAGCAGACCGCCCCCAAAGGGAAAGACCAGGAATACCAGCGCAATCACCAGCAGGGGAATGGCCCAGGCAGGAAGTCCGCCTTTCTTCTCCTTTTGGGGTTCATTTCCGAACCATCCCGCTGTGTCGCGACTCCATCTGTAGGCATCCTCGTCCAATGGCTCACTTCCCGCGCTCCTGCCATACTCCTCAAAGGGATTCCAGCTTTTCCGGGCGGACTCCTCCTGAGAGCCCGCGCTTCCCTGACCGAAGTTCCCTGCCTGGGCATAGTTCCCGGAGGATGCGCTGCTTCCCCGGCCATAGGCAGACCCTGTGCCATTGTTTCCGGCGCTGCCGCCCTGTCCGTCCTCCGCCTCGGTCTCCGGCTCGTTCTTTCCATATTCCATCAGCGCCCTGTCGGAGGCTTTCGCCTTTTCCACAGGTTTCTTTCCATAGCCGCTGTCCAGCAGGTCGCGTCTGATGTTCTCCGCCACCCTGGCCGGATTTCCCAGGGCCTCGATGACCTCTTTCTCATTCTCCATCCCGGCATCATCGAAATAATCATTATAATACTGAATTGCCTCCTCCCGCTCGCCGGGAGCAATCCCCTGGAGCAGGCTTTCCAGCTGGTTCATAAATTCTGCTCTGTTCATAGCTTAATCCTTCCCTCAAATAGTCCTGTGATTTTATCCGCGTATCTGCGCCATTCGCTCTCATATAGCTGCAGCTGTGCCCAGCCTCTGCTGGTTACCTTGTAATAACGTCTGTTCCTGCCCGCACACTCCATGTCATAGATCTCCAGACATTCATCTTTCTGCAGCCTCCGTAACACAGGATAAAGCGTGGACTCTGACAGTTCGATAACCTGCCGAACCTCCTGAGTGATCTTGTACCCATAGGTTCCCTCCGGCTCCTTGGACACAACGGCCAACACAATGGCGTCCAAAAGCGCTGCGCCTGTATTGAATACCATCCAATTCGCTCCTCATCCTTGATTTCATACAATATTATATGCCGTATAATATTGGCTGATAACCATACTATACGGCATATAATATCATATGTCAATATCTATTTTATGAAAATAATAAAAACAGGAAAGCTTGTCATTGACCAGCTCAGTCCAATTTTTGCCCTTTCTCAGGCTCATTTTGTGGATAACTTGAACCCAATGTCATTTTCTGGAAAGATTTTCTCCAAAAAATCCACAAAATCCACAGAGTTATCCACATTTACACATCTGTCATTTTTGAGTTCGCAGCCTGTCATTTCCATTTTTCCCCATAGAAATAATTTTTCTTCCGCCTTTTCATCTAAGTCTCACAGGCAAGCGCACCCCCTCACAGCCACTCGTTCCAGAACCGTTCCACCCGCTTTGCCACTGTATTGACTGTCACGGTCTCGAATTCTTCCCACTCCCTGGGAAAGAGCCTGCGGTAGGCGGGCTGCAGAAAGCGTTCGTCCAGCAGCGCCACGATTCCCAAGTCCTGCGCCGTGCGGATGACCCGCCCTGCAGCCTGGAGAACCTTGTTCATACCCGGGTACCGATAGGCATAGTCGAAGCCGTTCTCCTGATTCCTGTCAAAATAGCCTTTCAGGATTTCCCTTTCCGGGGAGACCTGGGGCAGGCCCGTGCCCACGATCATCGCCCCGATGAGGCTGTCGTTCTTTAGGTCAATGCCCTCGCCAAATATCCCGCCCAGGACGCAGAAGCCAATGAGAATCCTGTCTGCCCCCTGCTTTGCGCCCTCGTCCTCCCTGCACCGGAACCGCTCCAAAAACGCATCCCTCTGTGCCTCGCCCATGGACTCGCCCTGCAGGATGCATTCCCTCCCCTCTCCTCCGAAGTTATCCACATACCTTTCGTGGACAGCGCGCAAAAAGGCATAGGAGGGACAGAATACCATGTAGTTGCCGTGGCGGTTCTTGACGATCTCTTCTATATAACGGGCAATGTTTCCATACTCGTCCTGGGAGCGCCGGGTGTATTTGCTGGTCACATCGCTGGCCACGAGCAGAGCCCGCCTTTCGGAGCAAAACACGGACCGGGCGTAGACCTCATAGTCCCAGGGATCCCCTCCCAGCAGCCCTTTGTAGTACTGGATGGGCAGGAGCGTGGCAGAAAACAGGATCGCGCTGCGACCTTTTTGCATGCACTTCTTCAGGTTCTCCTTGGGGTTCACGCACAGAAGCTTTACCAAAAAGCTTCCGTCATCGCAAAGCTGGGTATATTTTACATAATTTTCATCCAGCAGTTCATAAATGGTAAAAAAATGGCTGACCTCAAAATAAAAGTCCAAAAGATCCTCGCGGATGGGCAGTTCCCCCTCCTCCTGCTCCGACAGATAGTCATCCAGCACTGTCTGGAGCCTCAGCAGGCTCTCCACAAATTCTTCCAGGCTTTCTACAATACGGTAGTTCTCACATTGACGCTTCAAGCTCAAGAGCTGGCGGTTGCACTTGTCCAAGTGGTAGACCAGCTTTTCGGCATAGCCCTGCCTGAAAAGGACGCTTCTCCCGCTGTGGGTGCCGGCTGCCAAAAGAGGAATAGTACTGGTTTGGTCAACAGCCTCCATAGCCTCCTCCGACTCTTCCTCTCCTTGCGACACGTCTGTCAGAAATGGCAGGGTCTCAAGGGCTATTTGCCCGGAAACATCAGCTTTTTTCTCCTTTTTCTTCCCGCCTCCCTTTCCTGACACCAGTGTCTTTTTCAGTTCCCTGCACAGTTTTGCAAAATCTTCTTTCCGCAGGACGGCACTATACATCTCCCTGCCCCTCTCCAGCAGATTATGTGCTTCGTCAATGAGAAACAAATAGTTTCCCGTAGTACCCTCCCCAAAAAAGCGCTTCAGATACACATGGGGATCAAAGAGATAATTGTAGTCACAGATGACGGCATCGGAAAAAAGGCTGGCGTCCAGGCACATCTCAAAAGGACAGACCATAAATTTACGGGCATAGGCGATTATGGTGTCCCTGTCAAAGCGCTCCTCGCAGGTCAGCATTTCGAAAACGGCATCATTGACTCTGTCGTAATGCCCTCTTGCATAGGGGCAGTACTGGGGATTGCATTCCGTCTCCTCCATGAAGCAGATCTTCTCCTTGGCGGTAAGGGTAATGCTTTTCATCCGCAGGCCCTTTTCCCGCAAAAGTTCCATCGCCTCCTCAGCCACGGTTCTTGTAATGGTCTTGGCCGTCAGGTAGAACAGCTTCTCTCCCATGCCCTTTCCCATGGCCTGGACAGCAGGATAGATAGTGGAGATGGTCTTGCCCACCCCCGTGGGCGCCTCCAGAAAGAGTTTCTTCTTATGATAAATGGTTCGATACACACTGGCGGCCAGTTCCTTTTGCCCCTCTCTGTAGGGATAGGGGAATTCCAGCCCCTGGACGGAAGCCTTTCGGATTCTCTGCCATTTCCACCAATAGTCCGACCATTTCCGATAAGCGGAAAGCACCCTCTCAAACCACGCCTCCAGGTCACCGAAGCCGTGCTCCTCATGGAAGTAGCGGATCTCTCCCGAGGGCATATGGCAGTAGGTCAGGCGTGTCCGGATGCTCTCAAGCCCCTGGGACTTGCCGTACAGATAGGCATAGCATTTGGCCTGGGCCACATGCAGCGGCATGGGGGCTTTCATCCTGGCAAGGTCGCGGTAGGTTCCCTTGATCTCGTCAATGGTCACCTGCCCGTCCTTTTGGATGATGCCGTCCGCCCTGCCCTCCACGCTGAGGGTATATTCATCCCCGGGGAAAGCCATCTTTAGCGGAACCTCCGCCTGGTATTCCGCTCCCATCCTGCGCTGAATCATGCGGTGGATTCTGCCGCCCTCCTGCATGGCGTTCTCCGGAGCCATAACTTTACGGTTGTCGATGTCCCCATGACGCAGGATGAATTCCACCAGCCTGCGCACGGAGACGCTCACCTCCTCTGGCGCCTGAACGCTTTCTTCGGTCGCTTCTTCCTTAGACTCTGCCATATCAAAGTTCACCTCCGTCTCGCCCTGAAAACACAAAACTCCCCGCGCAGATAGACTATCCTCTATCCGGCACAGGGAGCATCCATTCTTTTTAATCATCCGTACCAAACTGTGGGCAACCGCTCAGCTTGCAATCGCAAGCCTCTTCAACAGCTCCTCAAACTCCTTATTGTATCCCTCGTAGGACACCCTCAACGGCTTGCGGAAGTCCAGACCGTATACTCCTAAGAAAGATTTTGCGTCAACAATGTATCTGTTGTAAGAAATGTCAATCTCAAAATCACATCTGGAAGCTACGTTGACAAAATGCTGGACTTCGTTAGGGGTCATTTGTATCTCCTTAACCATATCCATCCTTCTTTCTGATGACGAGTCATCTGTACCGCTTTTATCTTTGTGTTCCACCTTCCCACACTCCCCATTATATCCCAAAAAAGGCAAAAGTAAAGCACAAATTTTTACGCACTTTCTGACGTATTACGGTACTTTTTGGCACTATGTCATACATTTGCCCGCCTGAATCAGAAGGCTGCACAATGTCAGTTGAACTCTACCATATATTCCCTGAACCGAAGCGGCAACATGCCAGTTTGCAGCTTTCTATTCCTGCGATCTTCTATCGTTATGGTATGGCAGAACTGGCGGAACAGTTCCTGGTACAGGATTTCCGTGTCCGAGTAGCGAAGCCCGGACGGCCTGTCCGCCTCCTCTCCCCGCAGCAGATACCATGGCTTCCTGGCGGGATGGATGCCGAACAGATTCCGCTTTTCGTCATAGATGACAAAATTCTCTATGGGCAGCCTGTCCGCAAAATGGGGCATCAGGAAGACCATCACATCGTTCTTCGGCCCGATCCTGGAATACAGTATGCCGTTGTCCAGCTCCTGAAAGCGCAGGAACTGCTTCTGATGCCCTGCCTCCGTACCAACGCCCCTGGCCAGGGCAAAGGCTCTATGGACATGCCTGTCCGCCAGATTGTCGAACAGATGCCCTGGACGGAGCCTCCCCCGCAGTCCCTGTACCACGGTACGGTATACCGCCTGGGCTTTTTCTGCGTCCTCTGCTGCCAGAGCCATGCAAAGCCGCTGGCTGTCCTCCTCTCCGAAGCGCTGCCGCAAGGTGCCCATGACCTTACGGGTCTTGGTTTCATCGGCTCTCACCGCTATGTCCTGGGCGAAAAAATAAGGATCGTCATTCAGGCTCAGAAACGTGTCATCATGATTTCGTTTTTCTTCATATGCCTGATAGATAGCTGTAAAGACGCTCTCCAGAGTATCCTCGCATCTGTATACAATCATGCATGGCTCCTTTCCCGTCCGACCCTGTATTCCATTCTGTTACCTGTCTCCCTGTTCCGGCCTGCAGCGGTAATTGCCTCCTGGCACTCCCGTCTCTTTTATTCTCCTGCTTTCTGTCACTTTCGCAGCCATCAGCTACGGCTGCTCCAACCCATGCGGTTCTCCTGTTTCCCTGCCCTACCGGTCACAGCTGCCCCACCGCTGCCTGCTGTCTCTCGATCACCGTCACAGGACGAGAGAACCGGTCATCGTCAAACAGGGACAGTTGTTTGTAGCTCATACCGTCACTGCCGAACTGTATCCTGTCCTTTTCGCTGGTAAGGTTCCTTACGATATAGTCCTCCTGGAGTTTTACGGGATACATCATTCTGCCGCTGCAGGTGACAAAATACAGGGCCCTCTTCAGCACAACCCCGATTTTCTTCAGATCCGGAAAGGTCAGGCTGCCGCTCCTCCTTGCCGCCACAATCCTCTGGGCGCTCTTCACCCCGATGCCGGGCACCCGCAGCAGCTCCTCTATGGGCGCGCGGTTGATCTCCACCGGAAAGCGCTCCAGATGCCGCACCGCCCAGTCCTCTTTGGGATCCAGCATCACATTGAAGTAAGGACGCTTCTCGTCCAGCAGCTCCTCCGCCCGGAAACCGTAGAACCGCAGCAGCCAGTCCGCCTGGTACAGCCTGTGCTCCCGCAAAAGGGGCGGCCCTCCGGGCAGGGCCGGCAGACTCTTGTCCCCTGTGACATTGACGAATGCGGAGTAAAAGACCCTCTTTAAGTCGAATTTCCGATACAGACTCTCCGCCACATTGATGATCTGGTAGTCGCTCTCGGGCGTGGCGCCGATGATCATCTGGGTGGACTGGCCCCCTCCCACGAATTTAGGGGCGCTGCGGTACAGCACCAGATCGTTTCGGTTTACCTGGATGCCGGTCTGGATCTGGCGCATGGGGGTGAGGATGCTCTTGCGGTGCTTATTCGGAGCCAGGGTCTTAAGCCCCTCCGCAGTGGGGAGCTCTAGGTTGACGCTCATCCGGTCCACCAGGTATCCGGTCTGCTCGATGATCTCCGGCGCCGCCCCGGGAATGGCCTTTACATGGACATAGCCGTTGAAGCGGTAGCGGTTCCGCAGCAGCCAAACCGTCCGGCAGATCAGCTCCTGGGTAAAGGTGGGGCTGCCTATGATGCCGGAGCTCAAAAACAGGCCCTCGATATAGTTCCTCCGGTAGAACTCCATGGTCAAGGTACAGATCTCCTCCGGGGTAAAGGTGGCCCTGGGGACATCGTTGGAGCAGCGGTTGCGGCAGTATTTGCAGTCAAAGATGCACTCATTGGTCAGTAGGATCTTCAGGAGGGAGATGCATCTGCCGTCCCCGGAGAAGCTGTGGCAGATGCCGGCTGCCACGCAGTTGCCGATGCTCTTTCCGTCCCCTTTTCGGTCTACACCGCTGGAGGTACAGGCCACGTCGTATTTGGCCGCGTCCGTCAGTATATTCAGTTTATCCTCCAGGGGCATATCCCGATTGCTTATCCGATATTCCACTTTCCCTGCACCTTTGTCTCCTTTTTTCTGAATCAGTGTCCTGCAAACGCGCGGGCAGAACGTCCGTTCTTTTTATAGGATAGCACATATGTTCTCCTATTGCAAGCGTTTTTTGCTGTTGTTTCCTTTCATCAACTCCGTTTTCATGAACGAATTCTCCGGGATGGCATGATGTTGAAAAATTAGAAAAAGTCAGCAAATACTAATACATTTCCAAAGTTTTCTGGTATAATGTTGACTCAGGACAAAGCTGAGTCAACTTCTGATATATAGTTTTCTACATTGAAAGGGGCAATAATGAAAAGTATTCTACTGGACAAACAAAGTCGTGCCAGAAACCTTTTGGCAATTTATGCAATGCTGCAGACCGTCATTTTGATTTTTCTCCGGAAATTCTACTTACTGACGGTATATCAGACAGCCGTGGCTTATCTGGCGGTAAGCATCATAGGAATTGTGTTTTTTTCTTTCAAAAACGGGGCTTTTGTAAATCAATGCAGAAATATTTATGCTATTTTCTGGAGCGCTTTTCATGGGATAATCATACTGGGATTTCTGACAAAAGGGACATTTTATCTGACATTGACCCAGTTAAATATCATTCAGATCATCAATATCTTTCTGGGCATAGCCCTGTACTGGTTCGTCTATATGCTGTCCGGTCAGCGCAAAACGGCAATAGGCCTTGGAAATATCGTAATTGGCATCATGGGCATCGCAAATCATTATCTGGTCCGATTTCGGGGAGCTCCCTTTCAGACAGCAGATATCAAGGCTGCCAGAACCGCCGGAAATGTCGTACAAAACTATGATTTTACACCCGATATATTCATGGTAGTATCCATCATCGATCTCGTGCTCTGGTATCTGCTCATGAGGCAGACCGAATCTGCGGAGCAGTTCCGGGCAGCTGAACCGGAAATGAAAGATATAGCCGTGAACAGGCGGCATCGGAAAGCAGAAACGCGCAGAGGCATACTGGAGTGGGGCTTCACGGCACTTATTGCAGCCGGATGCATTGCGCTTGTCATAGGGCCGTACTCCGACCTGTATAACCGGACAGGCACGTTTTCCAGAGATAACTATCTGGCTGACCTTCTGGCCGACATAAAGGGAAGCATAAAACGATATCCAGAATATTATTCGGCAGAGGCTGCCTGCGAAATCCTCAGTGCCATCCCTGAGGATTCTGCCGCTCCTGCCCCCCCGGACTCTGCGCCGGACATCATAGTCATCATGAATGAGGCATTTGCTGATCTTCGCGTACTGGGGGAAATTCCTGTGGATACACCTGTCATGGAATATTGGGATTCCCTGAGCCAAAACTGCATCAAAGGATGGGCAAACGTGTCTGTTCTGGGAGGGACAACGGCAAATTCTGAATATGAATATCTGACCTCAGATGCCGTATCTCTCTATGGAAATTACAGCGGTATCCCATATAACAATTACTTCCAAAGCAATGACACCTATCCCGGACTGGTCAGCCTCCTAAGGGAACAGGGCTATGAGACCACTGCATTCCATCCCTATCTGTCAAGCGGCTGGAATCGTACCCAGGTCTATCGGGCCATGCAGTTTGAACATATTATTTTCTCGGAAGACCTTAAGGAACCTCTGGATAAACTCAGGATATATGTGAGCGATAAAGGGGATTATGACTTCATTGAGAATTGGTTTAGACAAAGAGACCTGACAAAGCCTCAGTTTTTCTTCAACATAACAATGCAGAACCACGGCGGCTATACCTATGACGAGGACAATTTCGATACTACCGTCCATCTGACCGGGGATACGGCGGGGCGCTTCCCCCAGGCGGAGCAATACCTCAGCCTGATAAAAGCAAGCGATGCAGCCCTGAAAGATCTTCTGGCTTATTTTGAAAATTACGAGAGGCCTGTCATCATTGTGGTTTTTGGCGACCACCAGCCAAATCTGGAACCTGAATTTTATACCGCTGTTACAGGTCAGCCGAAAGAAAGCTGGGATCTGGAGCAGAAAAGCCGGCTATATAAGACCCCCTTTCTTATCTGGCATAATTATGATACAGAATATCAGGAACTGGGAGATGTCAGCATCAATTATCTCGCTCCCCTCCTGCTGCAGGATGCCGGGCTCCCTTTGAGCCGCTATCACAAATATCTGCTGGAAAAAATGGATGAGCTGCCCGTCATAAATCAGATAGGCGTCCGGGATGCGGCCGGAACTCTGTATCCGTGGGGAAACGCTGCCTTTGAAGAGCTCCTCGCAAATATGCGCATTCTGGTCTATAACCATACAGTAGACCGAGACAACCGTGCAGAGGGATTTTGACTATAATGCCGGAAAAAACTATTGCAAAATCCTCCCGAAAGCGTTTAAATGGATATAGTGCTGGGAGAAGATTATTCCGCCCAGGAAATGCATACCATAGAACTGAATATTTATATCAAGAAAGGATTACCTTTATGTCAAACATTTCAATCCCCAAAAATTATCAGTCAGGCTTAAGCCTGTACGATACGCAGATTGCCATCAAGACGGTAAAGGACTTCTTCCAGACCCTGCTGGCGGAACGCCTGCATCTTTTGCGGGTGTCCGCGCCTCTGATGGTAGATCCCAAATCCGGCATGAACGACAACCTAAACGGTGTGGAACGTCCGGTGACTTTCGACATCAAATGCCAGGACGGCAGGGAGGCGGAGATCGTCCAGTCCCTGGCCAAGTGGAAGCGCTACGCGCTGCAAAAGTACGGTTTTTCCGTGGGAGAGGGGCTCTACACGGACATGAGCGCCATCCGCAGAGACGAGGAGACCGACAATATCCATTCTATTTATGTAGATCAGTGGGACTGGGAGAAAATCATCACGAAAGATCAGCGCAGCCTGGATACCTTAAAGGATGTGGTGCGCACCGTATACAAGGTACTGCGCAAGACAGAGAAATACATGTCCATCCATTATGATTATATAGAAGAGATACTCCCCCACGACATCTTCTTCGTCACCACCGCCGAGCTGGAGGAAATGTTCCCGGACAATACGCCCAAGGAGCGGGAGTATTACATAGCCAAGGCCAAGGGCGCCGTGTGCGTCATGCAGATCGGCGGCGCGCTGGGCAACGGCAAGCCCCATGACGGGCGGGCTCCGGACTATGACGACTGGGCGCTGAACGCAGACATCATTGTCTACTATCCGGTCCTGGACATCGCCCTGGAACTGTCCAGCATGGGCATCCGGGTGGACAAGGACGCGCTGCTGCGCCAGCTGGAGGCGGCCGGGTGCATGGAGCGGGCCAATCTCCCTTTCCATCAGGCAGTGATCAACGAGGAAGTTCCTTTCACCATCGGCGGCGGCATCGGCCAGTCCCGCATCTGCATGTTCTTCCTGAGAAAGGCCCATATCGGCGAGGTGCAGTGCGCCCTCTGGCCGGAGGAAATCATGCGGGAGGCAGAGGAGAAAGGGGTGCAGCTGCTGTAGTCGGCTTCCGGGCGCGGGCAGTCTGCAGGCTGGGGAATTCTGCCCCCGGCGGCTTTTGCCAAACGGGCGGACGCATCCGCCTGTCTCACTGCCCGCGGAACGAAAAGCCCCTCTGCCACAGGATGCGGGACAGCTCCCGGGGCAGAGGGGTTTTTACAGTCTACTCATATTTCTTTCCCATGACGGCCGCTGGGACAAATATGCCGCCCAGCATCACCGCCAGCATCAGCACGATCTGCCCATAGAGCCAGATAAAGTCCGGCGTTATCCACCGCAGCAGCACGAAAACCACCGGCCAGCACACCGGTATCAGGAAAAAGCTCCACCGCAGGGCTTTCGTGATGTGAGGCCAGTTTCTGTTGTTGAAATAGACGCCGCTGATACTCATGTGGAATCCCCCGTGAGCATACTCGCTGAGCCGAACACTGTCATAGATGGGCGGCAGCTTCTCCGCCATGAAGAAAAAGGGCCAGATTCCCATGATCAGCATCGTGGGATTCACGAGCAACAGACCCATGGACAAGTCAAACAAAGACAGCCCCAGCCTCTCCCGGAAGAGAAAGAGCAACGCCATCTCCCCCAGGGACAGGCACAGGCCGGAGAAGTACCCGACGGCGCGCTTCTTTTTGACACGCTTTCGCTGTACCCTCTCCTCCTCCGACAGTGTTTCCGGAAACCTCAGCTTCTCCGCAAGCATTCTTTCTATTTCATCCCTTGTAAAGGCTCTCTCCGAGCCCTCTCCGGAAAGCCCTCTCTCCGTCTCCTCCCCGCGCAGCAGTTCCGTCACCGTGACCCCCAGCTCTCTGGCCAGAGGCTCCAGCAAGGCCACATCCGGGAGACTTAAAGACCGCTCCCATTTGCTGACCGCCTTATTGGATATATACAGCCGCTCTGCAAGCTGCTTCTGGGTAAGCCCCTTTTCTTTGCGCTTCTTTGTGATAAAGCTGCCGAAGCGCGCCATATCGATTCCGCCGCTCTGTGCGGATTCCCGGTTCTCCTCCCTGCTTTCGTCCGGTTCGTCCATACGCAACTCCCTATCCGTAGTCTCCGTCATACATCTCCGCCTTTCTGTCAAAAAGCCGCACCTCTTGACATATCTTTGTCGGCAGTCGCTTTCCTGCTGAACAGACTCCCACAGCTGTCATAACGGGCCTGTACTCCCCATGTTTACACTGGCAAATCCACCGCTCTATTGACTGATTCGGTCTCTTCTGCAGCAAATTTCCAGCCGGCAGACGGTGCCCCGCCAGTCCGGGGCATCTCCGCCTTAAAGGTTCTCCGCCAGCTCTCTGCCTATATGACATTATAGATTCCGCAGGCATAAAAGGCAATCTACCGGCGGTAGACTCTAACGATAGACCGCAAATTTCTCGTTTCGAAACCTCTCCGCATAGCCAAACGTCTCCATAAAATCCAGCAGAAGCCTCCATTTGGGGTCGGCATTCATCGCTTCCCAGGCCTCTTTCGAAAGCCCGGGTTCCTCCTCTGCCGCGGAGACTGCCTGCCCCTCCAAGGCCCCCTCTCTGTAAAGCGCGTAAGTGCGCTCCAATATAATTACCGGTTTGTCTTCTCCCTTTTCACTGATCTCTCCCTCAAGCTCCCTCAGATCCTGCCTCATGGTCTCCGGGCTATAGGAATCCAGGTCACACCAGGGATTGAATGCAGAGGGCATCTGCAGATAGTATGATATGGCGGGAATGTACCCATACAAAATGACCTCCTGTCCCTGAAGTTCGTTTTCATTGACATAGGCACTCAGTTCTGTCATCCACCTGGCTTTCTCAGGGCTCATTTTGATATTCCGCAGAATCCCGTTATTGTCCACAGTGGCCACCGGATTCTGTATCCCCGTGCCCTCTGCGAACGCAAATTGCACGCCAAAAGCCCCGAATTGAAAAAGACACATGGCCAGGAAAGCGGCCAGCACGCCTTTTGCCGGAAAGCTTGAAAGCACCAGCCCCCCTCCCAGGCGCCGCTCCCCTGCATCCTTAACAAAGCGCCAGCTCTCCCACAGCACGTACGGCGCCGCTACAAAGAGATTATTCAGGCTGGGAAGCACTCCGTTGTTGCTGCCAATGGATGTCAGAAGAAGCACTAAAATCATCATACCGCTGATAAGCTTCTCCTCTTTCGGCGCCCTGTTGTGGAATACACGGATCAATGCAATTGTTATGGTAAGCATCAGGAATACCGGCCCCAGATTCCAGATAGGGTCATAACTGTAATAATAGTGGGAGGTGAATTTCCTGACCCAGAGCCAGACAATCATGGCAATGCAGACCCCGATCCACAAGGCCCTCACCATATCGAAAACTATCCCGGCAATCCCTGACTGCGTCTTCCCCCACAGGGTCTTGCGCCCTGTGCTTCCCCCTCTCCTGTCCGCTAAGGAGGATTTCCCCGGAAAATGTCTGGCGAGAACGCTCTCCAGCCAGCCGGCTATGGCAAAGAGTATCATACCGCCTGCCAGGATTACCCCTATACGAACCACCCAGTACATCTCCCGCCAATACCATTCTATCATTCCCCTGATCATGGCGGCAGGCTTGTAGTCCGTAGCATTGTCCGTCATAGCGAACAGTCTTGCGATTCCGTCCAGATAGGCCCCGATGCCGTAGCGGATATGGATATAACTGAAAAGCACCGCCAGCGCTGCCACATACCCAACCATACACCACAGGGTATGGCGCAAGGTTCTTTTCCAGAATCCCTCAGGACGGCCATCGTTTTCCCTGACCGTCCCGGGGGTATCGTTTGTTTTCGCCTTAGTCTTTCCCTTGTACTTCTCCCTTTCTTCCAGTGTACAAATAAAGTCATAGACCCAGACTGCCAGAATCATCCCCATCTCGGGCAGGTTGGAAAAGCGCACCAGCACATTTGCCCCCAAAAAGATCCCGGCACCGATGAGATATCCCTTTTTCCTCCCGGAATGCTCATCTTCCATTGTCAGCCCCAGATACAGCAGCACAGAAGAAATCAAAAAGAACAGGTAGGTCAGATAATTATAAAAGGTGGCCGTGGGGCACCAGCAAAGGCTAAGCGCCGCCATCTCTCCCACAAAGACGATCCCTTTTGGCATCTTAAGCTTCCTGGTACAGAAAAAATAACCGATGAGGGCCAGCAAACTCGCGGACAAGCCCGTATATAAATTCATGCCCATCAGCGTGTCCCCTCTGGGAAGCTTGGTCAGAAGATTTCCTACCGCATTGGTCAAATATGTGGAAAAAAGCCACATGGAGTCCATATGCTCCGTGCCCATATACTGGAAATTCGCATAGCTATATCCGGTATCCCATAGATCCAGTCCCCAGCCAATATGCCGCAAAGGATAGAATACCATAATGACAATAGCCAGATTTTCCAGCAAGTTTCCCCATTTCTTCCGCACCTGCCTCTGTTCTTCTCTCCTCATATCCATCCTATTCCGATATCCCTTTCTGTCCATTGCTCTCCCTAAACACAGTGTCAGCGCCCTGGATCTTTTCTGTCAGCCTCCGGTAAATGCCGATTTTGCACAATATTCCATGCAGCCTGTCAAAGAACCATTTCCGCGCCCTGTCCACCAAAATGCCGCAGAGGAAGACGGCTGCCACTGCCGCCACCGTCCCCAGAAGCAGACCGCACACAGCCCCCAGGCCGTCTGCGCCCCCGGCCATCTCTGCCGCCAGTCTCTTTGCCCCCAGCCAATCCTGCCAGGAATAGCGAAGCCCCAGATTCTCATGGAGCAGGTAGACCCCCAGCGTATAGGGAGCCACTCCACCTATGATCTTTGCCAGTCTCCCCTGTATGCGCAGTCTCAAAAAGGCGCCGAACAGCCCTATGGCTGCCAGGCAGGGCAGGATGTGATTGTACTCCAGACACACCTTTATCACTCTCTCCAGCCGGCCCGTGCGCAGATACACCTCCCTTAGGAGGAACGTCCCCGCAAAAATCAGAAGACAGCTCCCCACATATAAAAGCAATCCCCGCCATTTTTTCTCCAGAAAAGGAAATCCGAACCGGCGCACATAAGCCGCCGCCAGGAACAGGCACAGATACCAAAGGCAGTCATACCCTTGCCGATCTGTCTCCAGCCTCACCGGCAGCATGCTTTTTGCCAGGCAGAACACCGCAAGCAAAAGCCCCAGGGCGATCTGCATCTGCCGCTTCGTCATCTTTTTGACTGCAAGCCCTACAAGAGGCAGGAGCAGATACAGAAATACATAGGCTGTCATGAACCAGTAATGATCCATGGTAACCGGAAACAGCAGTGTCAGCAGATAGTGAGTGTCCACTGCCGTCTCCCTAACTGCTCCGGTCAATGCGCCCGCAAGCCCGAACGCCACGGAATAGAACCATACCTGCAGCCACAGCTGCACCAGGCGGCTTAGCCGGAAAGAAGAGCGGCACAGAAAATATCCGCTGATGAACATATAGACATTCACGGCCACGATGCAGAAGCTCTCCATCAGCCAGGCGGCAATTCCCATACCGCTGATGCCCCTCTGCGTCAGTTCAGGCAAAAGACTGCCCTTTCCCAGGTAGTGCAGCACCACCACCATCATCATCGCAGCGCAGCGCAGCAGGTCAAGGTTCGGCATGCGTTCGTCAGAACGAACGCGCTCCTCTTTCCGGCCTTTCATTTCTGTCTGTATTGCGTCTCCATTTATATGCTCTGTCGCTTTATTCATTCCCTTTCCCGTCCTGCTTCCGGCTGGCGCCTGGCGCAGTATCCTTTCTGTCAGCAAGGCTCTGAATGCATCTCCCCGCCCAGGGCTGCCGCAAAAATAATCCTCTCCTGCTTATCTTCTTTCCTGATAAAGCGCGTCCAGGCGGCGCCCCGCCTCATGGGCTTTCTTCAGGAACTGCTCTATGTCCTTTCCCCGGCTGCTTAATTCCAGCACCAGGGCTCCCTCATAAGCGGACTTTGCTATGGTGTCCATGACCTTTTCCCACTCTATGCTGCCGTCCCCCGGGATCCAATGGGAATCCATGGCCCCGTTGTTGTCATGGATATGTACCGCATACAGCCTGTCTTTATACCTCCCCAGGATTTCGGGCGCTTTCTCCCGCCAGACCATGTTGGCATGGCCGGTATCGTAGCACAGCCCCAGGAATTCTTTCGGATATCTTTCAAACAGCCTGTCCCATGCCTCCAGCATATATTCACCGGGCATGTCGAACAGGTTCTCTATGCAGATGCGCACCTTTTTCTCCAGGCAGCAGGGCATTAGTTCGTCCATGGATTTGAAGACACAGGCATAGAAATCCTCTTTCACCTCCGGTTTTTCCTGAATGGTGAGATAGGGGACATAGAGATGGAGCACGATTTCCCCTGCTCCCAGGGCTGCCGCCAGATCTATGCGGTTTTTGATCAGTTCCACGCCGGCTTTGCGGTTATATTCCCAGTCGGAGGTATAGTCTTTGCGGTAATGTTCCTCCCTGACATTCACATCCCGGGCAGAACCCTTGGAGGAATGCAGGGCCTTTGACCGCAGCCCATACTCGTCCATCCACTCCCTGATCTGCTGCATCTCATAGACGGAATACAGATATTCCCTGTCCCATTCATGGCACCAGTGGATGTGAGTGAACCCTGCTGCCGCAATCTTCTCCAGCGTGGCCTTGATCTGCTCCAGCTGGGTGCTCTCCCCTGCAAAGTCCGTGTTTAGCGCCAGTTCCTGTCTGATGTTATCCATTTTTCCATAATCCTTTCTTTTTTCCGGCATATCGTTTCCCGGCCTCATGAACGCCCCTGTGCCGAATCTGTGTCAACATTATAATCCATATCCGGCCCGGAATCAACACCGGAAAAAAGAAAGGAATTTGCCGCGGGTTGCTGCCCCCTGGCAATCCTGGTTAGGTTTTGCCGTAAAAACTTAATCTTTAGTGGAATTACAGAAAGGCATATGATAGAATGAGAGTGTTGGATAAGTTGAGGAACGCGGCTGCCGCCCCTGCCGGAAGCCATCATGCCCCTGGGCGGAAAACCCGATTTGACAAAGGAGGAACGAAAAATGGTTGATTCAAGATGCGGACTGCACTGCACCGGATGCGAATACAGGGAGCCCTGCAACTGTGGCGGCTGTATCGAGACAGACGGGCATCCTTTCCACGGTGAATGTCCTGTGGCTGCATGCTGCCAGGAGAAAGGCTTCCTGCACTGCGGCCAGTGCCCGGATATCCCCTGCGGCCTGCTGACAGGATATTCCTGCGACCCGGAACACGGCGATACGCCCCATGGCGCCCGGATTGAGCAATGTAAAATGTGGCATAGCAGCGGGGAGACAACCACGATAATCAAGGCTGACATCTGAGAGCAGCATTACAGACAGCATGCAAAGCTCCACCGGCATTGCCGGCGGCTGCAGAAATGCCGGACAAGACTCTGGAAAAGGCAAAACAATAAGACAGCAAAAGGGATAGAAGCATGGACGAAAAAATTCTCTCACTGCGCATGGAGCGGCAATGCCTCCTGAAGAAAGCAGACGAAACAGAATACATAGCCCTGTACCGGGATACCCAGCCCGGACAGAACGTATACTGGCACGGCTTCGGAGAGCCGCCAGTGCTCTCTTTCCGCGCCGATTTCGATGACAAGGAATTCAACCGGCGCCGCCAGAGGGAGCGCAGGCTGGTAAAGGGGCGGTTCGCCGGAGGGAATCTGGGGTGGATCATGTCCGAGGACATGGAACTGTTCGCTTCCCTCTACCGCAAACCCCTGGCCAGGCCCACTCTGGAGCAGACCGAAATCTTGCACCTCATCGAGAACGCCGGGCCTTTTAACATCCAGCAGCTAAAAGAAGAGACCGGGCTTTTGGTAAAGCAGGTTACCCCTATCCTCCACAGGCTGCAGGAGGCTTTTCTGATTTATGAGGATCAGTATGACGGGGAATGGGACAGGGGATGGTATCGCTTTGCGGAGATATTCCCCGATGTGGATACAGGGCGGTATACCAAGGTGGAGGCCCTGAAAATCCTGCTGCAGCGGTTCGCCTACCGGATGGTATGGTTCGATGTGGCCATGGCAAAGGCCTTTTACCGCGTGGCCGAAAAAGAAATCCGAAAGGCCGTAGAGGAGTTGGCTGCGGAAGATATCCTGGTTCCCCGGGAGTCCGGGTATGTGTCAAAAAGCGATGCAAGCCTTTTACAGGACTATGTGCCAAAAGACATACGCTCCGTCTACGCCCTCCACCGCAACGACTTCCTTTACAGGGCCCAGGAGCCTGTTCTGAAACAGATTGTCAAAGACCGGACAGCAGGGCTCCCCTACGACTGCGAGCCCCTGCAATACCTGCTGATTGACGGCCAGTTCCACGGCGCGTCGGTGGGCCATTTCCGGTACGGCCCCTATGATCTGAACGACATCCTCTGCGACCTGCCGGAGGCACAAAGCCGCAGGGAGGAAATCCTGGGTGCCCTCCTGGCCGTCAATCCCGGCGGGGAGTTCAAAAGGTTTCTGGGGACGGAGGTCTGAGGCAGTAATTGCAAGGATGGCCTGTATCTATTGGCCATCCTTTAAAAGGGCGTACACATAGGTATCTTTCCAGAAATACACATGCGTCTTCACCCTAAGTCAGTCCTGTGAAAAAGCACTGTCTGCTCTTTCATGGATTTTTCCCCGCCTGCCAGCCGTATTCCGCAAGCTCTTTCTTGTAATTCAGAAAAGAGGGGTCAACGTCTCAAAAAATACCGTTATGAACATGATAATCCCCACCACAATGGCCGCCAGCCCCAATGAAAGGCTTCTCTTGTTCCCTTTCTTTCCGTCAACAATCCAAAGCAGGCCTCGCACTATGAGAAGCAGGCCTATAAAAATCGGAAGAAACTTCCTGACAGATTCCATCATCCTTTACACCTCCCTCTTTCTTTTCGGCCGGAAGAAGCAGCGGCTTAATCTCCCTGCCGTGAACCGCCCTCCGGATGCCGTGGAATGATGAGCAGCACCCGGAGCGCGAATACATCTCCCCGTGTCTCGATGCTCATGGCGCCGTCATATTTTTCAGCCACCGCCTTTACATTTGACAGTCCCGTCCCCTGTTTGAATTCTGCTTTTCCACGGAAGCTGTTCTCAACCTCCATCATCAGGAAATCCCCCTGGATGCGCCCCGACACATGGATATACCTCTCCGCGCCGTCACCCATGTCCCTGCACGCATGAATCGCATTGTCCAGGGCATTCGACAGGACGATGCAGATATCAATGTCCCGCAAGCCGCAGGGATAGGGAAGCCGCAGGGAGCAGCCCACCCGGATTCCCATGCTCTTAGCCAGCCCCAGCTTGCTCCCCGCCAGGATGTCCGCCACCGGATTGTTGGTGCTGCAGGGGAAAGACATCTTTTCCGCCATGTCGTCCATATCCTCGATATAGCTGACGGCCTGCTCCAGGTTCCCGTTCTGCAGAAGCCTCTTTATCACAGTGATGTGGTTCCTGATGTCGTGGCGAAACGACTTTGTCCTTTCATAATGGGCTTTTGTCTCCTCCACGTACCGGTTCAGCGAATGCTCCTCCTGCTCCAGCAGCGAGATTTCCGTGCTGAGCCGGAAGCTCTGCTGCAGCTTCTTATAGGAGAACAGGATGCAAAACAGGCTGGCAAGCCCCAGAAGATGCATGAAAAGCAGCTGCCCATGGCTGAAGAGATATTCCGTGGGGGCGCTCTCCAAGACCGCAAAGTCATATTCAAGGGCATTGATGTATTCCCCCATGATGAATATCATCAGAATCGGGATAAAGACCAGATACATAGATTGCATCTGCGCGGCAGTACAGAAAGCATCCCCGGAGAAGTACCGGCAGACCAGCAAGTAGCATATACCGGTCAATAGCAGCGATGCCATATCCGCGGCCAGCATCCATACGATACCGGTCACGTCATTGACAGGGAGTGCGGCGGCTATCAGGGGATACAGAATACCGGACAGGGACTTCACGATTCCATAGCAAAGCAGCATGATCTCCGTCACCAGCGCCGCGTATAAAAGGGAAGTCTTCCAATCTGCACGGCAGAGCAGAATCCCCCCTGCCGTAAGCAGGAGCACAAGCGCCCCGAACCCGAAAATCGAACCCGCCTGGGCAAAGTGGATGGCAAAAGACGCACATACCGCAAACAGGAAATAAAAAGGAAGCTTTACTTTCCTCTTCAAAATCCTGGCATAGAAATAAAACTGGAAAAGCATCTCAACGCTTCCCATGATATAGATGCTGAAAAAATCGATATACTCCGGCATCCTGCGCCCCTCCAAAGCATTCTCACAAATTCTCCATATACCGCAGGACAACGCCGGAAAACTCTTTCGCACGCAGCCGCGATACGGGAATCTCCCTGCCGTTGTCCATATACGCAGTTCCATTCTTATAGCCTCTCAAATGCTTCAGATTGAGCAGAAAGCTTCTGTGGCACCGGAAAAAGCAGCTGTCCAGCTTCGTCTCCAGGTTCTCGATACGCTCATAATAATCGATCACCTCGCCCGAAGCCAGATTCAGATAGATCTTCCGGTCTATGATTTCGCAGAACACGATGTCACTTTTACGGATAATGCGGCTCTCATATCCTTTCTGCACCAGCAGGCTGGCATCATTGGCATCCTGCATGGACGCAAGCAGACGCTCCATGGTTCGCCCGAACTTTTCTTCCTCAATGGGCTTGACCAGGTAATCGTAGGCCTGCACCTCAAAGGACTGGAACACCATCTCCTGCAGCACTGTAATGAAGATCAAAAAGCCCCGGAACTTATCCGCCCGGAGCCTCTTCGCCGCCTCCATGCCGTCCATGCCTTTCATCTGAATATCCAGGAACAGGATATCTATCTGCCCGTCGTATTGCAGCAATTCTTCTCCGCAGGCAAATAAACGGATATTTATCTCCATATTCTTCCTGCGGAAAAAACTTAAGACCATTGCCTGTATATGGTCGGACATGTATTTCTCATCGTCACATATCGCTATCCGAATCAATGCGCCACCTCCCGGCCGTCCCTTGGACAGACATTTCATTATACATTGTCCGAACCCTCCAAAACAATCCCCTTGCCGCAAAATGTATCCCTGGTGCCGTGGAATGCTGCATGAAAATTTCCCGGCAGCAGCTTGCCCCTATGGTATCTGTCAGGTCAGGGCATATCGGCGCTGAGTTCGTTGCCGCTCAAATCAAATAATGCTTTTTCATAATCTTTCACATAGTACCGGATATTTTTTCGGCCTTTTTGAATGATGGTATGCCCTTCCGCCTCCAGCTTTTCTCTCTGGGCTTCCATGCCTCCGGGATATTTTTCGTTCAGTTCCCCATTCGCTTTCAGAGTCCTCCAGTAGGGCGTCTCATCGTCAGGGCGCTGATGGCTGGCCCATGCCGCAATAGAGACGAATATCCCCGCCGTGATGGGCTCTGTAAAGTCCGCGCCGCTGCATTTCGCAAAGTATTCCCGGATTTTCCCAACGGTAGTCACCTTGCCCCGGGGAACCCGCCGCATAACTCTGTCATAGTCCATGGGCGGCGCAAAGTACATTCTGTCCCCGCCGTACTTCTCAATGCTTTTTCGGTCTGTAATCGTCTGAATCTTGGGCATGTCCTTGCCGTCCCGCAGCATGGCATTGAAATCTTTTTTGTCCTCATTTGCCATATTGACCACCTCCTCCCAAAAGCATATCCCATTTTATATGCTTTTGCAATGAGACTGTTTCAAAATAATTTGCAGAATAGGGACGGATATAATACAATGAAAGCAAACCTCTCTTTTCCGTGCAGGAGCAGAGAGGATCTCTAAGCGGAAACCATGGTATAATGCTGACGAAAAAGGCAGTAGGCACAAAAAAGAGGACAAGCATCATGGAATGGATTGAAAGACTGAACGAAGCCATAGGCTATATTGAGGCGCATTTGACAGAAGAAATCGATATGGAGCAGCTGGGGCGGATCGCCTGCTGTTCCTCCTATCATTTCCAGAGGATGTTCACCTATATGGCTGGGGTTCCCCTGTCCGAGTACATCCGCAGGCGGAGGATGTCCCTTGCCGCCGTGGATCTCCAGGGCAAGGGCATGAAGATCATCGACGTGGCTGGCAAATACGGCTACAATTCCCCCACTGCTTTCAACCGGGCTTTCCAGTCCGTCCATGGCATCGCCCCGTCCGCCCTGAAAAAGGACGGGGTATCCGTAAAATCTTTTCCGCCCATTACCTTTAAAATCACAGTCAAAGGAGTAGAAGAGATGAACTATCGAATCGAGACGAAAGAAGCTTTCCGCATCGTGGGCGTATCCGTGCCCCTGGACAAGGACATTGAGAAGAACTTTGCGGTGATTCCCGCCAAATGGGGTGAGATCGCTGCCAACGGCACCCTGCAGCGGCTGACGGGCATGATGGACACGCAGGGGGTGCTTGGCATCAGCACCTGCAACGACAAGGAACCCTGGCGGTACATTATCGGCGTATCCTCCTCCCAGGCAGCGGACGGCCTGGAGGAATACACCGTGCCCGCAGCCACCTGGGCCGTCTTCCCCGGATCTGGCACCAATGAGTCCATCCAGGAGCTGGAACGGCGCATCGTGACGGAATGGCTGCCCACCTCCGGATACGAGTACGGCAATGCCCCCGATGTGGAGGTGTACCTGAATCCGGATCCGGCCAACGCCCAGTATGAGGTATGGATCCCGGTAGTGAAGCGACAGGGATAAAACATAAGCAGGCAAAATTATCCCCGTCTTCCTTTCTTCCCAAATTCGTGCTATACTTGAGGATACGAAATCCAAACAAAAAGGAAGGGAATTCTCATGAAAGCAATCTCAATCAGAAAAACCTTTGCAGTTTTCCTCACCGCGGCCACCGTACTTGCCACGGCCGCCTGCGCCTCCAAACCCTCTTCGGAGTTCTCCGAGTCCTCTTCGGAGTTCTCCCCTGCGTCATCCGGAGAAAGCAAAAGCCCCGACAGCGTAAGCGCCTCGGAGCAATCTTCCGGAGAGGAGAGCAAATCCTCCACCCGCGATATCTTAGGACATGACACATCAGCCCAGAGTCCGGCAGAAAGCTATGGCAGTTTCGCCGAAGCCCACGATGCATTCACCACTACCCTGGCTAGGGAGGAGAACGACAGTGATTCTATCCCGGAGCCTCCGGAGGGGGTCTTCGACCTGGTTTCTTTCCCCTCCAAGGTGGGCGATCTGGCGGCCTATGTGTCAAGCGACCCGGGGGACGGGCAAAAGCATCCCCTGATCATCTGGGTGGTAGGCGGCTGGGGAAATGGCATCGACGACTTCCCCTGGTGCTATCCGGCATGGGACAATGACCAGACCGGCTCCGCATTCTGGCAGGCAGGCGTTTTGACCATGTACCCCTCTTTCCGGGGCGGCAACGGCAATCCCGGCCACTATGAGGCCCTCTTTGGCGAGGTGGACGACATTGTCTCTGCCTATGAATACGCCGCCTCCCTGCCCTATGTGGATCCGGACCGCATCTACCTAGGCGGCCACAGCACCGGAGCCACCAGAGCGCTTTTGGCCTCTGAGTACACGGACAAGTTCCGGGCAGTTTTCTGCTACGGGGCGGTGGACGAGATAAAGTACCACAACAACAGCCAGTTCACTTTCGACACGGAAAATGAGGACGAGTTCACCATGCGCTCTCCCATCCACTGGTTGGACAATGTAAAAAGCCCCACATTCCTCATAGAGGGAAGAGACGGGAACTCCGCGAATCTGGAGCGAATGACGGCCGCTACGGATAACGGGAATATCCATGGTTATGTGATAGAGGGAGCGGACCATTTCTCCACCCTGGCGCCCCTCACCCGGGTGGCGGCAGAAAAGATCCTGGCGGACACCGGGGATTCCTGCTCCATCTCCATCACCCAGGAGGAGCTGGACGCAGCCATGGCCAAAGAGCCGGAGGTTCCCGTTCCTGTGATGACCTCCCGCACCATAGACTGGCTGGGTCTGACTCTCTCCTGCCCTTATCTGTGGGTGATCGATGATTCCGATGAGGAGGAGACTGTCCTCTATTCCCGCTACGAGGATGCCAATGCCTGGGATATGTCCATGCTGTACCTCTCCGGCTACACCTTGCAGGATGGCGGCACTTTGGCGGGCCTGGGTGACTCCCTGCGCGAGCAGGGCTATCAGGTCACCGAGACTGTCATAGGCGGCTGCCCTGCCCTGGACTGCTCCGGGCTGCTGCAGGATGATAATGGCAACTCTTTTTACGAGCGCTATGTAGTTGTTGAAAACGGCGACCTCTATATCACCCTTGACTATATCATCTATGAGGAGTTCATGGAGGAGGCTGCACCCCTGTTCCAGAGCATCTTAGACAGCGTATCGTTTGGAACGGCGCAATAGGGAAAGGCCCTGAACCCTCTACTCCAGCTCCAGTCGGAAGACCACAGGGCTATCGCTCACAAAGCCGCTGCTGATGTGGAGCCCCTCCTGATCCCGGCTCCACTGAGGCTTCTCATTACAGCCCAGGACTTCCACATTCCGGATAATTCCGTGGAAATTCGCCTGTCTGGAGGCGTCCTGGATTCCCAGGCTGCGGATGCAATATTCTCCGCTTTCGCTGCACTTCATGGCAATGGCATACAAGTATCCGCCCGCCGTGGTGAACCGAAAGTCCCGGGACGTAAAGTTCTTCTTGATGCCGTCGGAGAACTGGCCATCCGTTACCTGGGTAGGCCCCTCCCCATATTTACGCCAGACTTTTGAGTCGTAGATGGCCTCTCCGTTGACTTTGAGCCACTCTCCGATTTTTAACAGGACGGCTCTGTCCTCCTGCGTGATGGTGCCGTCCGGCTTGGGACCCACATTCAGCAGCAGACAGCCGTTCTTTGACACAATGTCCACCAGGTCGCAGAGGATGTCCTTGGCCGGCCGGAAGTCGTTGTGCTCCGTATAACACCAGGAATTCAGGGCAATGGCTGTGTCGGTCTGCCAGAAATACGGCTTTATGTCCGCGAACTGGCCGCGTTCCACATCCGGCACCGCGGTGCCGAACAGGAAAGCGTCATGCTTGTAATTAATCACCGCGTCACTCCCCCACTGGGCTGCCCGGTTATAGTAATATGCCGCAAACTTACGCAGGTAAGGCCGCACCGCACTGTGCTGTATCCACCAATCGAAATAGACGATCCTGGGTCGGTATTTGTCCACGATTTCGCAGCACCGCACCAGCCAGTCCCTGAGGAACTCCTCCGTGGGCACAGGCTGACTGTAAAGATCATGGTGGTTCTGCTCCGGCATGGCAGGCCAGTAGAAATCCCCTCTCTCCATAGGCTCCCTGACATCACTGTCATATTCTCTGCCGTGGCCCATGAAGAACCAGTGTTCCACACGGTGGCTGGATGCGCCTATCTCCATGCCCCATTTCCGGCAGCTTTCTTTCAGCTGCCCCAGCACGTCCCGCCTGGGCCCCATCTCGGCCGCGTTCCAGTGAGAAATCTCGCTTTCGTACATCTGGAAGCCGTCATGGTGCTCCGCCACCGGCACCACGTACTTAGCGCCTGCCTGAGCGAACAGTTCGGCCCAGGCATCCGGATCAAACTTGTCCGCCGTGAACATGGGGATGAAATCCTTATAGCCGAATTCCGTATGTTTCCCATAGGTCTCCAGATGGTGCTTATACTCCGGCGAATCTTTTACATACATGTTCCGGGAGTACCACTCGCTGCCAAAGGCAGGCACGCTATAGATTCCCCAGTGGATGAAGATGCCGAACTTGGCGTTTCTGTACCATTCCGGTACATTGTACCGGGACAGGGATTCCCAGGTGTCCTGATAAGGCCCTCCGGCGATAACGTCTTCTATTGTATTTAAGTATTTTGTCATATCATACATGGCTGTTCTCCTTTTGCTTGCTCCGTTTGCACAGGAGGCGATTCTGCGGTTCATTGGTTCTGTGCCGTATGATTGCGATTTTACCGCACCCCGGTCTTCTGTTCCATCGTTTGCTTCTATTCGGTTGCCGGTTCCATATCCCATGCTCCGCTACCCTGCATGAAAACGATGTTTTCCTCCCGACACACGGTTCGGCCCATACTTATGTACCGCTTCCCTGGCATAAAGATAGATACTACTGCGATGTCCGCCCGGGAATCACACCCTCCGGATCCCACAGATCCTCCCAGCCCCGGGCACCCTCCCAGAGGAATACCTGCCCCTTGATCAGGCGGCAGTTTTTGTCCTCTCCGGCGATGGCTTCCATCTCCGCTTCCGTCAGCGGATCCTCCGTGGCGCATCTTAAATTCGCCTCATATTGGGATGGCTTCACGGAAAAGGGAATGGGCACCTGCCCCCTCTGTACCGCCCATTTCAGACAGATTAGCGCCGGGTGCACCCCATGGGCTTTTGCGGCCTGCGCCACCGCAGGCAGTTCCCCGTCCGCCACGTCCTCCGCCGTCCTGTCCCGCTCCGGCCTGGAGGGGGAGCCGATGGGGCAGTAGCCGATGGGCAATATGTCTCTCTCCAGGGCATAGGCGAAGAGCTCCGGCTGCTGGAAAGACGGATGCAGTTCCATCTCCAGCGCCGCAGGCTGTATCCGGCAAAGCGGCAGAACGGCCTCCAGCTTGGGAACGGTCATATTGCTCATGCCTATGCAGCGCACCAGCCCCTTGTCCACCAGTTCCTCGCACTGCCGCCAGGTAGCCATGAATTCCTCCGCCGAAAAGGGCCTGGAGTCCGGGTTCCTGGAATCCCCTGCGCAGCCCGGCGCATGGTAATTGGGAAAGGGCCAGTGGACAAAATACAGATCCAGATACTTTAAACCCAGATCCGCCAGGCTCTTTTTGCAGGACTCCATCACCTGTCCCTCACCGTGCATGTCGTTCCACACCTTGGAGGTAATGAAAAGGTCTCTGCGTTCCACTACATTTTCGTCAAAAAGGCGGCCAAGCACCTTACCTATCCTGTCCTCATTCTGGTACACTGATGCGCAGTCAATGAGCCGATACCCACATTTCACCGCACCGTATACCGCCTCCGCGATTTCCTCCGGCCCGTATTTGTCCGAACCGAATGTCCCCAGCCCCAGACAGGGAATCTTCTCCCCGCCCCGCAGAGTCCTTGTGGGGATTCTGTCCTGGTCTATTCCATATGCCATATCCATGTCTCCTTTGATCATTCTCCCTGCAGATATCATGGTTTATGCTTCGCATCCCCCACAAACTGCAGGCTCACGTCCTCATGCTCCACAGAGATTGTTTCCCACTGTCCTCATCCGCCTGTTTTGTGATCTTCGTCCCCAACTAACCGCGGTTCCTAGTCCGGGAAAGTCACCGCCACCTTGCCGCACTGTCCCTGCGCCATCAGGCGGTAAGCCTCTGCCGCTTTTTCGATAGGAAATTCATGGGTGATCAAATCCT
Source organism: uncultured Acetatifactor sp. (assembly GCA_949840885.1). Taxonomy (GTDB): domain Bacteria; phylum Bacillota; class Clostridia; order Lachnospirales; family Lachnospiraceae; genus Acetatifactor. The sequence goes on from CATKYJ010000013.1 coordinate 86,764, forward strand.
CCGGATGGATTCCCCAGCGAACCAGGCGCTCCACCAGCTCTTCCATCTTCCACAGCGACGTCACCCAGGAGCCGTAGATGGTCTTCTGGCCGTGGATGATATCCGGGCTGGGATTGAATGTGCAGGTGCCGCCCTCCCCTACGAAAGCGATCTTGCCCCACTCCCTGGTGGCGCGGATGGCCAGCTGTCTGCCCGCGTCATTGGCGGAGGCATCGATGGCACGCTCCACGCCTTTTCCGCCTGTGACTGCCAGAATCTCCGCCAGCGCATTCTCCCCGGGCTTGAACACATAGTCCGCCAGACCCAGCCTCTTCGCCAGTTCAATTCTGTAATCGTTCATCTCCACCCCGATGAGCCGGTTGGCCCCCATGGCCTTGGCCAGCATCAGTGCCGCCAGACCCACAGGCCCCAGACCCGTCACCAAGACGCAATCGTTGCCGCAGACGCCGATCTTCTCGATGGCCTCATAGACCGTGCCGAATCCACAGGCCACCTGGGCCCCGTCCTTGTAAGTCAGTTCATCCGGCAGTTCGACGAGGTCTTTCTCCTCCGCCAGGATATAGGGCGCCATGCCTCCGTTTCGCTGCCAGCCGTATGCCTGGCGGAACTTGCTCTTACAGGAGATATAATAGCCTCTCCGGCAGTCGTTACAGACGCCGCAGCCAGAGATATGGTATACGATTACCCTGTCGCCTTTCTTGAAGCGCTTTAAGCCCTCTCCCTCTTCTACGATGACGCCACAGGGCTCATGGCCCGCCACCATGCCGGGAATGTACCCCTCGGGCCCCTTTCCCGTATGCTCTCTGTAGATGCAGCGGATGTCGCTGCCGCAGATGGTTGTGGCCTTGGTACGCACCAGCACCTGTCCGTGCCCGGGCACGGGTACTTCAAAATCTTTCAGCTCCACTGTGCTGTTGCCGGGCAGCACCGCCCCTTTCATCAACATTTTTACAGCCATTGTTTTCCTCGCTTTCCGCAGGCGTATCGCCTGCAAATCCGTACTTTGGTTCTATCTTGATTATATCCGAACGGACACGTATTTTTAAGCAGGATATCTGCCGTTTTTTTTTAATAAATGTCGTGTTTTTGAAGATTTTCCCGGAATCGGAAAACAGCGCTTTTGTTTCCCAAAATGTCGTGATTTTGAATCTTTTATATGATATAATGATCTTATTTAAAGCATGCAGCGGCCGGATGGCCCACAAAAAGGAGACCTTTCAATGAATCCCAACCGCCTGAACCTGAACCTCTCATTTTCCCTGGAAAACATCCCTGTCCAGGCCGTCAATATGACCTGTGAGCGCTTCCTGCGCGTCATCCCCTCCCACAGCCACGGAAGCGGCTGCTATGAAATCCATTACATTCCCTCGGGATACGGCAGGCTGACGGCAGACAATCATATCTTCAATATCGAGCCGAATACACTCTTCGTCACCGGCCCTCATGTGGAGCATGCCCAGATTCCCCGGCCCGAAGAGCCTATGCTGGAATACTGCATCTATCTGAAGATAAAAGAAAACGCCAAACGGAAAGGAGCCTCCCCCGTGATGGACAGCTTCACTGCCACGCCCTTCTGGTTCGGGGCGGACACCCAGGGCATCCACGGCCTCCTGCGCCAGCTATTCCTTGAACTGGAACGTTGTCCCATCGGCTATCTGGACCAGGCCAGGCTCCTGCTGTCCCAGCTGCTGATTTACATTGTCCGCAATTATGAAAGCGCCCGCCCCGGCCACGCTGCCCAGGCCCAGGGCACCCTCTCCGACCTGACCTCTGTCATCATAGAAGAATATTTCCTCTATGAGTACCGCAATCTGTCTCTGGACGAATTGGCAAAACGGCTTGGGCGCAGTCCCAGGCAGACGCAGAGACTGCTGTCGGAATACTACGGCAAAACCTACCAGCAGAAAAAAGCGGAGGCTAAAATGTCCGCCGCTGCCATTCTTCTGGCCGATCAGTCCAAAAATATCACGGCCATCTCAGAAGAACTGGGGTATTCCTCCCCAGAGCATTTCTCCTCCGCTTTCCGCGCCTATTACGGCGCCTCTCCAAGGGATTACCGCAGGGGGCTATAGAGGCATGCTTCTGAAAGGCCGGCGTAGCGTGGCGCACAAAGCAGACTCCGGTCATTTTATCTCTCCCCATTCCGGATTCTCATGTTCTCCTATAGATTCGTCATAGAATACCGAGTCGCATAGATTACTTATAAATATCGCCCTCACAGCCCTGTATAAAATGGAAGATGTCATATGCAGTCTCAGCGCTCTTTGCATCGTCCAATCCAATGGAATACGCTGCAAACAAAATCTCTATGCATTCCATCACACTGGGAATCGCCGCCCGCTCCTGGACGGAAAACTTTTCTATGCTCTCATACCCCGCGATGGCCGCTCTTACATCCTTTATCCATTCATCTTTCGTAAAAGGCTCCGGCATCTCTTCCGCCAGCAGCCCTGCCAGGAAGTAGCAGATGTCAAAAATACGTATATTTTGCTGACTCAAATCGAAATCGATATATCCAGAAAGCCGACTTTCGAAAAACAGGAAATTCTCAAAATGCACATCCCGGTGTATCAGCTGCTTAGGCAGGGAATCGTATCCCTGTTCCAGCCGCTCCACGGCTTTCGTATACTCCGCCTCGGTCACTGTCCGCCAGCCGTCCTTTGCCAGATTTTCCCGTATCCATCCCTTCATCTCCGCCAGGAGGCTGTTGTCCCGGAATTGTATTTTCGTCTCACATACCAGGAACGCCCTGTGGAGCTGAGCGATGGCGCGTCCCATCTCCCAGCCGTTTTTTTCGTCTTTTAGATTGGAGACTTTGCTTCCCTGCAATTTTTTCGAAAGAAAGAAATAATGGCCTTTATAAGCGATATATTTTTCTCCGGATTTGGCGGGGAGGATTTCTGCCACAGGGATGCCGCAGTCCCACAGTATGGTCATTATCTCTATATTCCGTTCCAGTTGGCTTTGATCATCATATATTTTTATCACATAATTGTCGTCTATTTCCCAAGCCGAAGAATAAATCTGTGATACCCGGCTTTTCTCAATCCCCCATAAATACAGGATTTCCTCTATTGTCTCTCTCATCCTCCGATGCACCTTTTCCTTTCAAAACCGTCATCTCTTCAGAAAATCACTGAACTCTTTCCGTTCCTTCTTCATCCTGCTGCGGGCAGTGCGGATTGCGCCTGCCAGTTCCAGCTTTTTCCGGTACTTATCGCAGTACATGATGTTGTCCGGAGTCGTATTGGCAGACAGGATATCGTTCTCCTCAGGCTCGACAAGCCCAATACAGGCGTCTATGTCTTCCGGCTAGCCATGTTCCAGCCGTTCCAATGCCTCGAACGCTCCTGCCACAGCCTGCTCCCTGGTGAGATATGGGGTCTTGCAAAACTCATTGTCAATGGAATATTTCCAGCCATTCCCGGCTTTTGCGTTGTGGCAGAGGACAATTACATGGCCGTATGCTTTGACGTATTCATTGCCTTTCTGGGAGCGTTTCCAGTCTTTTTGGAAGAAGTTTTTCCGCCTTGTCTGTTTTTTCTTGAATTCAGACTCCCGGCGTCTGGCGTTTGCGATATCTCCTTCCATTTTGCCTGCGCATATGCAGCCTACGGAGAGATTATGGTAGTCCGGATGTTCCATCTGGTGGGCGTAACGGATGATCTGGTAGCCGCACATCTGGCAGATGCCCACAGGCTCCCCCAAGTCCGCCACGTCCACGCAAGACCAGCCGGAGTGAGGGACATCGTCCCGCTTCCACAGATTGGGGGTGTTATCTTTCTGCTGTTTAAGGAGGCTCTGCTTTGTGGCTGCAGGGACAGAGGATTCCGGCTCCCGGGGCATCGGCGCATTGGTCTCCTCCGGGGTATCGGCTGCTTCTTCCGCCTCTGCCAGCTCTGCTGCCCGCATCGGCTCCTGCCTCGTCTGCTCTGTCAAATGTTTCATCTTAATCGCTGGCTGTCCTGAGGCATTCCCCGCTTCCGGGAGTTCCCATTCCTCCGTTCTCTCCGCCTGTAAAGATCCCCGCTCAGATGTCTTTCCCGGCTCCAAAGCTTCCCGCCCTGCTGCCTGCAGGGCCTCACCGGCCTGCATCGCCGCAGAATGCGCTTCGCTGTCTGTTTTTTCATGCTTTTTCAAAAAATAGTTCGCCGATATGCTCCTGGGAAGCGGAAGCTTGTCGAACCGGATGGAATAGCTTCCCCTCTTCTCATCAATGGCCTCTATCTTTCCCTTGCCGAAGACATGGTGCTCCACCTCATCGCCCACCTGCCTGGTTACGGGCACCGGTTCCTGCTGCAGCTCCCGGTTCAGCTTTGCGGCATATCCCAGGCTTTCTCTTCGCAGCTCCTCCGAAATCCGGCCTATCCGGACATAGTTTTCCTCCCCGATTTCCTCCAGGAACCGGGACACCAGCTTCTTCATACCGTTCTGGGAAGTTCCCTCGGATTCCATGAGGAAGAGATGCTTCTGCGCCCGGGTAATGGCCACATAGCAGAGCCTCCGCTCCTCTTCCAGCCCCAGTTTTTTCCGCTCTCCCAGAGTTTTGGAGGAGGGAAATATCCCCTCTGTGAATCCCAGAATGAATACCGCCGGGAACTCCAGCCCCTTGGAGGAATGGATGGTCATCAGCTTCACGGCATCCTTTTCCTCATCCCCCTCCTCCCCGGACTGAAGCGCGATCTGGCGCAGGAATTCCTGCAGGCTTAAGTCCTCGCCGAATTCCCGCTCAAATTCGTTGGCGATACGCTTGAACTCCGCCAGATTGTCCAGGCGCTCTTCATCCCCCAGCTCCCGGATGTAAGCTTCATAGCCGCTATCGGCGGCCACCTGATTGACAATCTCGGAAATCCGCTTCCTGTGATGGCTCTCCTGCAGACATTGGATGAACTGCACAAAGGCTCCCATATCGCTGTTTTGGAACTCCTTTTCCTCCAGATGCCCGGCAAGGGTCTCAAAGAGGGTCAGGGGAGACTGCAAGGAAGCATGGTCCTGCCCGCCTGTCATCCGCTCCCGCAGTTCCTCCAGCAAGCCCATCTTCGCCCGGCCGAACCTCCTGCGGGGCGTATTCACGATCCTGCGAAAGGACATGTCGTCCCCATAGGCGATCAGATTCAGATAGGCCAGCATGTCCAGAATCTCCATCCTCTGGTAGAAGCGGACGCCGCCGAAGATTTCATAGGGAATATTCTTCTCCACCAGCTTCTTCTCCGCTACCCGGGAGAGGAAACCGGACCGATACAGGATGGCGAAATCCGAAAACTTAAGCCCCTCGGTCCCATGAAGAAGCCTGATATTTTCCGCCACCCTGTCCATTTCCTCAAAATCGTCTTTTGAATGATAATGCACTACCGGTTTCCCGTCCATATTCCTGGTAAACAGATCTTTCTTCAGACGTATCTCATTTTTCTCAATGAGGGTGTTGGCACACCGTAAGATCTGGGGCGTGGAACGGTAATTCTGGTTCAGGATAATGGTGCGGGTGGGCTCATGGGCCTTGTCAAAGTCCACAAGGAGCCGCACGTCGGAGCCTCTCCACTCATAGATATTCTGATCCGGATCCCCTACGATCATCAGGTTCCTGTATTTTCCGGACAACAGTTCCACCAGGCGCATCTCCACGGAAGAGCTGTCCTGGAATTCGTCCACCATGATGTAGTTGAGCCGATCCTGCCATTTCTCCCGGACAGCGCTGTCCGTCTCCAGCAGGTACAGGGCAAAGGAGATCAAGTCGTGGAAGTCCAGGGAATAGGTGGCTTTCTGCCGCTGTAGGAATTCCTCTATGATACGGTCGTCCTGATTGCGGATTTCCGCCAAAACCTGGCAGGGCTGCGGGCTGCACATCCTGGGCACATATCCTGTGTCCCGCTTCACATGACCGATTTTTCTGAGTATGGATTCAAAGCTGGCATAGTCCAGCTTCAGCTCGAACTTCTGATAGATATCGCTTAAAATGGATTTCTGCTGATGGGAATCGATAATCTGGAACTGGCGGCTTAGAAACAGCTTCTCCGGATTTTCCCGCAGAAGCCTGTTGCAGAAACCGTGGTAGGTGCAGATCAGACTGATCTCGTTGTCCGCCCCGATAAGCCCGCGTATCCTCTTCTTCATCTCTCCGGCAGCCTTGTTGGTAAAGGTCACGCACAGGATGTTGGCAGGGTCGATTCCGTAATCCTGTACCAGATAGGCGTATCGGCTCACCAAAAGCTTGGTCTTTCCGCTGCCCGCGCCTGCGATGACACGGACGTACCCCTCGGTCTCCAGCACCGCCTCCCGCTGTCTTTCATTGAGATTTTCCAGTATATTCGCCATACCCGGTCCCCCGCATCCTTTACCTGTTCCATCGCCGTCCGGCCATTGCCTGCCAAACATATGGTCTTATTGTATCATGCCGGGGGCATGGGATGCAATACTGCTTTTTGTTCCTTTCCTGTCAATCCCTTTTTTTGTGTGAAACGCAAAGCCGTATTTTCCGATTCACTTACACGGGAATTCCGGAAGCCGTGGAATGAGCGGCAGTGCGCTGCCCTGCCTGGCCGTGACATACCGATGCTGATGACATTTTTTCCGTCTATCCGAAACCTGGAGGAAGCCAAATAGCCGAAATCTGACAGAAGCGCATAGGACAGTTTAGAGCCAGGAATCCGAAAAACAGATCCCCGGCCCTATTTTTGCCCTTTGCAAAGCGTCAGCGGATATCCAACTCCATGAACACAGTATCATAGGGAGCCATAGTCAGCGTCCTGTCACCGGCCTGGGTGGGAATCGTAGTCGTCTGTTCCCTGTCGCTGTTGTTGATGACCACCAGCTTCCCGCTTTCCGGATAATAGGCGCATTCCGTATACAGATTGTCCGTCATGTACAGACCGTTTAAGCCCTCGCCTCCGGCATAACGAATCAGGTGATAGAGCAGGCGCGTATTCTCCATACTTATCTGAAAAGAGGCCAGATAAATGCCTTTCCCCCTGCCAAAGGCATTCACGGTTATCACAGGCATGTCGCCATCCGCCAGAAGCACTTTCGCCCCGCCGTCCACAAGGCAGAGCCCCTCTTTCCGCTTCAGGGACGCTCCCTCCGGAACCAGCTTTTCCGCATCCTCCGCCTCAAAGCTCCATCTCCCGTGGCATATCCTCGCGCCTGTGTCCTCATCAATTCCAAGCACATGGGCCATGCGGAAATAATGGTCATACCCCTCCACGGCGGAGGGCTCATTCACGCCCAGGAAAGTCCCGCCTTTGTATACCCATTCTGTAATAATGCTCACCAGCTCATCGTCTCTCCAGGCATCGCCGCCGCTCCAGGCGCTGCCCCCATAGCCCGCGTTGATAACTACATCTATATCTTCCAGCGCCCCGTTCTTCACGTCCTCGAAGCCTATGAACTTCACGTCCACCGGCAGCCCGGCCAGCGCCTCATTCACATGGATCAAATCATGCATATATGTCTCATGGAAATGCCCTGACAGCGTCCAGGAGCGCAGCGCCCCCCAACTGTGTAAAACAGCCACCCGGGTCTTTATGACAAAAGGCTTTCCCGCATCATGGAAAGACCGGATCAGTCGAAATTCATCGGACACTTTTTCGATATAATCGCAGAAATCCGGATATCCCTCCACCAGATGCAGATATCCCCCAAGCCCTATCCTGTCAATCTTTTCCCGCAGCAGCGCACGCCTGACGCTGATCCAATACTTTTTGGCATCCAGCGTAGGATTACCGCCCTCCGCAAAGGTGGGCGCACCGCCCAGCCCCACAGGGAACAGATAGGGATGAAGCCGAAGTTCATGGACAGCTACCTCCACGCCCGCGCAGAGTCTGGCCTCGTATCCCGAAAAGACGCATTTGATCAGGCCGTCAAAGCCAAACTCCCCAAATCTGCCATTGTACGGCTCCAGCCCCACCCAGCTGTCGTCGTAGAAGACATACGCTTTCTTCCCATAGCCGTGGACAATGTCAACCAATTCTTTTCCAAAGGAGATCACAAAATCATTGGTAAACGCCATCCAGTCTGCCTTACGCCGATTTCCCGGCATATGTGTCACATGGAACTGTCCCTTGTTGACAAAGTCCTCCGCAGTCATAGCATAGCCGTACTTTTCGGCGAACTCGTCCAGAGCCAGGTCGCTCACGGTGTAATCGTAAGATCCCCAGTCCGTGAACAGATGCCTGTTTCTTTCGCTGCTCCCCCATATCCAGGCAAAATTGTAGAACATGGAAGTAAAGCGCACCACGGTGGTGTCGGGATGCGCCTGGCACCAGCCCCTCATCCAGTCAAGCAGATACTCCCTGACCTGGGGGTATCTGGGGTCGATTTGCATCAGATGCTCCTTGTCCCAATTGTTGGTAGTATGGTTGTACATGGAAATCTCTTCCCAGATGCGGTATGCCAGGAAGCTCACCGTGTATTTATGGAAAGGGATGCACTCTCTGACCGTCACGCTGCCGCAGGCGCTGTCGTAAACCCATCTGCCCCTCTCCACTTTTCGGTTAGAGGTGCGGTCATAGACCTCCCAGTATTTCATGGCCCTCCCGCAGTCATTCACTGCGAACTGCTCTGAAAAGAAACTGTCCATCAGGCCAATGGTCACCTCATTCCCTTTCGCCACCGCAGCGGGGGTGCACAGGAACGTCTGCTGCAGCTTGTCCCGGTTCGCCCTGGCCCACTCATTGTGGTCGCGGATGATGCAGATGGTGGAATAAATACCATATCCCGCATGGACGATCTCATCAGAAAGAGCTGTCCCATCGCTGTCCCTGATCACATCGGCTCCCCACTTCTCTGCCATTTTTAATGTAAGCTCCTCGTACCCGGCTTCCCCGGGAAGTGTAAAGCCCCCCTTTTGTTTCGCCATATCTGCCTCCTCTCTCATGTATTACATCGCCCTGTCGGCAATATCCCCTGAAGCCAGCAGCCTGGAGAAGAATGCCAGAGTCAGCCCCTGGCCCCAGCCCTGGATCCACTGCTTAGGGATGCCCCTGTAGCCCTCCCTGTCCCGCATGACCGCAGTGCCCCCGGACACATTCATGACCTTGCCCTCGGGGCTTACGTTTGCCAGCAGGCCCTTTATGGACTTGTTGATATATTTCACATGAAGCGGATTCCCTCTCTCCAGCATGGCTGCCGCAATGCCCGCGGAGGCCGAAACTTCCTCGTAGGACTCCTCATCGTCCAGCACAGTCCGCCAAAGCCCATTCTCTGTCTGAGCCGTTTTCAGCGCGGCAAGCTGCTCGTCCAGAGAGCCCGATACATCGATGCATTTGGGGTAGAGATACCATTGGGGAACCAGCCCTCCCACTTTGGACATGGTATATGCGGCCCAGGCATTGGCCCT
>CATKYJ010000014.1 GCA_949840885.1 uncultured Acetatifactor sp.
CCGTTTTCAGCGCGGCAAGCTGCTCGTCCAGAGAGCCCGATACATCGATGCATTTGGGGTAGAGATACCATTGGGGAACCAGCCCTCCCACTTTGGACATGGTATATGCGGCCCAGGCATTGGCCCTGCCCCAGTAGATGCCGGACATGTGGTTTCCTGCGATATTGTCATAGCCGTGATAATAAAAGCCGCTGCCCGGATCCTGCAGGTACCTGATATGCCAGTACCACTGGTTCAGAGCGTCATCGATGAGCTCCTGATCCCCATTCATGACGCCCACCCGCAGCATGAGAAGCGCAGCCATGAACAGGGTGTCCGCCCAGGCCTGCTCCGGAAAGTCATTGCCCGGAGAGACCGTGTGCTGCAGCACATTGTCCCCGAAGCGGAGGGCATCCTTTTTCAGGTATTCGATTTTGCTCATCAGGATGTCCAGATATTTCTGTTCTTTCGTGGCCTGCCAGAGCGTCACCAGGCAATGTCCCATGGCGCAGGCGTTCACTGTCCACACGGCCGGAAGCCCCAGGTCGATCAGTTCGTCCACCCTTTCCTTTAACAGCGCCAGGTACTCCTCTTTTCCCGTCTTCTCATAGGCTTCCCCTATCCCGTAATAGGCCACTCCGCAGGGCCATTCCCAGGTCATGTCCATGTTCATGGTCTTTTTGACGATTCTGTCAATGGCCTCTTCGATCTGTTTTTTGTCGTACTCCAGTCGCAGCATATATCCTCCATTTCCCGCCCCTCGGACGTCTTGCATCGTTTTTGCTCCAGCTTTCATTGTAATTGTTTGCGGTCATGACGGCAAGTGCCAAATTCTTAATATGACTGACAATGCTGAAATCCGGTCTGTCAGCAGAAAATTTGGAAAACTTCGGCCCACCGGCGGAACCGGTGGGCCGTTTTCACTCTACAGTCCGCAAGCTTACAGTATATTTACAGATTCTGCCCTTGCCGCAGACAGGGATTCTCAGTTGGCTTTCTGGTTGTCCGGAAGCTTTGTGGTCTTGCCGGCCTCATAGGCTGCCTTTCTCTCGTCCAGAATCTCCTGATATCCCATGTCAAGATATTCCTGAGCCAGCTGGTCATACAATGCATCAAACTCCTCCGGAGCGCACATTACCAGCTGATCCTTGAACTCTGCGTATTTCATCTGCAGGTCTCCGCGGTACTCGTCCACGGAATTAATGGTTACGGCAAACAGCGCATCGCTGATAGGATAGCCCAGCTCGGCTTTCTTTACATTCAGATCATAGATTGCCGTAATCTCCTCGGTGAAATCCTGAGGATAGCCTTTCGGGGAATTCAATTTGATATTGTCATACATATCCCCTACATTTCTGGCCTCGATTACCGCGCACCAGTAGTCCTTATTGCCATTGTAGCCCAGCTTGTACTCGCCCTCGTAGTCGCTTACTGCCACTTCAAAGCCGTTCTCGTCCAGGTTATAGGTCTCGCCCTCAACACCCCACTGAATCGTATGCAGGTTCTCCGGCTGAATCATCCACTCCAGATACATCCATGCGGCCTTTACCTCATCCTCGCTGGCAAAATTGGAGAAGCCGATGGTCATGCCGAAAGCATTGTCAGCACGGTAAAGAGGATAGTCGCCGACTACAGGGTCAGGCTGGGTCTTCCGCTCCTCACTGACGAAAGTATATACCGCCAGCTTGGCATCAGGGTTATTGGCATAGAATGTGTCCAGAATCGGCATGGAAGGAGCCATGTAAGCGCCGTAGGCATAGGTCTTGCCCGTGGTAAAGTTGGCCTCTGCAGTGGTGGCGTCAATGGTGTAATACTCCGGATTGGTGATTCCTAAGTTGTAGTCTTCATTGGCTCTTCTCAAAACTTCCTTATGCGCCGGCCAGCTCATGGACGGAATGTTGAAGTCGCCGTACATAGCCCACTCTTCCTCGTTCAAAGGAAACTCCCTTGTACTGTAGACCTGCTCGCCGCCCTGTGAGGCAAACATCGCGCCTCCGCCCGGATGCTCCGCAATGCCTGCATCCATGATCTTCTGCATGGCATCCAGATACTCCCCGCGATCCAAAGGAATATGGTCATATCCCACCTGCTCAAGCCAGTCCAGGCGATAGAATGTAATGAAGTTCGGTGTGGTATTGTAATAAGGCCTTTCGGCAAGTACGAAATACTTCTCGTCGTTCAGTTCCGTGTAGACCAGCTGGTTATTCTCCACCATTTTGCCATAATAGGTGGGCGCCACCTCCTGGAAAGCGTCCAGATCTATGGTCTGCAGATATCCCTCCTCAGCCCAGGTGGCCAGCTTGTCATAGTCATATTCCATCAGAATGGTAGGGAGGTTCTGGCTGGAAGACAGCAGCGCGTAATCCTGCATGACCTGGGTTCTGGTGATGGGGATGTACTGTACCGTGATATTGTATTGATCCCCGAAATTCTCTTGTACCCATTTGGTCCAATAGTTGTCCTTTACATCCGGCACGCCTTCCGCGCCTCTGTCATACACGGGGATCTTCAGGGTCACATTTTCCGCAAATGCGCTCCACCCCTCCATGCCTGCCCCTTCCGCTGTGCCCGAACTGCTCTCGGACTCCTCGCTCTGGGATACCTCGTCTTCCGAGCCCTGGCTTTCCTGGGATGCCTCAGACGATTTGCTTTCCTCCGAGCTTTCTTTCGTGCTTTCCTCCGGCTGGCTGGACTGGCTGTCCGCATCCCCGCCGCAGCCTGTCAATGCGCCTAATACCATGGCCGCGCTAAGAGTCAGCGTCAGGAGCTTCTGGATCATTTTCTTCTTCATACTCTGTTCCTCCTTAAGAATTTGTTATAAAGCTAAGATCTATAGCCACCCTCTTCGGGAAACTATCTTTATTTACCCTTTCACGGAACCGATCATGGCTCCCTTAACGAAATATTTCTGTAAGAACGGATAGATAATGATGATAGGGACAGTGGCGAACATAATAGTAGCCGCCTGGAGCACCTCCGGCGTGCTGGTCACTGCAGACCCCTCCTCCGCTGCCGTGTTTATCGCTTCCGTTGCCGTGGTCACAAGCAGATACAGCTTATACTGCAGCATTCTCAAATCCGTTCGCATTCTGATGTAATACAGATTGTCGCCGTAGCTGTTCCATCTGCCCACCGCGTAGAACAGACCCAGCGTTGCGAGAATCGGTTTGCTCAGAGGCAGGATGATGTATCTGATAATCTTGAAATAGCTGGCTCCGTCCAAAAAGGCCGATTCCTCCAGGCTGTCCGGAATGCTGGAATGAAAATAGGTCTTCATGACCAGCATGTTGTAGGCGGAATAGATACCCGGCAGGATAAGCACCCATACATTATCCAACAGTTGTAAGTCGTTATACAGCAGATAGGTGGGAATCAGGCCCGCCCCGAAATACATGGGAACTACCAGCAGGAACGTAATCACCCTTTTGAAAGGGAGCTCCTTTTTGGAGAGCGGATACGCTGCGCACAGGCAGACCGTCAGTCCAAGAAACGTAAATATCAATGTGACCCCCACGCTGAAGAACAGGGAATATATCATCGTATCATCCTGAAAGACCCTCCGGTACGCCTCTGTGGTAAACCCCTTGGGCCACAGCGTAACCTGTTGCGAGGCCACGAAGCTGTTGGAAGACAGCGACTTTGCCAGCACATGTATAAAGGGCAGGATACATGTCAGACAGATCAGCACGATGATAAACATCATGAGGCCATCGCCCAGCCGGAATTTGTTTATGGCTCTGCTGCCGTCGCCGGCAATGCTTTCCTTTACTTCTTTTTCTTTCTTGCTCATTCGCGTCCCCCTCCTCTAAAACAGTCCTTCCTCGCCCATCCGCTTCGCCATCCAGTCCGTCAGCAGCACCAGACCCAGACCCACCAGCGACTGGAACAGACCCACCGCCGTGGACATGCTGAACCGGTTGCCGGACAGACCTTTCTGGTATATGTAGATGGCCAGCTGGTACTGGTATTCCCTGACCTGTGAATTATCGAATACCTGCAGGGCCTCAAAGTTGCTGCCCATGAGACGCCCCATATTCATGATTAACAGGGTGACAATGGTTCCCTTGATGCCCGGGAGGGTAATGTGCCACATCCGCTTCCATCTGCCGGCGCCGTCGATCATGGCCGCCTCGTAGAGCTCGCCGTTGATGCTGGTGATGGCCGCCAGGTAGATGATGGTGCCCCAGCCCATTCCGGCCCAGACGCCTATGAGCAGATAAGTTACCGCCCAGTGGGTCTTCTCCGTCAGGAAAGGAATGCCCTCCTGGATAAGCCCCATATTGCGCAGCACCACGTTCACAAGACCCGTGGAGGGGCGAAACAATGTATACGCCACGCTGCCGATGATGGGCCAGGAAAGGAAATGCGGCAAGTACAGGATAGTCTGGGATACCTTTTTAAATCTCGGGTAGCGCAGCTCATTCAAAATCAGGGCCAGGATAATCGGCGCCGGAAAGCTCACCAGCATTCCAAGGACATTGAACACAATGGAGTTCTTCAGCGCGCGGTGGAAGTCCTTGTCCCGGAATACCTTGGCAAAGGTCTCAAACCCCACCCACTCGCTGCCGTCATATCCCTTGGCGGGCTTATAGTCCATGAAGACCATCCGCAGGCCCGGATAGGCAGCGTAGTTCAGAATGAATACCAGGAGCAAAGGAATCGAAACCAGAACCAACAGCTGCCAGGTATGGCGAAAGTTTTTTACCAGGAGCTTTCGCCGGCTTGCAAGGCTCATTTTGTTCATTTTCTTCTCCAACTTGCTTACCCCCTTTGTCTCTCTTTACTTGTTGTGTGCCGCGTCACTATAAGTAGTATTACACAGATTTGTTCACGGTGTCTAAGCAATAGAGTGTCAGTATTATGCAAAAACGAACATTTATCCAAATGTTCATTTTGCGGAATTTGATTTATTGCATGGGGAAAAAGGATTTTATGCTTTTTTATAAGCATTATGACGAAAAGATTTCCATTTTTTATTGGACACGCCAAAGAATTTTTGATAAACTAACATAAGACTCTTTCGTTGGCCTTTGTAAAGCAGAACATAAAAAGGAGCGTTTTTATGCCGAAACAAAAGCGAACCGTTACAGAATACAGAAGCTACAGTCTTCCCTGGCAGTTTCCTCTTCTGCTGCTTTCCGGGGATCACTGGAAGATTTCCGACATTCCCAGCCACAGGCTGCATTTCCACAATTGCCTGGAGATAGGCATCTGCCACACTTACGGCGGCAGTCTGATGGTGTTCGATGAGCCCGTGCCTTTTTGCAGCGGCGATGTGACCGTGATCCCAAAGAACGTGCCGCATACCACCTACAGCGCTCCCGGAACGGAGAGCCTCTGGTCCTACATTTTCCTGGATCCCCAGGCGCTGTTCCACAATATGCTTCCGGTATCGTGGAAAAACTTCGATTTGTCCCAATACGCTCACCGGGGCATGCAGGTCATCTTCCGGCAGGAGGAATATCCCCAGATTTACCATCTTGCCCTGACTGTCCTGCGGGAGCTGGAGGAGGAAAAGCCCGGCTATCAGATCAGCGCCAAAGGGCTTTTGTTGTCCCTGTACATAAAAGTGGCGCAGGCCTTTGCCGTCACTTCGCAAAGCAAGGCCGCATATGGCTTCCAGGACACGGTCACTACCCCCCCCGAGAATATCCTCGCCGGCAGCCGCGGCCAAGAGCATCCGGAAGAAAAGCGGGGCAACGCCCTGATCATCGCTCCTGCCCTTGACTTTATCGAACACAATTACAGCCAGCAGTTCTCCATCGATTATTTGGCGGATTTATGCCGCTGGAGTCCCACCCATTTCCGCAGGGTATTTCGGGACATCATGCACATTTCCCCGCTGGATTTTCTCAACCGCACCAGAATCTCCAATGCCTGCAACCTGCTGCAGAGCACCGAGGACTCCATCCTCGACATCTCGGAGGCTGTGGGCTTCCACTCTGTCTCCAGCTTCAACCGCTGTTTTATCAAAATCATGCGGATGTCGCCGAGAGAGTACCGGAAGACCACGCAGAATCTGGACAAAGGCTCAAATCCTCCCGATATCGTAGGCTACCCCGGATGGATGCGGCCGGAGGTTCCGGCGAAATAGAGGCTCCTCATCCTGCAGGATCTTCAGCGTCCGGCCCCACCTCCCGCCAGGCCCTGCTTCCCCTCCCTGCCAGACAGCCTTTTGGCAGGCACGTTGCGCTGCTGCCTCGCTGCGCCATTGCCTGCTTATGCATCAGCCCCGGCAGACCCAGGGTTTCCCAAATGCGGGCTTCAGATCGGATGAGCCAAACCTCCGGCCCCTGCAATGCTTTCCCCGGCAGGTACATAATACTGGGCCTGGGCCTCCCACAGCTCCCGATACACCCCCGGCTCTCCTGCCAGTTCCTCATGGCTGCCCCGCTGCACCACTTCCCCGTGGTCAAATACCAGGATATCCTCACAGAAACGGCAGGAGGCCAGCCGGTGGGAGATATAGATGGCTGTCTTCTTCCCCACCATCCTGTCAAAGCCTGCGAAGACCCCGCATTCCGCCTCCGGGTCCAAGGCCGCAGTGGGCTCGTCCATGATCACGAAAGGCGCGTTCTTGTAAATCGCCCTGGCGATGGCCATCTTCTGCTTCTCCCCGCCGGAGAAGTTCACCCTGTCCTCATCGTACTCTTTGCCCACATAGGTATTAAGCCCCTCCGGCAGGTCCCCGAAACGCTCCTTAAGCCCCGCCCGGCCCAGGGCGTCCACAGCTCTGTCCTGTTCCACATGCCCGGAGCTCGCTATGTTCTCCCCCAGTGAGAAAGCGAACATCCGAAAATCCTGGAACACAATGGCGAACAAATTGCAGTATTCCTTGTAGTCATATTTGCGGATGTCGATGCCGTTCACCTTGATGCACCCTTCCGTCACATCGTACAGACGGCAGAGAAGCTTGATGAAAGTGGTCTTGCCGGAACCGTTCTTTCCCACGATGGCCATCTTCTCCCCCACCACGAATTTCAGGTTCAGATCCTTAATCACATACTGGTCGGAGCCGGGATATCGAAAGGACACATGCTCGAACTCCACCGAGAATTTATCGTCCCTGCGTTTTTCCAGGGGAAGCGTCCCCTGGTGTTTTTGGTTCTCCAGGCCCATGTAAGTCCGGTAGTCCCTGCAGTTGCCCACTTTCCCTTTCATATACCCCACCTGCCTGATCAGCTCCACAATCGCATCCGTCAGGCGTAAGATACTGGCGGCGCAGGTGACTACGCTGCCGATGGAAATGATGCCGGCCCAGGCCCGCCATCCCGCAAAGGCATAGACCAAAAAGCCCATGAGGGAGGATATGGTCCTGCCTACGCCCTCGCTTACAGACTGGTATCCGGACTCTGTCCTCCACACTTTCCGCACTCTCTCCACGATTTCTTCCGTCTCCCGCAGATAGAGTTCCTGCTGTCCATAGACCCGCAGATCCTTTTGGGATTCGCTGTCCGCAAGCACGGTCATATAATATCTGCGCTTGTTCTCCTCAGGCGCAAGGGCCTTTCTCACCCGGCCGATCTTCCGGTTGAAATGGGCGCCCGACTTATACCCCAGCCAGGTCAGGAACAAAAGCAGGAACAGGAACAGCGCCGACACATACCACGCGCCCGCCTGACCGTGGGCCGCCCGGTTTCCTTTCAGGAACATGGGCATTATGATACCCAGGGATATCAGGATGCTCAGCACATAGGTCAGCAGCTTGTTCACATCGCTTAAAAACACCCCCACCAGCCCGAACCGCATGTAGGGCGCCGCCCCGTTCTGGCGCATGTCATGGATGGCGGCGTCCTCCAGATAGGCATAGTCCATATCCAGGGCTTTCCCGTTCATGGGGCGGTTCTGGATCTCCAGCATGTATTCCAGATGTTGGTTGAACACCTGGGTCATCCTGGCGCCGGCGGCGGAGCAGACAAAGGTCACGCCCAGACCGCCCAGGGCAATGGTAAACAGACTTGACAGACTCCTCCCCGCATACACCGCGTCCACCAGAACGCCGGTGAGTACCACGGCCACAAAAGGGCTGACCGCTGACAGGACAGCCAGCACTATCATGCTTACAAATACTTTTCTATAGTTCTTATATATTTTGAAGATATCCCGCAAAAGCAGGAAAAATCCTTTCCATTCATCCGGCTTCATCAAATATCCCTCCATCCGTTTCCAGCGCCGCGGAAACCTGGTCCCCCATGGCTTCCATCCGTTTTTTGATCTGTTCCCGGTCACGGTAATACTGGCTCTGCATCTCATAGAGTCTGGTATAGCGGCCCCCTGCTGCCAGCAGGCTCTCATGGGTGCCCTCCTCCACGATTCTGCCGCCCTCCAAGAGCACGATACGGTCGCAGAACCTGGTGCTGGAGAGCCTGTGTGAGATATAGATGGAAGTCCGTCCCTCCATGGCGGCCCCGTAATGCTCATACAGTTCGTTCTCAGCGATGGGGTCTAAGGCCGCCGTGGGCTCGTCCAGGATGACCAGGGGCGCGGCTTTGTACAGCGCCCTGGCAAAGAGGAGCTTCTGCATCTCCCCGCCGGAGAAATCCGCGGCGCCCTCGTTCAGCTTCTTTCCCAGAAGCGTCCTGCCTTTCCCGGGCAGACTCTCGTATTTTTCCAGGAAACCGGAAAGTGCCAGGCTTCTTTCCAGCCGGTTTCGGTCCAGCCGGTTCCCTGCGCCTGCATGGGGCTGCTTTGGTTCCATCGGCTCCCCCTGCCCTCCCTCTCCCCACAGGCCGGTCAGGTTTTCATCCAGGGTAGCCGGCAGCAGAGTGGAGTCCTGGAACAGTACGGCTATAAGTCTGTAGTATTCTTCCCGGCCGTAGTCCCGGACAGGGATGCCGTTTACCAGAATCTCCCCGTCCGTGGGCTGGTAGAAACCGCAGATCAGTTTCACCAGAGTCGTCTTACCCGCACCGTTGAGTCCGATCAGCGCCAGCTTTTCCCCGGGCCTGACAGTGAGATTTACATGGGACAGGACAGTCCTGCCGTCCGGATAGGAAAAGGACACATCCTTTAACGTCACTTCCACCGGGTTCTTGCACATTTCCTCCATGCGCTCCCTGCCCACTTTGGATTCCTCCCCCCAGCTTTCCTCCGTTCCCAGGAAATCCCGGACATAGCCGATGGTGGTGTTCACGGAATTGAAATCCATGACAGTGCGCAACAGCATCTCAAAAGAGAGGGAAAAGCGGCTCACAGCGCCGATGCAGAACACGAATCCCGCTGCCGTAAGCCTGCCGCTTGCCAGAAAATAAACCAACAGCCCAAAGGACACCCCATCCCGGAAGAATTCCAGGAAAGCCCCTGACAGATTCCGCAGCAGATACCATTTATGGATATTCCCGTAGAGCTTCCCTATGCCCTCCAGGGCTTCATCGTATTTTTTCAGGAAGAGATCCAGCATCCGGTAGATGCGGATGTCCTTGCCCGCCGCGCTGTCCATGCTCTGGCCTGAGATATATTCCGCCCTTTTGGCATGTCTGCCGATCTGCCCGAAATACTGCCTGTGCTTCTTCCTGGCCACGTTCAGGAGATATAGGTTCGCGCTCAAAGACAGCATCACTGCCAGCACCAGCAAGACATTCTGCATGCCCAGCAGCGCGCCGTACACGGCCACGGACAGGAGATTCACCATCAAGGTAGGCAGCAGCCCCATGGCGTAATTAATCCCTCTGCCGTAAAGTCCTGCGTTCCAGACATTTTCCGACAGGTTCCGAAACGCTTTGTCGTCCAGCTTCTCATAGTCCACCTGCATGATCTTGCCCACATATTTTTTCATAAAATACAGGGAGAAATAGCTCTGTCCCGTGTAGCCGTACTCCTGCATCACCCCGGCCAGGGTGCCCAGAAGCCACAAAAGCCCGGACAATGCCCCCATCTGCGCCAGCAGACTGCCTATGGGAAGCTTCTCCTCCAGCCCCTGAACCAGCACGGAGGGAAGCAGCGTCTGCAGCAGCGTAGATGCCACCAGGGGCAGCGCTACCAGGATGGTGGCAAAAAAGAGCTTTTTGTCCCACTCTTTCATGCATCCCATGTAATAGATGTAATTTCTCACAAGGCCCTGCTTTCCTTTGCCCCGGTCTCCCGCGATATAGAAAGCATTGTTCATAGCTGTTCTCTCCTCCCTGTTGCCATTCGGCGCTTCCTGTCAAGTATAGAACTTTGATTACAGGAAGCTGCACTCGCTTCCTGTAATATGGACATATTCTACCATATTTTCCGCATATGAAAAGATTCGTGCACCAATGGTATCCCACCATGCACGAATCGCAAAAATTTGTATATTTGATCATTCCAGTGGCAGCGTCACTTCCGTGACAAACACTCCCTCCTCCGCCTGGCGGTTCAGATACCCGTGATATTTTTCCACAATACTGTCTATGCGCAGCAGGCCGAACCCGTGATTCGCCCCTTTTGCGGAAAAGAACTTATCCCCCATCCGCCGGACCCGGCCCTCCATGGAATTGGTCACGCAGATATAGAGCTGTTTTTTCAGGATGTCCACATAGATGCGGATGAACCTGTCCTCCTGCCTGGAAACCTTTCCGCAGGCCTCCATGGCATTGTCCAGCAGGTTTCCCATGAGCACCGACAGGTCTATCCCTGAAATTCCCACATTCCTGGGAACAATGGCAGTGGCATCCACCCGGATCCCCCGCTCCCGCATCAGGGTCAGCTTGCTGTTAAGGATGGCGTCCACCATCAAATTCCCCGTCTTCAGCACGGTCTCCACCCCGGCCAGATTTTCCTCCAGCCGTTCCAGGTAGCTCTCCGCCTCCGCGTATTGCCCCAGACTCATATGGGCTTTCAGCACCTGGATATGATTGTGGTAATCATGTCTCCAGCCCCGCATTTTGCGGTACATGGATTCCACCTCGCTGTAATGCCCGTTCATCATGTCCTCCTGCAGTCGGCTCATCCTGCGCAGCATCACCCTGGGCAGGAAAAACACCCACAGGCCGATGTTGCATAGGAGCAGCAGCACTGCCATTATCCATACAGCCGTCATTTCGGCATCCCCCTGCAATAATGATGAAATCTGAAAGCCCGGCTCTGCGGCACCGCCAGGCGTTTCGCGCTCTCCTGCTCGAAATCCTAAGGAATCAGAATGATTGCTTTGACAGCAGTGCGCCAAACCGCATGCTCTTTCGGTTTATTTGCATCCACCCTAAACCTCCAGGCAATCCCGGACACCCATCCCTGTAAAGCCGTGGGATTCATGGGGATTTCCTGTAAAAGCCCACAAAAGCTTCGTTGACCTGCCGGTACAGATATCGGCTCAGAGGCACCTGGCGCCCATCGTCCAGCACCACCTCCGTCCTCCTTACCGCCGCCACATGCTCCAGGTTCACCAAGTAGGAGCGGTGGCATTTCACAAATTGTCCCCCCAGCAGAAGCGCTTCCAGGGTGCCGATGCTGCATTTCAGGCAGAGGCTGTCTTTCTCCAGGCAAAGGAGGCACTGGTGGCCGGCAGCCTCCGCATACCAGATCTTTCCACGGCCTATGCTGACCATGCCCTGGTCGGTCTCTAAGAGCACTTTCTCCTCCGGCTTCCTCCTCTCCCACACCCGGTTCAGCACGGCAAAGAGCCTGTCCTTTTTTACGGGCTTTACCAGGTAATGGAGCGCCGCCACATCATAGCCGTACTCCATGTATTCCTCGTAGCCTGTAACGAACAGGATGGGCAGAGTCTGATCCTGATGCCTGATTTTTATAGCCAGGTCTATGCCGCTTAGCTTCCCCATTTCAATGTCCAGCATCACCAGGTCATAGGCCTTGTCGTCTTCCCAGGCAAACAGAAAGCTCTCGCCGCTGTCAAAAAATGCCACATCTGTCCTGACTTGGGTTTCCTCCGCCCATTCCTGCACATATCCGCCCAAGAGCTGCCTCTGGGCCGCCTCATCCTCGCACACCGCAATCCTCATGATCCCCTCTGTTCCCGATTTCCGCAGAGCGGAAATCCTTTCCATTATACGCCGCTGAACCAAGGCCCCTTACATAAGGCTCCGGTCGCCACCCGGCCGTTTCCTCTATGGAATAAGGTCATAATACCAAAAATGCGTGGGATTGGGAATCTTCAGCTTCCCTGCTCTGCAGCGACAGCGTCTTCCCGGGATGCCGCCAGCTCCCTGCAGATTCTTTCATCGTCCCAGTCAGCATGGCTTTGAAGCATTTCATAAATCGGCCTGACAACGGCCTCTTCTTCCTCTAACATGTCCGCGATTTCTTCCATGGGCATCCTTTTGTGCAGTTTCTTTCTGATCAGATTAACCAGCTTAAGCGTCTGGCCTTCGGCCTTTCCCTCAGCCCTCTCGTCCTCGAACGCCCTGATGATATTATATTTGAATTCCATGTCGTCCTCCCCGTTTCCGGCCCAGCTCAGGATTTCCTCCACCACTGCCTCCTTATTGCCGCAGACGGACAGCAAAATATATTTCACCCAATTCCGGAACTCCTCCGTCTCCTGGAGGCCCAGTTCCCTGACTCTGCCGCAGGCAGTGCGGATTGCGCCTGCCAGTTCCAGTTTCTTCCGGTATTTATCGCAGTACATAATATTGTCCAGAATCGTATTGGTGGACAGGATATAGTCCTCCTCAAGCTCGGACAAGTCAACCAGATAGTATTTCAGGTTCAGGATATAATCCCCAAATATATTGCCGCTATTCTGGTACTCACGCAGGCTCCTGGCTGCAGTCCATCTGTCCTGTCCATTATAGAACACAATGGGAACCATCGCGGGCAAACGAAATCCTGCCTGTTCTCTTTCGTTCTTATCCTTATCCAGAAAGTATTTTACCAAAGTATTCACCGTATATACCAGAATGCGGAATACCATCGTCTGATCTACATATGACTGCAGTTCCTGGAGGATAAAGATAAATGCTTCCCTGCCGTCCGACATGCCGACCCGGTAGAGCAGGTCAGCCTCCTTTCCCTCGTAGTCCCTCTCCAGCATCTCCTTGTCGCAGAGAATCAGATCCGACTCTTTCAGCTTCATCATCCACTCCGCTCTCACATACTTTTTGAGAAAATGCAGGAATTCCGAGGGCCTCGACAAACTCTTCTTATAGCCCTTGTCGTGGGGTGTGCTAATGGCGGGCATTCCCTGTTCCCGGATGGCATCTGTACTGTTAGCTTTTGCTGCGGGCTCAGCTTCTCCCACCCTTTTAATCTCTGTTCCCTTTCTTCTTTCCATATCCAGTCCTTTCCTTTCTGAAAGTGAATCCGCAGGAAAGGTATAGGTATCGGCCTTTCCTGCTGTCGTTGTCAGTTCGTTTTCTTTGGGATGTAGGCTCCCGCCCAGCAAGAAGTTTCGATACGATAGAATCCACCTTTCGGGCATCTTCTACTGTCAGGTATTGCGGAAAGACCTGTAGCGGTCTTCTGAATGATATCGGATTTGAATTCTTTGCCTATCTTTAGATTATCATGTACGGCTCAAAATTACAAGGAGAATTTTCATAGGTTAGGCGGCAGCATTCAGTTCTCTGTAAGTCCGTGAAGCCAGGACGGCCGCGGGGGATATGGCAAGGAAAGCGTTTTTTGAGAATCCGTTCGCCGGATTGTCGAAAGACATTTCCATGCTATCATGGTATACTTACAGCATGTCCTAAACAGAAAAACGGGGCAGACCGCCGATGGGCGTACCGTCCCTAAAAAATCGAACCCCAAAAGGAGGCAACCCAAAGTGATTGATTTCAAACTGGCCGCACTTCGTAAAAAAACGGGGCTTACCCAACAGGAGCTGGGTGAAGTCCTGAACGTATCCTATCAGACCATCAGTAAATGGGAGACCGGAGCCACAAGCCCAGACCTCTCTATGCTGCCCCATATCAGCGCCTATTTTGGCGTATCCGTGGATGCCCTGTTGGGGCTCATCCCCTTAGAGGAGGCCTACAAACCATCGGATTCCGGGACAGTCGAATACTGGGAGCACAGGCTGGAATATCTGCTGCGAACCCGCAAGTCCATGTGGAACCAGGATTATATGCGTTTCCTGATTCGCGATGTATGGAGCATCCGGGAACCAGTCACAGTCCTGGACTGCGGATGCGGCTACGGGGCCCTGGGGCTTATGATGATGCCCCTGCTCCCCTCGGGGAGTCGCTATGTGGGCATCGACTTTTCCCGGAACATGATTCAGGCCGCGGAGCAGTATTACAGGCACTCCGGCATCGATGCCGCTTTCATCCTGTCGGATATCACAAGCTTCCAGCCAAAGGAAAAGTATTCCCTGGTCATCAGCCAGGCCCTCCTGCGGCATGTGGATGACGGGGAGGCTCTTCTGCGGAAAATGGTGGGCTTCGTGGAGAAAGGCGGCCTCCTGGTAAGCCTGGAGTGCAACCGGGAATTTGAAGCAAACGGCCTGTATATAAACGGCATGGATTATATGGATTTATGCCGACACGAGGGACTGAAGAATCTTTGGCAGACCGAGCTGGAGAAACAGAACCGAGATTACTCCATCGCCATGAAGATTCCCCATTACATGAAAGCCGCCGGGCTTAAAAATGTGTCCTGCCGCATGAACGACAGGGTTACTTTCCTGGAGCCGGAACAGCCGGATTATAGGGAGCTGCTGGACAGTGTCATAAAGGCGGACCACTGGAGCGCCGAGAAGACAGACCGGGAAATCCAGGAGGACATCGGCTATTTCATGAACCATGGCATGAGCCGGAAAGAAGCGGAGGATTACTGCCGCCAGATGAACGGCATCGTGCGGTACCTGAAGCAGCACGCGGACAGCGTCTCCCTGACGCAGACCAGGGGAATCATGATTTCTTATGGGTGGAAGTGACAGCTCCGGCACGGGGCAGACGGCTCCTTTCCTTTAGAGGCATCGCATAAAGCAACCCAGAACTATACCCTCTTTTTCCAGCTATCTTTCTGTTTCACCTGACAGGGCAACAGTGATATTCTTGGCGATAGCGGAGGCTTTGACGCTGCGCCGCAGTATCGGTGACGCACCGGATTGCAAGAAACCGTATGCCGTTTCCATAGCACACATGGGCAATGGCTGCGGTTTCCATGTCAACGGTCAATGGGGGCGAATTCATCACGTATTTTTTGTCGCCCCTCGTCGGTTATGAAAACCTCCCCCGTCACCATTCGTCCCCAGATGACCTTTCCCACCGCCTCCATTCTACGCCCAAACCCTTAGCTAAACCCCTGTCTCCACAAAGTGCACCGCAGAATTGTCCCAATATTTTTGGAAGATAATGTTGTCTTCTTTATTAAAATTTAGCTGATACATCCGAAAGGTAACCAAAAAATCTTTAGGCTGCCATTGCTCTTCATAGGAATACTGATATTTCATTCCCACCTGCCGCATGACCCCGCCGCTGCGGGGATTTTTGATGTCATGGGTCGCCGTGATATAGGGGAGTCCGTCCTTTTTTACCTGAGCTATGACATCTTTCCCGGCTTCCGTGACGATTCCCCGGTGCCAGAACTTTCTATGGAGCCCATAGCCGAAATCATGGCTTTCGTCCATGTCCACCTTTATGTAGCCAATGGGATAGTTATCCTCTTTCAGGCAGATGGCATAAGCATAGGCCTGAGGCTTTTCGTATTCTGCCGCATACCTTGCCACAAAAAAGGCCCGCGCCTCCTCCATGCTCTTCAAAGGGAACCAGGGCAGAAAGGTGTTGACCTCTTTGTCTGTCAGTATCAGGTACAATGCTGCTATATCATTTTCAGTGAATTTTCTCAATATCAGCCTTTCTGTCTCCAGCCGCGGCGTATTCCTGCATGCCATATTATTCCCCCATCGTCGGCAGCTTTTTTCCAGTCTCATGTACAAGATCGGATACGGATTGCCCTGCTCGACATGATCCGTCCGTTTATAGACATGAAACAGGTGCGTTTCCTTTACGTTGTTTGGTTAGATTCTATCATTAATACTTTATCAAATCAAGGCTTTTCATGAGGGCAGAAGAGTAGATTTATTTTCCCCTAGAGCGGTGCTCCTCAAACTCATACCATCCATCCGGCACAAACCCTTTCGTATCCGTATTCATAATGGGAAAGGCAATTCCGTACCCCGGGTCATTGTGCCGGAAGCTGTCAAAATGCACCGCCATGTAAGCCAGCTCCCCGGAAAGGTCATCGTACTCCTGAAAACGGGAAAAGGTCTTTCTCTCCCTGTTTGAAAGATCGGCAGTCTCGATTTCCGAATATCGGAAAGCCATGCGCAGCAGGCGGATATTGTTCCTCTGGGTCTGCCCTGTAGTCCTGGAAAGAGCCTGGTCAAAAAGCCGGTATATGCGCTCTTTATCCACATGTTCGATCATGTATTTACCCGCAAAGCCAATGATGCTCTCACCGTCCAGGGTCTCCTCCATGATACGAACCGCCTCCCCTATCTCCTCTCCCCCTTCTCCGAACAGTCTGCAAAGCGCCTCCAGATTCTGCTCCAGGGACAGGGAGACATCATATGCCGTTCTGCCGAAAGTATAGAGATTCACCAGATGGTTCCAGAGATTGAAGCATTCTATCTGAGTTCCCGCCCCCGCAATGTCCAGCTCGGCAAAGCGTTTCCATATGCTCTGTATCTCGTCTGCCATAGGTATGATGCGCTGTCTGTTGCCGTATACACCCATGTAATAGTCATAATAAACTACCCGGGCTCCGGCTTTCTTCCACTGCATCAGATTGGATTCGAATTCGGTGTGAGACAGGCAGGAACCATCCGGCCGTCCGCAGGTTCTCTGCTCCCGTCCCCAGGCCGCTTCGTCAATCTGCTGGCAGGGGGACGGCTGCCATCCCTCCGGACATTTCCACAGATCCACATACACCAGCATGTCCATTCTTATCCCGGGTCTGGCAGCGCTGACCCTCTTCGCCACCTCATTTTGAAAATACGCATAATTTTCCACCTTGCTGTATTTGGAACATTCCGCACAGCAGCACTGGGGAAAAATGCCGTCATTGGGCCAGAAAGCTATGGTGTCCACCAGAGGATTCTCGTCCGTCCAGCTGATCAGGTTCTCCGATATCTGCCGGATACAGCCGGCATTGCGGCTGCAGTAGATCCATTGCCCGGTGTGATCTTTTTCGTCCTTTGGCCGGTAGCGCATGCCGTCCGGATTCAGCCTGTAGTATTCCGGATGGGTCACATAATAATGTTCCGGAAAATACTTATTTCCGAAACAGGGCAGCCACATTCCGGATGACTCATGATGCCCCACGCTCATGCGGATTCCCCGCTTCTCAAGTTCCCTGGTCAGACCAGTCTCCTTGTAAGCCTCATAGACGCTGGCCCAGGTGAGAATACGGTTATACCTGTTTTTTGCCAGCCAGTCCGCAAAAGGCAGATTCAGTTCATGATACGGGTTTCCCGCTGCCTCCCCATACTGAACAATGGCGGTTCGGTAGGGACGGTCCGCGCCGGCTTTCACATAGCGGCCATCCGGCAATGTCAGTCTGTCATATGCAGGCACAATTTCCCCCGCGCATATCCCCGGCCTGCTGTATGCCGCCAGGCAGCAGCCCAGGAACCGTTCCAGAAATTCATATACCCCGTACACGGTTCCCCGCTCCCAGTCGTCAAACCCTTCGCTTCCCGCAATGAGCAAGTCGCTGCCTCGAACCTCTATGAGAAACCCTTCCGGCCCCGTAAGAACCTCCCGGAATTCTTCCTGGGTAATCAACGCGGCCGCCTCCAAATTCCTGCCCGGTCCGCCGATATAAATGCAGTTTGCGCCTTGGGGCCGTTCATCGGCCCGCCCCGCCCCGATGCCGAAGATACGGTTTAAATAAGCGGCCAGTTCATCGGCGGCGAACTGTTCCCTGGGGGTGGGCGCCGGGGGAGAAACAATATATGTGGAAATCTCTTTGGACAAAATCATATGCAAGCCTCCTGCCTAGGCCGCTGCACAACGGCTCAAAAATAATCTCCCCTGCAGCCGCCCTATGGCAGCGTCTTATGGAGCACATCATTCACCCTTTCCTGCGTCTGCCGCATTCCCCTACGCGTCCAAAGACCATGGACTCTCCGGCATAGGCTCCCTACACACCCAGGCGCCGTTTGTAAAGTCCGGTACATAGACCGGCATGCTTCCCTTGGCGATGGATTCCTCGGTAAGGCAGGTGATGGACATCCAGGTCGCAGAGTCGTAAACATCGATGGGCAGTGGGATATGGTGCTGTATACTGTATATAAATGCACGGAGAACCAGATAATCCATGCCGCCGTGTCCTCCGGTCACCCCATCGTTCAGAAAACGATCCCAGATGGGATGTCTGTATTTCTCCAGGTAGGGATCCGCATTCTCCCATTTATGCTCCACGATCTCATTGGCTTCCTCTTCCGTGGTAAAGCTCTCCGGCTCAAAGTACATGGAATGATTGATCTCCATCCAGATTCCTTTCGTCCCATGAACTGCGTTGTTGCGGGTGTAGGGGCGAGGCAGAGAGGTGTCGTGCACAATGGTAACCGTCTCTCCTCCGGCGCATTTGATCACCGTGGTCACCACGTCTCCCAGGGCATGTCTGTGCCAGATAGGGCTGTTCTCTCCATAACTCTTCGCCGCGCGCAGATCCAGTCCCCGGCTTCTGGACGCCGTCGAGGTCAGCGTCAGGAAACGGTTCCCCCGATTGATGTTCAGGTATTTGGCCAGGGGGCCGATCTCATGGGTGGGATAGAGATCCGCATTGCGCTTCATATGATGGAGGGATCGCTGATATCCCTCGTGGATCTTCTCGGCCAATCCCCGCAGGTCATGCTGGTAGCTGCCCTCAACATGGATGATCTCCCCGAACAAGCCTTTGCGGATCATGTTCAGGACTGCCAGCTCATACTGCCCGTAACAGCAGTTTTCCAGGATCATGCAGGGCGTTCCCGTCTCCTCATAAGCGTGAACCAGATCCCAGCACTGCTGGATGGAGGAGGTTCCCCCCACCTCGAATCCGGTATACTTTCCTGCTTTCATGGCAGCAATGGCGATCTTCGTGTGGTCATTCCAGGAAGTGGCGATGACTACACCCTCGATGTCCTCCCGTTCCAGCAGTTCCCGGTAGTCCGTATAACAGCTTACCGGATAGTCCGCGTGTTCACGGATCACTTTCAATCCCTCTTCCATTTTCTCCGGTCTGACATCGCTGAGTGCCGCAATCTCCACGAATCCCATTTCCGCCATTGTCCCGATCAGGCCTACGGCTCTTCCGCCCACGCCGATGACACCGATTTTTACTGGGCGATTGTCTAAATTTTCTGTCATAATTATCTTCTCCTATTCCAGTTCCGTCTCTACACTCCCATGCCCATTTAGGGGGAGAAAAATCAGCTGCCTTATACGCATCTGCTTTTTCTCCCGGGCATGGCCGTTCCGAGTCTGTTTTCCAGTTCCGTCTCTACACTCCCGGGCATGTCCCGTCCCGAGACTGTTTTTCCAGTGCCGCATTCTTTTTATATCTTCGCAAAATGAATAAGCATGGAGCAGTGGGGCTGCAGGGTGGTTTGAAATGTGTCCGTCCAGATTCCCAGATCCTCCCCGGTCCAGTGCTCCTTTGCATGGTGTTTTCCTGTCAGGGAAACGGTAAACCGTCTCTGTCTTTCTCCCCAGTTGATCAGGGCCACCGTGCGGGTATCTTGCTCATATCCCTGGTCAATGATGCCGGGAATCCAGGATTCCATCAGATCCAGCGGCCTGCCCGCCCGGGTGGTTCGGGGGAACAGGGCCGCATATTGCCCGATCTGACTCTCTGTCAGCAAAGGCAGTTTATCGGAGAAAAACAGCGCTCCTCCTGCCACATATATGGCTGTCAGGAAAGTCCGGATCTCTTCGTCCGTGCGGGTACAGTTCCTGCGGCAGTCCCCGTCCTCATTCTCCCTCTTTCGGACCATCAGGCAGTCCGCATCCGACAAAAACAGTTCTTCGTTCATATAATAACGTTTGAACACTCTGTCAAAGGCTTTCACCAGGGATTCCCAGCGTTCGAATATGTCCACAGAGATCCTGGACCCGTCCACAAACTCGGCAACCTCAAACAGCGGGCAGGTACAGCCCAGCAGGTAGGTATCCGGATGACTGGCTTCCCTTGCCAACCGGAAATACTCCCGCACATTTGTAAGAGAACTGGCTTGCGGATCATGATAATGCCCTCTTGTCATGAAATGGGTGACAATATCGATCTTCAGATAACGGTACCCCCAGTCGTAGGTCAGTTTGTGATACAGTTCGCGGATATAGGACTGTGCCCCCGGGTGGGTAGCATCCAGCATGGCGCAATTCTCATGAAGAATCAGTTCTCCTTTGTGGTCCTTGATAAACCATTCCGGATGCGTCCGCACTGTCTCCCCGTCCTGTTCAAAGTTAAACGGTGACAGCCAGAGTCCCGGCTTCAGTCCGTAAGAGCGAATCACCCCGGCATATGCTTTCATCCCTTTGGGAAATAATTCTTCCTTTACCGCCCCATTCTGATTGCCGTATCCCCATCCGCTGTCAATCTGAAACACCTCCATGGGCACCCGATCCCGAATCCTGTCAATGGTCTCCAGATTCTCGGTAAGCATCCTCTCGTTGATATTCTCCATATAATAATACCAGGAACAGAACCCCACCGGGGCGGCCTGGCATCGGTTTTCAAACCGGTTAAATTCTTTCAGGAAACGGGAATAGGCCGGCAGCCCCTCTGTCATATCCTCATAAAAGGACAACAGCATCCAGTCGGAACAAATCCGCTCCCCCTCCTCCAACCTGTCTTTCTCCACAATATGCCGAAATTCCACGCTTCCGTCTTCTCTGGCAAAAACGCGCCCATAATAGCGGTCAAATGTGACGAAGCCCAAATTCAGCGCCTGTCCGCTGCAGTCCGATAACGGCATGTGCACTGCGCTTTCACAGAAACCGTTTTCCACAAAGCGCATGATGTCGGTTCTGGAATTCATGTCCATCACGCCCACATCGCAGCTGACCCCATGGTACATGGCCCGTTCCAGACGGTTTTCATAGATTCCGCCCAGAGAGATCACGGTATCCGGCGTCTTGGCCGCTCCCATATTCTGATATTCCGTGCGCAGCAGTGCCTGTCTGTCCGTCAATGCGGCATACAGTCGGCTGTCCGCGCACTCGGCAATAAAATATCGCACCTTTTCTCCCAGCGCAGAAAAATCCTTTTCTCCGGAAAAAGGGGCGCACTCCCTCACACTCCACTGCTGCTTTGGATAACTCTTCAGGACATTGTATGTAGATCCCCAATAACGACTGCCTGTATAGATTGCGGTAAGCACCGCGCTTGCGTCCTCCCGGACAATGGCCGGCCTGTCATTTCTAATCTCTACTATCATATCTGCTTTCCCATTCCGCATCTTCCCCTCCGGTTCCGGCACATGTGCCGCTGGTTTTATACCCGGGAAGATGCTGTCTTTATTCCCGCGAGCAATGAGTCAAGTGGGCATGCCTGCATGCACATTTGACGAATGCCGCGAGGGTCAAATACCAAAGTGTCTTTCGGACACTTTCTGCTCTGCAGCGCTGCAAGATTGATACCCCGTTGCTTGCAGCGGGGTCTTTGATTCCTTTCGATTCTCTGCGATCCAGTCCTGCAGTCTGCAGTTTTCGTTTCTGGAAAATGCCCTCCGGAAAGAATACTCGCTGGTATATCCAACTGCCTCCGCTACCTGCGCCGGCGTCATCTCCGAACATGCCAGAAGTTCTTTTGCCTTTTCCAGGCGCAGGGATGTCAGATAGGCCAGGAAGCTGACCCCCATGGCCTCCTTGCACAGCCTGGAAACCGTGGAAACCGACAGCCCCCACCGCTGACCCAGATCTTTCAGCGACAGCTCCGGGTCACAGAAATGCGCATCAATATATGCCACAAGTTCTCTTCCCCGCAGATCCTCCTCCGCCCCGTCCTGCTGCTGTAGGCGCTGTACCATCCGGTACCATGCATGAGAGATCCCCGCGATTCCCGGTGTATCTGCCTTTTCCGTCTCTATCTGAAGCAGAACATTTGTACGTTCCATAGTCAGAAGCCTGACCAGCTCCACCGTCTCTTCCAGGTCCGGCGTTCCCTCTCCCGGATCATAGCCGATGATTAAAGCCAATTGGCCTGGACCGATGCGGACTTCTTCCGCCGCATCCATCAGAGGCTGCAGCTCCAGAAACAGATCCAGCACGCTGACCGGCTCTCCTGTCTCCGCTTCCGGCTGAATGAGCCAAACGAAATAAGCCATTTCCTCCGTAAAAGGGATCTCCAGCGTCTCAAACCAGGACAGCCCTCCCTGTACAAACTTCTCGTCTCCGGACAGGATCAGCAGCAGCGCATACTGTTTTGCCTGCTTCGAATTTTCCTGCAGGCTCTCCTGCAGACTCTTTTTCTGTAAATAAAGTGTTTGTACAAAGTTCTCGATCTGCTCGAACTCCGTTACCCCCCCACGATTCTCAAACCCATCTCCCGCCACTTTACCGATCTTTCCCACCAGATTCTGCAGCGGTCTTATATTGTGCAGCGACAGCAAAAAGGACAATAATGCCGCCAGTGCCAGCATCAGAAGCATGACAGCCATAAAAGTCCAGGTCAGTCCGTGGCTTTCCCCCAGCAGCTTAGAGGGATCCTGGCAGGTAATCCGGTAACGCAGCGGAAAAACACCAGAATCTATCTCCTCCGTCCACCCCTCCGGAATCTGGCGGCTGTTGGAAAAGACTGCCTCACCCGAAAGATTCAGCACTTCAATCCCCACAACCGTCTCTCCTCCCAGCTTTGCCAGACTTTGGTTAAATGCCTCCCTGTTCAGAATGAGGATCAGGCTGGCCGGCGGTTCCTCCACATTGATCAGATTGCTGATTAGCGCCAGGTTCTGGGTTCCGGTGTTGTACGCCTCTTCCCCGAAAGCCATGATATTTCTCTTTACCCTGGCAGCTTCCAGCACGGCGTCCAGATCCAGATCGCACTTTCCTTTCATGCAGGCCTTATATTCGCTCTCCGTAAACCAGCCTCTCTGGCTCAGCACGGCCCCCCTGTCCGCCATATACAGCGCAATATCCGAAATAGCGCCGTCCATAGTGAAATAGCGCGTTAATTCCGCCTGGCATTCCAGCCTCTGCAGATCATCGAACTCCCGCAGAAAAACCTCCGAAGAGGAAGAAAGCTTCTTCACCCATGTGATCATTGAAATATCGTTTATCAGTTTTCTGATTTCTTTTAATTTTGCATCGATTTCCACACTGCAGTTCTTTGCCGTATTTTGATACCGGATTTCGATCTTCTCCAGCTGATTACTGCTCATTATATACAGAAATACCAAAGTGGCAACCATGCAGATCACATAAAAAACAGAGGTGAACAGCCTCATATTATGCCAGAAATACTTGCTGAACCTTTTATTTGCCATCTGTTCACCCCCGTATGCCAGTGGGCCGCAACTGCCCGTTTACATCATGATACAATTTTCAAATTCTCACAGCAATCCTTAGTTCTGGCTCTGAACGAAACGGTCGTAGCGGGCCTGCTGAACCGCGATCAGCTCATCCAGTCCCAGTTCTTTCAGTTCTTCCAGATAAGAGTCAAAATCATCCAGAGAAGCGGTTCCCTGTGCCAGCTTTATGCACAGTTCATCCGAGTAGGTCTGAATTCCGGTCTGCACTCTGTTGATGGTCTCGTTTTCTTCGTCCGTAGCCATGGCCAGGAAGTTATCCAGCATCAGCGGACACCACTCTTTGTAGTCAACGCCCTTCTCCAAAGCCTGAATCTTCAGTTCGCTCTTGTTTTCCGTTCTCTGCTGCTCTTCCCAGGCTTCCTTGGTGGGATAATCCACGCTGGTCTGTATACGGGGCAGCAGACCGCCCCACAGAGGCGAACCGCTGGAACGCTTTGCAGCGCCTTTCTCCTCGTTGGTCATGCTGTTTATCAGAGACACTTTCATGCCGTCCCTTACTTCGAAATCCTTTCCCTCAATGCCCCAGGTCAGAATATCGCTGTATTCCTCCGAGTAAATCATATCCAGGAACTTTACCACGCCTTCCAGATCCGTGCAGGCTTTGGTGATGCAATAGCGATCCCATACCAGTTGGGAAGTCTCCACTTCTTTCCAGGGCACGCAGCCTTCCGCCGCATCTGTCAGTGTAAAGACAGGTTCATAATCAACCCCCTCTGTCCCATTGGTCACATAAGCATCCAGATAGGTGGCGCCATCATATGCGTACCAGGAGCCTACCAGATTATCCGCCAAACGCTGGTTCTGCAGGTCTGTGGAGCCAACAGTGGCAGAGTCAATGATGCCGTCCTGAATCAATTGATTGACATAGACAAAATAATCTTTCACATGATCCTGATACCAGGGAGAGACAATCTTGCCGTTTACGGTATCCAGCGCCACGATTCCGTTTCCGAGACCAAATACCTGTGCCAGGCCGTTTGCAAAGGTCTGGCAGTCCACCAGAATGATCTCATCCTGCTGCCCGTTTCCGTTCACATCCATCTCACGGAAAGTATGGAGCGCGTTAGTGAAATCCTCCAGTGTCTCGGGCATCTCCAGGTTTGCCTTATCCAGCCAGTCTTTTCTGATTTGGATGCCCAGCCCCTGTACGACTTCCTTACTCTCGTAGGTATTACCCTTGTGAAGATTGGTGAGCCAGTATATCTCTCCCTCGCTGGTCTGAATCAGCGGATAGCCGGTATTGTATTTTTCCTTGTACATCCTCTCGATATTGCCGTTGCTGTACTGCCCGATCAGTCCGCTCAGTTCCTGAATCGTCCCTTGTTTTCCCATGGCTATCAAAGAGGCATCATCGATGGGAGACACATTTACGATATCAGGCAGGCTGCTGGAAGACATGCGTGTCTGAATCATCACCGTGTACTGATCCTGGGGAACCGCCTCAATCTCCAGCTCCAGTCCGTTCTCCGCCAGCATATCCTGGAGAGCATGCCATACCTCATATTCTTCCCTCTCCTCGTACTTGATAAACTGATTTCCGGGATCCGGTCCCAGAATCGTCAGCTTGTGGACTTCTCCGCTCTGTGCCGGCTGTCCCTGGTCTGACGGCTGTGATTCATCTGAAGACTTTTCATTCGACGCCTGGCTTTCCGGAGAAGACTGCCCGCTGTCCGAACTGCTCTGTCCGCCCTGATCCCCGCACCCTGCCAGCGCTGCGGTCAACAGTGTCAATGCCAGAACGGCTGCCGTGGTTTTCATCCTTTTTCTCATTTTTTGTACCTTCCTCTCTCCTTTTGGTTGCGTTATATAAAGTCAGCCCTTGAGGGAACCGACCATGACGCCTTTGATAAAGTATTTCTGGAAAAACGGATATGTAAAAATAATGGGCAATGTAGTAAAAATAATCATGGAATACTTCAGCTGCGTGGCCGAGAACATCTTCTCCACCGCATCCGCGATCTCCGTGGAATTCAGCTTGCTCAAATCCACCGACATCTGCACCAGCACCCTTTTCAGATACATCTGCAGGGGCTGCAGATCAACCGAGGGCAGGTACACCTGCGCATTGAACCAGCTGTTCCACATCCCCACAATACTGTAAATACTCACCACTGCCAGAACGGCTTTGGATATGGGCAGGAAAATCTGGAACAGGATACGCAGATGCCCCGCTCCGTCCATTCTGGCCGACTCTCTCAGTTCCTCCGGCAAACCGGAGAAAAAGGTTCTGACCAGAATCAAATTCCAGATATTGAAAGCCGACGGCAGTATGATAGCCCATCTGGTGGCATAGAGTCCCAACTTGTTGATCAGCAGGAAAGACGGAATCAATCCCCCGCCGAAGTACATGGGAATCAGCAGGAACGTCACGAAAAACTTCCGTCCTCTCAGCCCGGATACGGTCAGCGGATAAGCCCCCAGTACAGAGGTTATCAATATCAAAAGCGTACTGGATACCGTGTAAATAATGGTATTGCCATAGGCTCTCCACATCTGTGAATCTTTAAACAAAATTGCATAGGAATCCAGCTGGAATCCTTTCGGGAAGAGGAATACCGACATGGAGTTCACCGCTTCCGGCGCGCTGACTGACATGATAAATACGTAGTACATGGGATATAAAGTCACCAGGCAGACCATTCCGCAAAACAGGACGCAGAAGACGTCAAATGCCCGGGAGCCGTTCTTTACATGAGATTTTATTTGTGTATTTTTCGCCATTTTTATTCTCCTATTTCAGTCTTATTCCAGCTTTATTCCAGTTCCGCAGCCGGCCTCATACCGGCCCGGGCTGCATGGTGCAGGCTGTTTTGCCGCTCTACCAGAGGGAGTAGTCTGCCACCTTGGCCGAGACCTTATTGGCTATGAAGACCAGCGTGAAATTCAGCACGGAGGTAAACAGCCCCACGGCTGTACCGAAGCTGAACCGGCCTCCCAGCAGGCTGTCACGATACACATAAGTCCCTATTACATCCGCGGTCTCATAGGTGGCCGGATTATATAACAGCAGAATCAGATCCGTGTTGGTTCCCAGCATTCCGCCTATGGCAAAGATAAGCAGCAGCATGATCGTAGGCTTAATCGACGGAATCGTGATATACCACATCTGCTGCGCGCGGTTGGCTCCATCCATCTTCGCCGCCTCGTACAGATTCATGTCTATGGAAGACATGGCCGACAGATACAGGATGCTGTCCCATCCGAAACTCTTCCACACGTTTGTCACCGTATAGATAACGGGAAAAGCTTTGGGATCCATGTTAAATGCCTTTACCGACAACCCCATCATCCTGCGCACCGTATTGACCAGTCCGTTGGTATCCAGGAAAGAAAGCACCATGCCGGCCACGATGACGGTTGATATAAAATAGGGGAGGTAGCTGGCCGTCTGCACAATCTTTTTATAGCGCGAAAGCTTAACCTCATTCAGGATCAGCGCAAATATAATGGGTATGCTGAAACCAAACAGCAGATTCAGCCCGTTGAGAACCAGGGTATTGCGTATCAGCCTGGGAAATGTCCTGGAGGAAATAAAGTCCATAAAATGCTTCAATCCCACCCATCTGGTACTGCCGTCGAAGGCAATCATGGGCGCTCCGGGAACGTACTCCTGAAAAGCGATCACAATTCCATACATCGGTATGTAACAGAAAATAAATATCAAAGCAAAAGCCGGCAGCATGATCAGCATCAATTCCCATTGTTCCCGCCAGCTGACTTTTTTTCTGTAACCCTTTTTACGTTTCATGCCTCTCGTCCTGACTGTTTTCTCTTGGACCCCCATTCCGTCTCGCTCCTCTTCTTTTTGTTCAACATTACCATATTTTTTGTTCAAAATCTGGTTTTTATTATAACAATGCCATCTCAGAAAGTAAATAAACAATATTTTCATGACGTCACAATAAAATTGTTCTCCTAAAATGCCTTATTTTCTGACATTTTTACACAGATCTTCATTTAATTCCACATGCCTGAAAAAATGGTTCCATCGCCTGATTCGTTATGTCTGCCTCTGGGCAGGTTCCTATTTTATAGTTGTGGCTATCAGGAAGACTATCCCGTAGTGAATGTATGAGAACATGTCATGTTTTCTGTTAGATTCATTGCAGGAAGCTGCATTTGCTTCCTGCATATTTTAGAAGCGTGCGCCCTAGGGCGCAGTGCGCCATAAGGCGCACAAGAAAGCAAAGTAAAACGCTTGCGAAACGGATAAAGCAGCAGTATCGGCAAAGCGCATAACTGGCCGGGAAGAGCACCTCGCCCCCATTGGCGGCGCTGCCTCCCCGGCCAGCCTGTGATAAATGTCTGTAAATACAGCAGGTATCTTGTAATCGTTACCGGATAAAACAAGGTTATTCTGCGGAAAAAGCGGCCGGAAGACTTGCGAGCTGTACCTTACACTTTTTCTTACAGCATGCGATTCCATATTTTAAAATCGTATTCATCTCATTTTCCAGCAGGAATTCCCCATATCCCATTCTCTCAATCTGTTCCAGGGCGTCAAGACACCCTTTCTCAAGATCTCCGTTCTTCGCATACTTTACCTCGATGACGATCCCTACGCCCTCTTCCTCCAGCTCCACCAGGATATCGCTATACCCGTCGCCGGACTCCACATTGGATGTCACCACCCAGTCTTCCCTGTGGCTGTTAAGCTGGCAGTCATGCATCCATTTGCTCCGCATAGCAGCCGTTTTTCGCACTTGAAAGGGCTGCCCCATGCAGTTCAAAACCGTCCCATACAGCAACCCTCTCCGAAAACTATTTTACGTTTACTTGCTTGTATATCTGTCATATATCTCCTGCTGAATCCGGGTGCACTCCTCCACGCCCAGGGAGTTCATCTCCTCTACGAATACAGCCCATGTGGTCTCGTTTACCACCCTGTCCAAGTTCCGTTTTGACGGACAGACACCGTTGCCCCACACCCGCCCGCAGCAGCCGGATACAGAAATATATGCCGAAGCGCAGCGAAAGCCAAGACAACCATGTCTCCTATCAGGAAGAGCAGGCAGCCGCATCCAGGCCCCCCGGAACATGCGGAAATATTCCGATGCCGATATCAGCGCCATCGCCTTGTACCTCTGCTTCCATTCCCAGAGCTATTTCGGCGCAGTCTTTCAGGAGTACACAGGCCTTTCCCCCGGGAAATACAGAGAGCGGGAGAAAGTCACCGACTTCTCGGCAAAAAATAGCAAAACATGAACGCGTGAATAAGCGGTTGCTGTCCCGCTTTTGCGCAATAAAAGCCGTCAGTCTGAGATTTCGTACACGCTTCTGGCCCGGTAAGCGCCCGAAACCGACGCGGCATCCTCGCCTACGGTGAAATCCCGGCCGGACAGGATGCGGAAAGTCCTGCTGCCCGCTTCCATGTCTACAAAATTGTCATCAAGCCGCAGGATGCCCTCCTCCGTCTCCACACTCACGGACTTGGCAAAATTCGCAGCTGTCACCGTAACCATATCCCCCTCCACACACACCTTTAACTGCGGGTCCAGAAAAGCATAGTGCTTGGGAGCGCAGAACAGGCTGGTTCCGGAAGAGACGCATTCTCCGTCCACATACAGGCCGTATTCCAGATGCACCCTTAAGGGATCTATGTCATTGCAGTCCAAATGCGGCAGCCACACGCCGCCGTACCCAGGCGCAGTCACCTCGAACTGCCCCTCCCTGACCACGGAGGAGTCCGGCAGGCGCAGGGCCCATTTCACGACGCCGCTTACAGGCTCCCCGGTCTCGTTTGCCACATGGAGATCGGCGCTGAAGTCTACAGGCCGGGGCAGCGTGTTCACATAGGGCTTCTGATCGATCTCCCCATGCTCCTCGCAGGAGAGCAGCACCGGCGCGAACATACGCTTCTCCGCATAGTGAAGCGCTTTCCAGTTCCCGTAGTAGTCCAGGCTGGCCCAGCTGGCCACAGGCCAGATATCGTTGAGCTGCCATACCACCGTGCCCATGCACGTCCCCCGAAACCGCCTGAAGTGCTCCACGCCGTAGCGGATGGCGTCCGCCTGGAGCAGCTGGGAGCAGTAGAGCAGCTGGTCAAAATTCTTCGGGTAGAGATAGGTCTGGGACAGGTAATTGGAAATCTTGCCGTTGGCCGAGGTATTTCTCTGGTGCAGCTCCATGACCCGGGAGTAGATATTCCTGTCCTGTTCCCGTGTAAAGCGCCGAACGGTCTGAAGCGCCGGGAAAGACTGAAAGCCGAATTCCGACAAAAAGCGGTAATGGTGCTTTCTGTAGGCCGTAAAGGGCTCGCTGCCATGCCAGACGCCCCAGTAATGCACATCTCCCACGTTCTCCGCGTTGCTGTTCTCAAAATTTCCGCCGGAGCTGGGGGAGGAGGGCCAGTAGAACGTCTGCGGGTCTTCCTCCTCCACGATTTTGGGGATGATGTATTCGTATAGGCGGATGTAGTCATAGTACTGCTTTTTCGTCCGGGGCCAGGCAAGGGTCTCGTACTGGGTCTCCATCTCATTGTTGCCGCACCACAGGCCCATGCTGGGATGGGAGCGAAGCCTGCGGATATTCTGGCGGATCTCCGCGGAGACATTTGCCTCGAAAGCATCGTTCAGCTCATAGGAAGCGCAGGCGAACATAAAGTCGTGCCAGATAACCAGTCCCCTCTCGTCGCAGACATCATAGAAGAAGTCGTCCGGAAAATATCCGCCTCCCCAGATGCGGATGCAGTTGTGGTGGGCTTCCTGGGCGGAAGCCAGGAGCATGTCCGTGCGCTCTTTTGTCTGGCGGGTGAGGATATTGTCCTCCGGGATATAGTCCGCGCCCATGGCAAAGATCTGCAGGCCGTTGACTTCAATGGCAAAGTTGCGGCCGGGAAGCTTTCGGGCTTTTCTGTCCGCCATGACAATCTTCCTGTCGCCATGGTTCATTATGAAGTCGTTTCCGTCGTCTATATCCTCTGTCTGGCCGGTCAGATGGGCGTCCCACACCTCATCCGGCATAGGGTCAGTATTCACCGTCATGGTGCGCAGGCCGATACGCTTCTGCCAGATGTCCAGGGGCTGCGCTTTCCCGGCTGTATGTCGGCACGGATTTTCAGCGGCTGTTTCACGGGCATTCTTGCCTGGAATTCCGGCGGATTCTCCGCAGGCATCCTGAGCGGATACCAGGAGAGCTTCCACCCGGTACAAAGGCTGCTCCCCGTATCCGTTTGGCCACCACAGCTGCGGTTGGGACACCGTAAGCTGTGCCCGGACGTGATTGCTCCTCAATCCGCTGTTTAAGTCCGTCAGATTCCCTGAGGGCGCGGTGTCGGTGGCAGTGACCGCCTGGCTCTCCGCGGACAGTACGGCACCGTCCGGCCCTGTCACGAATACAATCAGCTTCAGGGGCTCCTCCCCCGCCTCCGGCATCCACTCAATCTCCGCGTCCGCCGTCAGCTCCACTGCGCAGACACTGTTGCCCCGGGAAGTCTTCTCCACGATCACATGTCTCTGGGTCACATAGACCTGGGAGATACGGGCGGTAGTCACTGCCTGAACCGTCGCCTCCCGAAACAGCCCCGCATCCGGAAGCCTGGGCCCCCAGTCCCATCCGAACATGCAGGCCGCCTTGCGCAGATGGGGGAATCCCGGCATGGCATCCGAAGAGCCGCCCACGGGGCATTTCTCGTTTTCCCGGCTGATATAGCGGATGGGGGAATGGAGGACTACTCTCAAATGATATACCGTATCCTCCCCGTCATCCTTTACCTGGGCCGTGATGTCATACTCCCATACGCGGTTCATGTTGTAGGCCGTCCCCAAAAGCTCGCCGTCCAGCCATACCTCCGCCAGGGTGTCGATCCCGTCAAAGCGCAAAAACAGCCTGTCCGCCTCCCTGTCCTCTTTGCTTAAGGCGAACGTAGTCTCATAGGCGAAGTCGTTCTCCATGAGCTTTGTGGCCGCCAGCTCATTGTCCCGGTAATAGGGATCCGGCATCAGGCCTTTCTCCAAAAGCGTCCCGTATACCGTTGACGGGACTTTTGTCTCGACGGGGGTATTGGGTATCCCGTACACATTCTCCCCCAGGACTGTCAATGTCCAATTGTCTCTTAAATACAGTGCTACCATTCTCTCTCTCCTTTTGCAATGGTTTATTCTGAAATGAAGTCAAGACAGCCATTTCGCAAACGCTACATTGTTTTCCTGTTCCTCAAAACTTCATGGGCTTCCCTCCTCGCCTGCAATCCGCAGGATAACCTGTCCCCTGTCACGAAAAAAGGAATCCCCCAAAGTACCGGGAATACTTTTGGGAATTCCTCCGAAATTTCCACTCACTCCTGTGCCGGCGCATGGGATCCGCTCTGGTCGTCAAAGGAGGATCCTTTCACCTTTTTTGATAAACCGGGCCGGCACGCCCCCCAGACCTCCCCGGAGGGAATATCGTGGATCACTACCGCTCCCGCCGCGACGATGGCATTGTCCCCCACCGTAACATCACCTATGATAATGGCGCCGGTTCAGACCCACAGCCGATGGAAAGGGAATTGTATAGGCGCAGCCGCCTGTGTGACTGCATTCAGCATAACATGGTAAAAAATGCGTGTCAAGCCGGGAGGACGGCATCTCTCACCCTACGATTCCGCTTCTCTCCACGCCCTCCATGAAATACCTCTGCAGCACCACATAGATGAGCAAAATAGGCAGAATTCCCAGAACCACCCCCGCGTCCACATACAGCGACACCTCCGCCGGATCCATCACCTTGTCCACATAGGATATGGTGGCCTGCAGGGAGGAAAGTTTGATGCTCATGGCATTGTCCCCGCCATACACGAAAAGTCTTGCGAAGAACACATCGTTGTACTGCCACACCAGAGAGAACACCGCCACTGTGAGAATGGAGGGCACCGCGTTGGGCACCATGATCCGGAAATAGGTGTACCAGGCTCCGGCTCCGTCAATGTAGGCAGCCTCCTCAAACTCTTTTGGCAGCCCCCGGAAGAACTGGTTGAAGATATAGATATACAGTCCCGACCGCAGACCGCAGCCAAAAAAGGTCATGATGTACATGGGAATGTGGGTGGACAGCAGATTCATCCCCCCAAAGTCTATGAAAGTCTGGTACAGAGGCAGCATCACCGCGTAGGAGGGCAGCACAATGGTCACGATCACCATCCCGAACAGGATCTTCTTAAAGGGGAACGAAAACCTGGCGAATCCATAGCCTGTCATGGAGCAGATAAACAACTGGATCAGCATTAACAGCAGGTCATAGACCAGGGTCTTCACCAGCACCTTTCCATAATTCAAGGTTCCCATTACATGAGTGTACCTCTCCAGGGTGCCGCTTTTGGGGAACAGGTATACCAGCGGATTGTACAAATCGTCCGTGGAGAAAAAGGAACGGCTCACAATGGTCACCAGCGGCCCTAATATAGTATAGGTGATCCCTGCAAAGACTGCCAGTCTGAACAGGACAAAGAGCCATTTTTTCGAAGCTTTCACCAGGCGCAGCTTTCTTCCCTCTGCATTTGCATGTTTTCTCATCCTTACACCTCTCTGTGCGCTACTGTGCGCATTCCAATCCATATCCCTAATTGTAGTAGAACGCTTTCCTGGAGATCAGCCCGCCCGCAACCAGCAGAATCAGGCATACCAGCGTAGTGCTGATCAGGCTCATTGCGCTGCTCAGTCCGTAGTCATAGCTGCTGAAAGCCACATCATAAGCCGTCTCGATGACCTTGCTTTCGGTAAAGGCATCCACGATGGAGTACACCACATTGGTCAGAATCAGGGGGCTGACCATGGGAAACGTCACTTTCCAGAAAGTCTCGTAGGACGTGGCTCCCTCGATCCTGGCCACCTCGTAGAGGGCTCCCGGCACGGACTGCAGCGCAGCCAGGAAGATAATGATCTGGACGCCGGAGGCCTTGATCACGTCATAGATCCTGCCCACCACTTCCACCACATAGTCTACCACCTTTCCCGGAAAGCCCAGCTGCATGAAGATCTCCAGGAAATACTGTACGCTTACCCCGGAATTGGCCTGGGCAAACTCCGCGGACTCCACCCCGATGCCTCCCTGTACGGCCTGCCTGGCAATCTCAATGGCATCGTTTATGGCTCCCGCTCCCATGATCACCGGAATGAACAGTATGGCCCGCATGAGGGTCCTGCCGCGGAACTTCTGGTTCAGCAAAAGAGCCATCATCAGGCTGAAGAAGATGATCAGGGGCACATCGATGACAATGTCTACGAGGGAATCCACCAGCACCTGGTTGTAGCTGCCGTGCTCTAAAAGCGCGTATTTAAAATTCTGCAGCCCCGCAAATTCCATCCGTATCCCGCCGCTCTCCCGGAAGATCACCTTGCTGAAAGAAAACTGGACTGTCTGGATCAGGGTCCGCACATAGAACAGGCAGATACCGATGAGCCAGGGCAGGATAAAGGTCAGCCCTGTGATGGCCCGCCTGGTGGTCAGTGACATTTTTTTCTTCTTTTTCATGTCTCATTCACCTCACTTCGTACCCATATCCGGGGATGGTGATGCCCTCTGTTATCACCGCTTCCGGATTTTTGTTGATGTAATAGACAGCCCCGTTCTCATAAGTTACCTTTGCCACATTTTCCGCAAGGATCTCATGGGAGACCATGGCCTGCCCCTCCACGCCGTTCAGCGCACGGCTCACCTCTGTATAGATGCGCAGCACATCCTCCAGCCAGTACTCCTCCCAGGAGGTATATACGGCATTCAGACCTGTGTACTTGATCTGGCTGGCATCCTGGGCCGACAGGATGAAATGCGGCGATGCACCCATCTCGATCAGATGCAGCACAAGCTGCCTTTCGTCCATGCTGCCGTTTAGGTTGATGGCGCTTCCCCCATAATTTATATAGCCGTGGATCACCATCTGGTAAAAAGGAATCTGTTCGTCCACGATGAAAAACCCGGTGTCCGTAAGAGGCGCGTCCACAATGTCGCTGGCATAGGCCAGGCTGTAGAAGTCTCCGCCCTTTACCAGCAGATCCTTGCCCGTGCCCTCCAGTTTTCCAAAAGCATCCTGCACAATGTACTTGGACTGTTCCCGGTTCACCAGCTCCGAGCGCTTCTTGTCCGAGGTAAGGGCATCCCCCAGATCCCTCAGGGCAATGCCGCTCACCGGCACTTCCTGTACACATTCGGCAAAAGCCTGCACATAATGTCCCAGGTACCTGGGCGACAGGGTATAGTACAGGGTCTCCTCATATCCCAGGCTGTCGGTCTGGCGGACAGTGGCCGGGTTCACCTGCCCCAGTTCCAGGTAGATGCCGGAGTAGTATTTGCTGGCTTCGAACATGGGAGAAAACCCGTCCGCCTGCTGGGACACCCTCCAGAAAGCCACGTCTGCAAAGACTTTCCCGCCGCCTGCCTCCACCATGTCCGTCAACTGTCCGAGCCCTTTCTTCCCCCCAAGGCCGGACAGCACCTTTACATGATCCGGAGTGTCATGGTAGTACCCGCCATTGAACCATCCCAGGTAATTCATCCGGATGGCTCCTATGCCCTCCTCCTGCAGCTTCCCGGCAATGTCCTCTGCCTGGTCAAAAGTGGTCATGGGATAATCCGTCAGATAAGGCACCCCCAGGAAGAATTCCTTTTTCTGGACGCCTCCCAAGATGTCCAGGTACAAGGGCAGCTCCCCGGCCTCCCTCCTGGCAAGGATCCCCTCCTCCACCAGGATGTTCCTGTAGTAAGCGGCCATCCGGGAGTAGTCCGCATCCTCTCC
This sequence comes from uncultured Acetatifactor sp., assembly GCA_949840885.1. Classification (GTDB taxonomy): domain Bacteria; phylum Bacillota; class Clostridia; order Lachnospirales; family Lachnospiraceae; genus Acetatifactor. The sequence continues at coordinate 35,067 of CATKYJ010000014.1, forward strand.
CTCCAGGAAAGCATAGCGCACGGACAGCTCACCGCTGTACAAAGGATCCTCCACCAGCGGCAGGTCGGCGGCTCCTCCGGTGGAGCCGAACATGCTCAGCAGTTCCGATGGCCGAAGCTGGAAAGTGGCATATACATAATTCTGCCCGTTGCCCTTGCCCGCCACGTCTGCCGTAATGGCGGCAAAGGCATCCCCGTTGTCGATCCGGGCAAACAGGCTCCCTTTTTCTTTCTTCAGGCCAAATACGGGAAGCCTGGCTCTCTGGGTCTGTTCCAGCCTGATATAGTTGGCGGCGATTGGATCCGTGCCGTAGACTGTCTGGCTGTACGCCTCCTGCCTGCACCCGTTGTTGAAGTAGATCAGGGAGCCGGAGCCGTTTGGCACCACCATGTACCCTGCCTCCTCCATGCCCGCGCAGCCAAAAAATTTTAACAGGCTGATGGAGCCGATCTTGGCGCCGCCGTTTTCCCGGATCAGGGACGCCGGGATGGAAGCCACAAGCTCCTCGCCCTCCAGCCGGTAGTCCAGGGCTATCTGAAAGCTGATGCCCCCTTCTTCCTCCCCTGCCACCTCCATGTCTGCCAGATAGTCCTGGGCAGTATAGCCCGCTTCCTCAAAATAGCCCTGGAATTTCTTCATAGTCAGCTTGGACTTGATCACGCCGCCGGCCAGTTCCAGATACCCCTCGTGGGTGGAGGATGGGGCATATTTGCTCCTGACGGACTTGGCATCCTTCTCGGACAGCTTGTCCAGCACCAGCTCCTGCAGCCGCTCCTCCGTAATATATACCGGCACTATGCCGGTGCTGCTGCCCAGATCCCCCAAAGTGTAGATCACCCTGACCCCGTTCTTAAGCCTGCGGAGTTCAAACTGTTCCTTGGCTATGGACATGGTGTAATTGTTCATGGTCATGGCCGTACGCTTGGGATTGTAATACAATAGCCCGATCTGGCTCTTAAGCTCCTCCTCATTGACAGACCTGGCAATCGGATCTTCCTCCTGGGGATTGGAATAGGTAATGTTGCCGTTTCGCCTGTCATACACAGCTACCTGGCTGTCTTCCATATTCACATACAGCTCCAGTGTCTCAGTCTCCGCGGCCAGCACGAATCCCGGCACTTCTCCCCGGCCGCCTGACAGCGGCTCAAATGCTTCCGCCCCTTCCTCCACGGATCCCTCCATGGCTTCCAGAACCTCTTTGTACTCTGTGTGAAAGAAATAATACCGTATCTTTGGGACCAGCAATGCCGCTGCCGCCAGCAATCCCAATACAGCTGCCGCCGGCAACACTTTCTTTACTCTCTTCATAAGCCAACCTCTTTATCACCCGGTTACCGTCCGCCCCCGCGGACATAAGAACCGCCGCCTGCCTACACGCTGAATATCAGTTCCATATAAATGCTCTTGAAAAACAGGAACAGCTGCTGCAGGATCGTGGTCAACAGCACCGCAAGGAAGATCAGGATCACCATGGCCGCGAAAGTGAGCACCAAAGTGGTCAGGGTCTTGCCCAGGGTAAAATTATGTACGGTCATGATCCCTTTCAGCACCAGGATCAAAAACCACATAATGGATACTGCCAGCAGCATGTAATAAAACGCCTCTTCCGAAGCCGCGATGAGATAGGATGCAAAAGTGGCCGGAAGCAAAGTGCACACCAGGGGGAGCAGGGAATACCCCACTGCCGTGACAATGTCTTTCATCCTGCCCTCCCCCTCCATGAGGCAGGTGATAGACCAGTTGGACACACAGAACAAAAGGAACAGAGCCAGAATGGCGCACAGGTCTATCACGCTGTTCACATACAGCGTATTGTATGGGTTCACGATGAAATTGGCATACCGCTTATTCAGGGAAAAGGAGACGGCGAATGCCGCCACAATCCCCAAAGCGCACCCTACGCTTCCCCGTCCCCTGTGTCTAATCTCATAGAAGCCGTCTCCCGGGTGCAGCATGGTGTAGAAAGCATAGGACAATTTCTCCCGGAATGCGCCTCCTGCTTTCTTTTTGTCAGAATATATATTCTCCATATTCCTACCTCCCTGCGCGCCATGCACGCATCTTGATCCGTACTTGAAACCCTCCTGCCATCAGGCGCCTCCTCCTTTTTGCATCCTGCGTTTTCGGATGACCCGCCAGGCCGCTCTCGCCGCGATCAGCCCCAGCCCCAAGGTAAATGCCACCGGCAGAAAGCGCTCCAGAATCTCATTGCGGAAACGCTTGTAAGCAATGGAATAATACTCCTTGTCCATGGCCAGCCGCAGATAATGCATGGCCTCCCTGTTGTTCCCGGCTGCCAGGGTGGCCTTGCCGATGCCGGAGTAGGCCAGTTCAAAGTCGGAATTGTACTTTAATACCTCTTTCCACCGCTCCACCGCCTGGGTCTCGTCCCCGTCATACCGAAGCCCCGTGGCTTCGTTGATCAGCTGGCCGTACCTGGTCTCCTGGAACAGGAGAATCTCATTGCGCCCGGCGTCCAGCACCAGGATCCTGTCGTCCCAGGCTTCCAGGGCCGTGGGCGTCTGGAACGTGCCCGCCTGGGTTCCCATTCCCCCGAAGATGTACAGACAGTTTCCCTCGGCGTCATAGGTGAAGATTCTCCCCCGGGTATAATCCAATATGGAATAGATGCCCTTGCCCCTCTCCGTCACGTCCACGATCCGGGAGGCTCCCCCGTAATCCCCCGCAAGCCTCCACTGCAGATCCCCGCTTAAGGGCACGCTGTCTTTCTTGCCGATCACGTCCTGTCCCTTGGGGTTTAAGAGGCGCACGGACTGCCTGCCGTCGTTGTCAATATTGGTGGCGTAGATAAAGCCGTCCCCGTCTATATCCATGCCTGTAAATTCCGTGGCGATATAGAGCTTTTGCCTGGATCTCTGCTCCTTGGTGGAGAACCGCAGCCAGAAGATCTCATAGGGCGACAGGGTCACGTTGATGGTTCCCGTAAATCCCGTAAACTCCCCTTTTTCCGAGAAGCACATGATGCCCTGGTACATATTGTCCGCAATCACATACACCCTGCCCGCATAGTCCACCACCACCTTGGATGGCACAAACTCAAACTGCTTTGGCAGCACATCCGATTTGGGATCCCTGACCTGCGAAAGCAGGTTTCCGTCGGAGTCCAGCACCACCACCCGCTTATTTCCGGAATCCGCCACATACACAGTCCCGTCTGCCGTGACGCATATCCCCTTGGGGCTCTTCAGGCTCTCCTCCCCCTCCCGGGCGCCCAGGCTGTCTATGATGCCCTTTAACTTTCCGTCCTTTCCCAGCATGACGATGCGGTTGTTCCCGGTGTCCGCCACATACAGGGTGTCCCCTGCCAGGAACATGTCCTGGGGGGCGGAAAATGCCCCTATCCCCAGACTCTCTCCGGACAGCTTCCCTGCCGGCACATAGGGCGCGGGCGTATAGACCAGGTTTCCCCAGTAATCGTAATTGTAGGTATCATATGGCACCTGGGTCTGGGCGCCGGCACGCATTCCCCCCGATGCCAGAAGCAGGACTGCGGCCACTGTAATAAGCATTTTACGTTTTCTCATATTCTTCATTCCCTCAATCCTTCATGCCTGAGGTCGTCATGGTCTCGATAATGTTGCTCTGGCTGATGATAAAGAACAAAATGGGGATGGCCGCTATGATGAACTGCACGGCCGCTCCGGCTCCCGCCCTGGACACACCTCCCTGGACGATCTGGCCAAGGGCATACTGCAGGGGCTTTAGCTGCTCGCTGCGGATAAAGGTGCTCCCGGTGTTCCCCCAGAGAGCCTGGAACTGAAAGATGGCCAAGGTCAGCCAGGCAGGCTTTACATTGGGCATGATCAGCGTCCAAAAAATCCGAAATTCCCCGGCTCCGTCCAGACGGCAGGATTCGATGAGGGAATCCGGAATCTGTTCGATGAACTGCTTCATCAGATACAGCCCCAGACTGCTGGCCAGGGCGGGCAGGATCACCGCCGCGTAGGTGTCATTGATCCCCAGCCAGGAGACGATCATATAATTGGGGATGGCCGTCACTGCCGCGGAGAACATCAACGACAGCACCACCATCTGGAACAGCACATTCTTCCCCGGGAATTCCAGCTTGGCCAGGGCATAGGCCGCCGCGGAGGCCAGAATCACATGGCCTGTGGTGCCCAGGCCGGTGATGATGAACGTATTCAGGATAAACCTGGAAAAAGGCACCCAGGATGTCTTCATCAGCACGAACAGATCCGAAAAGTTGTCCAGGGAGGGGTTCTCCACCAGGATCTTGGGCGGATACCGCAGAATCTCGTCCAGGGGCTTTAGGGAATTGTTCACGATCATCACAAGCGGCAGGGCCATGAACACGGCGCAAAAGGCCATGATCACGAACAGGACAGTGTTGCCCGCCACGGAGCGGTTGAGTTGCTTCGCTTTTCTTTTCTTTACGCGTTTCGTTGCCGCCATCTCACCCTCCCACCTTTCTCAATATCTTCTGTACCAGCCGGTTTGTGCCGATCATGGTTAAAAACAGGATGGTGGCAATGGCCGACGCATACCCCATCTCATACCGCTGGCTGCCGAAATCCATCAGATGCGTGACCACAGTGGCTCCCGCATAGTTCACGCTGGGATTGCCCGCCAGCTGGATGGAGATGTCCGCCACCGCAAAGGACTGGGTGATCTGCATCACCGCGCCGAACATGAGCTGAGGCCGCATGGAGGGAATCGTGATATACCACAGCTCCTGCCAGCGGTTTTTCACCCCGTCAATGGCGCCTGCCTCGTACAGGGTTCTGTCCACTGTCTGCAGCCCTGCGATGAAAGTCAGAAACCCTGTTCCAAGGCTCAGCCAGAGCTGCACGATGATCAGGAAGAACAGCACATATTTCTCCTCTTTCATCCACACCACAGGCTCGTACAAAAATCCCAGCTTGATCAGCATCCCGTTCAGATACCCGTACCTGTCCCCGCTCAGGATCAGGCTCCACACCAGAAAGGCATTGCCGGAGATGGACGGGGCGTAGAATACCAATGTGAGCAGCGCCCGAAGCTTCCCCTTGAATTCATTGATGATCCATGCAAAAAGCAGACACATCATATAGCTTAAAGGCCCTGTTATGACCGCGAACACAAAGGTATTCTTCACGGCTATCATAAAGATGTCGTCATTCAGCAGCAGACGCATATAGTTCTTCCAGCCTACGAAGTCCGGCATCTCCATCATATTGAAGTCCGTAAAGCTAAGGACAATGGATGCTGCCACCGGCAGGACGGTAAAGGTAAAAAACAGGATAAAATAGGGGGCTGCCAGCGCATAGGCAGGCGCGCCTTTTTTCAGCCGTCTGGACAGAGGCTTTTTCTTTACGGCCACAGTTTCCATTCCTTTACTCCCCTCCTTCCACGGAAAAGCCAAGCTCCTCCCGCTTGTTTGCAATCTCTGCATCGATATACCGGATATAATCCGTCAGCGTCTCCTTGGGGGCCTGTCCGCCCACCACCACCTTGTAGAAAGCATTGTTCACATTCCTCCAGGTGAAATATCCGCCCGGCACCTGGGGGATGCCCACCACCTGGTCAAACTGCTCCCTTAGCGTCTGGTAATCCGCCCTGGGCCAGGGCAGGCTCTCAAAGGCTTCCCTGTTGGCCGTAGGATACCTGGCCGAAGCCCCCATCAGGCTCTCCATCTCTTTCCCATAGGCCGTCTGGATCCTGGCCGAAGTCCACCACTTCATGAATTCCCAGGCGGCCTCCGGATTCTTGCAGCCTTTCATCATGACAGTGGCATTGCCGCCGCTGACCGTGGTCTTGTCTATGGTGCCGTCCTCCCGCAGGGTGCCGGGCACCGTGGTAAATCCCCAGAGCCCCTTGATGTCCGGGGCAGATACCTGAAAATTGTTGTAGGTGGTATAGTCCGCCAGGATAATGGGCGCTTCCCCGGTACGGAACCGCTGTTCCACGCTGGTCTCCCGGTCCAGCTTGTACTTGGAATAATACTCGCAGTACTCCTTGAACACATTCATGGCCACCGTGGAATCCAGCGCAGAGGCAGCGCCGTCCTCCGTGTAGTACTCCCCTCCGTTCTGGTACAGCAATGTGGCGAACACAGGCTCCGTGGCCAGCATCCCCACCTCCATCTGGTTCTTGCTGAGCACCGCCAGGGCAGCCTTTAAGTCGTCCCAGGTCTCGGGCACGGAAAGCCCCAGTTCCTTCAGGATATCTTTCCGGTAGAACATCATCATAAAGGTCTGGGTCTCCGGCAGGGCCCAGGTGCTGCCGTCAAATTCATAGGGCAGCATGGCGCTCTCATAGAAGCGCCCCCGCACCTCCTCCAGATCGGGAAAGGCGCTCAAGTCGTACAGGGCGTTCCTGACCCCATAGTTCATGGGCAGGTCATTTCCCGTCTGCTTCAGTCCCGCATCCACTCCAAGCTGCATAGCCACATCCGGCCCCTGTCCCGCCAGGGTGGCCTGGAGCAGGGTGGACATGTTCACCAGCATCACATTGACCCCGATCCCAGTGTTCTTCGTAAAATCCTCGTCAATGAGAGCCTTGATCACATTGGCCTGGTCCCGTCCGCTTCCCACCCATACCGTGATGGTCTCCGCCTCGCCCTCAGACAGATTGCCGATCTGATTGTAGTCTATAACGAATGAATAATACAGTGTCTTCAGCTCATGAACCACATTGTCCAAAAAGGAGTCCTTTACCTTGGGCATCTCCTGGTCCGGCGACAGGATATAGATGGCGTCCAGCTGCAGGGGCTGCTCAATGACCTGGGTGATCCAGGTGCCCACTGCGCTCATGTTGGTCTTGTAGGAGCCTATGACCTTGGAAAAGTTCTCCACATTCTCCGTAAGCTTCAGCAGCTGGTCCCGCATGGTCACAAGCACAGTCTCTTTCTCGCTCCTGGCGCCGGCCACCTCCTCTAACGCCTCTATCACCGCAGTGAGTTCCTCCGCCGCCCGGGCGGTCTCCTGGGCCAGCCCCGGGAGGCTCCTCTCGATCTGATAGTCCCGGTACTGAGCCGGCTCCACGCCGATGATCCGGATCACTTTACGGTAGATCCCGTTTAAGTCCCTGAGAATCTCTTCCACATCGTCCACGATATGGGAGAAGTCTCCCAGCACCACTTCCATCCGCAGGGTGTGGGCTCCCGCCTCCAGATAGAAGCGGTAGGCCTCCCCCTCTTCATTGCGCAGAAGCTCCTGCCTCCAGTTCTGGCTGTAGGGAAACCCATAGTCGTTCATCTCCGAAAAAGGGACTTCTCCGTCTATGGAGATCTTCCTGGACACATAGATTCCTTTTACAAAATTCTGTTTCACATGGAGCCCGATCTGGTAATATCCGTCCGCAGGCACCTCAAAGTCCCACTCCAGCCACTGGCCGGACAGCCTCCAGCTATTGCCGCCGATGGTATTGTTCTTCAGGGCGCTTGCGCTGTAGGGGGACACGGAGGGAGAGGACTGGTCCTGTACGGGGTAGAGCATCTGGGAAGATTTCCTGTCCGCCTCCTCCGCCTCGATGATCTGCAGAAATCCGGCAGCGTCCGCCCTGGCTTTATCCTGCTCCTGTTCCATCATTTCCAGGTAGGATCCGGGTCTTTCGTTGTTGGTCAAAATCACCCTGCGCAGCATCATGGGCTCCCTTTGGGACACAATCGTCAGAGTATGCTCTCCCCTGTCCAGCCAGACGGACAGGCGGTCAGGTATGTACCCCTCACTGTCCCGGCACCATTCCAGCATCCACCGGGGACTTTCCGTCTGCATGGGCTTGATATCGTTCCCCTGGTTGTCCACCTCCCACTGTTCCACCGCATTCTTCCAGACCCTGGAGAATTCCAGCACGGACAGTTCCTGGTAGGGAAGCTCTCCGTCCAGAAATATCCCCCTCTGGATGCCGGCGCTCTTCCCCTCCACCGGATAGTACTCAAGGCCGATTTCATAGAGTCCTTCCTCCTCCACCGTAAAGGCATACTCGATGAGTCCCTCTTCCCCGGTGAGCACGCTGACCCCTTCCATGCCCTCATAGTCCTTATGGCAGGTTACTTCCATTCCCTCGGCCCGTATATAGTCCGAAGCCTCCAGCTCGATCTTCGCATCCGGCCTCTTCCCGTTATCCACACGTTCCAGATAGGCGCCATACCTTTCCGTTTCCTGATAGGCGTCTAATTTGAGGAGCAGTTCGGAAAGCTCCTCTTCCTTTGCCGCATGGACCCGGAAAAGCGGCATGGGCCACACCTGTGCCCCGGCTATGATGCTTACTGCCAGCAGACAGGCAAGCATTCTGCGCACGCTTTTGTTCCAACGCATTTTACGACTCCTTTCCAACCTTTCATCCTCCGTATCCGGATCTGCCATTGTTCTCAGCCTGCAGGCACCCAGTCAGCATTGAACGCCCCTGTCAGCACCTGATCCGTCCGGCTTGCCCTGATACAGCGGGACTCTCCCGCTTCCAGCCAGAATACATTGTCCGAACAGGAGAATACCTCTCCTTTTCCGGGACAGGACAGGGTGACTCCCACAGCCGGAACATTTCCCCTATTTTGCACAAATATCTCCCCGTCCCCTCCTGCTTTCGCCTCCAGAACCGTTCTGGGGAGCCTGCGCAGAACCCCCGGCTCCCACTGGTAGTCCAGCCAGTAGAACATGCGGTGGACCATCACGCCCTCCACTGACGCCTCCACCGTGACCAGGACAAGCCTGCCGCCGGCCTTGTCCTGGGACAGGATATAGTCCCCCACCCGTTTCGTCTTCTCTATGGCGCCAAAGCCCTGGTAGCAGTCAGTCTGCAGCAGCTCCAGATCCCGGTTCCAGGTCTTCACGCACACAGACCATGCTTTCCCTTCAAGGCAGTCCCTATCGTCCAGCAGGTACACCGGCGCCGCAATGCCGTTCCCTGCCCTCACCGACCGGAAAACCACCACCCCGCAGAGGGGTTCATAGCTGTCTGCCAGGATATAGTAGGAAAGCTTGGGACAGCCATAATAGTCTATGGTAGACCAGGATGCGGCCGGATACACATCCGTAAGCTTATAATAGCAGACCCCTGTGGAGGCAGGGTAGGCGGCCCGGCAGCTCTCCAGGGTGTGGCGGATGGCTGTGGCCTGAGCCATCTGGGTGGCCCAGATGAAACCCTCCATGGTGTCCAAAGTGTCAAACTCCGCCGCATGCTTGGACAGATAGTCCATGTCGCAGGGGTCAAACTGGTTGAACCTGGGTGTGTGGTGGGCAAAGCTCCCGTACTTGTCCGCAGGCCACTGACTTCTCTCGTCTTCCGGCAGATACTTTTCCACGCTCTCCAGATTCGGCACCGATGCCATGCCGAACTCCCCCAGAAAAGGAGCCTGCAGCCTAAGCGACACGTCCATGTCCTGCATCTCCCAGTAGGTGCCGTAATTGTGCAAGGAGCCGCCCCAGGGGGATGTTCTGTGGAAAGGCCTGGAGCCGTCCAGTTCAAAGGCGTACCTGGCCATCATGTCCATGGCCTCTCCGTCCGCCTCCCTGGACTCATTGCCTCCGCACCACATGATCAGGGAGGGGTGGTTGCGCAGTCTGGGCATATGGCACAGCACCGTCTCCTCCAGCTCCTGAAAGGGCTGTTCTTTCTGGCTGTCCCAGCAGGTGGGCCATTCCTGCATGACCATTATTCCGTAGTCGTCACACAGTCTGTAAAAATCCTCCGTCTCCGGCATTCCCCCGCCCCAGGCTCTCAAAAGCTGAATGTTCTGTTCCTTTGCCAGGCCGAGGAAGCGCTCATACCGCTGTCTCGGAAAACGCAGCAGCGCATCCAGGGTACACCAGTTTGCCCCTTTTACGAATATCTCCCGTCCGTTTACGGTATAAATCCAGTTGTATTTCTTCGGGTCAGGCCCTCCCGGCTGAGGCCGCATCTCGATGGTGCGGATTCCAAAGGTATGGCAGGATTCCCATGTTCCGTCTTGGTATTGAATCCGGACTCTGCACTCATACAGATTTTGCCCGCCCATGCCATTGGGCCACCATAGCTTCGGATCCGGAATCCTCACCCGGAAGTGGAGGATATCTCCCTCCCCGCCCTGCCAGGGCGCCTCAAAATGCCAGGCGCTGCCCTGAAAATTCTTTGGGCGAAACTGTGCCCCTAAGCTGCCGCTTCCCTGTCCTTTCCGGATCTTCACGCACAGGTCTACGATACCCTCCCCGGCATCCATGGCGGCGGTGAAAGGTGTTTCGAATTCCATCCCTGCCCCTTTCCCGAGCCACACGCTCCCCCAGATGCCCCGGGAGGGCAGACAGGCATAGTGCCACCCGTACACACAATTGATCACCACCCCGTCATGCCAGCCCTCGTCATTGTCCATAAAGTCGGAAAGAGGCTTTGGCCTGGCCGGAGCATTGTCCAGCTTTACAATCAGCTCATTCCGCTCCTGCAGCAGTCCCTCCACCCAAAAGACCGGTGTGCCGAACATGCCGCTGTGGGTGCCCAGGAATGTGCCGTTGAGCCAGATATGGGCTCTGTAGCACAGGCCGTCGAAGCCCAGTAAGGAACAGTCCTGCCCTCCCTGGAACTGCCTCTTGAACCACCATTCCCGGTAGCTGTACGCCCTGGCCTCCTTATCCTGGAGACCCACCAGAGGATCCGCTATTTTCCCTGCTTCCAGAAGAGCCGTATGCACGCTGCAGGGAACGGAGGCTTCTATGGCGTCCGTCCACTGCCCCTCCAGGCGTTCCTTTTTGCTGCCGCCCTCCGCCATCTGCCAGATACCGTCCAAAGACCGCTTCCCCTGTCCCGCAAACGGCTCCCGAAACAGCTCTCCCGGCAAAAGCCCAGGTTCCTGCACGGGACTCTCCAGAGGAGACGGGCCGGGCGCCCACCCCTCTTTCTCCAGTTCATCCAAAGACTTTACCCTGTTCTCCACCATAGCCGCACCCTCCTTTTTTGCCTAATCCATCTTGTCAAGCACCAGCACCCAGTCCTGTCCTTTTCCGCTTGTGGGAGGGCAAAACAGGTCTGCCTGTGCGCTTACGATTCCCTCTGTCTGAAGCGCCCCGTTTCTGGGATTGTACCAGGACACCCGAATGCGCTTAAATCCTAAACTGTCCAGTCTGCAGCGGACGGGCATCCCCAGGGGGCTGTAGACATAGGCATATCCCTCCCCCCTGGCCGCCGCCATTTGGCCCGGCCCTTTTCCGGCCCCTGCCGGCTGCCCGTCCATGGACAGCAGCTCCGGGGACCTTTGCAGTTCAAAATAGGGGCGCATCAGACGCAGCTTCACCAAATGGCGGATCTGCTCTGCCCCGGGACTGTGCAGGGCCTCCTGCCAGGGTTTCCAGCCCTGCTGCCATCCCGCCCCGGTTTTGCCGTCTCCCGCTGAAAAGCACCATACGTCCCTGTGTCCGTACACGGCGCCCAGGCTCCCCCACAGCAGATTCCAGTACAGGTTGTTTCTTACATCCGCATCTGTCCAGCAATAGCCCAGATCAGGGTCAAAGCAGGCAGGGAAGTCCTCATACCGGCACTCCATGTCCAGCACGGGCCTTTTTTCCCGCTGCCAGGTACTCTCCAAAAGATCCACGCTCTCATAACATTCCAGGCCATGCCCGGACTGGATGCTGTGGAAGTCCAGATACGCCTTTCCTTTTAGGAAATCCGCCGAGGAGGAGGCCCCGCAGGGGTGGAAAGTCATCAGGTGGTTCCCTGCGTCCCCCTCCCGCAGTCCCTTTGCCATGGCATCCAGGATCTGTTCCTGCGCATAAGTTTCCACGGGCCGGTCCCCGCCAAGCACCCAGATCAGGTTCCAGGCCTCACGGTAGCGGCTGCCCAGCCACTTTCCGTAGGAATAGGCATTTTCGGGATTAAAGACTTCCGGGCCTATCCCGCCTTTCCGGTTCCATTTGTCTCCCCAGGAGGGCAAAAGCGCCACCACCATCCCCCGCCTGGCCGCCATGTCCATGATCCGGTCCAGATCCCCCCAATAGCTTTCCCGTGCGGGAAGATGTCCCTGGGGATTTGCCACGGACAGACCTCCCGCCTCTGCCAGAGCCACCACCTGGACGGCGTTGAAGCCCTGATTTTTTCTGGTGTCCAGGTAGCCCGGAATCTGGCTTAATGCCACCCTGTGCAGCAGTTCCCACGCCGTGTCCGCCATATAGAAGAAAGGTTCTCCGTCGCTCCACTTAAGATACTTTCCCCCCGGGTGTACGCACAGCTTTCTCAGTTCCATCCCATCCATTCCTCCACCCTGGCAATGAGCTGGCTGGCCACCCGGCGATGGGTGCACACCGACCAGTGTCCGTTGGCGCCAACGCCCTCGCTCTCTATCTGCTTGGGAACGATCTCCATACCGCAGACTTTTCCGTCCCCGTAGCGCTCCTGCATGGCGGCCACCGCCATTTGGACCCGTTCTGCCACGGCCGCGTCCCGATCCCAGAACACCAGTATCCTGGCCTGTGGATTGTATTCCCGCACCTCTTTCAGGAAAGCAATGTATTTCTCCTCAAACTGCCCATAGCGCTCTTCCTTAAGGGCTTGGGTCCGCTCTTCCTCTTCCCTGTCCCATCCGTCGCAGTACCTGGCGTCATTGTTGCCCAGCCGCAGCAGGATCAAATCCGGCACATATTTTTCGAAATCCCATTTTTCGGCTTTCTGCCCGTAATGCTCCTGGCACATCTTGTCCGTATACCCATACAGCTCCGGCAGCAGGTTGTGAGTGTTCATGCCGTAGTCGTGGAACACCCCTGTTCCTGACACTGCTGTCAGGTGCACCTCCGCCCCAAAATGCTCCGCCACCATGGCGCCGTAAGTCTTCATGGCATCCTGCTCCGCCGTCACAAAATCCGCCCCCTGGTTGGAGCAGATATTGCCGTAGCCGCAGCTGATGGAATCCCCGATGACTTCCATGCGCCTCTTTTTGGCCTCGGTGGGAATGGGCTGCATAGTGCCGGTCACAAGGATCCGGGACACCGCCGCCCTGCCGTATCCCACCTCCGAAAGCTTCACTGCTTTTACCGTGTGGGTGCCAAAAGGCAGGTTGTCGCAAAGGGTGTACCATCCGGACTTTCGATCCAGCAAAAACCTGGCCGCAGCGTCCGGCTGCCCATCCACATAGACGCCGATATGCGCCCTGTCCCCGGGAGCGGGCACATCTCCCTCCCGGATGTCCGTCTCCATCCAGGCCTGGACTTTTGAACCCGTAAACCGGAACTCGAACCCTGCGCCGCTCCAGTTAAAGAACACCAGACCATCCCTTCCGGCCTCCACGCATCTGCCAAAGAACCGCACTGCCCTCTCAGTCACCCGGACTTCTATCTGGGTCTGGCTCTCTTTGGGCTCTCTGACCCTCTTTGCCATAAATTCCTTATAGTACTGTCCCCAATAGGGCGTGGGCGCAAAGTCTTCCAGGTTCTCCACCAGGCAGGGGCCTGCCTGGTGATGGAAATCCCAGGCAGTCACATGAAATTTCTTGTTCTCAATCCAGCTTAACAGCCTGGGCACCCACAGGGCGGATATCTCTTTCTGCGGGTTCTCCGGGCGCAGGAACTCCCCGCTGTGCCCGCACTCTCCGATGAGAATGGGATACAGGTGGGACAGACAGGCCACATGGCTCTCCCAGTCCATGGATTTCCAGGGGTAAATATGGGAATCAAGGATAATCCCGTTGCCGTCAGGATCCTTTGGGTAATATTCCTCCGGCATTCCCCGAAATGTGAAAGCCCAGTCCAGCCCCCCGATCACCGCAACGTTCCGGGCTCCTGTTGCCCGGACGCATTGAAGTATCTTCTCCATGCCCGGGGTCTCAAAGGTATTTTCATGGATCTGGCCCTGGATTTCGCAGACCGAGGTCAGCATCCCTCCCTTGCTCCACATCTCCCAGTCCACCTCTCTGGGCTCATTGAACAGCCCGAAGAGGACATTCGGATGGTTCCCATAGCGCGTCCCCAGATCCGTCCAGAAGCGAAGGCTGTTCATATCCGGCATATAGCCGTAGTCCAATGTTCCCAGGGTTCCGCAGTTGCATCCGTGCAAATCCAATATCACATATTTGCGCCTGGCCGCGATCTCGTCTACGATCTCATCCACAAATCTATGGTACGCCTCCCCTTCCGGATCCCTTTCCTGCTGGTCTTTTAGAAAGCCATACCAGCCGTCCGGCAGCAGGGGCAGGCGGATGAGATTGGCCCTCCATCCGTCCAGGGCCTCTCTGATGCTGTCCATCAGCCTCTCCGGCACGGGATCCCATTCCAGGGAAGCACAGTTGACCCCGGTTAGGAGCACCTCCCTCCCATAAGCGTCCAAAGTTCTGTTGCCGTCTATATGCAGCGTCATGTCCCGGTTCTGTTCTATGTATCTTGCGTTTGGCATCTCTTTTGTCCTTTCCCGTGCCCATGGGCACGCTTCCTTTTATCCGTTCCGCCTTTTGAACTCCTCCACGATACTGACTCCGGCGCTGGTTCCGATGCGCTCTGCCCCTGCCTCTATCATGGCCAGGCAGGTGTCCAGATCCCGGATTCCCCCTGCGGCCTTGACCCGGATCCGGTCTCCCACCAGAGAGTGCATCAGCCGCACATCCTCCAGGGTGGCTCCGCCTGTGCCGAAGCCCGTGGATGTTTTGATGAAGTCAGGTTCCACCTGCAGGGCTATCCTGCACAGGATCTCTTTCTCCTCTTTTGTCAGGTAGCAGTTCTCAAAGATTACTTTGGACAATACGCCCCTTTTCCTGCAGGCAGATACGATCTGGCCCATCTCCTCCTCCACATAGGAAAGGTTTCGGCTCTTCAGCTCCACAATGTTCACCACATAGTCGATCTCGTCCGCGCCCTTCTCGATGGCCTGAACCGTCTCAAACACCTTGGCCTCTATGGTGGTCTGCCCTAAGGGGAACCCGATGGCCGCCCCCACATGTACCTTGCTCTCCTTAAGGAATCTCCGGCACTTTTCCACAGGGGCGGAATTGATTGCCACCATGGCAAACCCATACCGGTCAGCCTCCTCGCAGAAATTCCTGAAATCCTCATCGCTCACATATGCCTTTAACAGGGTCTGATCCATATAGCCTGCCAGTTTTTCCGCTGTCATCTCCGCTTCTCCTCCTTTTATAATCGCCGCGCGGTGGCCCTAAAGGACAAAGCCTCTTGGGCGCACTTCTCACGAGACTTTACCTGGTATGATCACTGCCGTCCATCACCACGGTCTCCATTCCCATGAGCCCTGCCGCCAGCTTCAGCTCCTCCACATAGTCCCCGTAGACGCCGTGGATATGGTTGCAGGGATATTCCTGCAAAAACGCATCCGCGCTTACTTTCAGTTTTGCAAAGGCCACCGGCCACTGGGGCGTCGTGACGCTGCCCAGCCGCAGCATCTCCTCCCTGGAAAAGCGCACGAACCGCGCGGGCACTATTGTCATGTAGTACTTTCCGCATTTCCTTGCCAGTCTGGCCAGCGTCACATCGCCCTCCTTTGCAAAATGGTGGACGCTGCCGCCCCCTGCCGGGTAATCCTCCGTCTCCGGATAAAAGGTCACTTCCCTTAAATTCTCCTCCGGATCCATGGAGCCTGCCGCAAAATAGGTGGCGCATGTGCCTGAGTTGGAGAAGTACCACATGCCTTTCTCCCTGTCGTAATGGCGCACGTCCGCAAACAGCACCGGGCTGCCCGTAAGGAGCTTGAAGATCTGCATGGTCAGCGCGCCGTCCATGTCCGCCTCCGTGGCCGCCACAATGGGTTCATGGGCGCCGTCCCAGTCGTAGGGGTCATTCAGGAAAGCTTCCGCCAGATCCATGGTCACATATCGGTCTGTCAGGTCGCCGTGAGCCTTGATTCCGATGAAGTCCAGATTCCTCTCCGCAATGATCTGCCTCAGTCCATAGTAGGAGCGTATCTGGGTCTTTAGCTTCTCCGGCGTCAGATGCTTTCCGTCATAGGCGATGCGTCCCACCTTGTCAGACAGCCACCGGAAAGCCGCTTCCACCTTGCTCTCCTCCACCTGCTCTCCTGCCCGGACAATGTCGTCCTGCTCCAGGTTCTCCACATCGATGCCAAATTCCCTCTGCCACTGCTCCACATTGGCCACCGCCGTGTACATGCCCATGGGTCTTCCGCCGAAGTTCCCGAATGTCATGCCCCTAAGGCGCTTCACCGCACAGGCCGCCCGCAGGAATGCCGTCATGCGGCCAAAGACCTCCGGCTCTTTCACGGAGCCCCAAAGCCTATGGTAAGCCACCCCAAGCTGGTCCAGCGTTCCTGCCGCCGCCAGCATCCCCACCATCCCGCACTGGGACGGATGCAGATTGCAAAACAGCAGGTACGGGCCAGGTGCAAAATTCTGCGCCACCGCCGTGTACTGGGGATAGCACCAGATGGCGTAATTGAAGATGGTCACTTCCACCCCGGCCTCCCGCAGGCGCTCTCCCTCCTGCCTGGCCGCCGTGTTGGAGTTGATGGCCCTCGTTCCCTCCACCACCTGGAAAGAGCCCTCTTTTGTAAGGGCTTCGGCTATCTCCCTCTGATAGCCCATCAATGTCTCCCTGTGCATTTCGTGCAAATACTCTCTCCCATCGGACATGGTGAGGATCCCAACCTTGATTTTATCCATTTATCCACCTCTCTGCGCGCTTCCAGGCGCGTCTGCAAGCCTTATGAAACACGCTTGTAAAGTCAATATTGATCCGTTCCCTATTTACTTCTGCCCAAGCTTCCCCCGGATAAATGCGGCTCCCCTGGCGGCCAGCTCGTCCATCTCCGTCTCCCGGATGCCGTCTCCCAGATCCCGGTATACCCTGATGTCCTTTCCCACCTGTCCCCCGGGCTTCAAAAAGGGCTCCATGACGATCCTGCCCTGATATCCGATCTCCTGCAGAGCGGCCGCTATCTCATCCCAGTCCATGTGGCCTCTCATGCCCGGCACCTTGCGGTTGCATTCCCCGATGTGGAAATGAGCCAGCCTGCGGCCTGCCGTGAGGATGGCGTCCCGGAATGTGTCCTCCTCTATGTTCATGTGGAAAGTGTCCAGGAGCAGTCCCACCCCGGGGCTTCCCACCTCCTCCACAAAGGCCCTGCCCTCTGCCGCCGTGTTCAGCACGCACTGCTCGAACCGGTTTACGATCTCCAGGCAGTAAGTGATGCCCAGGGCTTCCGCCTTTCCCGCCAGCTCCTTTACGGAGCGAAGCGCCTGCTCCCTGGCCGCCTGCTTGTCCTGGAAAGAAGGCTGTCCCGCCATGGGCCAGCAGGCATAGATGATGCCGCCCAACATGTCTCCCCCCATGTGGTGCACCACGTCCAGCAGCCTCCCCACATAGGCGATGCCGCACCTGCGGACGCTCTCGTCCCTGCTGGCCAGGTCGTACTGAGGCGGCAGGCCAATGCAGTATGTAAGGTCGATTCCCTCATCCCTGGCCGCCTGTGCAATCCTGTCCTGCTCTGCGCCGGACATCTTCTCCAGGGCGCCCACCTCCACCTCCAGCACGTCAAATCCAAGTCTTTTCACCTTGCGGATATAGGAGATATAGTCTGCTTGCCAGTTTCTCTCCCAATAAGCAAAATAGATTCCGATCCGGTTCACCTGTATCCTCCTTCCCCTGCGGTCTTTCGTCCGCGCCAGCCATCCGCGGCGAAGCACACAGTTGGCGTTCAGTATAAATTTACAAGAACCTTTCTATAAAAATATCATTTTTTGAGCATTATTTCTTGCGTTTCTTTCACTGAAAATTTCGTTTTTTTCATATTACAGATTTTTCCGGCAAATTTTTGCATCTCTTTTTCCTTTTTGCAAAACAATATGAAACAATATGAAAGAAATAAAAAAAGAGGCGGATGCCCCTTTATTTACCAAGTATTTCGCCTTTCATTTCCCATATTCCGTATGACAAAATCGTCTTTTTCGTGTTTTATGTTGCGGTTTTTTGAAATTTTAACGTATCTCTATTTACACAGGCGCGAAAAAACCGCTATAGTTTGCACTACAGCGGTTTTTGTCACGCTTTGCATACTTTTACAATCACTTCCCGGTCCTCCAGTGCCTGGCGCATCTTGACCCCGATTCCCTCATCCGTGATGATCACGTCCACCTGAGACAGCGGCACCACCTGGCAGAAACTGCTGGAACCGATCTTGCTGGAATCGCACATGACAATCACCTGGGAAGCGATCTGCACCATCCTGCGTTTCACCTCCGCATGCCCCATATCCGGAGTGCTGATTCCGAATTCCGGCGTCAGGCCGTTGGTGGCCAGGAAGCATTTGTCCACCCCCAGCCCCTCCATACCCTTTATGGCAAGGGGGCCCACCGAGCAGTGAAACCCTCTCCTGATCACGCCGCCGATGAAGACAATGGTAGCGTCGCTTTGTTCCTCCAGGACGCCGGCGATGTTTAAATCATTGGTCACTACCGTCAGGTTCTTTCGTCTGGTGATTGCCCGGACGAACTCCATAGCGGTGGTGCCCGTGTCCACGGCGATCACATCCCCGTCCTGAACCATCTCCGCAGCCGCCAGGCCGATGAGACGTTTTTCGCTGCGGTTCAGCCCCACTTTCTGGTTCGTGACTTTCTCCTGGCCGCTCTTGGTGTTCAGGATGGCGCCCCCATGGGTCCTGGTCAGAAGCCCTCTGCTCTCCATCTCGTTTAAGTCGCTGCGAATCGTTGCGGGAGACACCGAGAAGCACTCGCACAAATAGGGCACCATCACTTTATGTTCCTTTTTCAGCAGGCTTAAGATCATCTCCTGCCTTTCCTGCAAAAACAAATGTCCATTATCCACCTTCTGCATTCCGACACCTCTCATCGCTCAGACTTGGCTTCGCCTGGCGCCTTAGCATTCCTGCAACATAAACCCTGTCACGCTCTCTGCCGCCCTTCCCCTCCCAGGGAACGAAGCAGCTCGCCATACCGTTTTGTTTTCACTGTATAGGCGGCATGTCTTTCTTCGCAGGGCAGGTAGGTCTCCACGATCTTCCGGCTCCCGCCAGCCGCCTCCAGGGAATCAAACATTCCAACGGCCCGGCCTGCCAGCACCGCGCTCCCCCAGGTGGCTGCCTCCTCCACCTGTATCCTGTGGTACGCAAGTCCCAGCACATCCGCTTTCAGTTGATTGAAGAGCCTGCAGCGGGTGCCGCCGCCCACACCGTAGATGCCCGTGGGCCTTATGCCCGGATCCAGCTCCTGCAAGATTTTGAAAAACAGATTATACTCCAGAACAATGCTCTCCAGAATACTCCTATACAGATGCCCGGCCTCATGGTTCCAGGACAGCCCATGGAAGCCGCCCCGTATCCCGGGTTCGTTGGGACAGGTGCGCCCTGCAAAATGGGGAATGAAATACAGGTCGTTTATCTCCTCCGCCACACCCGATGCCATATGCTCCAGTTCCTCATAGCTTTTTCCCACCAATTGCTTAAACCACCGGATACACAATCCCCCGCCTCCCAGATATGCCAAAGGGATAAAGAGCCCGTCCACGGCAGAACGGGCCGTGAGAATCGTCCGATGGGGAATATCCGGCACAAATCTGTCCGTGCTGAGGGAGAATATGGAGGCTGTTCCGGCCACATCGTAAACCATTCCTTTCTCCAGGATGCCTGCTCCCAGGGAGGAGGCTGCCGAATCCCCGCAGCCCGCAGCTACCGGCATTCCCTCCGCCAGCCCAAGCCTCCCTGCCGTCTCCCGGCTCAGCGTTCCCACCCGCTCCCAGGGCGCCGCAATCCGCGGCAGCTTGTCCTCGTCCACCCCGAAGCATGACATTAGCCCCGGATCCCATCTGCGCTCCGCGCTGTCTGCGAAGCCTGTAAAATGCAGATGGGTATAGTCCACATAGGCCTCCTCCCCCTTGAGGCCGCACAGCCTTGCGCACAAATAGGACTGCAGGGTCACGAACTTGCGAATCTTTTGATACAGGCCGGGATGCTCCCCTTTCCACCACAGAATCTTGGGGCCATGGGCATATGTGACCTGTCCGCCCGTCTTGCGGACGATCTCGTCCCCCGCCAGCTCTTTCATTTTAGCGATATAGGGCTCGCACCTGGTGTCCAGCCATGAGTCGTAAGGTGTCACCGCCCTGTATGTCTCGTCCACCCCAAGGATGCCTGCCATCTGGGCATCCAGACCCAGGGCTTCCACCCGGCCTTTCTCCACGCCGGAACATTCCGTCAGCTCCCGCACCGTGGCAAGCACCGATCCAAACAGTTCCTCCGGATCCTGCGTGATCTCACCTGCCGGGCCGTAATGCAGCGCCGTCTCCCGAAAAGTCTGGCATACCGTTTCTCCCTGCCGGGTATAGAGAGAGGCCTTTGTCCCCTGGGTTCCCACATCCACTCCGATCAGATATCTTCTCTCCATGGCCGGCCTCCTACATACAGATCACATTCTTCAGACCGGCGCCGCATGCGGCATATTGAAACCCCTTTTCGATTTCCTGCAGGGATATTGTTCTGGTAATCAGGCGCTTTACGTCCAGCACCCCGGTGGTTATGTAATGCAGGGTCTTTCTGTACTGGGACAGGCTGGCCCTGGTAGTTCCGGAGACCAAAAGCTCCTTGTAATGGATCAGGTTCGTATTGAGCGTCACATTCTGCCTGTCAGCGGGAATCCCGCCGAAGAAGATCACTCTCCCCCCCAGAGCCGCCGCTTCCAGAGCAGTCTCCTGAGCCTGCGGGGAGGGACACGCGGTGATGCACACATCGGCTCCGTGCCCTTTTGTCATCTCCTCCACTGCCTCCTGCACGGAATCCGCCACCGTGCAGAAAGAATCGTCCGCCTGCCTGCACATAGCCAGCCGCTCTTTGGACAGGTCGCTTATCATCACAAGGGACGCTCCCGCCATCTTTGCCATCATGGCATGCATGATGCCGATGGGCCCGGCACCTATGACCAGAACGCTCTCTCCGGGCCTGATATCGCTTCTCTCAAATCCGTTGCACACACAGGACAGGGGTTCGTTGACTGCCCCTTCCTGAAAGGACACATGGTCTTCCAGGACACAGACGTTCCCGCCCCGGACTGCTTCCTGCGGAATGGCCACATACTCCGCGAAAGCTCCGTCCAGATTGATTCCCAGAGCCTTGTAGGACTTGCACAGATGCCCGTTTCCGGACACGCACTGCTCGCAGACGCCGCATCCCATGTTCGGAGCCACCGCAACGCGCTGCCCCGGCCGGTAGTTCCTGACCCCTGCCCCTGTCTCCTCGATCACTCCGCTGAATTCATGCCCCAGGATCCTGGGGGACTGATCCGATATGCCGCTTGCTCCGTTTAGCAGCATCCTCACATCCGTTCCGCATATGGCCGCGGCTTTCACCCGCACCAGAAGCTCCCCCTCCCCCGGAACCGGCCTGGGAGCCTCTTCCAGCCTTATGTCATTTTTTCCGTACATTTTCGCTGCCAGCATAGTGATTCCTCCACAATTATAGTATAATTACTTCTTTCTTTGCAATAGATAAGTTGCCAACATTTACAATCTTGACAGCCATTTTTCCATCATGGCCGCCCACCAGGGGAGGGGAATCCTCCTGGATGCATCTGACAAATGCCATGTCTTCTTCCAGGTAGGCATCCTTAAAGAGAAAACGCCAGCTTCCCACGAATCCCTCTCTGCGCTTTCCGTCTGCAGTACAGACCGAGACCCCGTTCTCTTTGGTCTTTCCCAGGAAGATACAGCCCCTGGTTCCCAGAATCTCCACCCTGGCATCGTATCCGTAGGCCACCCCCTGGGCTCCGTCTATCATGCCCTGCATGCCATTTTCAAATCCCGCAACCAACGCCACATTGTCATAAAAATCCGGGAATTCCCCCGCTGCCTCCGGGCATCTGTAATTTCCCGCAATGGCATACACGGATGCGTATTCGCTTCCCGTAAACCACCGCAGCGTGTCGATGTCGTGGCTGTTCACCTCGGCCAGAGGGCCGTTGCTCTTCCTGATGTCGAACATCCAGGGCTTTGGCCTGCTGGGTCCCCTGGTGTTGGACCTGACCATGACCACATCGCCGATCTCTCCTGCCTCCACCAGCCGTTTGGCCTCCTGGAAAGAGGGGGCGAATCTCCTCATAAATCCGATCTGAAGCTTTACATGGAACTGCTCCGCAGCCTCCTCCATGCGCTGGCACTCTTCCACTGTCATGGCCATGGGCTTCTCGCAGAGAATATGTTTTCCCGCCCGGGCCGCTGCCACCGCGATCTCACAGTGGTACTTGGTGGGGGTCACGATGACCACCGCATCTGTCTCCTTATCCTCCAGGGCCTCTCTGTAATCCGTGCAGAGCCGCTCCACGTTCCACTCTCTCCCCGCTGCCTCAAGCGCCTCCGGGGACGGATCCGCTATGGCGCTTAAGAATGCGCCGGGAATGCGCCTGCTGAAATTCTCCGCATGAATCATGCCTGCCCGGCCTGCCCCGATCAGGCAGACCCCTAATTTCCCATTTCTCATGTCCTCACTTGTCTCTCCTCTCATCTCTTGATCCTGCTTAGGCTGGACATACTCCCCAACGGCTCTCCGCTGTCCTTATGTCAGCACAATCAGCACGATTCCGTACACGGACGGGTCTGACTTTAATGCCGCTTTCACCGATATGGTGGTATAGCGCCTCTGTCCTTTTTCCGACTGGTAACGGCCGTTTTGGTCGATCCGGCCGCTGCCGTTCACCACGCTCCATACAAGCTCCTCGTCTCCCGTGGCAGGCTCCGCGCAGGTTCCCGCCACCATGGCTTTCAGATCAATGCTGCTTCCCGCCTCTATCTCCACTTTCACCTGCTCAAATGCAATCTGCCGTCCAGGCTCTTTGGTGGTATAGAGGATCAGGGCATATTCTCCCCCGGCCTCATCCTCCAGGCAGTCTATTACATCTATGTCTTTCTCACACAGGGCGAAGAGGCCGTTTGCATCCCCCTGCTGCCCCTGTCTGTATACATATTTGTGAAAGGTGCGGTTGACGCTCTGGTCGAATTCCAGCCTCAGGCGCCGTCCGGGCTCTCCTTCTTTGACCTGCAGGGCAATGGTCAGGTGGCCGTCCGGTGCCTGGAAAGCCGCCCCGCGGATGTCTTCTTCCCCGCTTTCCACCGCATATACGGTGGAGTGGGGCTCCACGCAGCGCATCAGCATCCCGTACTCATAGTAATTGCGGTACACATAGTCCACGCCTTTCTGGATGGGCCCCCACAGATGCCTGTCCTTGTCATTGATCATGAAATTCCCCGGATCCGCCAGCTGCACCCCTGTCATGGACCAGAATACGGCTCCGCTTAAGCCTGTCTGCGCTGCCGTCAGGGCAAAGGCCGCATTGCCTCCGTTCCACCCTGTCTCCGTCTCCATGAAGCCAAACTCCGTCAGATAGACCGGCTTGTCCCCGGAGACGCTCTGTCTCTGCTCTGCCAGTTCCCGCAGGCCGTCGCAGGTAGCCCCGTATACATGGAATGTGTAGCCGTCAAAGGTATCCTGGCCTTTTTGGGCCATATACTCGTACCAGGGAAAAGATCCCGACTCCTCCGGCCCCCAGACCTTTACCTCCAGCCCTGCCTCAGAGAGGGCCTTTCTGATCTGGGTCATCATGTCCAGATAATACTGCTTCTTTCCCGTCTTGCCGTATGAAAACTCCGCGTCAAAGTTCGGCTCGTTGTAGGCGCTGACGGCGTAGATATTGTCATATCCCCTGTTCCGGATGAGTTCCTCCAAAAGGGCGGCGCAGCTCTTCCCATAGTGCTCCAGATCCCCCGGCGCAGGGGCGTCCCCCTCCGCGCCCTTTGCTCTGAACCAGTCCCTGACACCGTTTCCCACTTTCCAGCCGAAGTTCAGCTCCACAAGCCCCCCTGCCTCTTTCAGCGCGTCCAGATATGGGTAGAGCGCCTGCATCCTTTCGCTGTCAAAGTCATAGACCCCCTCTTCGGTCTCCATCCAGTCGATCTGGAACCAGATCCTGGACAGCTTTGGGCGCACTGTCAGGATCCGCCTGTATTCCAGGTCAAAGAGCGCTTCTTTGTAGCCGTTTTGCAGGGATTCCGCCATCAGGGCAGTGGGGATGATGTTCACCCCGTACCCCAGAAAATCGTCATTGACAGTCTCTCCTGTCACCACCCTGGCCGCCCGGTCATCGCTGTAGACCCCTACTTCGCTGATCTCCCAGCCGCCCTTTCCACACAGCTTTATGTGAAGCTCCTCTCCCTCCTGGGGCGTCTTCAGGCTGGTGAGCAGGATCTGATCCTGTTCCTCCGCGCCGTCTGCTGCCAGGAACCGTGCCTCTCCCAGCTTCTGCGAATCTTCTCTGGAAGACCCTGCCTGCCGTACCTCTCCCTGCCCATGCCAGGACAGTTCATACCAGGCGTCCTCCGGCATCCGGCACGAGACTACTACTCTGTCGTATCTTCGTCCCTGCTCCAGGGGCAGTACCAGTTCCGTTCCCTCTTCCCCGTTTTCCACCAAAAGAGCCGCCTCGTCCGTCACCCCGTCCGCCAGACGCGCTCCCGCCTCCGGCTCCAGGCTCCGCTTTCCGTCCCCGGCTTCCTTAAGGTACCCCTCCTCTGCATGCGCCCGGCTTTCCCCAAGCCCCGGGAACACGCTTCTTTTGGCAGAATACTCCTCATTGTACAGGCATATCTTTGCGATCCGCACCAGATCGTCCGTGGGATTGGACTGGGCAAAGCGGATGCCGAAATAAGACCCCTCCGGCGCGTCTGCAAATTCAAACACCTGATCCGCGCCGCTCCTGTCAGTTCCCGCCGTCCACTTTCCCGTATTGTCATAGTCTGCAATGCAGTTTTGTTCCGTATACAGGGAAGCTTCGTCATCCCCCAGAAAAAGCTGGTACCTGGATACGGCATAGTTGGTGGAGAGATGATAGAAATTGCATATCACCGCCCGGTCCAGAGACCTGGATTCCCCAAGGTCATAAGTGATGGTCACGCCGTTTTTGCCGATGATGTCAATATGCTGCAGGGAACCCGTATTGTCCGTAAGCTGTCCGATGCTGCCGGCATAGGGCGCGATCTCCTTGCCTGTCTGATCCCTTATGATTCCGTCCTGCCCCGCAATCATGCTGTAGCCATACTCCAGAGTAAAATTGGCGCTGTCTGTCACATTAGCCGGGGACACCTGATAGTCCGCATCCTCTGCCCAGACAGGATAGGCGCTCTGGGCCGGCCTGGGCTTTTCGTCCGCCGTCTCCTTGTTTTCCGGAGACTTCTGCGGGGATTCCCCGGTCTCCTTAGCAGATTCCCCCATCTCTTTGGGGGATCCCCCGATCTCCTTAGCAGATTCCCCCATCTCTTTGGGGGATCCCCCGGTCTCCTGCTGCATCTCTTCCGTCTCCCCGATCTTCTCCTGCTCTCTCTGTTGTCCCTGACTGTCCAGCCCTGTGCCCGGATCCGGATCTGTCTGCCCGCAGCCGCACAGGGCAATCAATATCGCTCCCGCCATGGCTCCCAGCCTGATTGCCGTATGTCTCCCCATCTTCTTTATCCTTTCCCCAATGCCGCTACTTTCTGTTGTGAGAAAAGAGCGGTGGTCTCCACCGCTCTTTTCTATCCATCGGCTTTCCTTGCCCTCTGTCTGCTTTTGTTCCTTATCCGCCTTTTTATTCGCTCTCTTTAAAGACGTTGTCCAGCTTCTCCTGCAGGAGCTGCTTGTTGGATTCGATGGCCTGGGACACTGTCATCTCCCCTGTGATAATGGACTGATGGAAGGCGCCCAAGTCAAAGCCAACCTTTTCAACAAAATCAGGAACTACTTTCTCTCCTGCCATTACGGCAATGTCAATGTCCTCCTCGGACAGGAAATACGGCTCTAACTGCGTCTTGTCGTAAATGATCTCCTGGTCATAGTCGAACCAGTTGGTATACTCCTCGAAGAACTGGTACACCTGCTCCGGATTCTCCGTGCCCACAGGAATCATATACCAGTTGCCTCCGACAGCCCCGTAAGCGGGATCCGTAGCGGAGGGACCCTGAGGGAAAGGCACCACATGGTATTCGAAATCAGCTCCGTAGTTTTCCACGCCGGCTTTCAGCAGCCATGCGCTTGCGCCCCAGAAGAGGATATTGCCGTTGGCCCAGCCGTAGAGATTTGCATTCCACTCATCGTCAACGCCCGAAAAGTACTTTGCGCATTTGTCCACATTGTAGAGCTTGTCCAGGAAATTGTATGTCTCCACCACTTCAGGGGAGGAAAGGCTCTCTATAGGGCCGTCTGCGATCACGCCGCCGTTGGCATATACAAAGCCCATGCTGGTGCCGTATACGCCGCCGTATCCCCACTGATCGTCCACGCCGTCGCCGTCCGTGTCCTTGGTGGCTGCGATACAGTACTCCTCAAACTTTTCCCAGTTCCATTCTCCTCTTTCGTAAAGC
The DNA here is from genome assembly GCA_949840885.1 of uncultured Acetatifactor sp. GTDB lineage: Bacteria > Bacillota > Clostridia > Lachnospirales > Lachnospiraceae > Acetatifactor. Next base: position 61,331 of record CATKYJ010000014.1, read on the forward strand.
GCCTGGGGATCCTCCAGATCAAGCTCCTTGATCAGGTCCGCATTGTATCCCAGCACAGCCCCGTTGGGCAGCCCCTGCTCTGCAAAGAGGTACTCGTCGCCCAGGATTTCCATCTTCTTCATCACCAGATTGTCCGTCATCACGTCCGATGTGGCAGGCGCATAGGAACTTACCGGAAGCGCCAGACCGTTGGCCAGGGCGGACACCCCGAACTGCAGGTCAATGGTATAGATATCGAATTCCGGCTTGCCCGCGGAGATAGAGGTTGCAATGCTCTCCTTGATGCCGTCCCAGGATACATTTACGAATTCCAGCTTGCAATTGTACTTTGTCTCCAGACGTCTTAAGTTGTCCAGCTGCTTCTGAGCCATCTCCACATCTGTCACGTCCGGATTGTCATTCACATCGGTGTCTCCGCTGTCATAGTAGCGGTCCCACCACATGGCCACCCGGATGGTTCTGCCGCCCATGTCAAAGGCAGGGTATTTGTCGTCCTCTGCCGAGTCGGCCTCTTCGGATGATTCCGTCGCGTCCGCGGATGCCTCTTCTTTGCTTTCCTCAGCGCTCTCCTGAACGCTTTCCTGAGACTGGCTCTCCTGGCTGCTCTCATTCGGGGCGTCTCCCTGTCCGCAGCCTGCGAGGGATGCTGCCGTCATAACCGCTGCCATCAATAGTGCTGTCAGTTTCTTTCTTTTCTTCATATGAAACTCCTCCCGCAATTTGGTAGAATTGAGAACGCATTTACCGAAGCATGCCGCTGTCCGTATGCGTTCCCTCCATTTGGTAGTATCGTAATTATAACATCCCTGCCCTTTCAATTCTTGTGTTTTTTTGACAATTAGTTTCGTTTTTATGACATTGGATAAAAAAATCTGTTATTTTACTTGCGTTTTTTGTCGTTTCATCTTATAATGTGCAAAATAGACATGTCGTTTTATATGTTTTTCTTTCGTTTATTGTCGTTTCTTCGGTTTTCCCGCCGGAGGGACATGTGCGGCAAAGACATGCACGGCAAGGTACACGGACACTTTGGTTTCTTAGCTGTCAGAGACCCAGGGAGAATAACTTCGCGGGGGATTCATAAGATGAAGACGGACATCACGCTCCTGACCGAACAGGATTACATGAACATGAATTTGAAATTTGCATACAGGTACCTGACGGATCTGGAGATCATGGGGGATATGCACACTCACAGCTTCTACGAGTATTCCCTGATCCTCTCCGGTTCTATCCTCCACTGCGTCAACGGCTCGGAGGATATCCTGAATCCCGGGGATTTTGTGTTCATCCGGCATTTTGACAGGCACTGCTACCGGATGCTGCCGCACCGCAAATGCGAACTGATCAACATCAGTTTCTCAAAGGAGTACCTGGACAGCGCCCTCCTGTACCTGAACGTCCCTCTGCGGCATACCCTGCTGGATCCCGCGCTGCCCCCTAAGCTGCCCATCTCCAGCTACAGCCTGCCTGCCTTTGTGCAGAATCACGACTTCTTCAATTTCCATATGCCGGAACAGGAGCTGGTGGTGAGGTTTCGGCTATTGCTCCTGGATGTCCTGTCAAAATTCCTGCTGCACCCCTCCCCGTCCCCGGATCCCGGGAGGCAGAAGCTGGAGACCATGTTCGAGCAGATGAACACCCGGGAAAACATCGAGGAGGGGCTGCCCGCCATGCTGCGGATCACCGGCTTCTCCCACGGGCATTTATGCCGGGTCATGAAAGAAGCCCTGCACACTACGCCCAAGCAATACCTGACGGACCTGCGGATGAGCTATGCGTCCAACCTGCTGGTCAATTCCAACATGGATGTGCTGTCCATCTCCCTGAAAGTGGGCTATACAAGCCTGAGCCATTTTATCACCATCTTTAAAGAGAATTTCGGCATCACGCCGTTGAAATACAGGCAGGCACACCAGTCCTGCGGGGAACAGAATATGCCTGCCGGAAAAAAGGAGGAATTTCCAAATGATTGACGAATTGTATGAAATGCTGCATCCTGAAACACTGCCCCTGCTGCGCTGGGGGCGCAGGGCACACTATGAGGGAAGCATCGACAAGACCGGCGGCAATGCCGACTGGGACTGGAAGCTGTACCAGGATGACAACGGGGAATGGGTTCTGTTCGAGCAGCACGGCCCCGGCTGTGTCTATAATTTTGTACAGCACAGATACCTGGACAGCCCGGAGCCCGTATTCCGCTTTTATTTTGACGATGACACGGTTCCCAGGTTCCAGATTTCTCCCTCCCAGTTCGGAGAGAAATACCCTTTCCTGGCGCCCCTGGCGGATAAGTTCATAGGCCCCGACCCCTCCCAGGTCATCCGGGTGGTGAGAAGCTTCGTGCCCATGCCTTTCACCTCCTACTGTAAAGTCACCTCAAGCATCCCCCTGGAGGGCAACGCCATACCCGGAGGCGGCTGGGGACATGTGGTATACCACACCTATTCGGAGGACGTTCCCGCGGCCTCTTTTCACCCGGACAATCCGGACTACCGCAGGCTCCTCACCCTATGGAGCCAGTACGGCCGCACGCCCCTGCTGCCCGAGTCCGGCGAAAGGCATCTGGCAGGCCCCCTGACCCTGGCTCCCGGGGAGAGCTGCCAGGTGTTTGCGGATTCCGAGGGCGGCCTGGTCACGGCTCTTTGCATCCGCACTGCCCGCTACAGCCCCGCTCATCTTAGGGAGCTCTGGATTCGGATCCGCTTTGACCGTCATCCCCAGGCGGACATAGAGCTTCCCTGGGGCGCATTCTTTGGTAATGAGCTGGGATTTCACCGGACATCCTGCCTCTATTCCGGCATGGACGCGGACGGAGGCTACTACTTCTGCTTCCCCATGCCCTATCTGGAACAGGCCCAGATCTACCTGGAAAACCGGGGCGCAGAGGCTGTGCCGGTGGACTTTCTGTCCGTCACATACACCCGCTCCCTGCAGGAATTCTACCAAAACCGCCCTTTTGGCTACCTGATGAGCTCTCCCTACTATCCCAAACGCCACACCAAGGGAGCGGACAGCCTCATCGCCTCTGTCCAGGATGTCTATGGGCATGTAGTCAGTTCTACCGTAACCGGTTATCCCTTTTCGGAGGGAGGGCGGGCAGACTGTGAGGGAGACGTGCGCATCCACTTTGACGGCATCCGCACGCCCCAGATCGAGAGCGACGGCAGTGAAAGCTATATCTGCTATGGCTGGGGCTTCTGCAGCCCTCCCCAGCACAATCCCGCAAGCTGTTACGACGGGGAAGAACAACTTATCCACAAAAACTGGAGCATGACCAGGCAGCTTCCCGGGGACTGCTATCCGTTCCTCCAAAGTCTCCATTTCGGCATTGAGTCTTTCTGGTGCAATGACGATGACATGTATCACTCCGGCGCGGTGCTGTTCTATGGCGCCCGCAAAAGCCTCCTGACCCGGATCCTGGAATACCGGGAGGGAGATGAGGTTATGACCTCCTTTTTCGAGGGGGACGATGACCACATTGCCTGTTCTTTCACCGGCACCAGAGCCTCCCGGATCCTGCTGTCCATCCCAGTGAAAGGCTATGACGAGATATTGCTTCGGCGCGTCAGCGACCAGGGGCCGGGCAGACAGGCCGCCAGGGTATCCGTGGATTCGCAGCCCCTTTTGTACCCCTGGTACTGTCCGGATCACAACCCCTGCAAGCGGTGGCTGGAGGACGAATATGTGATTCCTTCCCGGTACTGCCAGGGCAGGGATACTATCACGGTACAGATCGACCCCATCCCCTGCGGAGGGGACACCCACTTCAATCAGTTTGGCATCTGCGTGCTGGGAATGCGGATGCCGGACTGAGGCCCGGCTGCATGTGCCTGGCATAGAATGCAGATCACCTTATGAAAACAGGCACTCTCCGGAGCGTAAATGGTTTGTGGAATGTTTCCGGAAAGCCAATCGCCAGGAGCGGCAGGGGAGCCGAACGAGACGGCTCCCCTGTCATATCACATTCCCAAATTCTCACTGCACCGTCAGCCCCGAATACCCCATCAGGCTTTCGTCCACGGCCCGGGCGGCCTCTCTGCCCTCTCTGATGGCCCAGACCACCAGAGACTGCCCTCTGTGCATATCCCCTGCAACAAACACGTTCTCCCTGCCGGTCTGGTACTGCCCGGCCTCTGTTTTCACGTTCGTCCGGTCATTCAGCTCCACCCCAAAAGCTTTCGCCACATAGCCCTGGGCCCCCAGAAAGCCCGCCGCGATCAGCACAATATCCGCAGGAAGCGTCTCCTCGCTGCCCGGCACCTCTTTCATGTACATCCGGCCTGCAGCCTCATCCTTTTCCCGGGAAAGCTTCACGGTCTTCACTGCAGTCAGTTTCCCCTCCTTGTCTTTCACGAATTCTTTCACGGTGGACTCATAGATCCTGGGGTCATGCCCATACACCGCAATGGCTTCCTGCTGGCCATAATCCGTCTTGCACACTTTCGGCCATTCCGGCCAGGGATTGTCCTGGGCCCTGCTATCCGGCGCTTTCGGCATCATCTCGATCTGGGTGACGCTCTTCGCCCCATGGCGGATGGCAGTGCCCACACAGTCATTGCCCGTGTCGCCGCCTCCGATGATAACCACATCCTTGTCTTTCGTATCCACATATGTCTTATCCGCAAACTCCGAATCCAGCAGGCTTTTGGTATTCGCTTTCAGAAAATCCACCGCAAAATATATCCCCTTTGCATCCCTCCCGGGAGCCTGGATGTCTCTGGGATTTGACGCCCCGCAGGCTAGAATCACCCTGTCAAACTCCCGCAAAAGCTGTTCCGCCTTAACGTCCCTCCCCACGTCCACGCCGACGACAAAGACAACCCCCTCTTCCTCCATCACCCTGCGCTTCCGGTCCACAATCCGTTTCTCCAGCTTCATATTCGGAATTCCGTACATCAACAGCCCGCCGATTCGGTCAGACCGCTCATACACCGTGACGGAATGTCCCCTCTTATTCAACTGGTCTGCCGCCGCAAGGCCGGAGGGCCCGCTGCCTACCACGGCCACTTTCTTCCCCGTGCGCACCTTAACCGGTCTCGGAGCCGCATACCCCTGCTCATATGCATGCTCGATAATGGCATACTCGTTCTCCCTGGCGGCCACCGGCTCCCCGTTCAGCCCGCAGGTACAGGCCGCCTCACACAGCGCCGGGCACACTCTGGAGGTAAACTCCGGAAAAGGATTGGTTTTCTGAAGCCTCCTATAAGCCTGCTCCCAATTCCCCATATACACCAAATCGTTCCACTCCGGCACCAGATTGTGCAGCGGACACCCGCTGGCCATGCCGCAGATCATCATCCCCGCCTGGCAAAACGGCACCCCGCACTCCATGCACCTGGCCCCCTGAAGCTGTTGTTTTTCCCTGGGCAGATGCTCGTGGAACTCATTGAAATGCTTTATCCTCTCCAAAGGCTCCTGGGCCTTACTCACTTCCCTGCCATATTCCATAAACCCTGTCGGCTTTCCCATTCTTTTTGTTCCTCCTATTTTAAGTCGCTGCACGACAGCACTAAAGGGTGTGGTTCCTTCGGCGCACACACCTGTCCAGCTAAACATTGATAATCAAAGACCCGGCTGCAAGCAACGGGGTATCAATCTTGCAGCGCTGCAGAGCAGAAAGTGTCTTTCGGACACTTTGGTATTTGACCCTCGCGGCATTCGTCAAATGTGCATGCAAGCATGCCCACTTGACTCATTGCTCGCGGGAATAAATGGCTTGACATCTCTTAGCTGGACTATTGAAACCCTGCTTCTTAGCCTGCTTCGGTCCCTCCCGGAAGCCGTCACTTTTTGGTATTCGCATAAAAAGCCTCAATCTGCGCCTGCTCCGCGCTCAGCCCCTTTTCCTCCATCTGCACAATGGTCTTCATCACCCGCTCATAATCATGGGGAATGATCTTCTTGAACTTCGGCAGATACGCCTCAAAATGCTCCAGTATCTCCTTGGCCCTGGCCGAGTTGGTAGCCGCCACATGCTCCTGTATCATGCCTTTCAGTTCCAGCACGTCATACTTGCCGGTCAGTTCCCCGGAGGACACCATCTCCTTGTTCAGCCGTTTATACAAATCGTTCCCCTCATCCAGCACATATGCGATGCCGCCGCTCATGCCCGCGGCAAAGTTCTTGCCGGTGCCTCCCAGCACCACCACACGCCCGCCGGTCATGTATTCACAGCCATGGTCACCCACGCCCTCCACCACCGCCGTGGCGCCGGAATTGCGCACGCAGAACCGCTCTCCCGCTACGCCGTTTATAAAGGCCTTGCCGCTGGTAGCCCCATAGAGGGCCACGTTTCCGATGATAATGTTCTCGCAGGCTTTGAATTTGCTGGCCTTGGGCGGGTACACGATGAGCTTCCCGCCGGAGAGGCCCTTGCCGAAGTAGTCGTTGCTGTCTCCCACCAGCTCCAGCGTCAGCCCTTTCGGAATAAAGGCTCCAAAGGACTGCCCGCCTGCGCCTCTGCACAGCACCCGGTAGGAATCCTCCTCCAGATCGTCCCCCAGACGCTTTGTGATCTCGCTTCCCAGAATCGTGCCGAAAGTCCGGTCCGTGTTGGACACGTCCACCTCCAGGCTCCTTTTCCGGCCTGTGTCAATGGCTTTCTTAAGCTGCTTTAGAAGCACCCTCTCGTCCATGGTCTTCTCTAACGCAAAGTCGTATACCTGCCCGGGGTCAAAGGTTACCCTCTGCTTTGTGCCCTCATAGGGATTTGACAAAATCTGGGTCAGGTCGATTTGGGACTGCTTTCTGTTTAAGCCCTCCCGAACTTTCAAAAGATCCGTGCGCCCCACCAGCTCATCCACGCTGCGCACGCCCAAAGCAGCCATGTATTCCCGCAGCTCCCGGGCAATGAACCGCATGAAATTCTCCACATACTCCGGCTTTCCCTTGAAATTCTTCCGCAGTTCCGGATTCTGGGTGGCCACGCCCACCGGGCAGGTGTCCAGATTGCACACCCGCATCATGACGCAGCCCATGGTCACCAGAGGCGCGGTGGCGAATCCGAACTCCTCGGCTCCCAAAATGGCCGCAATGGCCACGTCCCGGCCGCTCATGAGCTTGCCGTCGGTCTCGATGCGCACCTTGCCCCGCAGTCCGTTTTGAATCAAGGTCTGATGGGTCTCCGCCAGCCCCAGTTCCCAGGGGAGGCCTGCGTTGTGGATGGAGCTTCTGGGGGCGGCCCCGGTGCCGCCGTCATAGCCGCTGACCAGGATCACCTGGGCTCCTGCCTTTGCCACACCCGCCGCAACGGTTCCCACGCCGGCCTCCGACACTAATTTTACGGAAATCCGTGCATCTTTATTGGCGTTTTTCAAATCGTAGATCAACTGAGCCAGATCCTCGATGGAATAAATGTCATGGTGGGGCGGCGGGGAGATCAGGGAGACACCCGGGGTGGAATGTCTGGTTTTGGCAATCCAGGGATACACCTTGCCCCCGGGCAGATGGCCGCCCTCGCCGGGCTTCGCGCCCTGGGCCATCTTGATCTGGATCTCCTTTGCGCTGACCAGGTAGCGGCTGGTGACGCCGAAGCGTCCGCTGGCCACCTGCTTGATGGCGGAGCACCTGTCCAGGCCGTCCGGTCCTATGGTCAGCCGCTCCGCGTCCTCCCCGCCCTCGCCGGAATTGCTCTTGCCGTGGAGACGGTTCATGGCAATGGCCAGGGTCTCGTGGGCCTCCTTGGAGATGGAGCCGTAGGACATGGCTCCTGTCTTAAATCGGGTGACGATAGTCTCCACCGGCTCCACCTCCTCCAATGGCAGGGCTTTCTCCGGATACCGGAAGTCCAAAAGGCCTCTGAGGTTTTTCACGGAGGTCTCGCCGGAATGCGCTTCTTCCGCGTTTACCATGGCGGTGTACTTTCGAAACATCTCATAGTCCCCCCGTCTGGCGGACTCCTGGAGCATGTGGATGGTGGCCGGGTTGTAGAGATGTTCGTCCCCGCCGCTTCGCATCTTGTGATGGCCCGGGCTGTCCAGGGTCAGGTCGCTTCCAAGGCCCAGGGGGTCAAAGGCTTTTGAGTGGAGTTCGTCTACCTGGGCCTCGATGTCTTTCAGGGTCAGGCCTCCCACCCGGCAGACCGTATTGCTGAAATACCGGTTTATGACCTCCGGCGCAATGCCGATGGCCTCGAAAATCTGGGAGCCCTGATAGGACTGTATGGTGCTGATGCCCATTTTGGAGGCGATTTTTACAATGCCGTGGAGCACCGCGTTATTATAGTCATCTACAGCAGCGTAGTAGTCCTTGTCCAGCATGTGGTTCTCTATCAGTTCCCGGATGGTCTCCTGGGCCAGGTAGGGGTTGACGGCGCAGGCGCCGTACCCTAAGAGGGTGGCAAAATGGTGCACCTCCCTGGGCTCCCCGGATTCCAGGATCAGCGCCACTCTCGTGCGCTTTTTCGTCCTTACCAGGTATTGATTCAGGGCGGACACCGCTAAGAGGGAGGGCATGGGCACATGGTTCTCGTCCACGCCTCTGTCCGAGAGGATCAGGATGTTCACCCCGTCCCGGTAGGCTCTGTCCACCTCCACGAAGAGCCTGTCAATGGCGCGCTCCAAACTGGTGTTTTTATAATAGGTGATGGGCACCACCTCTACTTTAAAGCCCTCGGCTTTCATATTCTTGATCTTGAGCAAATCCGTGTTGGTCAGGATGGGATTGTTCACCCTAAGCACATTGCAGTTCTTTGGTGTCTCCTTTAGGATATTGCCCTCGGTGCCTATGTATACGGTAGTGGAGGTGACGATCTCTTCCCTGATGGCGTCGATGGGCGGATTGGTCACCTGGGCGAACAATTGTTTAAAATAGTGGAACAGGGGATGGATGGTCTTGCTTAAGCACGGCAGCGGCGTGTCCACGCCCATGGCCGCTATGGCCTCCGCCCCGTTCTTTGCCATGGGCAGGATGCTGGTCTTTAGCTCATCATAGGTGTAGCCGAAAGCTTTCTGCATCCGCTGGCGCTCCTCTCCGGCATATTCCGGCACCCGCTGGTTCGGTATGGTCAGGTCTTTCAGGAAGACGAGATTGTTGTCAAGCCACTCGCCGTAAGGCTGTCTGGAGGCGTACTTCTCTTTCAGCTCCTCGTCGGCAATGACCCTGCCCTGCACCGTGTCCACCAGCAGCATCTTGCCCGGGCGCAGCCTCTCCTTGCGGCAGATTTTCGCCGGGTCTATGTCCAGCACCCCCACCTCGGAGGACAAAATCAATGTATCATCCTCCGTAATCAGGTACCGGGAGGGCCGCAGGCCGTTGCGGTCCAGCACCGCCCCCATGATATCCCCGTCGGAGAACAGGATGGAAGCCGGGCCGTCCCAGGGCTCCATCATGGTGGCATAGTACTGATAGAAGTCCCGCTTGTTCTGGGACATGGCCCTGTCGTTGACCCAGGGCTCCGGAATGGCGATCATCACCGCCAGGGGCAGGTCCATGCCGCTCATCACCAGAAATTCCAATGTGTTGTCCAGCATGGCAGAGTCGGAGCCGGTCTTGTTGATGGCAGGCAATACCTTGTGCATCTGGCCTTTCAAATGCTCCGAGGCCATGTTCTCCTCCCTGGCCAGCATTTTGTCCGCATTGCCCCGAATGGTGTTGATCTCGCCGTTGTGCACCATGAGGCGGTTGGGATGGGCCCTCTCCCAGCTGGGATTGGTATTGGTGGAGAAGCGGGAGTGCACCATGGCGATGGCAGACACAAAGTCCGGGCTCTGGAGATCTGCGTAAAAGGTGCGCAGCTGCCCTACCAGGAACATGCCTTTGTACACAATGGTTCGGCTGGAAAAAGATACTACATAGGTATCTTCAGAAGACTGTTCGAACAATCTCCTGGCGATGTAAAGCTTTCGGTCGAACTCCAGCCCTTTGTCCACGTTTCCGGGCTTCTTCACAAAGCCCTGCATAACCCGGGGCATGCACTCCACTGCCTTTTGTCCCAGGACGTCCGGAAAGGTGGGCACTTCCCGCCAGCCCAAAAACTCCAGCCCCTCTTTTTGGACGATGATCTCGAACATTTTCTTGGCCTGGTTCCGGCGCAGTTCCTCCTGGGGAAAGAAGATCATGGCAATGCCGTACTCTCTCTCGCCTCCCAAATCCACCCCTAAAGCTTTCATCACTCTGGAGAAAAATGGATGGGGAATCTGGGTGAGTACGCCCACGCCGTCCCCGGTCTTGCCCTCCGCGTCCTTTCCTGCCCTGTGCTCTAAATTCTCCACGATCTTCAGCGCGTTTTCCACAATAGCTCGGCTTTTTTCCCCTTTGATGCTGACGCAGGCTCCGATGCCGCAGTTGTCGTGCTCAAATTCCTCCCTGTAGAGAGGCGCCTTTGGAACTTCCCTCTTCACATCAAACATAGTGGTGCTCCTTTCCCTATGGTCTCTTTCAAAACATAAAAACAAGAAAAAGACGCAAGGAAGCCATTTCTGCGCTCCATTGCGTCTTTGTTTTTCTTACTATACAATATTTTCCGCAAATTGTAAATATAGACTTTTTCACAAATTGTCAGATAATTTGTCTATTCTATGTTTTTTCCGAAATTTTCCGACATCTTTGCATTTTGTTTTCTATTTGTCCCGCATTATTCAGAAAATCTTTTCTGCTTGTGCAGCATCCACGCGCATGCTCCCCCGATGGCAGGGCTCACCAGGCATACCATATTCCCTCAGGCCATGCCAAGGAATCTGACAGAAGTGTAAGGATTACTTGGGATTTCGGTCCGGCCCCGCTATCCGGAAACGGTCGATCTGTGCTTCGCACAGAAACCCCCTCACTCCCGCGCTTCCCCAGAGGAAAGGCCTCTCTTGGTCCTCATATTCCAGGCAGAGTCTGTCCCCGATGTAGACGCGTATCCTGCAGCCCTCCGCCTCCACTTTCATATGATATGTCTCATTTGCGGCAAACTCCATGGGTACCTTTGCCAGCTCTTCCCGCCCGTAGTTTATCTTCAGCAGGCAGAGACCGTTTCGGGTCATCCCCGCGTAATATCCCTGGACAAAATAAGTCCCTTTGACCGCGTCGTCCCCGGCGCCTCCCTTGGCGGGATTCCCCGCCCGGAACAGAATACCTATATCCATGTCTTCATCCAGCGGCGTAATATCCGCCTCCGCCGTGTAATCCCCGTAAGCTTCGCTTCCATACAGGCGCTTTCCCACAGGCCTGGAGGGATCCGTCAGCTGTAAGACCCCGTCCTGTATCCGCCATGTGCCGTCGGAATAGAGCAGCGCATCGTCCGCCATGGCCTCATATTCCACCACAAGCTCCTCCACCTCTTCATAGGGAGAGACCGTAAACGAGGATACGGCCAGGGCGCCCCGGCGCACTTCCAGCCTCAGGGTGTGGGTCCCCTTTTCCAGCTTCAGGGCCTGAAGACAGGCGGTGCGGTAGTCCCCCTGGGTCCCGGGCGCCGGCGCCGCCTGGCTTAGAAGCGCCGTCCCGTCCAGGTAAATATCGTACGCCGCGTCCGTCTCCGCCGCATACAGCACGGCGAAATTGTAAAGTCCGTCCTCCTCCACTCTCACCCGATACTCCCCGTAGCTGCCCTCAGCGCCGAGGAACAGGCTTTGGCTTCCCTCGATCCCCTCCCCGGGCCGGGCCTGACCGGACAGATTGCAGGTATGGATCCCCTGGACCCTCCCGGGCAGAGGCTTCTCATAGGTACAGGCGCTGTCTCCGCCCGCAGCGCCACCGGCTCCGATGTACCCGAAGACAGCTTCGCAGCCCTCCGCAAAGTACCCGAACGCCCCCGCCTGCAGCCCGCACCGGAAAGTCCCCAGCGCTTTGTCCTGAAAATACAGGGTATACACGCCGTCTTTCTTCTCCACCTGAAAGGTCTGGTTCACCCCGAAGTCCGCCGGCTCCCCGAAGCTCTCCGGCAATGTCATCTCCTGCCTTGCGGCCTTGCCTGCCTCCACGGTAACGGCCCGGACTTCTCCGCTGCCTAAGTCGATCTCAAAGGCTCCGTAATTGTCCTCGTCCATGTAGTGGAAATAGCCTCCTATCCGGCCGCTTCCGTCCGGGGAGCGCAGATTGTACTCTGCCGTGAACACATCCCCCAGAGACTCTTTGCTCAGGATCCGGCTCCCGGCTGTCAAGAGCAGCTCTCCCCGGGCCCCGGCGTCTTTGGTCACCGATCCCTCTCCCTGTATCTCCCAGTCCGTCAGCTCTCCCCCCTGCTCAAACCAGGCGCAGATCTGCGGAAAGTCAGGGAATTGCTGCTCCGTGACCGTAGGTCCCAGGATCTCCATCCTGTCCCCGTTGAAGACAATTCTGTCTATATTCATCTCCCGTTTGGGCATGCCCTCCCTGGCGCGTCCCACCAAGGTATGGTACACGATATAGTAGCTGTCCAGATCCGGACCCTTTACCGTGGAGCTGTGTCCGATGCCGTAAGTCTCCCCCAGGGTATGGATCAGGGCCGGATTGTCCGGCGAGGGAGCCACATTTGCGAAGCTGTCTCCCACCGCGTAGTTGATGCGGTAACCCTTGCTGAACACATGATTCCCCGTATAAGTCATGTAGTAACGGCCGTCATGTTTGACGGTCATGGCCCCTTCCGTCCAGCCTCCCATGGAGGTGTTGGTGGATTTGGACACCGGGCTTACCTCGTTGGGCGCCGTCATCTCGTTTGCCAGGATGCAGTTGTCTCCGGCGTGGAGAAAATACCATTTTCCGTCATCGTCTATGAAGACAGAGCCGTCTATGGACAGCCCGAAATTATCCGAATCTTTCAGAAACGGTCCCGTGGGGGAGTCGCTCTTTAACACATAATGCCCGTTTCCTCCCGGGGAGGTGTACATGTAGAAGCTGCCGTTGTAGTACACCACCTCCGGGGCGTAGGCTCCCTTTGTGATCTCCTCCGTGCAGCACAGCCCCTGATAGCTCCAGTTTACCAGATCCCGCGAGCGGAAGCATTTCACCCCGCTCTCCGTGTCCCTTGTACTCATGTACAGATAATACGCCCCATTGTACCGCATCACAAAAGGATCCCCGGTACCGTAGTCATACCAGGTGTCCTCCCTGACGCCGGAAATGGGGTTCTGCAGATAGGTTATCTCTTTCATTGCCGCCTCCGATTCCGTGGCCTCTGCCCGGGCCCCGCCGTTTCGCGCCGCGTCACTCTCCGCTGCGTCATGCTGCCGGACATCTTCCTTTGTACTCTCCTGCTCCTCCCGGCCTGGAGTCTGTCGTCCCTGGCTCTCCCGCCCGGGATCCGCCCCATGCTGCCGGGCGTCCGCGCCGCCTGATCCCCCGCCCTCCGCTGCCCCTAAGCCGCAGGCGCACAGACCCGCTGCCAGGACCGCCAGCAAAGCGGCTCCTTTCGCGGTTATTCTTTTCTTCTCCATATGCCCTCCTCTATCGCAAACGCCCCGAATCCGTCACTTGATTCCGGAATATGCCATGGTATTCATCACATTGCTCTGGAGAATGATGAACAGGACGATATTCGGCACGAACATGATAAGCGCCGCGGCAGCGGAGATTCCCTGCCCGGCCACGGAGGCATTGGCATTGATCAGGGTATTCATGAAAAATGCCAGCGTCCGCATGCTCTCCTTGGTGGTGAACATGTTGGAGGTCTCCAGATTCCCCCACACCTGCTGAAAAGACAGAATGCAAACGGTGGCCAGGGCCGGTTTGATCAGGGGCAGGATCACGATTCTGTATATGGTGAACTTGTTCGCCCCGTCCACCACCGCCGCCTCGATGAGCTCGTCCGGCACCTGGTCGATGAACTGTTTTACCAGAAACATCCCCACGGGCATGGCAAGCAGGGGCAGAATATGGGCGAAGTACGTGTCCATGATACGGATCCGGTCCATGACCAGGTACCTGGGAATCAGCACCGCTGCCGGCACGAACATCATGGACAGGGTATTGATCTCAAAGAGAACTTTCTTCCCCTTAAAGTCCAGCTTGGACAGGGCAAAGCCCGCCATGGAGCCCACTGCCATGTTGGCGGACACCACGGACACCGTGACCAGTATGCTGTTGAAAGCATATCTCCCCACGGATACCACCGAGCCCCCGGATACCTTGGCCAGATTCCGGAAATTGTCCGCGGTGGGAGAATGCACGAAAAACCTGGGCGGGAACGCGTACAGCTCGCTCAGCGGCTTAAAGGCATGGCTGATGATATAGACAATGGGCAGCGCCATGAACAGCGCAAGCGGTATCAGCACCGCGTAGAATTTTATCTGTCCCTTGTGGAAGCCCTTTGGATTGATGGTAACACCTTTCATGACTACCTCCCGCTTTTTATTTGCCCTGCCGACGGCTGCGCCGGCAGGGCATGCCCTTAAGCTTATTTACTTTACATGATTCGCCAGCCACTCATCCTTGAATTCATTGGCTTTCTGGGTGAGCTCTGCGGCCACGTCCGCAGGGGAAACCTCCCTGTTATCCAGCTTTCCCCATATTCCGTTTTCGTCCATCCAGGTAGACATCTCATTGTATCCCGGCGCCACGCTGGTGGTGCTGGAGACGATATTGGTCTTCTCCAGATGGTCGTAGAGGGCCAGGAAATCCTCCCTGTCCGTAAAGCTTCTGACCGCGTCCCAGGCCTCGGTATTGCTGATCACGGGCATGCGGGATACCACGCTGAGTCCTGCCTGCTTATATCCCTCATAGCGGTTCAGCACGCCCTCCTTGCCCCAGGAGGTCCATTTCTGCAGCTCCCAGGCCTCCCTGGGATGCTCTGTAACCGCGGAGATCACACCGTAGTCAACCACGGCCATCTCGGATCCGGAGGGACCGGCGGGCTGGGGATAATAGAGGAATTCACAGCCGGACTGGGCCGTGTAGGCGTCCTCGAAAGCCGCAATGGTCCAGCTCCAGTCAAAGTGCATGGCGCTTCTTCCGAATGCCGGAGGCCACGCGCCCTCGTCTCCCAGGTAGCGCAGCTTATCCTCCGCGGACTCCCACTCCAGGGTGTCGTCGTCGATCCAGTCGTACTTCAGGTTCAGGGCATCCACCCATACCTGGTCGAAATGATACTCGTTTCCGTCCCAGCCTCTGTTGGAATACCCCTCGTACTGCGCCGGGAAGTAGTCGATGTAGTTCGGATTGGAGGTGCCGAAGTAGAACTCCTCCGGGTGTGTGATCCGCTCCGCGATCTCCTTGAACTCATCCATGGTCCAGTCGTAGGAGGGCAGGGGCTCATTGTACTTCTCGAAGTACGTCTTGTTCAAAAATACCAGGTAAGGGAACATAACCGTGGGCATGCAGTAGAGCCTGCCGTTTAATCTGGCGTTCTCCACCATCTCCGGATAGACCTCCCTTGCGTCCGGATCCGCCTCGTAGTAATCCGTCACGTCCAGGGCCCACTCGTTGGCCACCGCATTGGTGGCGCTGAACACCCAGAATACGTCCGGCAGGCTTCCCGTGGCCGCCATGGAGGTCAGGCTGTCGTCCCAGGTGGCCTGGTCGATGGTGACGAACTCCACATGGATATTGGGATAGGCTTTCTCGAAAGCCTCGATCTGCTTATCCTTTGCCTCGATCTCTCCCTTTTCCGCAAGCCCCCAGCAGGCATAGGTCAGGGTGATCTCCTCCTGTGTCATGGGCGGAAGTCCGCTCTCGTCCTGGGCGCTCTCCGCCCCGTCCTCTCCCTGGGCGGCTGCCTCCGGGCTCTGTTCCTCCCCGCCCTCTGCGCCCTCGGGCGCTTTGCTCTCCTGGGATTTGCTCTCCTGGCCGGCAGAGCTTCCGGAGTCGGAATTCCCGCAGCCTGCCGCGGCCGCCGTCAGGGACATTGCCAATGCCAACGCGATTGCTTTCTTGGTTCTTTTCATAAAAAACCTCCTTTAAAAATTTTTTGATTTCACATCTATTCTGTCAGGCTTCCTGCAAGGAAGCATTCTTCCTGCAGGGAAGCTTTCTTCCGCAGGGAAGCCATTCAGGCACTTTCCATTGCAGTTCCTCCGGCAGCGCCGGAGTGAACGCTTTTTGCTCGTTTTCTATTCGCCGGTGATACCGGTTCTGTCGATTCCCTCCACAAAGTACTTCTGGAGACAGAAGTACAATATCAGCAGGGGCAGAACGGTGATCACAGTGGCCGCCATCTTAACGGCCTCATTGGCCACGGATTCCCCCATGACGGAGGCGCCCCAGCTTGCCACCTGCTGTACCCGCTGCTTGTACATGGCGTCGAAATTCTGCAGCTCCAGCAGCATGGTGCTGACCTTTGTGGTGTCTCCGATATTGTTCCCGTTGAGATACAGCGCGGTAAAGTAAGTCTCGTTCCAATACCACACAAAGGAAAACAGGAAGCTGATGATGAATGCCGGCACCGCCAGGGGAACCGCGATTCCGAAGAATATTCTGGCCTCGCCCGCTCCGTCCACCCGGGCCGCCTCGTCCAAAGACAGCGGTGTCTGCCGGAAGAACTGCATGAAGATCAGCACGAATATGGCGCTTTTCATGCCCTGCCCCAGCATGGCCGGATAGATTAAGGTCTTCAGCGTCCCCAACAGCCCGTAATCGGAGAACATCACGTAATTGGGCACCAGCAGCACATAGGGCGGCACCACGAACGTGACGATCAGCAGTCCCAGAATCAGCTTTTTGAAAGGCACCTGATACCTGGCAAGGCCGTATCCCGTCAGGGCGCACACGGCCGTCTGGGCCAGGGCCGGCAGCAGGGCTCCCACCACGGAGTTGATCAGCGTCTCTTTCACCCGCATCACATCCAGGGCTTCTCTGTAATTGTCAAAGGTCACTGCCGTGGGCACCCATTTCACCGCCGCGTCCAGCAGATCCGCAAGCCCCATGAGGCTGGTGACGAACATGTTCAGCACCGGGTACAGATACACGAATCCGATGGAGACCAACAGGACGTATATCATTGCCTTGAACAGCCACCCTCTGTGGCCGGGCCTCCCTATAAGCCTTGCCCGCAAAAAGGCATATTGTCCCGCAAATTTCTTATTCATGGTTTCCGCCCCTTTCCGCCGGATTTCTTCGGCTTCTCCCCGCCCTGTGTCCGGCCGAACAGAGCGTAGCACAGGCCGATGATGGCCAGGATGCATATGGTGTAGAGCCACGCCATGGCAGAGGCGATGCCGAATCCCTTGCTGGCGTTTAACATGTTGCTGCGGATCAGGTCAATGACCTCGTTCAGCTCCGAGGTGGCCAGAAACACTGTCACATAAATGCTGTTAATCAGGATCATGCCCCGAATGGAGGGCAGCACGATCTTCCAGAATGCCACCCAGGAGGACGCTCCGTCCATATAGGAGGCCTCGTACAGCGTGGGGTCGATTTTCTGCAGCCCCGCCAGAAAGATCAAAGTGGGCACGCCGGAATACCACAGAATCAGCAGCAGCTCGCTGAACAGCCCCGTGACAGGCTCCCGGAGGAACCTGGGAACCGTCTCCTCGATCATCTCGTACAGCCCGTACTGCTCGATCAGCGGAATGGTGGTGGAGCCGGAGCTGATGAGCATCTGCATCACGGGCCCGCTGACCACGATGATGGGCAGGAAGAACAGCGTCCGGAAGATCCCTTTCCCTTTCACCGACTGGTTGAGCAGAATGGCGATCACCAGAGAAAATACCAGTATCAACGGCAGCTGCAGGATGATCTCCTTTAAAAAGTTCAGAAGTCTGTCCACGAAATAGGCGTCTTTTAAGAAGATATCCTGGTAATTGCCAATCCCCACATAGGTCATCTTCCTGCCTGCGGCCGTGATGGTCACCTTGTTCAGGCTATAGTTTATGGCCTGCAGCAGCGGGGAGGCGAAGAAGACGAAAAAACCGGCCAGCCACGGCGTCACGAACAGCAGTCCCACCAGGCTCTTCTTCCGGGACATGGTCAGATGCCGCCCGCCTCCTGCGCCTGCCCCGGCAGGCAATTCTTTCTTCCCTTGCATTCTTTTCATTGGACCACCTCCCTACCGAATCAGGCTGTATGAATGGGCGGGAATGGTCTCGCCCTCATAGACATACTCCACGTCCCCGTAATTGATCACCAGCAGGATTCCGTTCTCATACTCCACCCGGACCGCCCGGTCCGTGAGATACTCGTGCTTTGCCATGGCCGCTCCCTCCACCTGCCGCAGAATCTCCCCGATCTCCCTGTGGTACTGCAGGATTTTTTCCTCCAGCACGGAGTATTCGGAAGTATAGATATAGGAAGAGTTCGTGTTTCGCAGCTCCACCGGCGGCTCCTTGGTCAGGAGGAATGAGGGATAAGCCCCGTATTCCAAAAGCTTCAGGAAGAATTCCCTTTCATTGGCCTCAAAGTTGGTATAGGGTGCCCAATAGGGCACATATCCCCGCAGCACCATGGGCAGGAAAGGAATCTCTCTGGAGATCATATTGTACTTGGAGGTGGTCATGGGCATATCATAGTACTCCGCCATATCCTCCCACAGGTACACATTGGGAGACTTCATTCCGATCCGCGCAAAGCCAAGCTCCCCCAAGGCCTCGGTCTGCTGCGCGGCGCATTCCCCTCTGGTGTAGGTCACACCGGAGGAATAGTAGGAATACAGATTGTCCGTCACGCCCTCTATGCTTACATGGGACAGGACCGTATCCGCGTACTGTTTCGTAAAGCGTTCCATCATCCGGGCCGTTCTGCCCGGCGTCATATAGTACATGGTCTTGAACAGCTTCTGGTTGGTAGGGATCTCCACCAAAATCTGGCTCACGGATTTGACGATATCCGTGGAGGTATTGTAGAGCCTGTCCGGGCACGCCAGCAGAAAATCCTGCTGTAAGACAAGTCCCTTTCCTCTCTCCTCCCATTTTTCCATCAGCCGCTCCAGCTCCCCTGAGGAGCCCAGGACGGGATCGATTCTGAAGTCGCCGCTTCCAAGGGCCCTGGTGGCCCCGTCTCTCTGCCATCCGAAATACACAGGCATCACATCCCGGACTCCCAGACGCTCCAGCTCCTCCAGGATCTCGTCCATGTGCTCCAGGGTAGTCATGGGCACCAATTGATGGAAGACAAACCACTTCCTGGAATCCGCCCCCAGAAAGTCCAGCTTGATCCGAAACCTGTCCTCCTGCCTGCTAAGCGTCCCCTGTTCTGCCAGATAAGCTTGGTACGCCTTTGCCAGCCCCCCGTAGTCCGCCTGCTCCCCGTCCACAAACAGATACCGCAGGCCCATGTCCCGGATGTCCCCTCTGCTCTCCACGGCAGGGACGCCGCTGGATTTGGCTGTCTGACGGGTGTAGATCTCCCGGACCAGGAATTTGGCGCCGACCCAGTTGTAGGGCGTGGTCACCCCGTTGGGATATGCAAAAAGCTGCGCGTTATAATCTCCGTCCGTGATGATTCCCAAAAAGCCCCTCTGCTTTTCGGTGTACACCATCCCCCACACGGGCATGGATATGCTCTCGGGCTGGGTCACCACGGGCACATTGTACCGGCTGGCGGCAACGGGATCTATGCCTGCGTTGCCGCCGTAAATCCGCTTGGTGTAAGGGGTCTTGAACTTCCCGTGATTGTCCGCCAGATCAATGGCCGCGCCCACGCCCTCGGGGATGACCATATACCCCTCCTCTTCCCCGGGCGCGCTGGCTCCCAGCATAGGATAGAGCCAGACCGCGCCCAGCAGATACTCCTCCCCCTCTTCAATGGATTCCCCGGGGACAAAGACGCTCAGCCCGTCCTCCCGGATCCGAACCTGAAGCTGCATGCGGAAATCGTAAGCTTCATAGTGCAGATTGGCGTCAAATCCGTCGTCATAATACTGTATTTCCGTATCCGGTTTTTCATGGTAGACCGACACGGATACCGGAATCGTGGAGCCTCCCTGATAGAATTCCAAGGTGATTCCGGAGTTGCACAGGCCCGTCCAGATGTCGTTGCCCTCCGTGTACCCCACTACGCTCTCCCAGCTCTCCCCGGACTCCCTGTCCAGAACCGCAATGCCCAGAGTCTCCTCGTCCAAAAGCAGCCGATACCTGTCATTTCCCATGTCCCGCCTGTCCCCGGCCACGATCTGGTGTACGCTTTCCGACTCGCCGGCCCGGGCGCAAACGGGTACGGCGAAAAAACAGAATGCAGCCGCCGTCATTGCCCACAGGACCCTGTATCCTCTATCTGCCACGGTAGTACACCTCCTTATAAATCCCTATGACGAAATCCCCCACCTGCCGCATCAGCGCAAACAGGATAAAGCCTGCCGCAGCCACGATCAGCATGGTGAACAGTGTCAGGAAGATGCTGATGAAAGTCTCCCTGTAGGTATAGCATTGTATCTCCTTGACGCAGAAATAGATGAGAATCCCCGTCCCGGCCACCATGATAAAGTTCAGCATGCCGATGAGGAAGCTTTCATTGTAGGTGAGCACATGGCTCAGCGCCAATGCCGCCGGCTTCAGAAACAGATAAGGCATGAAGCAGTATATGAAAGCGCAGTAATTCTGCTTCAATGTGGCCTCTCCGTCCCGGATGGAGCAGATCATGTGGCTGCAGATCACGAACAAAGCCATGACGCCCAGCGTCCGTACCATATCTCCCCCGATGTCATACTGTCCGTCCGGCACTGTCTTAAACAGGAAGCCGCTGCCGTATTTGCCCGCCACGAACAGCAGGAAGAACAGCAAATACACCACTGTGGCCGTGGCCGCGGACACCTTTCCCTCATGCTTGATGCCGTAGAAAGCATCCGCCGGATTCCTGATCACGTATCTGAGAAATCCAAGCTCCCTGATGCCTCTGGTCCGGGACAGATACCGCAGCCCTGCCCGGACCCGGCGAATCCCCGGGATCCTGTCTCCCCATGTGCGCCATACCTTTGCCAGACAGACCAGTCCGATCAGGATCCAGAACACTGCCACGATGTGTTCCCGAAGCCACCGGTTCCGAATCTGCCAGAATGCGCTGGAGTATGTGTCCACCGCTCCTCCCAGCCTGGCCGCCTCCATGGCGCCGCCGTAGTCCTCCAGCTTGTACTGGGCCTGGGCAATGCCGCGATAGGCGTAGTCGAACAGGCCGTTTCGCTTTAACACACTCTCCCAGGGTTCCCTGCTCTCGGTGTAAAGTCCCTCCTGGTACAGCGCCAGCGCTTGGTGGACGGTGTCCGCATATTCCGTTGGTTTGAAGACAGTGATATCTCCTCTCCCGGAATCCAGCACATACAGGCGGTTTAGCGCGTCTGCCTCTATGGCCTGGGCCGTGATGAACAGGCCCATCCTGTTGTTGCCGTCGTCAGTGCCGCCGAAGTGGAACAGCAGCTCTCCGTCCCTGGTGTATTCGTAGATATATCCCTGTTTGGACACTGCGAAGATATTGTCGATGCTTCCCACCGCCACATCCGTCACCAGAGTGTCCACGGGAATCCGGCCGAACATATTGTTCCCGGCCATGTTGAATTTCTTCAGGCCGTCCCCCTCCGCCCCCTGGGTCACGGTGTAGATCAGGCCCGTGTCGTCCATGTCAATGTTGCAGGCAGAGGGCGGGACGCTTTTTTGCATGCTCTTTCGCTGTTCCTCGGTGAACAGGGCACGCCGGATGCGGTTGGCCAGCGACATATAGGTCTCGTTGGCGCCGAAATATCCGTAGAAATCCCCGTAGTCGGATATGGTCAGTATTCCCTCCGCATTGCCCTCCGACAGCGCATATATGGTGCCGGAGCGGTTTACTACCAGTTTGGTGGGCGCGTACTGGGCGGATTTGCCGAACAGGGGGCTGACCGGCGTGCCGAATTCCTTAATCAAGGCGCCCGCTCTGTCAAACACCAGTATCTTCCTGGCCTTTGTATCCGCCACATAGACCAGGCCCTCCTCTGTCACAAACACCCCCGCAGGCTCTTCCAGCCCCTGGGTGATTTCCCTGAGGTATTCCCCCTCCAGGCTGCATACCAAAATTCTCTTATTCCCCGTGTCGGCGATATACATCTCGTTCTCCGGGGAGATGAAGAGATCCGAGGGCTTCCTCAGCTGCTCCTCTCCGATCTTGTCCCAGACCCCTCCCGGGATGTAACCGTCCACGGTCCGCACGGGATATCCGTCCTTGTCTATGGTGAGAGATGTGTAGGGGGCTCCCTGGGCAGCGGCCCTTGCGGGACAGCCCAGGAGGCACAGGAAAACCGCGCACAGACAGACAATCCTTACCCTATCGCCCTTTACCCTCATGCTGTATACCTCCTTTAATCCTCTCGAAATACCCTGCCGGCCACTCTGGAAATGGTGTAGACGCCCGCAAGCAGCGCCACCGAAATCGCCGACGCATACCCCATCTCATAACGGATGAAGCCGTAGTCCTCAATGTGGTTCACGATCAGCTGCCCCGCGTAGGCCGGCGTGGGGTTGGAGCCGCTTAACTGCACGCCTATGGCCCCGGCGGAAAAAGTGTTCACCACCGCCATCACCGCCGCAAACATCATCTGAGGCTTCATCTGGGGAATGGTGATATAGAAAATCTCCTGGAATCTGTTGCGTATCCCGTCTATGGCAGCCGCCTCATAATACTCCGGATTAATGTTCAGGATTCCTGCCAGGATGGCCAGAAAGCCCACGCCCATGCTGCTCCACAGAGATACCACGATCATGATGGGCAGCAGGAATTTCGCGTCGGAGGTAAACAGAATCGGCTGGTTTGTGATGCCCAGGTTCATCAGCAGGGAATTCACATAGCCCATCTGGTCTCCGGCAAAAATGATCTTCCAGACCACCGCCATCGCCACCCCGGAGGTCATGGAGGGCGAGTAGATCAGAAGCGCCAGTATGGTCCTCGGCACTTTGCCGATCTGTGCCAGCATCCAGGCCAGCAGAAAGGAAAGCATATATCCCACCGGTCCCACGATGAAAGCGAACACACAGGTATTCGGCAGAACGTACTGCATGAAGATCTCGTCCTGGGTCAGCAGATTGATGTAATTGAGGAACCCCGCCGGCTTCGGCGTCTGCACCGCATCGTAGTTGGTAAAGCTTAGAACCATTGCCGCAAGCACCGGTATCACGATGAAGGTGACGAACATCAATAAATAAGGAAGCAGAAACCATACGGCAGCGTTTACCCTGAATCTCCTTTTCTTCATTCCAACCACCCCTCAATCGTCTCTTTGTCCGGTATGACCAGCTCTCTCTTCCGGTTCCCCTGGCTGTCGATATAACCGAATTCCTCCAGTTTGCGCAGAAGCTCCGCATTGATGCGCTTCTGAGCGTCGTCAATGGCGGTCCGCAGATTTACATTGGACGTCACCACATTGACCAGCACATTTCCCATTTCCCGCTCCACGATATAGTTTCCGGGCACCGGAGGCATCTCGTTGGTCCAGCTAAGCTGCTCCATGATTATTTCCTTGTGATCAGTGCTCCAGGGCGCTGCCGCTATGGCGTTCAGGTTCGCGGAGTTCCACATGTACTCGTTCCCCAGCGTTGCCTGGAGCATAAAGGAGAATTCCGTCTGTACCTCATCGGACATCCACCAGCTGATGAATTCCCATGCAGCCTGCTTCTGCGCCGAGGCCTCAAAGACCACGCAGCTCTCCGCAGCCCCGGAGGTGGAGCGGTCTACGCTTCCGTCCTCCTGCACCAGTCCCGGGTACAGCGCAATGTCCCAGCAGCCGTTCAGCTCCGGCGCCGCATTGGTCAGGAGATTGTAGGTCCCGTAGTTGGACACGCCCACAGGGGTACGGCCGTCCCGGAATGACTGGTAAAAGCTCAGAATTTCGTAATCCATGTCATAGACCGTGAAATTCTCCGTAAGATACCGGAATCCCTCTATCACCTCAGGCGAGTCCAGCCTGCAGGTCATGGAGCCCTCCTCGTAGAGGCTGCCGCCGCTCTGGAATACGAAAGGCGCCGTGGCGGCAAAGGTCTTGGTGGGCAGATTGGCCACATGGGTGTTGAACCCCAGTCCCATCCGGTTTAACTCCGGCAGGAGATCTCTGACCTGGTCCATATTGTCCGGCACGGTGAAGTTCAGCTTTTCAAATATATCCGTGCGGTAGAACAGCACATAAAAGTTAAATGTCTCCGGGATGGCATAGATTCCCTCATCGCATACGCCGGGTATCAGCATGCCCGGGGCAAAGCGCCTACCCACCTCCCTGAAATCCTCAAACTGCCTCAAGTCCGCCAGGGCCTTTCTCACGGCCAGATCGTACACATATCCCGCGCTGATGCCGATGGCGCCGTCCGGCGCTTTCCCGGAGGCATTGGCCAGGATCAGCTTCTGCTGGTCAGGCACAATGGACAGGTTCACCTTGATGCCCGTGCGCTCCGTAAAGTCCGTATCCGCCATCCTCTGGATCATCTCCAGATACTGCCTGGGCCGGTTCACCCAGATTTCCAGGGTATCCGAGGATTCGTAGCCCGGCGCGTAGTCGTCCTGGGTAAAGGACGCGATGAAATGCCGGGCCCGCAGAGCCAGCTTCCGAAAGAATCCACTCTGTTCGGGGAGCGCGGCGTCCCTCTGATAGAGATAGATTTTATCAAAGGAGCAGCCTCCCATACTCAGATTCTCCGACACGGTGGTGAGATACTGGCGCACCGAGCTGTCCCCGTAGGAAAAACGGTTAATATTCCAGGGCAGCTCATTGGGCTTGGCTGCCAGCTCCCGCAGAGATACCACCGCCGTGTCCAGCAGCTTGATCTCCCCGTTCTTCTCCCCGAACCGGTCTGCCCGCGCCAGAATCCGGTACACCTGTTCGATGGTATCCGCCCAGGCGCTCAGATTCCGGGCAATGTCCAAATCGTACTCCTCCAGGTTGAAATCCCTGTATTTGCTGGTATTGCCTCCCGTTATCTTGTTCACGGACAGGGCCATGTCATTGATCTTGGCCACGATTGAGTCCAGTATGGCCACCGCGTCCCCGTAGGGCGCCAGGGACACCTCCAGAGTCAGCTCATGGCTCCCGGCCGTCAGGTACACCGGCACCTCCACCCGCTTCCTCTCATAGGCATTGGTATAGGGAAAGTCGATATTCTCGTAGGATGCCGAGGGGATCGCTCCGTCGATATAGAGATTCCGGTACACCGTAAAGTTGGATTTGGAGCTCTGCTGATAGTCAAAGGCAAGGTAATAGTACCCTTCTGTGTCCACCTCCACCTCGTAGGACACGCTGGTGCCTCCGATCCGGAATGAGGCCTCCTCGATCACATTCTGTATCTTCAGGGTCCCGTCGCAGGGAGTGACGTCAGGGTTGAAAGAGCTCTCCGTGCGGATGTTGGGGGAGTTGCGCCATTGAAAATCCTCCGCCTGAATCTCGATGCAGGCATTGCCAGACGCCTCCTGTTCCCCGTCCTGCGCCGGACTTTCCGGAGACGCCAGCACCACCTCTTCAATCAGGACGCTGCCCTCATTGGCACTGAGCGTAAAGAGATTCTCCCCCTGTTCCAGATATACCATCAGCGGCTCATTCTGCAAAAAGGACAGATCCCGCATCCATGTAAAGCTCCACTCCGGACTCCTCCGGGGCATGGCGATGCACTCGTTCCCGTACCGGTCGTACTGCTTTGCTCCCGACACCCATGTATCCGGGAAGAACAGCCGCTGCAGCTCCTCATAGGGATACGCTCCGTTGCACGCAAGCGCCATGCTGGTCTGGAGAATGTTGTCCCCTGTGCACTGATAGCGAAACCCTATCCTGTACAGGCCGGCCTGGTCTACCCGAAGCCGGAACTCCATCTCCTCCCCGGGCCCTGCTCTCCGCTCCTCCGCAGGCGCGGCGCTTAAGTCAAAGCAAAGCTCCTCACCCGTATAGATCTGCTGCCCGCAGCCGGCAATGTATTTTTTGTAATTGTCCTCATGGATGCCATTCTGGGAAAGCAGAAGCGCCTCCATATCCGTCATCGCCTGCTGCAGATCCGTCTCCTGTCCGTCCCGCCTCCCGCCTGAAATGAAGAAAAACACAGCCATACATAGCAGCGCAGCAGACAGCAGCAATACCGCTTTATGTGACATAATCCATTTTCTTCCTCTCCTCATGGTATCTCCTTCCCCGCATGGTTCCTACAGCAGATTGATTTTTCTGATTTCGTCCATGTCCACTTTCGGCTCCCGCTCCATGGTGTAGAGGCCGTTGACCTCCTGCTGGACATCCGTCACCTGCGTATAGCAGAAGCCCGCGAAACCGGCCGTCTCCTTAATGGCCCTGAGGATTTCCCCGAAGCGCTTCAGGAAAGCCTCCTGGGATTCCACCTGCTTTCCGTAGCCCCATCCCTCCTCTGTGGAGAAAGCGATGCCGCCGTACTCGCTCAGGAGAATGGGCTGTCCCCTGTAGGCAAATCCCTTTGCAAAAGCATATCTGTCCCTGTTAAAGGGGATCCGGTTCTCCACGATGGCCTGCATGTCCCCATACCTTTCCCTGAAAGCTCCGGCGTCCTCCTCGTAGTCGTGGAGGGTCAGGATATCCGACACCGTGTGCTCCCACCCGTCGTTTACAATGACAGGCCTCATGGCGTCAAAGGACTTGGTCAGATGGTAGACGGCCTCTGTGAATTTCTGCTGGACCTTGTCCGTATACACTCTCTCAATGCCCCAGCTCTCGTTGAAAGCAGTCCATGTGATGACGCAGGGATGATTATAATTTTGTCTTACTATCTCCATCCACTGTCTGGCATAGGTCTCCATGGCCTCGTCGTGGCATGTATACTGAGACGGCATCTCACACCACACCACAAGTCCTTTCACGTCGCACCAGTACAGGAACCTCTCGTCCTCTACTTTCTCATGCTTGCGCAGGCCGTTATAGCCCGCCTCCAGGATCAGGTCGATGTCCTTAATCAGAGCCTCCTCCGAGGGCGGCGTCAGCCCGGATTCCCTCCAGTAGCCCTGGTCCAAAATCAGCCTCTGGTAAAAGGGGCGGTTGTTTAAGAGCACTCTGCCGCCCTCCGCGGAGATCCTGCGCATGCCGAAGTAGCTGTCCACCCGGTCCTGCTGCCTGCCGTCGTCCAGCGTCAGCTCCACATCGTAGAGGGCCGGATGGGCCGGGCTCCAGTATTCCACCTGCCAGGGCTCCTCCATGTTGCACACCGGCTGTTCAAAGGTCACGAACCGCGCATCCGCACAAACCCGCTGGCGGGAGACGCATCTGCCCTGATACAGGATATTACAGCTTAGTTCCAGGGGCGCTTCCGGCTTCTCATTCAGCGTCACCGAAAATACCGCACTGGCTCTGTCAATGTCCGGCGTCAGCTTGATGCTCTCTATGAAGTGCATCGGCACCTCCTCCATCCAGACCGTCTTCCAGATACCCGTGGTCTGCACATACCAGCAGCCGAAATTCTCCCCTTTCCATCTCTGCTTTCCCCTGGGCTGGACGCAGCTGTCACTGTCCCGGACCCGGACCGTGACCGTATTCTTCCCGGAGACCAGATACCCGGTGACATCCATGGAGAATCTGGCGTAGCCCCCTGTGTGGCTGCCGGCACATTTTCCGTTGACCCAGACTTTCGCCTCGTAATCCACGCCCTCGAAATGCAGCAGGGTCCGTCTCCCGGAGGGCTCCCACTCCACGTCTCTCTGGTACCAGACCACCGGATGCAGTCCGCCGTCCCCGATGGTGCTGGCCTGGGTCTCATAGGTAAAGGGAACCCGGATGTCCCGATAGTCCGTAAATGCGCTTTCATACCAGTTCTCGCTTTCGCCCCTGTCCTCGTCGTCAAAAAGAAAACGCCACTTTCCGTTTAAGTCTTTCCAGTTTTCCCTGCATAACTGCGGCCTTGGATAATTTTTCTGCATGGTGCACTCCTTTATCTGTGTTTTTTATCTTTACATTTTATGTATTTATTTTTATATACACAATCTATGTATTGATAGTAACTCTACTAGGTCACAATGTCAATATAATTTGGGGGTTATTTTGAATTTTGGCAGATTTTCACAAATTTCTCGGCTCCTTTTCTATATATATTATGTTTTAAAGGAGTTTTATGTGCATTTTTTATAAAGTTAATCTCCGTGGCCTTTGGCTGTTTCCAGCGGAATCCGGGCAAAAGCAGTGTTTAAAAACATAATCCGTGTATTAATCCAAAAAATGCATTGCAATATATTGGAAAAATAGATATAATTGCAGTATGTTCCTTTAAAAGACATAAAATATGGAAAAAGCAGAGGCACGATCTATGAAGCAGAATCTGGCACTGACACTGGACGACAAGGAGAAGATCATCAACATTTGCAAGGCACTCTCCTCCCCCATCCGCCTGGACGTATTGAATTTTCTGGCAAAAAAGCCTGCCATCATCACGGATGTGGCAGAGGAATTCGGCATCCCCTTATCCAGCGCGGCTCTGTACATCAAGAATCTGGAGGCCGCCGGGCTAATCTTCACCCAGACCATCCCGGGCTCCAAGGGCTCCCAGAGGCTCTGCGGGCTCCAGACGGATATGTTCTCCGTCCAGATCTTCCCCTCTGTCTCAGGCGACAAGCCCGAATGCCTCTACCGGGAATCCATGCCCGTGGGATGCTATTTTGACTACAGAGCGGTCCCCTCCTGCGGCATGGCCTCCAGCGTACAGGGGGACATCGGATATGAGGATACCCTGAGCGTATTCACCAGCCCGGACCGCTTCAAGGCCCAGCTGATCTGGCTCAGCATGGGTTTTCTGGAGTACCGCTTCTCCAACGGGTTCCTGGCGGCAAATCCCGTGAGCCGCATCCGTTTTTCCTTTGAGATCTGCTCCGAGGCCTTGGGCTACAACAATGACTGGCCCTCGGACATTACCGTAAGCATCAACGGCCATGAGATCGGCATCCTGCACTCCACAGGGGATTACGGAGGCCGGCCCGGCAAGCTCAACCCCGGCTGGTGGAACCCCTCCTCCACCCAGTACGGACTGCTGCGCACCGTGGAGATCACCTCCCACGGCTGCTATATCGACAAGTCCCTGACTTCCGGAGAGAACCTCTCCTCCCTGGGACTGATGCAGGCGGAAAATATCCGTCTGAAGCTGGAGGTCAAGGAGAACGCGGAATTCTGCGGAGGGTTCAATCTGTTCGGGGAGAAATTCGGGGACTATCCCCAGAATATTTTAATGGAGCTCTATCAGGACTGAGGGCCGCCCGGTCCGGGAATCCTCCGACCCCTGCACACAAAAAAAGACGCAACAGCGCGCTCCCTGCGCTCCATTGCGTCTTTTTTCGTCACGGTTAAAAAATCTTCTTCTGCTTGTGCAGCATCCACGCGCATGCTCCCCCGATGGCAAGGCTCACCAGGCATACGGGCCAGTTCACCAGCCCGGAGACTGCCGGTATGAAGCTGAGCACATAGCTCAGCACATTGGCCAGGATATGCACTGCCACAGCCATCCGGAAATCTCCGAAATACTCATATGCATAGGCCATCAGGAAACCCATCACGGCCCCGTAGAGCCCCTGCACGGAATTCCCGTGGTAGAGGGCAAACAGCACTGCGGAGACCAGCATGGCGGCGGACAGTTTCATATAGCGCCTGACACAGCCGAAGACCACGCCCCTAAACACCAGCTCCTCCGCAATGGGCGCAATGAGGCCGAAGCAGATCAGCCCTAAGGGGAACCACGCCGCATACTGGTCCTGGGCCACCTGCTGATAGCTGTCCGAATTCTCTACGACGCTGACCAGCAAAAGCAGCACGTTCAGCCCCAGGGCAAGCCCTGCCGTAGCGCCTGCCAGGAGAGCGTAGTTTCGGGGCGGTTCCGCCTTAATGTGCAGAAGCTTCATGTCCTCCGCCGTCTTGGCCAGGGTCTTTTTCGCTATATTCCAGACAGAGAACCCTCCTACCAAAAAGGAAAAGGCAGTGAGCAGCACAGCGCCGTTCCCGGTGAGGCTTACCAGCTCTCCCTGGGCGTTTCGCACGAAGAGGAAGTCACTGTTGGGCAGAGTGTTCCCGATGTTGGCTAACAGAATGGCGCCTACGTTCATGGCAATATTCCTGGCCAGAATGAATATCAAAAAGGGAAGCACCATCTGCCAGATTCGCTGGGACATGGTGGTCCGCTCCGGCTTCTGCGTCCCCCGCAGCAGGAATTTCTGCAGCTCCTCCACGGAGCGGACGATATAGTCGCATTTCGCCTCACGAAGCTCTTCCATGCTGCCGTAGCCGTATGTAACGCCCACGCATTCCACGCCCACCTTTCGGGCGCCCTCCACGTCAAAGCTGCGGTCTCCGATCATGTAAACTTTCGTCTTCTCCACGGGCCAGTTGCCGAACAGCTGTTTTAACGCCTCCTGGATGACCTCTTCCTTGTTCACCCTGGTGCCGTCCATCTCGCTTCCGACTACGACCTTGAAATATTTCGCAATGTTGAAATGCTCCAGAATCCGCCGGACGAATTCCGTGGGCTTGCTGGAGGCCACCGCCATGTACATTCCCTGGGAATTCAGGGCATTGAGCATCTCCGGAATGCCGCCGTAGAGCTTGTTCTCGAAAATGCCGATGTCCCGGAACCGCTCCCTGTACTTTTCAATGGCAGCCTCCGCCCGGGCATCGTCAAAGTTGTAGTACTTCATGAAGCTGTCCTTTAAGGGGGGCCCGATAAAGGGTTCCAGCTTGTCCAGGTCAGGCTCTTCGATTCCAAAGGAAGAGAGCGCGTACTGAACGCAGGTGCAGATACCGATCTTAGGGTCTGTAAGGGTTCCGTCCAGGTCAAACAAGAGATATTTTTTATTCATTTAAAAGCTCCTAATCTTATCACTGCCGTCGTCGACGGTTTTTTCGATACTGACAATTCTTACATCATAGCCGGTGGCAGCGTTTACCTGCACATGGGCCGTGTCTCCCTCTTTTTTCCCCAGAAGCGCTTTGCCCAGGGGGCTTTCATTGCTGATCAGGTTCTCCAGGGAATTCCCTCTGACGGTGGTGACGATCTTGAATGTCTCTTCCAGTCCGTCCTCTAAGAACTCCACGGTAACCGTATTGTTAATGCCCACCTCGTCCGCGGCGGAATCCTCGGAGATGACCCTGGCGGTCTTGATCATACGCTCCAGATAGCGGATGCGGCTCTCGTTCTGGTTCTTGTACTTTTTTGCCGCGTAGTACTCGAAGTTCTCGCTTAAATCTCCCTGGGCTCTGGCCTCCTTTACGTCCTCCAAAGCCTTGGGCCGCACCACAAGCTTGCGGTGCTCGATTTCCTCTTCCATTTTCTTGATATCGCTGGGTGTCAATTGGTCGTACATAATAATTTTACCTCTATTTTGGTTCTATATCTGTATCGCAGAAATGTGCTTATACTTCCTATCTTTCAATCCCATGTCTTTCTCTTTTCTCAATCATAGCCGGTCAGCCTGCTGACAGGGACGTTCACACATTCATGTTTTTCCTGGCTTCCTTTCCGCAATGCCGCTGGGATCTACAGTCCGATTCCGTATACCACCGCCACGGCCAGAATGATCTGGATGATGGCAAAGCGGAATACGGTCTGGGTGTTGGACCAGCCCCACACCTTGCGGACCTGATCGTGGAGGGGCGTGCGCACCTTTTTCAGGATACGGATGTGAAAGACCCGGATCAGGCCTACCTTTACAAGTCCCAGCCCGCCGTCCAGCATGAGGACAAAGGCAACCGGGATATAGAGCACGGGACTGCCGCTTTTCAGGGCGGCGATGCTGATAAACAGGCCCATGGCCCTGGAACCCGCATCCCCCATCAGAAGCCTGCTGGGCGTGGCATTGTACCACAGGTACCCCAATATGCATGCGGCGAACAAAAGGATCAGGAAAGAAAAGTCCTCCCCCGTCCCCAGAATCCGGTCCACCAGGTAAAAGCTCATAATGGTAATAATGGTCAGCGTCCCCGACAGCCCGTCCACACCGTCAGCGCAGTTGGTCACGTTTACGGAGGTCCATACCAGCGCCACGATCAGAATGCCGAACAAAACTTTCGGAATCACCAGCTCCTGGTGGAACAGGGCCAGCCGGATGGTATTGTCATTATAATGAAGAAACGTCATGGCCACCAGCACGGACACGCACAGATCCAGCAGCCCTTTCTTCAGCTCCCCCCAGGGCTTGTCCGACGCATCGTCCAAAAAGCCCGTGAGCATGCTGATGACCAGCAGGACCAGGTATATGACAAGTTCCGCTTTCACAGGGACAAAGAGAAGCGCCGCGGCCGCAAAGGCCAGGACAAAGATGATTCCCGCCCCTCTGGGCTTTCCCGCCGAAAGCTTGCCGTCAACGGCAAATTCCCGGCCTGCGTCCTTTGGCAGATACCCGGAAAACTTTGCCGTGGCAAACACTGTGACGATAAATGCAAACAAGATGCCGCACAAGGCAAGCATAGAGGTATGCCCTCCGGAAATAATATTGTGTAACATATGACCCCCATACAGCCGGCCCGGCACCAGCCCGGCGCTTTTCTTTCCTACAGCATAAAATCATAAACGGTGCCGCGTTCTCTGCGCTGCTTCTTATAAGCATGTACGAATATTTCGATTCTAACACAAATGATCGGTAAATGCAATCGATTCGGGAATCTTTGCGCCGGGTTTGCGCCTTTGTTCTTTCTGCCGCTTAATCCCCAAATCTTTCCAACATATTTTCTTTCCGCCAGGTCATACTAAGACCAAGATAAGTCGCAGCGAAACACTTACTTCTGAACTTCAGGATAAGTGCGGGCGGCACTTATCTTGAAGATAGATAAAAGAAAAGATACAACATTGGAGGTGAAAAACATGTCCGGATCTAAGACAAACAGAGTAGAGGTACCCGAAGCAAAGGCAGCTATGGATCGTTTCAAGACCGAGGTTGCTTCCGAGCTGGGTGTAAACCTGAAAGAGGGTTACAACGGCGACCTGACTTCCCGTGAGGCCGGTTCTATCGGCGGCGAGATGGTACGTCGTATGATCAAGAAGCAGGAAGAGCAGATGAAATAAGGTTCCCTGAGCCGGTAATGGCTTAGAGACAAGAGGCTGCCATGGCAATGCGAAACGCAAAGCCATGGCAGCTTTCTATTTGTGTTCCTCACTCTCCGAATACAGCTCTGTAATCCGCCTGGAACTTGGCGATTCCCGCGTCCGTCAGCGGATGCTTCACCATCTGCTCGATGACGCCGTAGGGCACGGTGGCGATATCCGCCCCGGCCAGAGCGCAGTCGGTGACATGAACCGGGTTGCGCACGCTGGCGGCAATGATCTGGGTCTCTAAGTCAGTGACGGAAAAGATATCCGCGATCTCCCGGATCAGGTCCACGCCCCTCTGGCTGATGTCGTCCAGGCGTCCCAGGAAAGGGGAGACGAAAGCGGCTCCGGCCCTTGCGGCTAAAAGCGCCTGATTCGCCGTGAAGATCAATGTCATATTTACCTTGATGCCCTCGTTGGACAATGCCTTGCAGGCCTTTAAGCCCTCCACGGTCATGGGAATCTTTACCACCATATTGGGATGAATGACAGCGATCTCCCTGCCCTCCCGGATCATGCCCTGGGCGTCCTCAGTAGTGGCCTTTACCTCGCCGCTGATAGGCCCGTCCACAATGGATGCAATCTCCGCAATGACCTCACTGAATACCCTGCCCTCCTTTGCGATCAGGGAGGGATTTGTGGTGACGCCGCAGATGACACCCATGTCATTTGCCTTTCTGATATCCTCCACCTTTGCCGTGTCAATGAAAAAACGCATACTGAACTCTCCTTTCTATCCTGTCCTGCGCAGTCTTGTCTTCTGCGTCCCGCAATAACTGCTTACTGCTTTCAACTCTTACTTTTCTATCATTATAATATACATTTCCCTGAAATACAATGTTGTATTTGCACCCAATGTACTCGTTGTCATGCGAAGCAACGGCAGCGGAAATTTTTAAGGCTCATTCCCCCACTCTTGCCCTCAAAGTCAATGTTTCGGCATCTATATAATCCAGCCGGATATTTGGGATGTCCAAGCCAAGAGTTTCAGATACAAAAGCTATGATTCCGCTCAGCATTTCAGAATCGGGATTTTTTTCCCGGCCTGTAATATAGGTATAGACCCTGGTGATTTCGCCATCATCTGAATACTGTAAATGCACAATTGCCGAATCAATATTCTCTTTATCATAATGATATAAGGCTCTTCCCAATTCACTCTCTTTTATTTGCATTTTGTCTTCCAGGGAATACTTATCCATGTAAGCATATCCGTCTTGTGCGCTGAATAATGCACAAATTCCGAAAATAACACACATAACAGTAGCTAAAATAACACTTGCTGCAATCACTGTTCTTTTGGAATATCTTTTATGTTTCATAATGGCTCCTAACCTCTCTTTCAGATTCTTTTTGTCTTCAAACATAGCGATTAAAAGGGGTATCTTTCTGACGGAATCGGCAGCGACTGCGATCAAGGTGTCACCATACTGCTGCATTTCATTCCTGTCAAATCCCTTTATGACAAATTCGTCACAGGCTAATTCACATGCTTTATTCATCTCCCGCCGCATGAAATAAACAAGCGGATTAAACCAGTGGACTGCCCCGGCCAAAATCAACAGCCACTTAATGAAAATATCATGCCTATTTTTGTGTGTCATCTCATGCATGAGAATATTCCGCAGCTTCACATCTTCATATTTTCTGTCAGGCAGGATAACCGCAGGGCGGAAGAACCCAACTAAACTCCCATGTCCTGCACACTTGACACCACCATAAATGAAACCTTTTGGGCAAGTCTGGGTTTGCAATTGTTATTTTCTGGCCGTATACTATAAGCAACGGCAAAGATCGGTGTTATTTT